>NZ_JAXCWH010000008.1:0-294013 GCF_034045165.1 Massilia sp. CFBP9026
CTGGCTCCCAAACTATCTGGGCTGGCAGTGGGCGCTCGATGGCGGCCGAGTCACTTCTGTCGAGCAATTGCTGCGTATTGCATTCGGGGTCATCAACAGGTAACGATGACAGCGCCTTTTTTTTCGGCGGATGGCGCATCGCTTCACCCGCGCGCCAAAAAATCCCTTGAAATAGCAAACTCGGTCACGAAGTGAACAATTCACTAACCCGTGGCCTGCCGCGCATCGCTGTCGCGAACGCGGCGGTCCTTCCCCGCATTACCCGAACACGGAAAGGATCACCAATGTCAGTCAAACTCCGCAAGATCAACGAACAAGTCATGGTCATCACCGGCGCCACCAGCGGCATCGGCCTGTCGACCGCGCGCATGGCCGCCGAGCGCGGCGCCAGCATGGTGCTGGCGGCGCGCGCCGACGCTGCGCTGGAGGAGCTGGTTACCGAGCTGCGCGCGCGCGGCGCCGACGTCATCGCCGTCACCGCCGACGTCGGCAAGATCGAGGACATCGAGCGCATCGGCGACGCCGCCATCCGCGAATTCGGCCGCATCGACACCTGGGTCAACAACGCCGGCATCTCGATCTTCGGCCGCATCGAGGACATCTCGCCGGAAGACCATCACCGCCTGTTCCAGACCAATTTCTGGGGCGTCGTGAACGGCTCGCTGGAAGCGGTCAAGCGCATGAAGCTGCGCGGCGGCGGCGCCCTGATCAACCTGGGCAGCGAACTGTCCGACCACGGCATCCCGCTGCAGGGCATGTACGCGGCGTCCAAGCATGCGGTGAAAGGCTTCACCGATTCGCTGCGCATGGAACTGGAAAAGGAAGGCGCGCCGATGTCGGTCACCCTGGTCAAGCCGTCGGGCATCGACACCATGTTCGCGGTGCACGCCAAGAATTACATGGACAAGGAACCGAAGCTGCCATCGCCGGTGTACGCGCCCGAGCTGGTGGCCGACGCCATCCTGTATGCGGCCCAGCATCCGAAGCGCGACGTGTTCGTCGGCGGCGCGGCCAAGATGAATTCGTCGGGCGCCCGCTTCCTGCCGCGCGCCTTCGACAAATACGTGACTGCGACCATGTTCAAGGGCCAGAAGTCGGACGCGCCGGCCGACCCGGGCCGGCGCGACGCGCTGCACAAGCCCGACCACACGCGCGAACTGCGCGAGCGCCAGGGCATTTACCAGACCCATGAGCGCAGCCCGTACACCGCGGCCCAGCTGCGCTCGAAGCAGATCACCACCGCCCTGCTGGGCGGCGGCGCCCTGCTAGCGGCCTTCGCCCTGAGTCGGCGGACGGCTCGTTAAGAACTCGGTGTCCTCCTCGGTCAGCGGCAGATCGGGGATGGACTCGATGCGGTCGGTGTCGATGTCGGCGCCGTCCCTCGACACGGCGTCGCGGCCGGCCGCGGCGCGTTCGCCGGTGCCGCCCACGTCGCTGTCGCCCGAGAAATCGGCGTCGCCGACGTCCGGCCCGGCGGTGTCGCCGGCGTGGCTCGCTTCGAGGTCGGAGGTCGTGCCTTCATCGAAGTCGAGCATCTGTTCGGGATCGAGATTACCGGCGAAGCCAGGGCCGCCGACGACGTCGCTGCCGGTGTCCGAGATATCGCTCGGGCCGAGCGCGTCGATGCCGTGGCCCTTGCCGAGGTTGCGGTCTGGGCGTTCCGGGAAGTTGTCCGGATCAAGTGTGCTGGTGCCAGTCATAGTGCCTCCATAAGTGTTGATGAACCATGGAGACAGAGTACTGAATTTCGCCGCGCGGTGTCGCAGCGCAGGGCGGCGCGCCGGAACTCAGAACGCGCGCCGCATGCCCACGTTGAGCGAGGAACCATTGCCCGGCTTGACGCCCAGGTGCGCACCGGCCAGGTGCTGGACGCGCGAGTAGGCGGCATAGAAATCCATCCGGCGCGACATCGCATAGGTGGCGCCGACGGCGAGCTGGCGCGCATCGTCGTTGGCGGGATCGCGGTCGTTGCGGCGCACGTAGGACGCCAGCAGCGTGGTCTGGCGCGAAACCGGCACCGCCACCCCCATCAGCACGTCGCGGCTGTCGGTCGAGCGCGTGGCGGCGACGCTGGCGCCATAGGGATTGTCGGGATTGAACAGCGGCGAATTGCCCCAGCCGCGGTTGGCGCTGTAGGCGGTATAGGCCGTGCCCCAGTCGAAGCGCATATTGGCGGCGACGATGGAATTGCGGGCCGCCATTGTGATATCGACCTCGTTGTAGCGGGTGACCTTGGCCACGTTGCGGTTCTGGTGGGCGGCGCGGATATTGAGCGGCCCCAGGTTGACGCCGACCGTCATGCCCCAGGCGCGTCCCGACGGCGAGCCGTCGACGTCGCCCTTGCGCCACTTGGCGCCGGCGCTGACGCCGGCGAAGCGGCCCTCGAAGCCCTCGCTGTCGTCGGCGCGCATCCCGCGCGGGGCCGACTGCGCCGCCAGGCCGCCCTGGAAGGGATCGCCGACGTCGTTCAGGGCGGTGTAGTCGAGGTTGTACTGGCGTCCGGCGGTGACGCTGCTGCGCCACTCGCGCTCGGACGAAAGCGGAATCTCCGATTCGGTCTCGCGCGTAAAGATGGACGACTCGGCCGGCACCGTCTCGGCGCGCGCGGCCAGCTGCAGCTCGGCCAGGCAGTCGGCCCCGCAAACGGCTTCCTGGATCGCCCCGGCGCCGGCAACCTCCGCATGCGGACGGGCCGGTTCGTTCTGCGCCGAAGCGCACGCCGCGCTCCCTCCGAGCACGGCCAATGCGACGATGGACATTCTCATGGCGTCATTCTCTCCCTGACACCTACTATCCGCCTGTTATGGCAACCTGATCTGTCTAATACCTCACATAACCGAGAGTTTCGGCTCGCCCTTGATACGGCGCACAGGGCATTGATGTCCACCGTACACCGAATGGTGAACCGGTGCAATCTTTACGAGATTTCCAGAAATGTCGCCCTCAACGCCGCAACGCGGCGAAAGCGGCCGGCTCCCATTCGCGCAGCGCCAGCAGCAAGCCACTGCCGCGCCGCTGCGCCAGCGGCGCGGCCAGGCTTTCCTCGTGCAACTGGGCGAAGCGGGCGCGCATCAAGCGCAGCTCATGCTGCAGCTTGGCGCGCGCGCTGTCGGTCAACATCCCGTGCGCGAAGTCGAGGGTCTCGCCGCTCCCGTCGAAATCACCGGCGACGAACTCGGGCATGCCCTGGCCATTGAAGTAGCGCCGGATCGGGCCGTCGGCCAGCCAGTCGAAGTCGCGCGCCACATTGACCCGGATGCGGTTGCCGGGCAAGAGCGTGATCAGTTGCAGGCGGTCGAGGCGCAGCAGGTATTGCAGGCACTCGGCCTCGCTCAGCCGGTAGACACTGAGCATATCGAGCATGCGCCAATGGTTCAGCGCGCACACCGCCACCAGCAGCAGCTTGTCGTCCTGCACCAGTTCACTCTCCTGCTCGGCGCTCAGGGTGCGCAGGCGGCGCTGGCCGTTCTGGGCTTCCTGCGCGATCTCGGCCAGCGTAAAGCCGAGCAGGCTGCAGATTTCCACGATGCGCTCGAGCGTGAACTGCTCGCTGGCAAACAAGCGCTTGATGCTGGGCTCGGACAGGTCGAGCGCGACGGCAACGTCGCGGTAGGTCAAGCCTTGCAGCTTCAGCTGGCGCTTGAGGGTGGCGATAATCTGGCTGATTTGGGTCATGATGGGAACTCGAGGAACGATCAGGAAACGGTACCGGTCACCGCCGCGTGCCAGACCGGCACCGCGGCCAGCCTGACGGCGTTCTTGCCGTCGCGCTTGGCGGCGTACATCGCATGGTCGGCGCGCGCCAGCCAGGCATCGAGGTCGGGCTTGTCGGCGGGCGCGAACAGCGCCACGCCGATACTGGCGCCCACCGTGACGTCGGTGGTGCGCAAGGAGTAGGGTTCGCGGATGCAGGCGAGCAGCTTGCGCGCGGTATCTTCGGCGTCGCCCGGGCTGGCCAGCATCTCGAGCACCACCACGAATTCGTCGCCGGCCAGGCGCGCCACCAGGTCGGTCTTGCGCACGGCCGCGGCCAGGCGCGCGCCGAACTGGCGCAGCAGCTCGTCGCCCTCCTCGTGGCCGTGGGTGTCGTTGACCGCCTTGAAGCCGTCCATGTCGATGAACAGCAGCGCCGCCGGCATCGTGCTGCGCGAGGCCCGGGCCATGGTCTCGGGCAATGCTTCCATGAGCGCGCGCCGGTTCGGCAAGCCGGTCAGCACGTCGCGCAGCAGCAGCGCATTGAGTTCGGCGGTGCGTTCGGCCACCGCCGTTTCGAGATGCTCGTTCATCTGCTGCAGCGCGCGCCGGTACTGCGCTTCGCTGCTGACCAGGTCGCGCATCGTGCCCGACAACATGTTCGCTTCATGGAAACCGCTGATCTGCGGAATCGGCGGCAAGTCTTTCCCGCTCGCCGTGGCTTCGGTCACCCTTTCGATCGCCTGGCCCAGCTGGGCCATCGGCTGCGCCAGCCGGCGCGCCAGCAGCGCGGCCGCGAGCACCAGCAGCAGGCCCAGTAATGTGCTCCAGGCCAGCATGCGGCGCTTCAGCTCGCTGGCGCCCTGCAGGGCTTTTTCTTCATCCTGCCGCACCAGCACCGACCACTGCAGCGTCGCCGGATTGCCGGCGTGGCCGGTCTGGCTGAATCCCGTCAGATAGGTGCGCCCGCCCGGCCACGCCTCGCGCAGCGCGCCGGTGTCGCCCATATTGGCGCGGCGCAGGCTGGCGGTATCGATTTTCTGCTCGACCAGCTCCTGCGGCCCGAGCATGACGGTGCCGTCGGCGCGCACGACCAGGATCTCGGCGCCATATTCGCGCAGCGCCGGCGTGAGCAGCATCTGCGCCTGGCGGCGCGCCCATTCCCAGCTCAGGTGCAGGCCCAGCACGGCGAACAGCTCGCCCTCCTGGCTGAACACGGGCGTCGAGACGTCGACGAAGCGCCAGGGGTCGGGCCTTTGCGGCATCAGCTTTTCCAGCAACAGCGCCGGGTGGTAGTCGGTGGCGCGCACGCCATCGCGGCCAACCTGGAACCAGGGACGCATGCTGACGTCGTTCCCCTCCAGCAGCCCCATGGTCGAGGCGACCACCTTGCCCGAGTTGTCGGCCATGCCGATCCAGGCATAGTCAGGGAAGGTCTGCTGCAGGCTCTCGAGCGTGACCCGCGCCACCGCGGGATTGCGTGCCTGGCGCACCGACGGCAAGGCAGCCAGCAGGCGGGCATCGCCGACGGCCTGGTCGACGACCCGATTGAGCGCATCGCGCATCTGCCACGACAGTTGCTGCAGGCGCAACTCGGCTTCGGCATTCGCCTGGCGGACAGCGAAATGGTTCACCACCGCCAACTGCAACGCTACGGTCAATGCCACGGTGATGCACACTGCCAAGGTCATCAGGGTGGACAGGCGAAATTTGCAGAGCAGACCTTGCATAAGAGATTTGCGTAAACGTAATAACCCGTCATCATAGCGCTGAAACCAAGGGTGAGTTCATCCCTGGAAACAATGCACAAAGGAAATTTATTAGTCACCGGGGATTTTGGACAGAATGCAACACTTTAACGCAAGCCGAAGTCGTCGTAGCATTTCTTTTAGCAAAAAATTGTATTCATTTCTCTCCATTCTAGAACGGGCATTTCCGGAAAAATCGAATATGGGGAATAAGACATTCGACCGTGTCACTATTCGTTTTTGCCGACTGCCACAAGGAAGATATCGATGACCACCCATATGGACCGCTTCCAGGAGATGCAGATCTTTACGCGCATCGTGGAGCGGCGCAGTTTCACGCTCGCGGCCGACGAGCTGTCGCTGCCACGCGCGACCGTGACGAACGCGATCAAACGCCTGGAAGCGCGGCTCGCCACGCGCCTGCTGGACCGCACCACGCGGGTGGTCGCGCCGACGCTCGATGGCGAAGCGTATTACGAGCGCTGCGTGCGCCTGCTGGCCGATCTCGGTGAAATGGAAAGCGTCTTCACCCGCGCAGCGCCGACCGGCTTGCTGCGTGTGAACCTGCAAGCCACGCTGGCGCGCCGGGTCGTGGCGCCCCGCCTGCCGGCCTTCCTGGCGCGCTATCCGGGCATCGAACTGCAGATCGGCGAAGGGGACCGGCTGGTCGACCTGGTGCGCGAAGGCATCGACTGCGTGCTGCGCGTCGGTAATCTGCAGGACTCGTCGATGGTGGCCCAGCAAATCGCGCAGATCGCGCAAGTGACGTGCGCCAGCCCTGCATACCTGGAGCGCCATGGCCGGCCCGCCACGCTCGACGGCTTGCGGGAGCACCAGGCCGTGAACTTCATCTCCTCGGCGACCGGCAAGCCGTATCCGCTCGAATTCCTGGTCGACGGTGCGCTGCGCCAGCTGACCCTGCCAGGCCCGGTCTCGGTGACCGGCGCCGATATGTATACGGCCGGCGCGCTTGCCGGCCTGGGGCTGGTGCAGGTGCCGCGCTACCGCGTCGAACGCGAGCTGGCCGGGGGCGAACTCGAGGTCTTGCTGCCCGAGCTCGCGCCGCCGGCGCTGCCCGTGTATGTGCTGTATCCGCAGAGCCGCCAGTTGTCGCCGCGGGTGCGGGTATTCGTCGACTTCCTCAAGGATGCGTTCGCCGGCTTCGGCTGAGCGATTCGGTTACCATGAAGACACGCTTACCTATTCAATAAGGAGACCCCGATGCCGCGTTCCCCCTTCCGCCCCCTGCTCGCCGCCGCCCTGGCCATCGCCGCCCCCATATCGCTCGCGGGCCCGGTGGTGACGATCGACAGCGGCAAGGTGGAGGGAAAGCTCGACGCCGGCATCGCCAGCTGGAAAGGCATCCCCTTTGCCGCCCCGCCGGTGGGCGCGCTGCGCTGGCGCGCGCCGCACTCCGTCCAGTCCTGGGACGGAGTGCGCCAGGCCACCAGCTACGCCGCGGACTGCATGCAACTGCCCTTCCCCAGCGACGCCGCGCCGCTCGGTACCAAGCCCGATGAAGACTGCCTGTACCTGAACGTCTGGAAGCCGGCCAACGCCAAAGGCAAGCTCCCGGTGCTGGTCTGGATCTATGGCGGCGGCTTCGTCAACGGCGGCTCGTCGCCGCCGACCTATTCCGGCGCCGAGCTGGCGAAACAGGGCGTGGTGGTGGTCAGCTTCAATTACCGCATTGGCCGCTTCGGCTTCTTCGCCCATCCGCAACTGACGCAGGAAGCCGGCCAGAAGGTCGGCCAGGAAGCCGCGCTCGGCAACTACGGTTTCATGGACCAGGTCGCGGCGCTGGAATGGGTCAAGCGCAATGTGGCGAACTTCGGCGGCGATCCGGCCAACGTCACCATCAGCGGCGAATCGGCTGGCGGCATGTCGGTCAATTTCCTGCTCACGTCGCCAGCCAGCCGTGGGCTGTTCGCCAAGGCCGTCGTGATGTCAGGCGGCGATGGCGGCACGGCGCCGACGCCGCTGGCCGGCGCCGAAAAAGTCGGCGTGAACTTCGCGGTCGCCAAGGGCATCGCCGCCGACGATCCGAAGGCGCTCGACAAACTGCGCGCGCTGCCGGCCGACAGCGTCGTCGACGGGATGAACCTGGCCAACTTCAGGATGCAGGGCATGCCGACCTATCACGGGCCGTTCGCCGATGGCAGGCTGGCGATCGATTCGGGCGCCGCCTTCGCCGCCGGCCGCATGCACAAGGTGCCGGTGATGATCGGCGCCACCAGCGCCGACATCGGCGGCAAGACCGGCTATATGGTCGCAGGCGCGCGCAGCCTGGCGGCGACGCTGGCCGACCACGGCGTGCCGGTGTACGCCTACCGCTTCTCGTACGTGGCCGATTCCGTCGCCAAACCAGGCGCCGGCGCCGGCCATGCGACCGACATCCCCTTCTTCTTCGATACGGTGGCGGTCAAGTACGGCGAGCAGGCGACGGCCAAGGACATCGCCGTGGGCAAGGCGATGAGCACGTATATGGTGAACTTCGCCAAGCGCGGCGATCCGAATGGGGCGGGCTTGCCGGCTTGGCCGCGCTATGCGCGCTCGGGCGACCAGCTGATGGATTTCGCGGCGGAGGGCAAGCCGGTGGCGCAGAAGGATCCGTGGGGCGCCGAGATCGACTCCGCTGCAGCAGCCCGCCCTTGACCCGACCTGCGGCGCACCACTGGGGCGCCGCGGGCATCGCGCATCGTCTATAATATTGCTTGGGTGATCATACCGCTCAGGTATGACAGGATTTGCGCTGGTCGGGCCGCCACGCGGTTCGGCTACGCACGTCTACCATGACACTCACCCAGTATCGTTGCATCATTCCGGCCACCTCTTGGCCGCCCCGCTTCCCGCTTTCATCCGCCCCCCGCTGGCCCATTCCCGGCCATGCCGGACCGTCGGCTGCCAATTCATGAGACATACCGGACGGCGCATGCGCCGTCGCGGCTGGAAAACATTTATGCGCATAGAACGACGACTCTCCCATACATTCCAAGAATTCATTGCATCGGGCAAGGCCGGTGGCGCCATCCTGATCCTGTGCACCCTGGTTTCCCTGTCCATCGCCAATTCGGCGTGGGGCCCTTCCTACCTGGGCTTCTGGCACATCCCGCTCGGCGGCCTCACCGTCGAACTGTGGATCAACGACTTGCTGATGGCGGTGTTCTTCCTGCTCGTCGGCCTCGAACTCAAGCGCGAGATGTACAACGGCGAATTGTCCGACCTGCGCAACGCCATGCTGCCGATCCTGGCGGCGGCCGGCGGCATCGTGGTGCCGGCCGGGATCCACTTCGCCCTCAACGGCGGCACGCCGACCCAGCCCGGCGTCGGCATCCCGATGGCCACCGACATCGCCTTCGCCCTGGGCGTGCTGGCGCTGCTGGGCAACCGAGTGCCGGCCTCGCTCAAGGTGTTCCTGACCGCACTGGCCGTGATGGACGACCTGGGCGCCATCATCGTCATCGCCGTGTTCTATACAGCCCAGCTGTCGGTGGCTTACCTGGCGGGCGCCCTCGCGGTCTTCGTGGCGCTGCGCGTGATGAACAAGTACCTGCGCGTGCTGGCCCTGTGGCCCTATCTGCTGGGCGGGGCGCTGATGTGGTTCCTGATGCTCAAGTCGGGCGTGCACGCCACCATCGCCGGCGTGCTGCTGGCCTTCACCATTCCCTATTCGGCGCTGGAAGACGATGCCAATTCTCCATCGCACCGCCTGGAACACGCGCTGCACAAGCCGGTGGCCTTCCTGATCCTGCCGATCTTCGCGCTGGCCAATACCGGCATCGTGATCGGCGCCGACTGGGCCGGCGAGCTGGCCTCGCTCAACAGCCTCGGCATCCTGGTCGGCCTGGTGCTCGGCAAGCCGGTCGGCATCCTGCTGTTCAGCTTTGCGGCGGTCGCGATCGGCGTATGCCGCCTGCCGCTCGACCTGGCCTGGCGCCACGTGCTGGGCGCCGGCATGCTGGGCGGCATCGGCTTCACGATGTCGATCTTCATCACGAACCTTGCGTTCGTGGGGCATGCGGATATCATCAACGCCTCGAAGATGTCGATCCTGGCCGCTTCGGTGATTGCAGGCACGATCGGCTTCGTCTGGCTCAAGCTCATGGGCGCGCCGCTGGCTTCCGACCGCGACCTGGACACCATGGACTTCGACGTCGATCCGCCCACGCAAGCGAAATAAACCAGGCCACCAATGAACAAGGTCATCCACCCCGCGCGCGCGGTCGCCCTGGGCTTCCTGCTGGCGATCCTCGCGGGCACCGCCATGCTCATGCTGCCGCTGGCGCGCGCCGACGGCAGCGCCGTGCCGCTGATGGTGGCCTTCTTCACCTCGGTGTCGGCGGTGTGCGTGACCGGACTGATCCTGGTCGATACGGGAACCTACTGGTCCGGCTTCGGCCAGTCGACGATCATGGTCCTGTTCCAGCTGGGCGGCCTGGGCATGATGACCGCCGCCACCCTGCTCGGCCTCATGGTGAACCGCTCGCCCAAGCTGCGCACGCGCCTGATGACCCAGACCGAAACGCGTTCGATCGGCATGGGCGACATCTCGAGCGTGGCGCGGGTGGTGCTGGTGGTGTCGGTGCTGTTCCAGCTGGCGATCGCGGCGATGCTGACGCTCAGGCTGCAATCCGACTACGGCATGGCCTGGGGCGAGGCCGGCTGGGTCGGCCTGTTCCATGCGGTGTCCGCCTTCAACAACGCCGGGTTCTCGATCCACCCGGACAGCATGATCCGCTATGCGGGTGACGCCGGCATCCTGGTGCCGGTCATGCTCGCCGCCATCATCGGCGGCGTGGGTTTTCCGGTGCTGCACGACCTGCGCCACCGCTTCCGCGATCCGCGCCATTGGTCGCTGCACACCAAGCTGACCCTGTCCGGCACCCTGATCCTGCTATTGCTGGGCTATGTCGCCATCCTGCTGTTCGAATGGAAGAATCCCCAGACCCTGGGCGCCTTTGGCCTGGTCGACAAGCTCATGAACGGGATGTTCATGTCGGCGGCGGCCCGCACGTCCGGCTTCAACACGGTCGACGTGGCGGCGCTGACCCGCGAAACCTGGGCCCTGCATTATTTTTTGATGTTCATCGGCGGCGGCAGCGCGGGCACGGCGGGCGGGGTCAAGGTGGGCACGGTGGCGGTGCTGGTGCTGCTGGTGATTGCCGAGGCGAAGGGCCACACCGATACCGAGGCCTTCGGACGCCGGGTCGGTTCGTCCGCCCAGCGCCAGGCGATCACGGTGCTGGTGCTGGGCAGCGTCGTCGTCGCCTTCGGCACCGTGGCCCTGCTGCGGATCTCGCATTTCCCGACCGACCAGGTCATCTTCGAGGTGATCGCCGCCTTCGGCAGCGCCGGCCTGTCGACCGGCATCACCGCCGACCTGCCGCCCTCCGGCCAGCTGGTGCTGGCCCTGCTCATGTTCGTGGGCCGGGTCGGCACGATCACCTTCGCGACCTCGCTGGTACTGGGCGAGCGGCGCATGCCTTACCGTTATCCTGAGGAGCATCCAATTGTTGGGTAGAATTTTCACAGAGCAGTTTGCGTTTTCCTCTGGCGACAGCGTGGTCGTCATCGGCCTCGGACGCTTTGGCGGCGCGGTGGCGCAGTCGCTGATGCGCCTGGGCCATGACGTCATGGGCATCGACACGCGCGAAGACCTGGTGCAGATCTGGGGCGACCGCCTGACCCACGCCGTGCAGGCCGACTCGACCAACGAGAACGTGATGCTGCAGCTGGGCGTGGCCGACTTCTCGCACGCGATCGTCGGCATCGGCTCGGACCTCGCGGCCAGCCTGATGACCCTGATGGTCTTGACCGAACTGGGCATCAAGGACATCTGGGTCAAGGCCATGACGCCGGAGCACGGCCAGATCGCGCAGCGCATCGGCGCCCACCACGTGATCTACCCAGAGGCCGACATGGGCGCGCGCGTGGCGCACCTGATCACCGGGCGCATGATGGACTTCATCGAGTTCGAGGACGGGTTTGCGATTGCCAAGATCAATGCGCCAGCCGAGACCCACAACCGGACGCTGGCCGAAGCCCACGTGCGCACCCGCTTCGGCGTGACGGTGGTGGGCGTCAAGCGCGCCAACGAGGATTTCCAGCATGCGCTGCCGGAAACGACGATCCGATCGGCCGACCTGTTGATCGTGTCGGGGCCGACCAAGAAGATCGAGATGTTCGCGGCCGGGGGCAAGAAGCGCAAGGCGACGTAGACAAGCTGGCGCAGAGCCCGGGGGGCGTCGTGCACCGATGATCGGATGGCTCAACTGTGCACCTGTGGTGGACGCTCGCATGGGATGATGATAAAAATACACATCCCCAAGAAAACCACCGGGACGGTCCCGGGCACGCGTGAGGAAACCAACCATGTCGAAACCATCGAGTATTGCCGTCGCACTCGCAACCGTCCTGTGCGCCGCCTGCAGCACCGGCACGGCGCCATCGACCAACCCCGCCGCACGGGACACCCAGGCCATCGCCTTGACCGGCACGACCTGGCGCCTGCACGAAATCCAGTCGATGGACGACGCCACGGGCACCACGCGGCCGGCGCCGGACCGGGTCTATACCATGCAGCTGGCCCCGGACGGCCGCGCCGCGTTCCAGCTCGACTGCAATCGGGGCTCGACGTCATACACCATGGGGACCAGCGAGCCGGGCCGGGGCACACTTACGTTCAGCAACCTGGCGATGACGCGGGCGATGTGCCCGCCAGGGTCGCTCGACAGCCGCATCGCCAGGGATATGGCGTATGTTCGCTCATACATGATGCAGGGCGGGATGCTGTCCTTGAGCCTGATGGCCGATGGGGGCATCTATGTCTGGAAACCGGAGACGACCACACCGGCCACCCGGTGAACGTGCCAGCTTCCTTCCATCAGCGGACGGCGCCGATCTAGCGGGTCGTCACCCTGCTGGACAGAACGGCGCCAACGAGCGCGGTAAACTCTGCGCAAGCGGTATCTGCCGCTTCCCTCGTGGCGCCTTGCAGGATCGTATTCTGATCGCGCAGCAGTCCGATCTGCATCGCCATCAGGCGCTCGGCATTACCTGGCGCATGGATACCCGCCGCCTTGCAGATGGCGTCGATGCGCCGGCCGAGTAGTTCCGACACATCCGGCGGCGAGGCTTCGCCGGTCGATGTGTAGCTCGTCGGGGCAGCATCGTCAGGCATAGCTTGCTCGTGCAGGATCTTGCCCACGACCGCGCCGAGTTGCGCCTGCGCCGCATCACGAGGGACGGCGCCGGCGTCGCCAGTGGCCCCAAGTTGCAGCAATACACGCTCGACCGCGCGCAGTGTATCGCACAGCCTCGACATATCCGGCGCATCCTCACCCAGGCGCGCTTGGGTCACACTGACGATCGACAGCGCGGCTGCCACGCAATGGCGAACCTGCTGAAGGCTGCGCTCGGCGTCCGCGCCCCGACGAGCCCTGGCATGGTCGATGACGTCGGCACGCGCCTGCAGCGGCTGGCCGCTTTCGTCCGCCGCCCTGCGCGCCCTCTCTTGCGCAGCCGGCGACGACGCGTCGCTCGACATGCGTTCCCAGTCCGCCAGGCTGAATTGCCCGAGCGGCTCGCCGGATTGGCCCAGCACTGGAACCTGCATCCTGATCGTCGTCGCCAACGAACTGTTCATCCACTCGAGCGGCGCCACGCGATATCCGGGGTCGCCATCCTCGTCCACCTGCGGATGCACGGTCTCCCAGAAACGCACGAGCAGGCCCTCTACCAGCAGCAGACCGCGCACGAGCCCTTCGAAACCATGCCGGTGCGTCCAGGCTTCGGTGAGCCAGGCGGCGATCTGCAGATCCTTGGCGTGTCTCTTCAATACCGCCTTGCAGCCCTCCTCGACTCTGGCCCAATCGGCGCGCCTCCGAGGCTTGTCCCACGCGCCCATCGGCAGACTCGGATCGTCTTCCCGGCGCGCCTCGCGTAATACGTCGAAAATGGGGTCGAAGCGGATCGGCGGTCCGGTGGGCAGGTCGTCCCTGATTGGGTGGAGGAGCGACTCCAGTTCGGTGTGGTGTTCGGCGCTCAGTGGCGAGGCTGGCTGGGTAACGTCGATATCGGTCATGTGGCGGAAAATGATGGATGGTCTCGACACGATTATTGCGCTCGTGACGGGATTGGTCCATGTCTTTTCTTGTCGCTCGAAGTTATCGCCACTTGCGCGGAGGGCGCAGCTTCCTGGCTGTGTAGGCTGGAATTGGCCGTGTATGACGAAAAAAGCCCCAACTTGTGGGGCTCTTGTTCAGTATGCTTGGCGGAAGCGGTGAGATTCGAACTCACGAACGGGTTCCCCCGTCGGCAGTTTTCAAGACTGCTGCCTTCAACCACTCGGCCACGCTTCCCTAGGGAACCGGCATTATACATAAATCATCTAGGCTGGTCAGGTTAGGTTGTTCACACGTCGCGGTGACGCAAACCACCTTGGGCTCACGCTTTCGCGGGAACGACGTGCGGACGTTAGTGGTTAAAGCGGACGAAGCCGGCCTGCACAGGCGCGCAGCTCACCCAATCAACAACCAGTTATCCCGCAAACACCGCTCGAACTCATACGCCGGTAACGGCGCCGCATACAGGTACCCCTGCACCTCGTCGCACCCCGCCTCGCGCAGGAATTCCAGCTGATCCAGCGTCTCCACCCCTTCCGCGATCACGCGCAGGCACAGTTGCCGCGCCATGCTGACGATGGTCCCCGCGATCGCGCAGTCGCTCGCATCCCTCGGAATCCCGGTCGTGAACGACCGGTCGATCTTGAGGGTCTGGATCGGGAACCGCTTCAGATACGACAAACTCGAATACCCCGTCCCGAAATCATCCAGCGACAACGACACCCCCAGCGCCGTGATCCGGTCCATGATCGCCGTCACGCGCTCGAAGTCGTGCATCAGCGTGCTCTCGGTGATCTCCAGTTCCAGCCACGACGGATCGAGCTGATAGCGCCGCAATGTATCGGCCACCCGCGACGGCAGCGACGGCGTAAACTCCCGCGCCGACACGTTCACGGCCAGCCTGAACGGCGAAATCCCGGATCTCTGCCAGATCGCCGCCTGCGCGCAGGCCTGCTCCAGCACCCACTCGCCCACCTGCACGATCAGCCCCGTGGTCTCAGCCAGCGGAATGAATTCCGACGGCGGCACGATGCCGCGCTGCGGATGCACCCAGCGCACCAGGGCCTCGGCGCCGACGATACGCCCGCTAGCGATCTCGAACTTCGGCTGGTAATACAGGATCAACTCACCGTTGCCCAGCGCATGGCGCAGGCCCGATTCGATGCGCATGCGCTCCTGCATGCCCTTGTTCATGTCCTGGCTGTAGAAGGCGACGCTGCGGTCCGGATTGGCATCGGCCCGCTTGGCGCGCTCCATCGCGATGTCGGCCAGGCCGAGCAGGGTCTCGGCATCGTTGCCGTCCTGCGGATACACGCTGATGCCGATGCTGGCGCCCACGCGCAGGTCGTGGCCGGCGATGAAGAACGGCGCGTCGAGCGAAGCCTGCAGCTTTTGCGCCACCGTGGTGGCCTCAAAGTGCTGGCGGATGTCCGACAACCCGACGGCGAATTCGTCGCCCGACAGGCGCGCCACCACGTCCTCGTCGCGCAGGGCGTCCTTGAAGCGCTGCGCGACCTGGCGCAGCAGCTCGTCGCCGATGCGGCGGCCGAGCGTGTCGTTGATGCGCTTGAAGCGGTTCAGGTCCACGAACAGCACGCTGCCCGCCGTCTCGTTGCGCTGCGAGACCGCCAGCGCCTGGTCGACCAGGCGCGCGAACAGCGTGCGGTTCGGCAGGCCGGTCAGCTCGTCGTAATAGGCCAGGTGGTGCAGCTGTTCCTCGGCCTGCTTGCGTTCGGTGATGTCGGTGAGATAGGCGATCAGGCCCGTCGGCCGCTCGGCCAGGTCGCGCAGCGGAGACAACGACAGGCTGGCCCAGAACACCTCGCCCGATTTTTTCCGGCGCCGCACTTCCATCATGCGCCCGCCCTGCTCTGCGAACAGGTCGGGCTGCATGTCGTCGCCGCCGTCTTCGTCGGCGTACAAGAACAGGATGTTGCGTCCGACCGCTTCCAGCGCGGTATAGCCGAACAGCTGCTCGGCGCCGCGGTTCCAGCTGGTGATGTAACCCATCTGGTCCATCGTCAGCACCGATTCGTGGATCTGATCGAGGATCTGCGACTGGTGCGCCAGCTGCGCCTCCATCTGCGCATAGGCGTGGGTGGAGCGCTGCGCCAGCGTGTGCATCTGCAGCAGGCTGGCCGTCAGCTGGGCCAGCGCCGCCAGCGTGCGCTCGGTCTCGGGACAGTAGCCGTCGCCGCCGCTGACTTCGTACCAGCCGAACTGCTCTATGCCGGCCGCCACTGCGTGGCGCAGGATGCGCGCGCCTGCTTCATTCGGCTCGATCAGGCCGGCGCCCGGCACGAAGCGCCCCTCCGGGCTGCCCGTAAGCTGTGCCGCCAGGCGGCCCAGCTCCAGGGTCAGGGCTTCGCCGCGCAGGCGGAGGATGGCGTCGCAGACGGCGGTCGTGCCGCCGACGAAGTCGAAGGAATCCAGTTCGCGCAGGTCAGACATTCCGGCCCACCTGGATCGCCCAGTGCCAGGCGTGCAGCTGGCTGTGCCACCAGGCGGCCGGGCTCACGCCCGCCTCCTCCAGCAGCGACTCATCCGGATGGGTCTCGGTCAGCCGCAGCCAGGCGCCGAGCCGGCCGCGCCGGTCGACCAGGGCGCCGGCGACGTCGTCCGGCAGGTACAGTTCGGCCGCGATCGCCGCCATCGGCATGTGCAGCAGGCGGTCGAGCAGCGAGAACACGCCGGTCATGAAGGCCAGGTCTTGTGCATCGCGATCTCCGCCCGCTTCCCGGCTCAGGGCTTCCAGCTGCGCCGCGCGGCGCGCCGCCAGCGGCAGCAGCAGGTTCGGCAAGCCGTCCGGCTGCTGGCGCGCGTACAGCAGCAGCTGCAGCCAGCGCTGCAGCTGGCGCCGGCCGAGCACCGTGATCGCATGAGAGAAACTGGTGATCTGGGTATTCACCGCGAAGGCCGCCGAGTTCACCAGCTTGAGCAGGTGGTAGGCCAGCGCCGGATCCTGCTTGATCTGGTCTTCCAGCTCGCGCGATTCGGCGTCGCGCGCCAACAGGCCCAGCAGGGTCAATATGCGGCGGCGCGAGCTGCCGTCGTCGTCCTTCGATGGCGCCGCGTCGGGATCGATGGGATAGTCGCCGCTGAACCAGTCGAAGCCCGCGTTCTCGCATTCGGAAAAGCGGCGCGCGCCGTCGACGCCGTGCGCCAGGTGCGGTCCGAACAGCGCGACCAGGCGGCCTGGCTGCAGCGCAGTGTCGCGATGGGCGCGGCAGTCGCGCGCCGCCGAGCGCAAGGCCGGCGGCGCCTTCGCGCCCTCGGGGATGTCGCCGTCGAGCCAGACGCGATAGCCGTAGGCGTGCAGCTCGGCCAGTTGGCGCGCGGCGCTGCCGGACGCCAGCGCCTCGGCCTTGATGACCAGGCCGACGCGGTTGGCCGGCAACAGCGCCAGCACCGGCACCGTCAGGGCCTCGGGGCCATCCAGGTGCAGCAGGCAGTCGAGCGGAGCGATCGCCGTGAGCAGTTCTGCGCCCGCGAACATCGCTTGCAGGCGTTGCGCCAGGTCGGCGCCGGGCGCCAGCCGCAGGCTGAGCGCTACCCATTCGTTCTGCGCATTGGCGACCGGGTCGATTGCTACCAGCGGAATATGTCCCTGCTCGGCCATGTGATGTTTCTCAATAATATTCAGTCAATCTTATTGCACCGAATACTTTAAAGCAACAGCAATGTTTCCCGGTGGATATTGGGAGTTCACTCTCAGTTACTGCCGGCGCGCTGGACCGCGAAACGGATCAGTTCCGCCTGCCCTTCGATGCCGAGTTTGCGCTTGATATTCAGGCGGTGAGTCTCGACCGTGCGCACCGATAAATCGAGGTCGCGCGCGATCTGCTTGTTCGACTGGCCGGCGGCGATATGCTTGAGCACTTCGTGCTCGCGCGCCGTCAGCTGGTCGCTCGGCGTGGCCGGATTGGCAAGCTGGCGCGCCAGCGCGGCGCTGTAGTAGATGCCGCCGCCCATCACGGTCTCGATGGCCAGCACGATGTCCTTGCCCGGCGCGTCCTTGAGCACATAGCCGCGCGCGCCGGCCGCCATGGCCTGGCTCACGTATTCGGGCTTGTCGTGCATCGACAACATCAGCACCGCGATGCCGGGATAGCGCGCGGTGAGCTGGTGCGTGGCCTCGATGCCGCTCCCGCCGCGCATGTTCACGTCCATCAGCACCAGGTCGGGATGGAATTCACCGGCCCGCGCCAGGGCTTCCTCGCCCGAGCCGGCTTCGGCCACCACGGTCAGGTGCGGCGCCGACTCGAGCCGCGCGCGCAGGCCGTCGCGCACCAGCGGGTGGTCGTCGACCAACAGGATTTTTACCTCATTTGCTTTATCGCTTGCTTCACCACTCACTGCCTTGCTCCTTCAAATCGATGCTGGCCACCACCCGGGTGCCCGTGGACGACGACGCGATCGAGAACCGCCCGCCGATCGCCTCCATGCGCTCCATCATATTCCTTAGCCCGATGCCGCGCTTGGGATGCACGGCCACGCCGTCCATGTCGAAGCCCACGCCGTCGTCGGCGATGCACAGGCTGACGATGTCGCCCACCCGCTCGAGCACCATCTCGATATGGCGCGCCTGGGCGTGGCGCTCGACGTTGGTCAGCGCTTCCTGCGCGATGCGGAACAGCACCGTGCCCACGATCTCGGGCAGCGCGTCCACCGCGCCGGCCGCGCGGAAGCGCACCGGCGCGCCCGCGTGCTCGCCGAATTCGCTCGCCAGGTGGTCCAGCGCCGGCGCCAGGCCCATATCGTCCAGCAGGGTCGGGCGCAGGTCGTGCGAGATGCGGCGCACCTCGCCCAGCAGCGTTTTCACCTGCTCGACGGTGCGCTCCAGCCCCGCGCGGCCCTGCTCGCGCCGCGCTTCGTCGCCATCGATGCGGATGATGCCGGCCTCCAGCTGCAGCTTGACCGAGACCAGCGCCTGGCTGATCCCGTCGTGCAGGTCGCGCGACAGGCGCGCGCGTTCTTCTTCCTGCGATTCCACCACGCGCTGGGCCAGCGCTTTCAGCTTGGCGTCGGCCACCCGGCCCTCGCTGATGTTCAGGGCCAGGCCGCCGCCGGCCACGCCCACCGCCGCCACCGTGGCCAGCACCGCCATCCACAGCAGCGTCTCTTCGATATTGCGCGACTGCTGGGCATCGACCAGCGCCAGCGCCGATTCGACGTCGTCGAGGTAGATGCCGGTGCCCATAACCCAGTTCCAGTGCGCGATCGGCACCACGTAGCCCAGCTTGGGCGCCGGCCGGTTGCTCGAGGGCTTGGCCCAGGTATAGCGCAAAAAGCCGCCGCCCCCACCCGCCAGTGCGATCAGGCGCTGGATGGTCGGCGCGCCGGTCGAGTCGCGCCATTCCCACATATCGGTACCGACCAGCTCCGGCTGGCGCGGGTGCATCAGGTTCTTGCCCCGGGTGTCGTAGACGAAGAAGTAGCCATCCTCGCCGTAGCTCAGGCTCGACAGAATGCGGATCGCTTCCTGCTGGGTGGCCGGGTCGCTGTCGCCGGTGCGGGTGAGGTGCGCGATCGAGCGGGTCGCCAGCTCGACGTAGTGGCGCAGCTCGGCCTCCTTGCTCGCCAGGTAGGCGCGCTGGATCGTGGCGCGCTGTTCGGCCGCCAGGGTCACGCCCTGCTGGCGCACGTAGAGCGCGATCGCGCACAGCGCCACCACCAGTGGCACGACGGCCAGCACGATCACTTTTTGCCTCAGCCGCATATGCTTGTTCCGCATGCTTTGATTCGAAGGTCTGCATTCTACGTCCGATGGCAGGGACCGATCTACGTAGCATTACGTAGGGACTGCGTAATCATGCGCTTGCGGTACTGACAATAGTGCAAGATACTCAACGGCATGCTGTAAATAATGGCGTCGGCACGTACTGGCGCAAAAAGCATCAATCCACTTCGGAGGAGTCACCCATGAAACGTCTCTCGAGCATGCTCGGATGGATCGCCTTGTCCATCCTGGGCGCGTTCTCGCTCGGCTACATCGCGCTCAAGCGCGGTGAAACCATCAACGCCATCTGGATCGTCGCCGCCGCCGGCTGCGTCTACCTGATCGCCTACCGCTTCTACTCGCTGTTCATCGCCACCAAGGTGATGGGGCTCGACCCGACGCGCCAGACCCCGGCCTACAAGTTCAACGATGGCCTCGACTACGTCCCGACGAATAAGAACGTCCTGTTCGGCCACCACTTCGCCGCGATCGCCGGCGCCGGCCCGCTGGTCGGCCCCGTGCTGGCGGCGCAGATGGGCTACCTGCCCGGCATGATGTGGATCCTGGCCGGCGTCGTGTTCGCCGGTGCGGTACAGGATTTCATGGTGCTGTTCATGTCGACCCGCCGCGACGGCCGCTCGCTCGGTGACCTGATCAAGTCCGAGATGGGCGAGATCCCCGGCCTGATCGCGCTGCTCGGCACCTTCATGATCATGGTGATCATTCTCGCCGTGCTGGCGCTGATCGTCGTGAAGGCGCTCACCGGTTCGCCGTGGGGCACCTTCACCGTGATGGCGACCGTCCCGATCGCGCTGTTCATGGGGATTTATTCGCGCTACGTGCGGGTCGGCCGCATCGGCGAGATTTCGCTGATCGGCTTCGTCCTGCTCATGCTCGCCATCATCGGCGGCCAGTGGGTGCACGATTCGCCGACCTGGGGCCCGATGTTCACCTTCACCGGCACCGAACTGACCTGGATGCTGATCGGCTACGGCTTCGTGGCGGCGGTGATTCCCGTGTGGCTGCTGCTGGCGCCGCGCGACTATCTCTCCACCTTCCTCAAGATCGGCACCATCCTGGGCCTGGCGATCGGCATCATCGTGGTCGCGCCAGACCTCAAGATGCCGGCCATGACCAAGTTCATCGACGGCACCGGCCCTGTATGGTCCGGCAATATCTTCCCCTTCCTGTTCATCACGATCGCCTGCGGCGCCGTGTCGGGCTTCCACGCGCTGATCTCGTCCGGCACCACGCCCAAGATGCTCGAGAATGAAACCCAGGCGCGCTTCATCGGCTACGGCGGCATGCTGATGGAAAGCTTCGTCGCCATCATGGCGCTGATCGCCGCATCGACCATCGACCCGGGCATCTACTTCGCCATGAACAGCCCGGCCGCGCTGCTCGGCACCACCGCGCAATCGGCGGCGCAGGCAGTCTCGCAGATGGGCTTCGTGATCACGCCGGAAGCGCTGGAGCAGATGGCGCGCAACGTCGGCGAGCACACCATCATCTCGCGCGCCGGCGGCGCGCCGACGCTGGCGGTCGGCATGGCCGAGATCCTGTCGAACCTGGTGGGCGGCCCGGCCATGATGGCCTTCTGGTACCACTTCGCGATCCTGTTCGAGGCCCTGTTCATCCTGACCGCGGTCGATGCCGGCACCCGCGCCGGACGCTTCATGCTGCAAGACCTGCTGGGCGCTTTCGCTCCATCGCTGAAAAAGACCGACTCGCTCCCGGCCAACCTGCTGGCCACCGGCCTGTGCGTCGCCGCCTGGGGTTACTTCCTGTACCAGGGCGTGGTCGATCCGCTGGGCGGCATCAACACCCTGTGGCCGCTGTTCGGCATCGCCAACCAGATGCTGGCCGGTATCGCGCTGATGCTGGGCACCTGCGTGCTGTTCAAGATGAAGCGCGCCAAGTATGCGTGGGTCACCATCATGCCGACCCTGTGGCTGCTGGCATGCACGCTGACCGCCGGCTGGCAGAAGATCTTCCACAGCGATCCGCGCATCGGCTTCGTGGCGCACGCCAACAAGTACCAGGCGGCGCACGACGCGGGCGAAATCCTGGCGCCGGCCAAGTCGATCCTCGACATGGAGCGCATCATCTTCAACGACTATGTCAACGCCAGCCTGGCCGGCTTCTTCATCTTCGTGGTGCTGGCGGTGCTGTTCTACGGCGTGCGCACGGTGATCGATGCGCGCCGCGCGAATGGGCCGACCGCCAAGGAGTCGCCGTACGTCGCCATGCCTGCCCCGCAGGTGCAGTGATGTTCGGCACCCTGAAACAGGCCGGCAACTACCTCGGGCAGAGCCTGCGGCTGATGGTCGGCCTGCCCGAGTACGACACCTACCTGGCGCATATGGAACGTACCCATCCGGATAAACCGGCGATGACGTACGAGGAATTCTTCCGCGAGCGCCAGGAGGCGCGCTATGGGGGGAGCCGGGCGTCGTGCTGCTGACAGGCGGCATGAACTGATCCGACAAGGGGCGCCGCGGGCGCCCCTTTTTTGCGCCCGTCGATGCTAATTGCGACATGGAATTGTTCCCTTTGCCACATTTGCGGATTCGCAAAGCTGTCACCTCCCCTAGTGCGTATATTTTTTTCCTGCGGGTTCTTGCCCGCTAGGAGGATCTGCACCGTTGCCGGATCCGCTGCGCTGTGCCGTTTGCGGGAACCACGATGCAGAATTTCGAGCGCTCGAGCCTGAACCGGAAGCTGAACATCCTCTCGCTGCTTTCGACGGCGACCGCGCTGCTGTTCGTGTTCTGCGCCTTTGCCGTCACTTCCATTATCAACCACCGCCAGGCCGAACACCTGCAACTGGCCGCCTTCGCGCGCGTGATCGGCGCGGCCACGTCGGGAGACCTGATGCTGGTCGACCGGCGCCAGGCCGGCGCCACGCTGGCGGCGCTGGAAGCGCAGCAGCACATCTCGGCGGCAGTGCTGTACGACCGCTTCGGCCGCTCGCTGGCCGAGTACCGCGCGCCGTCGCGCCTGGGCGCCGAACTGCCCTCGCTCGACGATCTCGGGCTCGACACCCTGATTGATGCCAACCGCGCCGGCAGCGTCCTGCTGTCGCGCCACATGCGCGTGGTGCAGGAGGTGCGCCATGGCGAGCTGGCGGTGGGTGCGGTCATGATCGAGGCCGACCTGCTGCCGATGTGGCTCGAGATCCTGGCCAGCATGGTCGTGATCGGGCTGGCGATGGGGGCCGCGCTGCTGGTCTCGCTGGGACTGGCGCGGCCGCTCAAGCGCAGCATCGCCGAGCCGATCGCCCGGTTGATCCAGACCGCGCAAAAAGTCTCGGCCAGCCAGAACTACGCCCTGCGCGTGCAGCACAAGCGCAGCGACGAACTGGGCGTGCTGATCGACAGCTTCAACACCATGCTGGCCCAGATCGAGGACCGCGGCGCGGCCCTGCTGCACCATCGCGACGAACTGGAACGGCAGGTCGGCGTGCGCACCGAGCAGCTGGAAAAGGCCAAGAACGCGGCCGAAGCGGCCAGCCGCGCCAAGAGCGGCTTCCTGGCCACCATGAGCCACGAGATCCGCACCCCGATGAACGGGGTTCTTGGCATGACCGAGATGCTGCTCGCCACCGAGATGACCGAGGCGCAGCGCAGCTACACCCAGCTGGTCAAGCGCTCGGGCGAACACCTCTTGGTGATCATCAACGACATCCTCGACTTCTCGAAGATCGAGGCCGGCAAGCTGACCATCGAATACATCAACTTCAACCTGTGGGACCTGCTGGACGACATCCACAACGTCTACACCCCGCAGGCGGCGGCCAAGGGCCTGGGCTGCGACTTCGACATCGCCAACGACATCCCGGTGGCGATCTGCGGCGACCCGAACCGGCTGCGCCAGATCATGGCCAACCTGATCGGCAATGCGATCAAGTTCACCACAGAGGGCCGCATCATGGCGCGGGTGCGCGTGGCCGGCGAGGACGCGCAGCGGGTGGCGCTGCGCTTCGAGGTACACGACACCGGCATCGGCATCTCGCGCGACGCGCGCGCGCGCATCTTCAATGCCTTCTCGCAGGCCGACGATTCCACCACCCGCAAGTACGGCGGCACCGGCCTGGGGCTGGCCATCTCGAAACAGCTGGTCGAACTCATGAAGGGCACGATCGGCGTCGAGAACGCGCCCAGGCAGGGCTCGATCTTCTGGTTCACGCTCAGCTTCGACAAGCGCCGCGTCGACCCCGATGCACCGGGCCACCGCCAGCACACGCTGGACGGCCTGCGGGTGCTGGTGGTGGACGAACAGGAGGCCAGCCGCAAGGACCTGGTGCAGCAGCTGGAAGCCTGGCGCGCGGACTGCGAGGGCGTGGGCAGCGCCGCGGCCGCCTTCGAACACCTGGTGAGCGCGGCGCGCGCCGGCCGCCCCTATGACGCGGCTGTGCTGGACATGGAACTCACCCAGACCAGCGGCCTGGCGCTGGCGGCCTCGGTGCGCGCCGAGGCGGTGGCGCGTTCGACCCCGATCACTACCCATTTTGTCTTGCTCAGCCCCGAAAAGCTGGCCGCCGACCCGGTCCAGCGGCGCGAGGCCGGCGTGGCCTACCAGCTGGTCAAGCCGGCGCGCGCGGCCGACCTGTACGCGTGCCTGACGGCGCGCGCGGCGCGCTTGCATCATCCGGCCGGCGCCGCCATTGCCGCTGCGGCGCCGTACGATGCTCCCCGGCCGGCGCCGGCGCCGCTCCAGCAGCCGGCGCGGCGCGCGCGGCGCGTGCTGCTGGCCGAGGACAATCCGGTCAACGTCGAAGTGGCCAGGGCCATGCTGGAAGGCCTGGGCCTGGAAACCCATTGCGCCACCAACGGCCAGGAGGCGCTGCATGCGGTGCACGACGGCGGCTGGGACGCGGTATTGATGGACTGCCAGATGCCGGTGATGGACGGCTTCGCGGCGACCGGAGAGATCCGGCGCCATGAGCGCGAGATGGGCCGCGCCCGCACCCTGCCCGTGATCGCGATCACCGCCAACGCGCTGCAGGGCGACCGCGAAGCCTGTCTCGCGGCCGGCATGGACGACTACCTGTCCAAGCCTTTTACCCAGCAGCAGCTGGCGGCCGTGATCGGGCGCTGGGTCGCGCTGCCGGTGCTGGCCGAGCGCCACCATGACGACGAACCCGAGTTGGCGCTCGGCTTTGCGCCACCGCCCCCGCGACCTCCCGCGTCCCCACCGCCACCGCCGAAGGGCGACCCGGTCGACCGCGCCGCCCTCGACAATATCCGCGCGCTGAGCCGCGACGCCGGCGACGCCCTGGTGCAGAAAGTAATCAACGCCTACGTCGGCGACACCCCGCGCCACCTGCAGGCGCTGCGCCAGGCAGTGAGCACGGGCGACGCCGAGAGCCTGCGCCGCATCGCCCACGGCCTCAAGTCGGCCAGCGCCAACATCGGCGCGGGGCGCCTGGCCGCGACGTGCCGCGACCTCGAACAGCTCGGCCGCGGCGGTAGCGTCGACGGCGCCGCGCCGCTGTTGGCCGACATGGAGCGCGAATTCCAGTCGGTGCGCCAGTCGCTCCACGCCATGCTTGAAAAGGAATCCTGACATGCCAGCCTTTGCCTCCAACCAGCGCGGGACGGTGCTCGTCGCCGACGACGATCCCGTCATGCGCCTCCTGATGCTCGAGATGCTGGCCCAGGTCGGGATGGAAGGCATCGAGGCCGGCGACGGCCTGGAAGCGGTCGAGCTGGCGCGCGCGCGCATGCCCGACCTGATCCTGATGGACGTCGACATGCCGCGCATGGACGGCTTCACGGCCTGCCGCACGATCCGCGCGGCCGAGAAGGATGGCGCCTGCGTCCCGATCGTCATGGTCACCGGCAGCGACGACGTCGAGGCCGTGACCCAGGCCTACGAGGTCGGCGCCACCGACTTCGTCTCCAAGCCGATCAACTGGCCGATCCTCGGCCACCGCGTGCTGTACGTGCTGCGCGCCAGCGACGCCATCGCCCGCCTGCGCATCGCCGACGCCCAGAACCGCGCCGTGCTCGAAGCCATCCCCGACACCTTCTTTCGCCTGAACGGTGACGGCTTCTATCTCGACTACGAGCCAGGCCAGGAGCGCCAGCCGTGTCCCGGACGCGCGGCCAGCACTCTCCCGCCCAGCGCGCGCTTCATCGGCAAGCACCTGTCCGACACGCTGCCGCCCGAGATCGCGGCGCGCATGCTGGAGCAGGTGAAGACCGTGCTCGCCAGCCAGCAGGTGCGCTCGGTCGAGTACGAGCTGATCGAATGCGGCGACGTGCTGCACTTCGAGGCGCGGCTGGTGGCCACCAGTCCGTCCGAGGTGCTGGGACTGGTGCGCGACATCAGCGAACGCAAGCGCGCCGAGGAGCAGATCCGGCGCCTGGCCTATTGCGACGGCCTGACCGGCATCCCCAACCGGCAAGCCTTTCTTGAGACGCTGGAGCGCGAGCTGCAGCGCGCCAAGATGGGCAACAAGAAGTTCGCGGTGCTGTTCATGGATCTCGACGCCTTCAAACGCATCAACGACACGCTGGGCCACAACGCCGGCGACCAGCTGCTCAAGATGGTGTCGGAGCGGCTGCGCGAGACCACCCGTCCCAGCGACCTGGTCTCGCGCGGCGAAGGCGCAGAGCGCGATGCCGCCAGCCTGGCGCGCCTGGGCGGCGACGAGTTCACCATCCTGATTCCCGACCTGGAACGGGTCGAGCATGCGCTGAACGTGGCCACCCGCGTCAAGGAAGCGATGCGGCGGCCCTTCCTGATCGAGGGCAACGAGATCTTCGTCACCGCCAGCATCGGCATCTCGCTATTCCCCGAGGACGGCGACGATTGTGGATCACTGCTCAAGTTCGCCGACACCGCGATGTATCATGCCAAGAACTGCGGCAAGAACAACGCCAAGCTGTACAGCTCTTCGCTGACGATGCAGATCATGAGCCACGTGAAGCTCGAGGTGGGCCTGCGGCGTGCGCTGCAGAACGACGAGCTGTACCTAGTCTACCAGCCGCAGCGCGACGTGCGCACATCCGAAATCGTGGGCGTCGAGGCGCTGGTGCGCTGGCGCCATCCCGAGCGCGGGCTGGTGCCGCCGACCGAATTCATCCCGCTGGCCGAGGAGACCGGCCTGATCGTCCCGATCGGCGAATGGGTGCTGCGCACCGCCTGCCGCCAGGCGCGCGCCTGGCAGCGCCTGACGCGGCGCCTGCTGCGCATCGCCGTGAACCTGTCGGCCAAGCAGTTCAAGGACGAGAACCTGTCGCAGATCGTGCTGTCGGCCCTGACCGAGACCGGGCTCGAACCGCGCCTGCTGGAACTGGAGCTGACCGAAGGCACCCTGATGGACGATGCGCGCGCCACGCTGGTCACGCTCGAGCAGTTGCGCGGCATCGGCGTGCATCTGTCGATCGACGACTTCGGCACGGGGTACTCATCGATGAACTACCTGAAGCGCTTCGACGTACGGGCCCTCAAGATCGACCGCAGCTTCATCGCCGGCCTGCCCCAGGATTCGGAAAACGCGGCCATCACGCGCGCCATCATCGCCATGGCCCACGGCCTCAAGATGGTGGTGGTGGCCGAGGGCGTCGAGACCGGCGAGCAGCTGCTGCTGCTCGAGGAGCTGGGCTGCGACATGGTGCAAGGCTACTACCTCGGCCATCCCTCCAGCGCCGAGAAGATCACCGAGATGCTGCAGCATGCGCAGCAGGCCTTGCCGGCGAAGTAGGGTGGATGGCTTCGCCATCCACGCGTTCAACCATATTGAGCTTTGCTACGACGCATAGGTGATTTGAACGCGTGGGCGGCGTAGCCGCCCACCCTACGGCACGGGTTGGGGCACAAACCGCAGCGTATGATTCACCGCCCCCGGCAACAACGGCGCCGGCTTGCCCTCGACCCAGGCCGCGTGGTCCAGCAGGAAGAACGGCGACAAGGGGTGGCCGCTCTGCCCGCCCGGCATATTGTACAAACCCTCTTCTTCGCGCCCCGGCGACACGGTCAGCCGCTCCGACTGGCCGAACTTCGGTCCGGCCACGCGCGGCATGTGGGCGTCGCCCACCAGCGGCTGGCTCGGCGCGGCGAGCCAGGGGCGCAGCGCGGGCACGGCCATGCTGATCGGATGCGCGATGTCGGCGGTGTTGCGCCGGCCCCAGGTGGCCTCGGCCAACGGCGTGCCGGCGTCGACCAGGGCCGCGATGGCGCGGTCCACCGCCGCCAGCTCCAGCTCGCGCCACGAGGCGTGGCCTGCCGGCAGCCAGCCGGGCGGCCGCTCGTCCAGCAGGCGCGCCGCCACCGCCGGCCAGCGCGCGCTGGCCGCGGCGGCGCTGGCCTTCGGATCGATCTCCTTCAGCGCTGCATTGACGCCGCCGTACAGCAGGTCGTGCACGGCCCACATGAAGTCGCGCGCCAAGCGATAGCCGATCGACTCCACGCTGGCGCGCCCGCTCCAGCTGGTCTCGAGCAGGCGCCGGAACTCGGCGCGCTGCGGGTGGCCGGCCAGCGCCTGCGCGTCGAGCGCGGCCAGGGCGCGCTGGCGCCACTGGCCGACCAGGATCGCGCGGTCGTCCAGCGCGCCGTCGAAGGCGCGGCGCACGTCGACCTTGTCGCCCATGGCCTGCAAGCCTTCATGCAGCTGGCGGTTGCGCTGGCCCAGGTCGTAGCCGCCGTCGCCCAGCAGCGCATATCCGGCGCCGGCCAGCTGGCGGCTGTTGGCGGTCGTGATCTGGCCATCGGCGGGATTCAGGATGCGCGGATACTCGGCGTAGGGCAGCGCCTCGCTCCAGGTTTGCGCTCCGCTGCCGGCGGCGAGCGGGAATCCAGCTGTAATTCCAGCTGTAATTCCGGCGGCAAGGCCGGCCGCCTGGCCGTCCGCGGCGCGGCGCGGCAGCAGGCCGGCGATGGTCCAGCCGATATTTCCCTGTACGTCGCCGGCGACGAAGTTCTGGGCCGGGATGCCGTTGCTCGCGGCGGCGGCCAGCGCTTCTTCGACGTTGGACACCGTCTCGAGCTTCAGGTGATTCATATTGAGCGCGGCCGGATCGTGGGCGATCCAGTGCAGCGCATAGCTGCGCCCCGCCACCTCGCGGATCGGGCCGAGCGAGGTCTCGCGCACGACCATGCGCTCGACTGAGGCGCCTTTCACGGCGATCGCCTCGACGTGCTCGCGCGGCGTCTCCCAGCCGCCCGGCAGGCCGACCTGCCCTGGACGGGCCGGGTCGAGCCGCAGTTCGACCAGGTCGAGCGAATCGGCATAGCTGTTGGTAAAGGCCCAGGCCACCTGGCCATTGCTGCCGACGATGACGGACGGCGGCGCGCCGGGCAGGCTGACGCCGCCCAGGCGGCGCTGGCCGCCGGGCGCGCCTGGGTCGGGAAAACGCAGCGCGAGGCGGTACCAGATATTCGGCAGCCGCAGGCCCAGATGCATGTCGTCGGCCACGATGGCCGCGCCGGTGCTGCTGCGGGTCCCGGCCAGCGCATAGTTGTTGCTGCCGACCGAATCGGTGACGTCCAGGCCGGCCAGCTTGACCGGTGCGCCCGGCGCTTCCGGCGCGGCGCCCCACCAGGCCGGCGCCTGCGGCGGCAACGGGCTTTGCGCCTTCGCCTCGCCCTGGTCGAGCGTCGCATCGAAAGCGGTCGATTCGGGCAGCAGGAAAGCCAGCTGCGCTTCGTCGCTGTGCGCGCGCAGCCAGCCGCGCGCCAGTTCGCGCGCCTCCTGGGCGCCTTGCAGGTCGATGTACATGGCCCACACCACCAGCAGCGAATCGGGCGCCGTCCACGGCCGCGGCGCCATGCCGGTCAGCGCGTATTCGAAGGGCCGCGCGCCGAGCGCGCCCAAGCCCTCGTTGACGCCTTGCGCGTAGCGTTCCAGCATCTCGCGTTCCGGCGCCGGCAGGCGCGCCAGCGTGTCCAGCGCGCGGGCGCGGAAGCGGTGCAATCTGTGCGTGCGGTCGGCGGGCAGCGCCGCCGCGCCGAACAGCTCGGCCAGCTCGCCGGCCGCCGTGCGGCGCAGCAAATCCATCTGGAAGAAACGCTCCTGTCCATGTACGAAGCCGGTCGCATAGGCGACGTCGAGCCGGCTGGCGCCGCTGATCAGGGGCACCCCACCGGCGTCGCGCTCGACCCTGACTTCCCCCGCCAGGCCGGCCACCCGGCGCTCACCATCGAGCTGGGCCAGGCTGGCGCGCAGGAATATCCAGATGGCCAGGGCGGCCAGCAGCACGAGCGCCAGCAGCGCCCCGGCCCCGCGCAGGGTCCAGGTCTTCCATCGGGACTTGCCCAAGGGTTTGTCCATACGTCGCGTCTCCTTGTTTTGGGGGCGTATCTTGCCAGAAAATCCACGCCCGATGCGGTACGGCGCGAGAAAATACCCCGTCGCACGTCGTATTACGGGTGGATCCATTACACCCGCGGCGCCGTAGCTACCGATGTCGTTGAAGGCGGACACATCCGTCCCCATATCCGATAATGAGGGATGTGAAGAAATCTCACTATTCGTTGGCCATCGCACACGCGGTGTGTGCCGACGATGCTATTCTGGAATCATGCCGCGCGATGCGGCGGGAGGAACTGTCATGCAAAACGTCACCAAGGGCGCAAGAATGCCAGCCATCGTGCGCACGTCCGCCGTCATCGGCCTGGCCCTGCTGGCCGCGGCCTGTTCCACGCCGCAAGAAAAATCGGCGCGTGCACAGGCCGAGATGGCGGAACTCATGAATATCTATGGCCCGGCATGCACCCAGCTCGGCTATGGCGCGAACACCGATCCCTGGCGCGAATGCGTGCTGCACCTGGGCACGCGCGAGGAATTGCAGCGCATGGGCAATGGCGCCGGGGCATATGGCGCCTGGGGGCCACGCTATCGCGGCGGCTACTGGGGCCCTTACTGGTAAGAGCCGGCCCCGGCATAGGATTGCTCGTCGAGCGCGCGGCCCGGGGTCGCGCAGCCCGGCTTTACGCAGCCCGCTACATCCTTCGGCAGCAGCTTGCAGTAGTGCATCAGTAACCCGTCAAACACCGCCTCCCAGGCGAACGACGATTCGACCTTGCGCCGCGCATTGGCGCCAAGCGCCGCCAGGTCGCTGGCGGACGCATGCCTGATCGCCTCGGCCAGGCTGTTGGGGCAATTGGGCCGCGCCAGCACGCCCGTATCGTCGTCGACCAGTTCGGCCAGGCCCCCTGCGCCCGCTGCCACCACTGGCAGGCCGCAGCCCATGGCCTCGAGCACGATCAAGCCAAAAGTTTCGCAATCGCCCGGGTGCACCAGCAAATCGCAGCTGGCCAGCAGGCGCGCCAACGCGCGCTGGTCGCGCTGGAACGGCAGGCGGCTGATCCGGGCGCCCTTCGGGAGATCGAATGCCGTCTCGTCGGGCCCGACCATCAGCAAGTGGAAGCCTGGGCCGAGCCGGCCCATCGCCGCCAGCAGCACGTCCAGTTTCTTGTCGGCCGTGAAGCGTCCGGCATATACCAGCAGGCATGTCCCGGGCGCCACGTCCAGTTCGGCGCGCACGGCGGCGTCGCGCCGGTCGGGATGGAAGATGGTGCAATCGATGCCGAGCGGCTGGTGCAGCGCGCCCCGCACCCCCATCGCATGGAGTTGCGCGACCATCAGCCGGCTCGGCGCCAGCACCAGGTCGAACTGGCCGTACAGCTGCGCCAGGTAGCGCCGGGTGAGCTGGGCGGCGTGAGCTCCGAAACGGTTCTCGACCAGGCGCGGCAGATCGGAATGGTAGAAGGCCACGACCGGGATGTGAAGCCGGTCGCGCGCGCGCAGCGCGGCCCAGGCGCAATGGCCGGCGTCGCCCACTTCGACCAGGTCGGGCCGCAGGCGGCGCAGGCGGCGGGCGATGGCGGCCACCGACAGCGGCATGCGGTAGCCGTGGAAGCCGGGCAAGGCCAGGCTGGGGACGCGCAAGCATGCCGACCCGGCGCGCGTGGCGCGCGCGGTGTCTGGCCCCACATCGCGCGCAACATCGCGGTTCGGACTCAGGATCGTGTGCCGCGCACGGCCCTGGCGCGCCAGCCACGCCGACTTGGCGTTCAGGTAGGTGCTGACGCCACCACCCTCGGCGGCATAGAACATCGTGAGATCGACGAGATGCATGGCCGGCTCGCAGAAAAATCCACGATAGCAGCGGCCCGGCAAGCAGGCTTGCGCGCACGCAGGGCGTGCGCCGGTGGTCCGGATCGACCGGGCTTAGCGGAAAGAGACGGCGGACATCACGCGCTGCGACGGTCGAGCATGGCGCGCGCGATCGTGCCGGCGTCGACGTACTCGAGCTCTCCCCCCACCGGCACACCGCGCGCCAGGCGGCTGACCTTCAGGCCGCGCGCCTTGAGCATTTCGCTGATGTAGTGGGCGGTGGCTTCGCCCTCGTTGGTGAAATTGGTCGCCAGCACCACTTCGCCGACGAGGCCATCGGTGGCGCGGTTGACGAGCTTGTCCAGGGCGAGGTCGCGCGGGCCGATGCCGTCCAGCGGCGACAGCCGGCCCATCAACACGAAGTACAGGCCGCGCCAGGTGAGCGTCTGCTCGATCATGATCTGGTCGGCCGGAGTCTCGACCACGCACAGCAGGGTGTGGTCGCGCTCCGGGTCGGCGCACAGCTCGCAAATTTCAATGTCGGAGAAGGTATTGCACTTGGCGCAGTGATGCACCGTGTCGACCGCCTGGTAGAGCGCGCGCGACAGTTGTGCGGCGCCCTCGCGGTCGTGCTGCAGCAGGTGGAATGCCATGCGCTGGGCCGACTTGGGGCCCACGCCCGGCAAGCGGCGCAGCGATTCGATGAGAAATTCGAGCGAGGTCGACATGTGGGGCGTCCCGCCGGCAAGGCGCCGGCCGGGACTGCTTTCAATGGATCAGAAAGGCATCTTGAAGCCAGGCGGCAGGCCCGGCATGCCGGCGGTCAGGCCGCTCATCTTCTCGGCAGCGGTCGCCTCGGCCTTGCGCACGGCGTCGTTGAACGCGGCCGCGACCAGGTCTTCCAGCATGTCGCGGTCGTCGCCCAGCAGCGACGGGTCGATGGTGACGCGCTTGACGTCGTTCTTGCAGGTCATGACGACCTTCACCAGGCCGGCGCCCGACTGGCCTTCGACTTCGACCAGGGCCAGCTGCTCCTGCGCCTTCTTCATATTGTCCTGCATGGCTTGCGCCTGTTTCATCAAGCCTGCGAGCTGGTTTTTCATCATGGTGGGTTTCTCCAAAAGTCGGATGGGTGATTGATCGGCAGCGACGTGCTCAGGCGACCTTGACCGAGCCGGGCACGACGAACGCGTCGAAGCGTCGCTCGAGCTCCTGCACGAAAGGATCGGCGGCAACGATGGACTCGGCCAGGCGCTGGCGCTCTTCGCGCGCCGCTTTCTGTTCGGCCCCGGCTGTATACCACACCGGGCCGATCTCGGACTCCACATTCACGCGGAAGTCGGGGAAATGTTCTTGCAGCGCAGCCGCCAGCTTCTCGCTATTGCCGCTGGCGCGCAGCGTATCGACCGGCACGCGCAGATTGAAGGTGGCCGAGCGGTCGTGCACGACGCAGGCGACCAGTTCGGTCTGCAGCGCCAGCTGCTGGGCCACGCCGCGCAGCGGCAGGCTGCCGGCCAGCGCCGGCCAGTTGCCGTCCCAATTGATCTCTGGCACGGGCGTGACGACATAGGCATGCGGCGGCGCGGCCGGTGCCCGCACCTGGGGCGCGGGTGCGACCACGGCCGGCGCTTCGGCGGCGACGGCGGTGTCATCGGAAAAATCGGTGACCCAGGACGGCACGTCGTCTTCCTGCTGCGGCTGCTGTGACTGCGGCTGCTGGCGGGCCTGCATGGCCGGCTGCGGCTGGGCCATGGCCTGCGGCTGGCCGCCCTCCCATGGCGGCGGCGCGGCAGCGGCGCGCGCCTGCATGCCGACGCCAGGAGACGACATCGCTGCCGCCGGTCCGGGCGCGGCTGGCGGCGGCACCGCAGGCGGTGGCGCCGCCGGCGCGACCGGTTCGGCCCCTGGACGCTTGGGTGGGGTGCGGATGCCCGAGGCGGCGCGCGCTGCCTCCAGCGCCGCATTGATCGCGGCCCGCGCCGACGTCATCGCCGGCGCGCCGGGGGCTGCTGCGGCGGTCGGCGCACTGGGCTGCGCAGGCGCCGCAGGTGCTGGTGCGGGCGGTGCGGGCGGTGCGGCCGATGGTGGGGCCGAACGTGGCGTCACCGCCGCATGGCTGGCCGCGGCAGCGGCCGCCGCACGCGCAGGCGACGCGCCTACCGGAGCGGCGGCGGGCGGCGCTGCAGATGCTTCCGCTCCACCCTGTCCGGGGCGAAAGGCCAGCATGCGCAGCAGGGTCATGGTGAAGCCCGCATATTCGTCCGGCGCCAGGCCGATCTCGTTGCGGCCGTGCACGGCGATCTGGTAGTACAGCTGCACTTCCTGCGGCTCGAACGAGCCGGCCAGGCGCATGATGTCGGCCAGCTCGGGCAGGTCTTGCGGCACGGCGCCGGGCACCGACTGCGCCAGCGCGATCCGGTGCAGCAAGGTGCCGAGGTCTTGCAGCGCGCCGTTGTACGACAGGCTGCGGCTGGCCATCTCGTCGGCCACCGCCATCAGGTCGGCGCCGTCCTGCGCCGCCAGGGCATCGAGCAGGCGCACCAGGTAGGATTGGTCGAGCGCGCCGAGCATGCCCTGCACCGCATCGAGCGTGACCTGGCCGGCCGCATAGGCGATCGCCTGGTCGGTAAGGGACAGCGCGTCGCGCATCGAGCCGTGCGCGCCTTGCGCCAAGAGGCGCAGCGCCGGCTGTTCGAAGCTCACGCCTTCCTGGCCCAGGATGTTCTCGAGATGGCCGACGATATGGCCCGGCGGCATTTGCTTGAGATTGAACTGGAGGCAGCGCGACAGCACCGTCACGGGAATCTTTTGCGGATCGGTGGTGGCCAGGATGAACTTGACGTGCGGCGGCGGTTCCTCGAGCGTCTTGAGCATCGAATTGAACGCGTGGTTGGTGAGCATGTGCACCTCGTCGATCATATAGACCTTGAAGCGCGCATTGCTCGGCGCGTAGACCGCCTGCTCCAGCAACTGGGCCATCTCGTCCACGCCGCGGTTGGACGCCGCATCCATCTCGATGTAGTCGACAAAGCGGCCGGCGTCGATCGCGCGGCAAGCCTCGCACTGTCCGCACGGCTCGGCGGTGATGCCGCCCTGCCCATCCGGCCCGGTGCAATTGAGCGACTTGGCCAGGATGCGCGACAGGGTGGTCTTGCCGACCCCGCGCGTGCCCGTGAACAGATAGGCATGGTGCAGCCGCTCCGTGCGCAAGGCATGGGTCAGCGCACGGACGACGTGCTCCTGGCCAACCAGCGTGTCGAAGTTCTTGGGACGGTATTTGCGGGCGAGGACTTGATAGGACATGCCACGATTTTACCGCAGATGGCGGTCGTCGCGAACATTCAACGGTCGGGCTCTTGTGCAACTGGCATGAAAAATGCGAGAGACGGACGTGCGGGCGCCGTAGGCTGCCTGAGAAAAAATAGGGGGAGGTACTGCCGAGAAGGTACTACTGAAAAGAGATAAGAGGCGAGCCTGATCTGCGGCACTTGCGGTGAACGGCTTTGGCTGCTTCGTTCCCGACCTGACCAGGTAAACCATGCCACAATGCGCAGGGGCCCGCCAGCGCACATTATACCTTAGCGGATGGCGTTTGGGGAAATCGCCCTGTCATGGCTTGGGACAAACCGCAGAAGGCAAATTCTTTGTTAGCCTCAGCCCGTCGTTCCCGCGCAGGCGGGAACCTAAGCTCTACGCGCAGCTGCCAACTCAAACGCTATCGGCTACGCACGAAAACTTAGGTTCCCGCCTGCGCGGGAACGACGTGCCGGGGCTAGCTGATACTGGAAACGGAACGAGCAGATGCGCCAGCCTCAAATCCCCAGCTGCCCCCAGATCTCATCCACCCTCTTCTTGACCTCCGGCGCCATCACGATCGGCGTGCCCCACTCGCGATTGGTTTCACCCGGCCATTTATTAGTGGCGTCGATCCCCATCTTGCTGCCCAGCCCGCTGATCGGCGACGCGAAGTCGAGGTAGTCGATCGGGGTGCTGTCGACCATGACCGTGTCGCGGGTTGGATCGACGCGGGTCGTGATGGCCCAGATCACCTCTTTCCAGTCGCGCACATTGACGTCCTCGTCGACCACGACGATGAATTTGGTGTACATGAACTGGCGCAGGAAACTCCATACACCGAACATCACCCGCTTGGCATGGCCCGCGTACTGCTTCTTCATCTGCACCACCGCCATGCGGTAGCTGCAGCCTTCCGGCGGCAGGTAGAAATCGGTGATTTCGGTGAACTGCTTCTGCAGCAGCGGGATGAAGACTTCGTTCAGCGCCACGCCCAGCACGGCCGGCTCGTCCGGCGGCTTGCCGGTATAGGTCGAGTGATAGATCGGATCGCGCCGCATCGTGATGCGGTCGATCGTGAACACCGGAAAACTGTCCTGTTCATTATAGTAGCCGGTGTGGTCGCCATACGGCCCCTCGAGCGCATGCTCGAAGCCGGACGGGTGGTTCTCGTCCGGGTAGATATGCCCTTCGAGCACGATTTCGGCTGAAGCCGGCACCATCAGCTCGCTGCCGATCGCCTTGGTGAGCGAGGTGCGGCTGCCGCGCAGCAGGCCGGCGAACTGGTATTCGGACAGCGTGTCCGGCACCGGCGTCACGGCGCCCAGGATGGTGGCCGGGTCGGCGCCCAGCGCCACCGCGATCGGATAGGGCTTGCCCGGATTGACCAGCGCGTGTTCGCGGAAATCGAGCGCGCCGCCGCGGTGGGCCAGCCAGCGCATGATCACTTTATTGGGGCCCAGCACCTGCTGGCGGTAAATGCCCAGGTTCTGGCGTTTCTTGTTCGGACCCTTGGTGATCACCAGGCCCCAGGTGATCAGGGGCGCCACGTCGCCCGGCCAGCAGTGCTGGATCGGCAGGCGGCCGAGGTCGACGTCCTGGCCCTCCCAGACGATTTCCTGGCAGGCAGCGCCTTTTACTTCTTTCGGCGCCATATCCCATACCGCCTTGACGAGCGAGCCCATGCCCATGATGTCCTTGAAACCCTTGGGCGGCTCGGGCTCCTTCAGGCGCGCCAGCACGTGGCCGATTTGACGCAGCTCACTCAAATCCTGCGCCCCCATGCCCAGCGCCACCCGCTTCGGGGTGCCGAACAGGTTGCCAAGGACGGGGATCGTGTGCCCGGTCGGTTGCCGGAACAGCAGCGCGGGACCTTCGGCGCGCAGGGTGCGGTCGCAGATCTCGGTCATTTCGAGGTTGGTCGACACCGGAATGTCAACGTGTTTGAGCTCGCCCATGCGTTCGAGCTGGGCCATAAAATCTCGCAAGTCTGTATATTTCATCAAGTTTTGAGCATTTCTTCGATTGCAGAACGTAAGTGAGAGGGTGGAGCCAAGTGATTGATTCGTCAAGTATTTCTATTTGGAAGGCCACGTCATCAGAACCAAAAGTAATAAGAGACAGGCGTGCTAGGGTTGACTTGATATAAGCTCCGCCCCTACAATCCGTCCTACTTGATGAGACGGCCTTACTTTTTTTGCCACAATTTTAGCTGTTCTCATGCATTCACGGGGTCGGGGCCCCACACGACATTTTAAGGAGTGTTTTCTTTTTGGGCGTCTGCCCATATCCCCCGAGACAGTTGTTGAGCCACTGGTCCCTGCCCTACGGGTTAGCAGCCAGCTGAAGCAAAGCAATGACGGCGTTAGTCGGCCGCGTCGCGGCGACAAACGATTTTCTGATGCACGGCAAACCACATTCTGCGTTTCGCTCACAGCGACACGACGGGATTCTTTTCGCCGCGACAAGGGGAAAATTCGATGTTTCATCGTTTAACCACGAGCGCAAGGCTCGTGCAATCCATGGCCAGCCAGCCAATCACGTGGTCTTCCGTGAGCAAAACGGCAAGCGGTTTCATGAAAACCGCCCGCACTACCCTGACCGTATTCGGTCTGACCGCAGTTGCCATGCTGGCGCTGCTGTACACCAATGACAGTTTCGCCAAGCGCGTTTCTGAAATGCTGCATCCGCAGCCAGTCGTCGCCGCCGTAGAACCGGTGGCAATCGTCGCGCCTACGCCAAAGGCCGTGGCCGAAGCAGTGGCCGTCGAAACGACGCACCTGCGCGATTCGCACGCAATGCTCGGTGACAGCAAGCAGCAGCAGTACGTCACCACCTGGCTGTCGAAGCGTTACCGCGTCGCCGGCGATGCTGCCAATATGCTGGTGTCGACTGCTTACCTGACGGCGCACGAGCTGAAACTCGATCCGCTGCTGATCCTGGCGGTGATGGCGATCGAATCGGGCCTGAACCCGTTCGCCGAAAGCGCGATGGGCGCCAAGGGCCTGATGCAGGTCATGGCCAAGGTCCACCACGACAAGTTCGAGGACGTGGGCGGCCCGCAAGCTGCCCTGAACCCGGTCGCCAACATCCGTGTCGGCGCCCTGATCCTGAAGGACTACGTCAAGCGTACCGGCTCGGTCGAAGGCGGCCTGAAAACCTATGTCGGCGCAGCCAACTTCGACACCGACTCGGGCTATGGTCACAAGGTGCTGACCGAATACCGTTTGCTCAAGAAGGTCTCGAAAGGCCAGAACGTCCCGGTGCGCACCCCGCGCGCGGCGCCGCTGCCGGCGACGATCGTCACCGCCAAGCAGACCGAGTCCGACACGGTCAAGCCTGAAGCCAAGCCGATGCAGGAAACCACCACTGCCTCCACCGTCGGCGCGCACGTGCCGAACGTGGAGCCGCTGGCCGGCCTGTAAGCTCACGAAGAGAGTTCTTCGATGCCACCGCCAAGGCGGTGGTTTTTTGCGTTTGACATCGCAGGCGAGCGCTGGCGCGCGATGTCCGATGCGCAACCATGCGATGTCGCAAATCCGGTCCATCCTTTGATAAAGGACAGTCCATGCTGATTTTCGCCGATCAGATTTCACAGGAATTACGCGACACGCTTGGCGGCTTCTTGCGGTTCCCGTTCTCGGAGCCGAGTTGCCAACTGGTGGAAGCCAGGGTTCCACAACTTGCAGGCGCTTATCGCAGGCTGGCCGCAGACCATGCGGCGCGGGCCAGCCAAGGACTGCCATGGCTGGCGGACAATGTGGAATCCGTATTCTCGGCGCTTCCCACCCATCCCTCTGGACCGGAAATAGCGGACCCGCTGCTCACGGCACAAGTCATTCTACTAGACGAGTACGTACGCGACGCCCACGAGGGCTTGCGCTCGAAGAAACAGATCGCCGCCTCGGGCAAAATGAGCATGCAGGACGCGGTCATGACGCTGCGCGCGGCATCCTTTCATGAGGCGTTGTTCCTGACACTCGCCGGCGCCTTCGAACTTCGGGTGAATGGCTCCAGCTATCGGTTCGACCTGACAGCGTTAGGGCGCGAGTGCGTGCGCAACAGGACGACGACGGTTACCATGCAGCACCAAACCGAAGCCGCTCTCCTGGGAGAGATGACCGCTGTAGCTAGCACACTGCGTCAGTTGCCATCAAAGCAGGTCGCCAGCGTTGCCCGCAAGATCAGCCTTGATCAGCTGGATTTGCTGGCAGGTCGCCTGCTGGACTGCTTCTTCTCATTGAGTACCCCGATGCAGCGCGATCCCGCCGTTCGCCCGATCATCGCACGCGCCTACCAGTTTTGCCGTTGGATTGCTCTCCTCCAGTTGGTCCGCTCGGCGGAGGAATCCGAACTGTGGCCGCATCCGGAACTGGTCGAAGACCTCGCGCTGGACCGCGTCCTATTGGACGAAGTGATTGCATCGCAAGCCACCCGCCTTGCATCCGATCAGGGGATTTATCGCAATCGGTCCGGCGCTATCACGCTGGGCAAGACCTCGCTGGCACATGCAATTAACTGCTGCAAACGCGTCGTACTCGATGGGACTCAGAGCAGGCAATTAGGCGAGCGGTTCGAGCTACACGTTCGCAACTTCATCGAGGACAATATATCGCCCGACGATTACATCGTCGGCGGACCGGTGCAGAAGGGGCCCAACGGGCCCGGCATCAATTACGATTGCGACCTTACCTTGTACGAGCCACGACGGAAGAAAATCTTTTTTATCCAGGCAAAATGGAAGCGCGATGGAAGAACCGCGTCCCTGGAAGATGAGTTAAGAGCCTGGAGCGCCAAGAACGTACCGATGGATCATGGCGTCGGACAACTGGAAGGCCTCCGCAAGCGCTTGTCGGAACACCCGGTATGCGACAAGGTCAGAAGCGCCCTTCCTGGCATCCGCTTGACCGACAAGGAAATCCAGGACAACGCACACTTTATCATCATCCATACGCTTCCTTACTTCAGCGCGTACAGCAACCGTGGTGTCGTGATCTATGAATGGAACCTGTTTCGCAACCTGCTACGTCGAGGAATGATCAACCATACGGCTGCGCCACAAGACGACTGGAATCGGGCGACGTCGCATACCAGCACCAGCGCGGGCATCCTCCCTCTCGAGGATCCGGAGCAGGTCATTGCGCATTACTTCCAGGCGACCGGTTTCGACCAGGTCGACACTACCAGAGCGATGGACCGCAGACTGAATGCTCATTATTGCTTTGACCTGGAATTCGCCGGCAAGCGCTTCTGGCAGCGCGCCACCCGCTATTGCATCACGCGGCCCTGCACGTAGCAGCCTGAAAAAAAGCCACCGGCTCGCGCACGGTGGCTTTTTTCGTCAAGCTGCAAGCAAAACGATCAACGACGCTCGTTCGCCGCCACTTCATCCGGCCGCAGGCGCGACGCCAATTTATCCAGCACGCCATTGACATACTTGTGCCCATCGATACCGCCGAACGACTTGGTCAGCTCGACCGCCTCGTTGATCACGACACGATACGGAATCTCGGGATGGTTCTTCAGCTCATAGGCGCCCAGCAGCAGCACCGCGTGCTCGATCGGCGACAGCTCGGCGATCGAACGGTCGATCAGCGGGGCGATCGACTCGCGCAGCTCGACCGAAGTGCCGATCGCGCCATTGAGCAGCGCCGAGAAGAACTCGCTATCGGCCTTGTCGAAGCCGTGGGCGCCGCGGATATTGGTCGAGACCACCCGTGCCGGTTCATTATTCAGCAGCCATTGGTACAGACCCTGGAGCGCGAACTCGCGCGCGCGGTGGCGCGGCGTGCGGTTCTTGCTCGGGTTGGCGTGCGTACTCTTGTCAGTCATTGTTTTCTTGCCTTTACTGTTATTCGTCCTCTGGCACCAGCTCGTCCAGCGCCATCAGGAGGTTGGCCATTTCGACCGCGACGCGTGCGGCGTCGCCGCCCTTCTCGGCCATGCGGACTTCGGCCTGCTCGTCGGTCTCGGTGGTCAGGATCGCGTTGGCGATCGGGATGCCGTAGTCGAGGCCAATGCGGGTGATGCCGGCGCCCGATTCGTTCGACACCAGCTCGAAGTGGTAAGTCTCACCGCGGATCACCGCGCCCAGGGCGATCAGCGCGTCGAACTGCTCGGTAACGGCCATGCGCTGCAGCGCCAGCGGCACTTCGAGCGCGCCCGGCACGGTCACGTGCAGGATGTCTTCGTCGGCCACGCCCAGGCGCTTGAGTTCGGCCAGGCAGGACGACAGCAGGCCGTGGCCCACATCGGCGTTGAAACGGGCCTGCACGATACCGATGCGCAGGTCTTCGCCCTGCAGATTGCTTTCAAAAGTTCCTACCGTCATGGCTGACCTCTTCTTGTTGATTGGTTGATTGTTCAGGCTTCCGGACGCGGCACGTAACCGGTGACTTCCAGGTCGAAACCGGTCATCGACGGCATCTTGCGCGGATTGGCCAGCAGCTGCATCTTGCCCACGCCCAGGGCGCGCAGGATCTGGGCCCCGATGCCGTAGGTGCGCAAGTCCATCGACGCGGCGCGTGCGCCGGCGCGGCTGGTCTTGCCGTCCTGCGGCGCCAGCTGGGCGAACAATTGCTCTGCGTTTTCGCCGCAATTGAGCAGCACGATCACACCGGCATCGCTGGCCTTGATCGTCTTCATTGCCGAGGCCATGTCCCACGAGTGGGTGGTGGCGCGGTTCTCGAGCAGGTCGAGGATCGACACCGGCTGGTGCACGCGCACCAGCGCTTCCTTCTCGGGCGACAGCTCGCCGTGCACCAGGGCCAGGTGGGCCGAGCCGCTCGGCGCGTCGCGGAAGGCCACCAGCTGGAATTCACCGGCCTCGGTCGACAGCGTACGCTCGGCCACGCGCTCGACCAGGCACTCGTTCTGGCTGCGGTAGTGGATCAGGTCGGCGATGGTGCCGATCTTGAGCTTGTGTTCCTTCGCGAACTCGATCAGGTCGGGCAGGCGCGCCATGGTGCCGTCTTCCTTGATGATCTCGCAGATCACCGAGGCCGGGGTCAGGCCCGCCATATGGGTCAGGTCGCAACCCGCTTCGGTATGCCCGGCGCGCATCAGGACGCCGCCCTTCTGGGCGCGCAGCGGGAAGATATGGCCCGGCTGCACCAGGTCGTCCGGGGTCGTGCCCTTGTTCACCGCCACCTGGATGGTGCGCGCGCGGTCGGCCGCCGAGATGCCGGTGGTGACGCCTTCGGCCGCTTCGATCGACACGGTGAAATTGGTCCCGAACGAGGTGCCGTTACGCGAGGTCATCATCGGCAGCGCCAGGCGGTCGCAGATCTCTTCGGACAGGGTCAGGCAGACCAGGCCGCGCGCATGGCGGATCATGAAGTTGATCGCCTCGGGCGTGACGAAGTCGGCTGCAAGCACGAGGTCGCCTTCGTTCTCGCGATCTTCCTCGTCGACCAGGATGACCATGCGGCCGGCGCGCAGTTCGGCAACGATGTCCTCGGTGCTAGAAATAGACATACGGGATTCCTTGAAACGGGAGAGTTATGCGTAATCCGCTATTTTAATGGATTTACAGGCTTTCAACCGCATTGTCGGCCCCTGCCTCTCCCCAATTTGGCAGCACAGCCGTACTATCGCGTCAACTGGCGTTACGATTGAGCAACAACTAGTGATTTTGCGGCTTTAAATTGTTAAGCTCGATGTTTTCACGTGCAACATCGTACTGTGTCCACATCCAACTGGATTATTATTAAGACATCTTTAGCGCACCCATCCAGGCGGTGCTGTCCATTTTTCGGAGTTGCCATGCCGGTAGCCGTCCCAGTCAGCCATCCAGGCGCCGCCCCATGCGGAGGGCGCTGCTGATGGCCACGATCCTGATCGTCGACGACCGCCCGAGCAACCGCAGCTATCTCGGCGCCCTGCTCGGCTACACCGACCACCGGATCCTCGAAGCCGAGGACGGCGCCCGGGCGCTCGCCATCACGCGCGCCGAGCGTCCCGAGCTGATCATCACCGACATCCTGATGCCGACCATGGACGGCTACGAATTCGTCCAGCAGCTGCGCGCCGATCCTGCCCTGCACGCGACCCGCGTCATCTTCTTCTCGGCCGTCTATTCGGAGCGCGAGACGATGGCCATGGCGGCGCGCTGCGGCGTGACCACGGTATTGGGCAAGCCTTCCGAGCCGCAGCGCATCCTCGACGCGGTGGCCGCCGAACTGGGCGTGATGCACGGCGCACCGGCGCCGGCGCTGCCTTCGGGCCGCGAGCACGACCGCGACCTGCCGTTCGACCTGTGCGCGCGCCTGTCCGAGCTGGAACGCATGTGCATGATGCTGGTGGGCGAGCGCCGCGTCGAGGCCCTGGCCGATGCCTTCGTGGACGCCGCGCGGCGCGTGCTCAACGCCGACTGCGTCGCCCTGTGCCTGCTGGCCAGCACCGAGCGCACGGTGCGCCACCTGGCCACCCATGGCGTCGAAGGCGGCCTGCTCGAGTCCTATGCGCTCAACGAACGAGACCTGCCCGGCGTGCTGCTGCGCGCCCGCGCCCCGCTGCGCCTGGACGGCGACGACGCCCTGCTGGCCACCCTGCCCCAGCACCATCCCGAGGTTGGCCACCTGCTCGGCCTGCAGGTGCACGACCTGCAGCATCCGCTCGGCTGGCTGTATTGCACGCGCCGGGTCGGCGCGGCGCCCTTCTCGGACGAAGAGGAACGCTGGGCCACGGCGCTGGCGGCCCAGCTGGCGGTGGCTTACGAAAACCTGAACCTGTATGAAGTCGTGCAGCGCCACGCCGCCCAGCTGCAGCTCGAGGCGATGGCGCGCGCCGATTCCGACGCCGCCCTGCGCGACAGCGAGCATCGGCTGGAACTGGCGCGCCAGGTGTTCGACAGCACGCAGGAGGCGATCCTGATGACCGACGCCGACACGAAGATCGTCGCCGTCAATCCCGCCTTCGAGGAAATCACGGGCTACCGCGAAGCCGAGGTGCTCGGCCGCAGCCCGGCCATGCTGCGCTCGGGACGCCACGATCCGGCCTTCTACCGCGCGATGTGGGAATGCCTGGAGCAAGAAGGCCAGTGGCGCGGCGAGGTCTGGAACCGCCGCAAGAACGGCGAGATCTACCCCGAGCGCACCAGCCTGAGCGCGGTGCGCGACGACCATGGCAGGATTACCGCCTATGTATCGGTGTCGACCGACCTGTCGGCGCTCAAGGCGGCCCACCACCAGCTGGATTTCTTGTCGAACCACGACGCCCTGACCCTGCTGCCGAACCGCTCGCTGTTCAACGACCGCATGCAGCAGGCGCTGGCCGCCGCGCGCAAGGATGCGACCCAGGTGGCGCTGCTGCTGTTTAACGTCGACCGCCTGTCGCGCATCAACGATAGCCTGGGCCACGCGGCCGGCGACGCCGTGCTGCGCGAGGTGGCGCACCGCGCCGGCGCGGTGGCCGGCGCGACCGACACCGTGGCGCGCCTGTCGGGCGACGAGTTCGTGCTGCTGCTGACCAGCTTCGACGACACCGACGACGTGATCTACTGCGCCCAGCGCTTGATGGAAGCCGTGTCGCAGCCGCTGCTGGTCGGCGAGCACGACGTGGTGGTCACTGGCAGCATCGGCATCAGCGTCTACCCGCGCGACGGCGACGCCCCGGGCGACCTGCTGAAAGCGGCCGACGCCGCGCTGACCCTGGTGAAGGAATCGGGCCGCAACGGCTTCCGGTTCTTCAAGGGCGAGATGAACGCCGAGGCGCTGCGCTGGCTGGCGCTGGAAACGCGCCTGCGGCGCGCGATCGAGCGCGACGAGCTGTCACTGCACTACCAGCCGCAGGTCTCGCGCCTGGATGGCCAGGTGGTCGGCATGGAAGCGCTGCTGCGCTGGCGCAGCGAAGAGATCGGGTCGGTCTCGCCCGCCGACTTCATCCCGCTGGCCGAGGACACGGGCCTGATCCACCCGATCGGCGAATGGGTGATCCGCCAGGCCTGTTTCCAGAACAAGGCCTGGCAAAACGCCGGCCTCGGGCCGGTGCGGGTGGCGGTCAACGTCTCGGCCAGCCAGTTCAAGGCCGGCAGCGTGGCCAAGGTGGTGCGCACCGCCCTGCAGGACAGCGGCCTCGAAGCGCAATGGCTCGAGGTCGAGCTGACCGAAAGCGTGATGCTGGGCGACAGCGCTGCGGCCGAGGCCCAGATGGCCGAGCTGCGCGCGATGGGAGTCTCGCTGTCGCTGGACGACTTCGGCACCGGCTACTCGTCGCTCGGCTACCTGTCGCGCTTCCCGCTCGATAAGCTCAAGATCGACCAGACCTTCGTGCGCAATATCGCCACCGAACAGCGTAGCGCCGCCATCGCCCAGGCCACGATTGCCCTGGCCCAGGGCCTGTCGCTGGCGGTGGTGGCCGAAGGCGTTGAAACGGTCGGCCAGCGCGATTTTCTCGGCTCCCTCGGCTGTGACGTCCTGCAGGGCTATCTGTACGGGCGGCCGGTGCCGGCCTTCGAGATGGCCCAGTTGCTGGCGAAAGGACGGGTCATCCTCTGACAGGTTTAGAGCAGCCTTAAGCTCATCCGTGCAAGCCCTTGCGCCATGTAGAATGCAATAACCAAGTCTTCTGGGAACCATTGAATGAGCAACAACTTCGTACGCGGCCTGCCGTTGATGGCGCTGGCCGCGATACTGGGCCTGTCCCCGCTGGCGCATGGCGCGCCGCAGGCGGCCCAGGCGCCGGCGCTGCAGATGGAATCGCCCATCCCGGTCGGCCCGCAGGTCAAGGTCGGGAAACTGGACAACGGTCTCACCTACTACATCCAGCGCAATGCGCGCCCGGAACGCAAGCTCGAACTGCGCCTGGTGGTCAAGGCCGGTTCGATCCTCGAGGATGAAGACCAGCGCGGCCTGGCCCACTTCGTCGAGCACATGGCCTTCAATGGCACCACCAACTTCCGCAAGCACGAGCTGGTGTCCTATCTGCAGTCGATCGGCGTGGGCTTCGGCGCCGACCTGAACGCCTACACCTCGTTCGACGAAACCGTCTACATCCTCCCGATCCCGACCGACAAGCCGGAACACGTGAGCAAGGCCTTCCAGGTGCTGGAAGACTGGGCCCATGGCGTGCGCTTCGATGCCGACGCCATCGAGAAAGAGCGCGGCATCGTGCTGGAAGAGCTGCGCCTCGGCAAAGGCGCCTCGGACCGCATGGGCAAGGAGATCTATCCGCGCCTGTTCAACGGCTCGAAGTATGCCGAACGGCTGCCGATCGGCCGCGAGGACGTGCTACGTAATTTCAAGCCAGAGACCCTCAAACGCTTCTACCGCGACTGGTACCGCCCCGACCTGATGGCGGTGGTGGTGGTCGGCGACGTCGACCCGGCGCGCGCCGAGAAGCTCGTCAAGCAGCATTTCGCGCGCCTGAAGAACCCGGCCAATCCGCGTCCACGCGACTACGCCACCATTCCGGCGCGCGCCGATACCGAGGCGCTGGTCGTCACCGACCCGGAAGCCAACGGCAATGCGGTCCTGATCCGCTACCCGGTGCAGCCGGTGCGCGAGCTGGGCACCATCGGCGCCTACCGGGACGAACTGGTGCAATCGCTGTTCGGGACCATGCTCAACCAGCGCCTGGCCGAACTGGCGCAACTGCCCGACGCGCCCTACCTGGGCGCGAGCAGCTCGCTCGGCAAGCTGACCCCGCGCTACCATTCCTATAACTCGTCGGCCGCAATCGGCCCGCGCGGCGCCCTGCCGGCAATCGCGGCCCTGGTCCAGGAAAACGAGCGCGCGCGCCAGCACGGCTTCGGCGAACAGGAGCTCGAGCGGGCCAAGAAGAACCTGGTGCGCACCTACGAGCAGGCCTGGAACGAACGCGCCAAGAGCGACTCGGCGACCTACGCCGCCGAGTACATCCGCAACTTCCTGCAGGACGAAGCGATCCCCGGCATCGACACCGAGTGGCACTACGTGCAGCAGCTGGTGCCGGGCATTTCGCTGGCCGAGATGAACGATTACGCGCAACGCACGATCCCGGCGGATTCGGGCAAGCTGGTGCTGTACACGGGCGTGAGCAAAGGCGACCAGCAGCCGGACGCGCCGACCGGTGAAGAGTTGCTGGCCGCCGTCAGCGAAGCCGCGCGTAAGCCCGTTGAACGGCACGACGAAAAACTGCTGGCGACGCGCCTGATGGAGCGCCCGGCGCAGCCTGGAAAAATCACCGCCGAGCAGCACGACAAGGCGCTGGGCCTGACCCGCCTGACCCTGTCGAACGGGGTCAAGGTGATCCTCAAGCCCACCGACTTCCGCAACGACCAGGTGATGCTGAGCGCGGCCCGTCCCGGCGGCCAGAGCCTGTTCCCGGACGGCGACATCCTCAATGCGCGCTTCTCGAACGCGATCGTGGCCAGCATGGGCGTGAAGGACTTCAGTCCGCTCGACATGCGCAAGATCCTGGCCGGCAAGGCCGCCGGCGTGACCGTGGGTCTGGGCAGCTATTCCGACGTGATCGCGGGCGCCTCGGGCGCCACCGACATCGAGACCATGCTGCAGCTCTTGTGGCTGAAGTTCGCCGACGTGCGCCGCGACGAAGGCCTGTTCCACGCCTACATCGACAAGCAGGCCGAGATCGCGCGCAACCAGAGCGGCCTGCCGGGACGCTACTTCAACGACGCGCTGGTGGCGGCCCTGTACAACAACCACCCGCGCGCACCGCGCACGCTCGATGCCGAGGAATTCTCCAAGATCGACCTGGACCGCAGCATCGACATCTTCCGCCAGCGCTTCTCGAGCGCCAAGGACCTGACCTTCATCCTGGTCGGCAGCTTCGACGAGCAAAAGATCCGGCCGCTGCTGGCGACCTATCTCGGCACCCTGCCGACGCCCGACATCCCGGTCGCCTTCCGCGACGTCGGCCTGCGTCCGGCCACCGGCGTGGTCAAGCGCGAGGTGCGCAGCGGCTCCGAGCCGAAGAGCAGCATCGCGCTCAACTTCACCGGCCCGGCCGAATTCTCCGACGCCGAGCAACTGCGCCTGTCGGCGCTGATCGAAGTGACCAATCTGCGCATCATCGAGGTGCTGCGCGAGAAGATGGCGATGATCTACGGCGGCGGCGCCAGCGGCACCCTGAGCAAGATCCCGTACGGGAACTACTCGGTCGGCATCAGCCTGCCGACCGGACCGGAACACGTGGACAAGGTGATCGCCGCGACCTTCGCCGAGATCGCGCGCCTGCAGGAACACGGCCCGGACGCGGCGGAACTGGACAAGGTCAAGACCGGCTGGATCCAGAACCACCGCCGCTCGCTGCGCGAGAACGGCTACTGGGTGGCGAACCTGCAATCGGCGCTGACCGAGGGCACCGATCCGGCCTCGATCCTCTCGGTGGAGAAGCAGGTGCAGGCCCTGACGGCGGACGACATCAAGACGGCGGCGCGCCGTTACTTCGACACGAACAACTACGTGCAAGTGGTGCTCAATCCGGAAACGCAGGCGGCGGCCAAGGTGGCCAGCGCACCGGGCGCGGGTGCTAGGGGCGCCTCCCGCTAGCCAGGCCCCTGACGTAGATGAGGTAATACACCAGCCCGACCAGCACGCCGCCGCCGACCGCATTGCCCAGCACGACGGCGGCGAGGTTGCGCGCCATGCCCGCCGCCAGCGCCGCATCCGCCCCGCCTTCGAGCAGCAGCGCCATCGCAAAGAAGTACAGGTTGGCGACGCTGTGCTCGAAGCCGGCGGCGATGAAGGCGGAGATGGGGAACAGCAGCACGACCACCTTGTCGATCACGCTGCGCCCCGCCATGCTCATCCACACCGCGAGGCACACCAGCGCGTTGCACAGCACGCCCCTGAAAAACGCGGTCCAGAACGGCAACCCGGCCTTGCCGGCGGCGATGGCCAGGTAGGCGTCGCCGACCGCGCCATCGTTCATCGCGGCCTGGCCGGCCAGGTAGACCAGCACGGCCAGCCCGACCGCTCCCACCAGGTTCCCGCACAAGACGATGGTCCAGTTGCGCAGCACCTGGCCGCTCGTGATCAGCCCGTGCGCCCTGGCCATCACCAGCAGATTATTGCCAGTGAAAAGCTCAGCCCCCGCGATCACCACCATGACGAGCCCGAGGCAGAACACGCCGCCGCCCAGCACCTGCCTGGCCGCGAAGCCGAGGGTGGGATCGGAGCGGACGAGGACGTAATACAGCGCGCCCAGTCCGATGAAGGCGCCGGCCAGGATGGCGAGCATCACTTGCGGCAGCAGCGGCAGGCCCGCCTTCTTGACGCCGCTGTTCCTGACGAGGGTGGCGACTTCCTGGGGCGAGTAGGCGTCGAAGGCGAACAGCGGCGCCAGCGCTTGGTCGGCAGCCCGGCTGCGCTCGTTCATGGCAGCAGCGCCGGAATCAGGTTAACAAACAGTATCTTCACGATCGTCATACCCGGGAAGATCATGGCGTAGCCGACGTCGGGCTGGTCGGTGGGCGCCAGCTTGTTGGCATAGGCGACGATCGCCGGGTTGCCGGTGGCGCCGGCGACGATGCCGGCCACCTCGTCGTAGGGCATCTTGAACATGAACAGCCCCATCAACAGCACCGGCAGCACCAGGGCCAGCACGGCGACGGTGGCCAGGCCCAGCATCAGGAAGCCGGTGGCCGAGACCGTGGCGGCGAACTTGGGCCCCGCCGACATGCCGACCTGGGCCAGGAACAGGGTCAGCCCGAGGTTGCGCATGACCAGGTTGGCCGGCAGCGGGATGGTCCAGTTCACGGGGCCGGTGCGGCGCAGCTTGCCCAGCACCAGCGCTGCGATCAGCACCCCGGCCAGGCCGAAGCTGACCTTGCCCAGTCCCGGCATGGTAACGCTGACCAGGCCGACGATGAGGCCCAGCGCCATGCCCAGGCCGATCGAGATATAGCTGAATTCGGCCGTCGCCTTGATCGAGTCGCCGAAATACTTGCGCAGCGCCGCGAACTGGTCGCGGTGGGCAAACACCCCGACCCGGTCCCCGGGCTCGAGCACCAGGTCGCGGCCCGGGAGCATGTCGGCGTCGCCGCGCCGCACGTGCACCACCAGCGAGCCCGGGCCGCCCGGCAGCGCCAGTTCGCCGAGCCGGTGGCCGATCACCGCCGGCTTCGAGGCGAACAGGCGGATATAGTCGATGTCGCTGCGGTCCTCGCTGATGCGGCCGGGCGCCGCCTCGCCCAGGTCGATGCGCACGCGGTCGAGGGTTTCCTGGTCCGGGCCGATGGCGAGCACCACGTCGTCGGCGCCCAGGATGATGTCGGGCGAGGCCGGCAGATTGTGATGCTGGTGCCGCAGGGCGACGATCTGGATGCCGGCCGGCAGCGTGGTCATCACCTCACCCAGTTTGCGTCCGATGTGCTGTGGATTGCGCAGCGCGATCTCGAGCAGTTCCAGGTTGGCGCTTTTCTGCTCGACCTTCGGCTTCATGATCAGGAAAGTCAGGTACAGGATCAGGATCGGGACGGCCACGCCGAACGGATAGGCCACCGAGTAGCCCACCGCCGCGTCGTTGTTGCCGAGCGTGGTCATGGCCGCCTGCAGGGTCGCGGTGCTGGTGCCGGCGCCGGCGAACAGGCCCAGCGCGTGACCCGGCGTGACGAGCCCGATGAACAGCACGCTGACCGCGCCCGCCAGCAGCACGCCGGTGAGCGCCATGACGTTCGCCTTGAGCCCCTTCATGCTGCTCAAGCCGATGAAGAACTGCTTGCCGTACTGGATACCGATGGCATACAGGAACATCGCCAGGCCCAAGGTCCCGACCATGGGCGATGGCGCCGACTGTGGGGCGAACCAGCCGACCGCCAGCGCCACGAACAGCACCGCGCCGGCGCCCAGCGAAAATCCCTTGATATTGATTTCTCCGGCCAGGTAGCCGATCGCAATGACGAAGAACAGCGCCATCAGCGGCTGCTGCTCGAGCAGGTTCTTGATGAATTCCATGGTCGTCCCCTCAGTACACCGTCAGCCCGCGGCTACGGAACTGCGCGCGCACCCGCTCCGTCAGTTCCGGCGCGGGCGGTTCGATGGTTTCCAGCGTGTAGTCGAGGCCGAGCCGGTGCCACTTGTCGCGGCCCATCTGATGAAAGCGCAGGATTTCCACGCGTTCCAGGGAGCGGATCCCGGCGGCGATGTCGGCCACCTTTTCGACGTTGTCCCAGGCGTCGGTCAGGCCGGGAGCGAGCACGAAGCGCACCCATACCGGACGCCCCAGCTCGGACAGGCGCCTGGCATAGTCGAGCGTAGGTTGCAACGGGTGGCGCGTCACCTTCTCGTAGGTGGCCGGGTCGCCCGATTTGATGTCGAGCAGGTTCAAGTCGATCTGCATCAGGTCGTCGTCGGACAGGCGCGCCCCAAGCCGCCCCGCGGTGTCGACGCAGGTGTGCAGGCCGAGCGCCTTGCAGCGCCGGAAGACCTGCATCATGAAGGCCTTCTGCACCATCGGTTCGCCGCCGGACAGCGTAATGCCGCCGTGGCTGGCCTTGAGCACCTGCGCATACTTCGCGATCTCGTGCATACCGCGCCCGAGCGTGACCGGGCGGCCGTTGAGCTTGTGCCAGGTGTCCGGGTTATGGCAGTACTGGCAGCGCAGCAGGCACCCGGACAGGAAGGCGACGAAGCGCAGCCCCGGGCCGTCCACCGTGCTGCCCACCTCCCACGAGTGCACGTAGCCGACCATGTCCTCGTCCCGGTCCTCCTCTTCTTCGAGGTCGCCCGGCTGGATGGCGTAGAAGTGGTGCGCCTTGACCTCGTCCGCGCCATCGCGGGTCAGGTGCAACTCGTAGCGGCTGCCGGACAAGGATTGGTGGTGGTCACTCATGCTCTCCTCCTTGAGGGCGCCGTGCTACAGGGTGCCGTGGAAGGTACGGTTGATCACGTCGAACTGCTGTTCCCTGGTGAGCTTGATGAAGTTGACGGCATAGCCCGACACACGCACGGTCAGCTGCGGGTATTTTTCCGGATGGGCCATCGCATCGTGCAGCGTCTCGCGATTGAGCACGTTGACGTTGATGTGGAAGCCCCCGCTGCCGAAATAGGCGTCCAGCGCATCGACACCGCGCCCGACCTGCTCGCCCTCGGTGCCTAGCGCCGCCGGCACCACCGACAAGGTGAGCGAGATGCCGTCCTCGGCATCGTCGTAGGGAATCTTCGCCACCGACATCAGGGCGGCCATCACGCCGTGGGTGTCGCGTCCGTTGGACGGATTGGCGCCCGGCGCGAATGGCTCGCCCTGTTTTCGCCCGTCCGGCGTGGCGCCGGTGCCCTTGCCATACACGACGTTCGAGGTGATGGTCAGCACCGACTGGGTGTGCACCGCATTGCGATAGGTCGGATGGCTGCGGATCTTGTTCATCATCGTCGTCACCAGCATCGTCGCGATCGCGTCCGCGCGTTCGTCGTTGTTGCCGTAGCAGGGGAACTCGCCTTTGACGTCGAAATCGACCATCAGCCCGCGCTCGTCGCGGATCGGCCGCACCTCGGCATACCGGATGGCCGACAGGCTGTCGGCCGCATGCGACAGGCCGGCGATGCCGCAGGCCAGCGTGCGCAGCACGTCGCGGTCGTGCAGCGCCATCTCGATCGCCTCGTAACAGTATTTGTCGTGCATGTAGTGGATGACGTTGAGCGCATTGACATAGGTCTCGGCCAGCCAGTCGAGCATCGGGTCGAGGTGGGCCATGACGTCGTCGTAGTCGAGCACCTCGGTGGCGATCGGCGCCAGCGCCGGCCCGATCTGCTCGCCGCTCAGCTCATCGCGGCCGCCATTGAGCGCGTACAGCAGGGTCTTGGGCAGGTTGACGCGGGCGCCGAAGAACTGCATCTGCTTGCCGAGCCGCATGGCCGACACGCAGCAGGCGATGGCGCAGTCGTCGCCCCATTTCGGGCGCATCAGGTCGTCGGACTCGTACTGGATCGCGCTGGTGTCGATAGAGGTCTTGATCGCGAAGCGCTTGAATCCCTCGGGCAGGCGCGGCGACCAGAACACGGTCAGGTTCGGCTCCGGCGCCGGCCCCAGGTTGTACAGCGTCTGCAGCATGCGAAACGCCGTCTTCGTCACCAGGGTGCGGCCATCCTCGCCCATACCGCCCAGGGTCTCGGTCACCCACACCGGGTCGCCCGAGAACAGCGCGTTGTATTCCGGCGCGCGCAGGAAGCGCACGATGCGCCACTTGATGACCAGGTCGTCGATGATTTCCTGCGCGCCCTGCTCGGTGAGCGTGCCCTCGCGCAGGTCGCGTTCAAAATAGATGTCCAGGAAGCTCGACAGCCGTCCGACCGACATCGCCGCGCCGTTCTGCTGCTTGATCGCGGCCAGGTAGCCGAAGTACGTCCACTGCACCGCTTCGCGCGCGTTGGCCGCCGGCGCCGCGATGTCGCAGCCGTAGCGCAGTGCCATCTCTTCCAGTTCTTCCAGCGAGCGGATCTGCTCCGACAATTCCTCGCGCAGCCGGATCACCTCCTCGGTCGAATGACGATCGTCCAGTTCGGCCTTTTCACGCCGCTTGTCGGCGATCAGGAAGTCGACGCCGTACAGCGCCACCCGGCGGTAGTCGCCGATGATGCGCCCGCGCCCGTAGGCATCGGGCAGGCCGGTGACGATATGCGAGGACCGGGCCCGCCGGATCGCCGGCGTGTAGGCGTCGAACACGCCGTCGTTGTGGGTCTTGCGGTATTTGCTGAAGATCTCGCCCAGCAGCGGGTCGGGCGTGTAGCCGTAGGCCTTCAGGCCAGCCTCGACCACCCGCCAGCCGCCGAACGGCATGATGGCGCGCTTGAGCGGCGCATCGGTCTGCAGGCCGACGACGATCTCGCTGTCCTTGTCGATATAGCCGGGGCCGTGCGCCAGGATGCTCGCGGGGACCTGCGATACGTCGAGCACGCCCTTGTCGCGCTCCTCGGAAATCAGCGGCGTCAGTTTCTGCCACAGGGCCGTCGTGCGCGCGGTGGGGCCGGCCAGGAAGCCGCCATCCCCCTCGTAGGGAGTGTAGTTGTGCTGGATGAAGTCGCGCAGGTTGATGCGGTCCTGCCAGAGCCCGGGCAGGAACATGCGCCACGCTCCTGAGCTGGTCCTGTTCTGCAACTTGATGTCGACCTTGACGTCCATTGTGTCCTCCGTAGTCTGCGGGAGGGCGCGCGGAACAGGGGCAAGGTGGCGAGCGGTCCAACCCGGGAACAGCGTACGTCCCCGGTTTTTTCGGGTCCATCGGACCTTGGTCTTAGGTGGCGAGCGCCAATGGCGGTTTGACATCGACGATCGATCTAATTGATAATAGTTCTCATTATCACGTAGATCGGAGTCGTTCGTGCAGTCACCGCAGACCTTGTCCACCAGCCGCCGTCCGCTCGCGGCCCTCGTCTCTCTCGCCCTGCTTCCCCTCATCGCGCAAGCCCAACAGGCCGATACCGATGGCGCCGTGGTCGTCATCGCCGCCTCGCGCTCCAACGTAGAAGTGGACAAGGCGCCGCAGACGGTGGTTGTGATCCGCAAGGAAGACATCGCGCGCCAGCTGACCATTTCCACCAACACGTCCGACGTCCTCAGCAACCTGCTGCCCTCGTACACGCCCAGTCGCGGCAAGATGAACGGCTCGGGCGAGACGCTGCGCGGACGCACCCCGCTGATCCTGGTCGACGGCGTGCCGCAATCGAATCCGGTGCGCCCCACCGGGCGCGAGGCCCACACCATCGATTATGCGATGGTCGACCGCATCGAGATCGTGCAGGGCCCGAACGCCATCAACGGCCTGGGCGCCACCGGCGGCACCATCAACATCATCACGCGCCGCCCTGCCGCGGGCAGCTTTAATCAGCACGTCGACGTGCAGGTGACGACGCCCACCTCCGATGTGAACGGCGACCTGCTCGGCTACAAGACCACCTACCGGCTCGACGGCCGCGGCGACAAGCTCGAATACCTGTTCTCGGTCGGCTACGAAGACCAGGGGCTGTACCTGGACGGCGCCGGCCGTTCGATCGGGGTCGACGTGACCCAGGGCGACCTGATGGATTCGCGCAGCTACGACGTGCTGGCCAAGATCGGCTACCGGCCGGACGAACACCAGCGCCTGCAGTTCTCGGTCAACCGCTACCGCATCAAGTCGAAGGCCAGCTACCTCGGCGTGCCGGGCGACCGCGCGCGCGGCATTCCATCCACGTCGGTCGAGGGCACACCGCCTGGCGCGCCAGCCTGGAACGACGTCTGGACCACCAGCGCCAGCTACACCCACACCAATCTGGCCGGCATGGAACTGTCGGCGATGGCCTATAGCCAGGAATTCGTCGGCCTGTTCGGCGCCGACAACTCGGCCACCTTCCAGGACGTGACGATCGCGCCGCGCGGCACCCTGTATGACCAGTCGCGTTCGGTCGCCTCGAAGTACGGCAGCAAGGTCGGCCTGACGAAAGAGGGCCTGTTCGATGGACGCCTGAAGCTCACCGTCGGCTTCGACACGCTGGTCGACGAGGGCAAGCAGGACATGTACGGCACCGGGCGCACCTTCGTGCCCGAGTCAAAGTACAGCAACCTGTCGCTGTTCACCCAGGGCGAATTCAAGCTGCTCGATAATCTGACGCTGCACGCCGGCGCGCGGCGCGAGAACGCCGACCTCGAAGTCGACAGCTATCGCACGCTGGCCGCCTACAACAACACCTTCGTCGAAGGCGGCAAGATCAAGTTCAACGAAACGCTGCTCAATGCGGGACTGGTGCTGGAGCCTGTCAAGGACGTCACCTTGTACGCCAATTATTCGGAAGGCTTCGGCCTGCCGGACATCGGCCGCACGCTCCGCTCGATCAACACGCCTGGCCAGAGCATCGGCAGCCTGCGCAACCTCGAACCGATCCTGACCGACGGCGTGGAGGCCGGCACCCGCGTGCGCAAGGGCGACTGGGAATTCGACGCCAGCTATTACCGTTCCGATTCCGACTTCGGCGCGCGCGTGGTCTCGGTCGGCGGCGTGTTCATGATGGCGCGCGAAAAGACGCGGCTTGAAGGCGTCGAAGCCAAGATCGCGCACCGCTTCAATGCTACGCACCGCGCCAGCCTCTCGTATGCGCGCACCAAGGGCCGCTACGACAGCAATAACGACGGCAGCCTGGATGCGAAGCTCGACGGCCTGAACGTCTCCCCGGACCGCGTGCTGGCCAGCTGGACCGCGAACTGGGGCGACCGCCTGTCGTCGCTGGTCCAGGCCCAGCATGCGTTCTCGCAGGACTTCGACGATCCGGCCAAACGCTTCTCGGGCTACACCCTGGTCGACGCGGCCCTGACCTACAAGCTGCGCAAGGGCGACCTGCGCCTGGGCTTCGCCAACCTGCTCGACAAGGACTACATCACGTACTACTCCCAGAGCGCATTGGTCGAACCGGCCCGCTACTTCGCCGGCCGCGGCCGCACCGTGACCGTGGGTTATGCGCTCGGCTTCTGAGCGCGGCCTCAGGGTCGTCGGCGCGGTGGTGGGCGGCTACCTGCTCACCGTGTTGACGGTGATCGCGGCCGGCGCCGTGCTGGCCCGCCTCGGCATGGCGCGCTCGGAAGCCGTCGCGCTATCCTCGATGCTGGGCTTCGTGTTCTATCTCGCGCTGCTGGTCTGGGCGTTCAGCGTACGCGCCGCGGCGCGCCTGTGGATCGTGCTGGCAGCCGGGGTAGCGCTGATGGCTACCGTCATCCACCTGGTTGACTAGGACGGCGCCATGGAAGACACCTTGCGCAAATCGATGGCCTGGCTCCACACCTGGGCCGGCGTCGTGCTGGGCAGCGTGCTGTTCGCCGTGTTCTGGATGGGCACCCTGAGCGTGTTCGACCGCGAGATCGACCGCTGGATGATGCCGCCCACCCGACTCGCGCCCGCAAGCGCGCCGATCTCGCTCGACGCCGTCGCGCGCACCGTGCTGCCGGCGGTGCCCGCTGGCGCCAGCCAGTGGCGGGTCGACCTGCCGACCCAGCGCACCCCGGTGCTGCGCTTCACCTACAAGGCCGGCGATGACGAGCCGGCGCCGCGCCAACTGGATCCGCAGCGGCTCACCTTCCTGCATGAGCAAGGCACGCTGGGCGGCAGCGGCTTCTTTTTCCCCTTTCACTACAGCCTGCACCTGCAGTGGAAAGAAGTCGGCAAGTGGATCGTCGGGGTGGCGGGCATGGCCATGCTGCTATTGCTGGTGTCGGGGGTGATCATCCACCGCAAGATATTCGCCCAGTTCTTCACGTTCCGGCCCCGCAAATCCCTGCAGCGCAGCAGCCTGGACCTGCACAACCTGGTCGGTGTGCTGGGCCTGCCCTTCCACTTCATCATCACGCTGTCTGGCATGGTCATCTTCATGATGATTTATTTTCCCCAGGCGTACACCGGCGCCTACGGCGAAGGCAAGGCGGCCAAGGCCGCGTTCTTCGCCGATGCCTACGGCAAGTACAGCCGGCCCAGGGCCAACACGCCCGGCGCCCTGGCCTCGCTCGATGCGATGGCTGATATCGCGCGGCGCGAATGGGGCGGCACGCAGCCCGAATCTCAGCCATATTTCGTGCGGGTCTGGCACCCGGGCGACGCCAACAGCTATGTCGAATTGCGCCGGTCCTACGCGCGCGAGGTCACGATGAACGTGGACCAGATCTTCTTCGACGCGGCCAGCGGCCAGGTGCTGCACCGCTTCCAGGCAGCGCCCGTGATGTCGGCCCAGCGCTTCATCTCGGGCATCCACTTCATCCAGTTCGAGCACTGGACCTTGCGCTGGCTGTACTTCCTGGCCGGGCTGGCCGGCTGCGTGCTGATCGCCACCGGCTTCCTGTTCTGGCTCGAAGCGCGCCGCGCGCGCCATGCCGCGAAGGGACTGGCCGGGGTGAGCGTGGTGGAAGGGCTCACTATCGGCAGCGTCACCGGGATCGTGATCGCCACGCTTGCATTCATGGCCACCAACCGCTTGCTGCCGCCCGCGCAGGGACTGGGCGGCGAAGCCCGCGCGGCGCTCGAGGTCTGGACGTTCTACCTGGTGTGGATGGCCAGCTTCGGCCATGCGTGGTGGCGTGGCCGCGCGGCCTGGCGTGATCAAGCCTGGGCCACCTGCCTGCTGGCCGTGGTGTGCGTCCTGCTCAATGCAGTCACCACCGGCGACCATCCGCTCCGGGCGCTCGCAAGCGGGAACTGGGCGGTGGCGGGCGTGGATTTGCTGCTGCTGGCACTGGCATTGCTGGCAGCGTGGGGTGCACGCCGCCTTGGCGTCAAACCGGCCCGAGGCGGCGCGCGCCAGGCCGACGTGCGGGCATGACGGCGCTGCTGCTGGTTGCCGCCTGCCTGGCCAGTTATGGCGGCTTCGCCTGCCTGGCGCTGGCCATGCCGGAGCATTGGGAACGATGGCGCGGCCGGTCGCTGCGCGCCGTCGCGTGGCGCTGGCTGCGTCCCGCCGGCCTGGGCCTGCTGGCGCTGGCCTACGGCCTGTGCGTCTGGCGCGACGGCATCAGCTTCGGCAGCCTCCTGTGGACGGTGCTGATCTCGGCGGCGGCGCTGGCGGTCGCCTTTACCCTCACCTGGCGCGCGATGCGCTGACTCCGCTCCTGCATCACACCCCTGCCACCGCGGCTACGCCGCCATGTTCCCACAATGATCGAGGTTGAAACTAAGCGCTTTGGAGCGATACCACCGCTCTGCCCCGCCAATTTGTATTCCTGAAGCAATGCTTCAGTAATCAAATAGAAAGGAAGCTGCTTGGATGAACACATCAGATACGCGCAAGGCTGACGGCCGGCGTTGGCACATGGCCGGGACAGCAAAACTCGTGGCGCTGAGCCTGATGCTTGGCGCCTGTGGCGGCAACTCCGGCCCGGATCAGGCACAGACGCCTGGCGATATCTCGCCAGGGTTGGCGCGCTTCTACGACCAGCAGCTGACGTTCGGCCCTTGCGACAGCTACGCCACCACAGACGCGCAAGCCAAGGAATTCGCCGAGAAGACCTTGACATGCGCCCGGCTCCAGGTGCCGCTCGACTATCGGAATCCGGAGGGAAGAACGGCGCAGATTGCGCTGCTGCGGGTGGCGGCGAAGGGCGAGCCGGGCAACCGGATTGGCTCGATCCTGCTCAACCCGGGCGGCCCCGGCTTTTCCGGCATGGGCTACGCGGCGACGGTGGCGAATGCCCTGGCCGATAGTCCGATCAGGAGACGATTCGACCTGATCGGGTTCGACCCGCGCGGGGTCGGGGCGTCGACTCCGGCATTGGATTGTTTTACGGATGCCGAGCGCGAGGCCGACGTGACACTCTCCACGCTCAACTCCGGGGTCGAGGACTACACCGAAGACGAGACCCGCCAGGTGTACAGGAAGTGCGCCGCGCGCTCTGGCGGAGAGGACGTGCTGGCCAACGTCGGCACCCGCGACGTGGTCCGCGACATGGACGTACTGCGCGCCGTGCTCGGCGACGAAAAGCTGACATTCGCCGGCGCCAGCTACGGCACGCGGCTGGGCGCCGTGTATGCCGAAATGTTCCCTCACAACGTGCGGGCGCTGGTGCTCGACGGCGCAGTCGATCCTCTGACTGGCACCGCCGCGCGCCGGCTGGTTCAGTTCGCGGGCTTTCAACGCGGCTTCGACAATATGGCGGCCTTCTGGGCCAGCTCGCCAGACTGTCCGCTCGGCACCGATCCGAGCCAGGCGACCGCCGTCTTCCAGCAGCTCCTGCAAGCGTTGATCGACAAACCGATCGTCACCGCGGACGGGCGCAAGCTGACCTACACTGGCGCACTCAACGGCTTGGTCCTGCCCCTGTACAGCGAGTCGGGCTGGCCAGCCGTCATCCAGGGCATCAGCGCACTGAAAGCCGGGAATGGAGAACCTCTAATGCTCCTGCGTGACCTGGCCCAGTCGCGTCATGCCGATGGCAGCTACGGCAACGCCAACGAGGCACAAATCGCGATCGAGTGCCTCGACGAAGAACGCCATACTCCCGAGGAGGAGAGCGCGATGAAGCATGCGGTGTTCGAGGTTGCGCCATTCCTGGCCACTGGCCGGCCGGTCTCGGCACGGGATATCTGTGAGGCGTGGCCAGTGGAACCGACGCTTGGCTATCCCTATGCCGTCGATATCGAGGGACTTCCGAGAACACTGGTCGTGTCGGTCACCCGCGACCCGGCGACCCCGCACGAAGGGGGGATCAGCCTGGCCAGGACGCTTGACGCCAGCCTGCTCACCGTCGAAGGTGAACAGCACGGCGTGGCCCTGATCGGCGGGAATGCGTGTGTCGATGAAATCGTCGCGGACTATCTCATCGACCTCGAGTCTCCCGCACCGGACAGCCGGTGCACCTTGCAGGACTGACGGGCTTGACGACGGTCGATGCGTACCGGGATTCTTACAGCGGGACGCCGCCAGATCTTGCCAGCATGCGCTCCACGTAGCGGGCGATCAGGTCGATCTCCAGGTTGACCTGCGAACCGGCTTTCAGATGCTTGAGGGTAGTGACCTCGATCGTGTGCGGGATCAGGTTGATCGAGAAGCGGCAGATCTTCTTGCCGTCGGCGTCGAGATCCTCGACCCGGTTGACGGTCAGCGACACGCCATTGACCACGACCGAGCCCTTGTAGGCCAGGAACTTGGCCAGCTCATGAGGCGCATCGACGATCAGCTCGAACGATTCGCCGACCGGTTCGAAGCTATGCACCACGCCCAGGCCATCGACGTGGCCCGAGACCAGGTGCCCGCCCAGGCGCTCGGCCAGGGTCAGCGCTTTTTCAAGGTTGACTTCGCCTGCGCTCTCCAGGCCCACCGTCTTGTTCAGGCTCTCCCGCGAGACGTCGACGGTGAACGCATTGTCGGTCTTCTCGACCACGGTCATGCAGGCGCCATTGATGGCGATCGAGTCGCCCAGGGCGACGTCGGCCAGCGGCAGCGGGCCGGCGTCGACGACCAGGCGCACGCCGGCGTCCAGGCCGCCCGCCAGTGGCGAGACGGAAGTGATGTTGCCGACGGCAGCGACGATTCCAGTAAACATGTGATTCCTTCGTGTTAAGTCAAATTCAGTATCAGGCGGCCGGTTCGACGAAGCGGGCCAGGATGCGCAGGTCGTCGCCCACGCGCGCCACGTCGTGGAAGCGCAGTTGGCGGCGGTCCGCCAGGCGCTCGAGCGCGGGCAGGTCGAACATGCCCTGCCCCGGTCCGATGAGGCTTGGCGCCAGGTAGGCCAGCAGCTCGTCGACGCAGCCTTCGCGCACCATCGACGCGTTCAGCTTGGAACCTGCCTCGACGTGCACTTCGTTGATCTCGCGCCGGCCCAGCTCGCGCATCAGCGCCGGCAGGTCGACCTTGCTGCGCGCGTTCGGCAGCATGAGCACTTCGTGGCCAGCCGCTTGCAGGGCCGCGGCCTTGTCATGATTCTCGACAGCGGCCACGATCCAGCATGGTTCGCCCTGCAGGATGCGGGCGTCGGGGTCGATCTCCAGGCGGCTGTCGACGATCACGCGGCGCGGCTGCAGCGGCGTGTCGACGCCGCGTACCGTCAACTGCGGATCGTCGGCCTTCACGGTGCCGATGCCGGTCACGATCGCGCTGGCGCGCGCACGCCAGGCATGGCCGTCGGCGCGCGCCGCCTCGCCCGTGATCCACTGGCTCTCGCCGCCGGCCAGTGCGGTGGCGCCGTCCAGGCTGGCCGCCACCTTCAGGCGCACCCACGGCAGGCCGCGCACCATGCGCGAGAAGAAGCCGACGTTCAGCTCTTGCGCCGCCTCGGCCAGCACACCGGCCTTGACCTGGATGCCGGCGGCTTCGAGCTGGGCCAGGCCGCGGCCGGCCACCAGCGGATTCGGGTCGACCATGGCCGCCACCACCCGTCCCAAGCCGGCCTGCACCAGGGCGTCCGAACATGGTGGCGTGCGGCCATGGTGGCTGCACGGTTCCAGCGTGACGTAGGCGGTGGCGCCGCGCACGTCGTTGCCGCGCGCCGCGGCATCGCGCAGGGCCTGGATTTCGGCGTGCGCCTGGCCGGCGGGCTGGGTGTGGCCGGCGCCGATCACGATGCCGTCCTTGACGATCACGCAGCCGATGCGCGGATTCGGCGCGGTGATGTACATGCCGCGCGCCGCCCAGTCCAGGGCCAAGGCCATGCCGTCGGTATCGTTCAGGATCAGTTCGCTATAGCTCGTCGCCATTTCTTCGGTCGCCATCTCGTTGGTCGCCATCTTTTTCCTTCAGGGCGGCGCCGCGGCGCCGTCACACCCGTCTTCGCGGGCGGGATTGCACAGGCGTGCGCGCCCGAGCATATTGATTTTAATACGGCGCACCTGGCCGCCATGGAATAGCGACAGCGTGCCAAGACGCGATGCCGCGCTGTTGGTATCGCTGCAGCTGCGTCCCGCGCCATTGTAGGCGATGTATTGCGGCGGCGCAGGGCTGGTGAAGGAATAGCTGACCTGCATGCCGTTTGGCAGAGGAGCACGCACGGCCAGGATCTCGTCGCCCTCGCCCGGACGGCGGTCGTCGTCGCGATCGACATAGACGGTCCAGCCGCGCGACCAGTCGCGGCCGGCCTCGTCGTTGGGCGTGAGCTTGACCCGCTCGTTGCGCGCGATCGCCTGCGAACGGGTGAGCTGGATCGCTCCATGCAGGTCGCCCGAGGCGGTGCGCAGCTGCTGGCCGCGCACCAGCGCATGCAGGTCGGGGGCGGCCACCGCCGCCGTCACCGCGACCATGCCCAGCACCACCACCAGCTCGGCCAGGGACAGGCCTGCGCAGCGATGCAGTCTCATTGTTGGCTTCATGGCCAACAGCGCGACGACGGACCGCTGGCCGCCTGCCGGCCGGTGCTGTCGAGCGTCAGGACGCCGCAGTCCGGGTCGGCGAAACCGGTGTCCACATTGGCGGTGCCCGGCCGGGCGCGCAGCTCGATGCAGTGGGCGATATCCTGGCCGGGACAGGCGTCGCCGTCCAGCTCATAGGCGCTGGTGGCGGCGCTGTTGCCGATCCAGGGCGGAAATTCGCCGGTATCGGCATCGTCGGTATCGATCGAGAACGCCAGATAGGAGTGGCGCAGCGCGCGGTATTGCTCCTGGCGTTGCATGATGTCCAGCAGCGCCAGCTGGGCCTCGATGCGGCGCGCCTTCACCATCTGCTGCGCATACGAGGGATAGACGAGCGCTGCCAGGATGGCGAGGATGGCCAGCACGGCCATCAGTTCGACCAGCGTGAACCCATTGCTGCCGCGTCTCATCGTCTGCCCCTTCCAAACGGGTGGCCCGCCGCGCTGGCGGCTGGCACCGCGAACGCTTCACTCCAGTTCCCCAGTTCGCGCCAGCCGACACGCCGACCGGGGGCGCCATCGGACGGCTTGCGGTAATAGGCCTGCAGCGCGGCATGGGTGCCGGGCATGCTGCCGGCGCCGCGCGCCGTGATCCGGTACAGCTGGCCGTCGGGCGCCGCCGGCATCAGCTCGATCAGGTAGCGTGGCGCCGCGAGCGGCAGTGCGCCCGCGCCGTCCGGCATGCTCAAGCCGGTAAAGCTGCCGAACAGGATGGCCGGGCCGTCTTCCTCGGCCAGCAGTTCGGCTAGCTGGTCGGGATTGGCCGCGTGCGCACACAGGCCGCTGTATGGCCGCCCGCCGCCGCAACCGGCGACGAAGGCGTCCGCGCTGCCGCCGGCGATCGCGTTGGCGCGCGCCGAACCAGGCTCAGCGCCGCCTTCGATGTCGCGCTCCGCATCCAGCAGTGCGGCGTCGGCCATCTGCAGTGCCAGCACGCGGTCGCGTTCATGCGCGGCGGCGCGCGCGCCCTGCATGGCGCCGCGAGTGGACGCGATGCCGGTCATGAGCACCGCCAGCATCAGCACCAGGGCGGTCAGGAGCGCAATGCCGCCTTCCCGCCGCCGGAACGGTGAGTGAATGGTGCGCATGCGACGTTCAATCCGGCGCCACTGGCAAGGCGATGGTCGCGCCGTAGACCTTGCGCATGCGTGGCTCGTGACCGTCATCGAGCGCCGTCCCCACCAGCCGCGTGCCCTGATCGCCACTGGAAAAGGCTGCGCCATGGTCTGGCCCGAACAAGTCGTAGACGATGCTATCGTCGGCGCCCGGATTGAGGGGCGGCCCATGCAGCAGCAGCGCGACCCGCACCAGCGCCACCCGTTTCCAGTGGGTGCGCTTGCGCAAGTCGGCCGCGCGTTCGTCGGGCGTGGCGCCGGCCAGTACCAGCGCCGCGTCGAGCGCGCCCAGCTCGGTCGCATTCACGTAGCGGTCCGGGACGCGGTCGCCGTCGGCATCCAGACCGTACAGCACCTGGAAGCCGTCGACCCGGCCCGCCACCGCATCCGACGACCAGCTGCTCGCTCCCCGGTACTTGCAACGCAGTTCGGCATCGCCCTGGGCATTGCGCGCGACATAAAAGATGCTCCAGCCGTCTTCGTCGCGGTGCACGGGAAAGCCCGCGCAATCGAGGGTGGCGCCATCGCCACCCGGCGGTGCGCCGCTGCCGGGAAAGCGCAAGGCCAGCACGTCGCTGCCATTGGCTTAGTCGGGTAAGACCGCATCGATGCCGACGCCGGTACGCTCCAGCGAACTGGCGTCCAGGCCGGCCAGCCGCGCCGGCGCTGCCGGGTCGACGACAGGATGCGCCGCCCAGTCGACGTGCGCCGCCAGGCGGACGGCGCGTGCCAGTGCATCGACGGCGTAGCGGCCGCTATCGTCCATCTCGGACGCCTCCATGACGGCGGCATGCGCGCGCACGCTGGTGATCAGCAGCGAGCCGCTGGCCAGCAGCACCGCCAGGCCAAGCGCCATCGCCACCATCAGTTCGGCGATGGTCAGGCCGGCCTGGCGCCCGAATGTGCCCAAGACCCTCATCGCGCCACCAGCAACACATAGCCCGGCCCGTCATCGGTGCCATGCCAGCCGATCTTGATCGCCACCGGCGCAGTCTCGTCCCCGTTGCACGCCCAGCGGTAGCGGCTATGCTCCGCATCCCACGGCTCGCCGTCGCGACAGACCGCGATGCGGCCCGATGGAAAGCCCCGGTGCAGCGCCAGGCGCGTCTCGCGCAGGTCGTAGGCGGCCAGTGCCAGCGGATCGCAGGCGCCGACGCCAAAGCACGGCGCGCCACCCGCGGGCGGGCCAGCATCGAGCGCCTTGTAATCGAGCGGAAAATAAGGGTTGGCGCCATCCGGCAGGCTCGCCACGTGGACGTTGGCCTGCATGCGTGCGGCCAGTGAGGTGGCCAGCATCGCCGCTTCGGAACTCAGCGCCGCATGCTGGCGCGTGCGCTGCGCCGCCAGTTGCGCCGCGCTGGCGCCGACCACGCCGACCGCGAGCACGAACAAGGCCACCAGGACTTCGATCATGGTGAAGCCGCCCGGGCGGCCGGGAAGATGCGCCTGCATGCCTATCCTCCGCTAACGATGTACGAGCAGAGAAGTTATCAGGCAGGGCTCTGGCGCCCATGCGTGGCCGCAAGGGTGCGCAGGGCAAAAAAAGGAACTTGGAAACGAGGTCAGTTGTCGAGCTTGCGCTGATGCCCAACTTCGGCCAGCGCCGCCTGGAAGGAATCCAGGTCCTCGAAATTCTTGTAGACGGAAGCGAAGCGGATATACGCGATCTTGTCGAGCCGCTTGAGCTGTTCCATCACCAGCTCGCCGACATACACGCTGTCGACTTCGCGCCGTCCGCTGGTGAGCAGCTTTTCCTCGATCGATGCAACGGCGCCGTCGATCGCCTCGGCCGAGACCGGGCGCTTGCGCAGCGCCAGCATCAGGCTGCCGCGCAGCTTGGAAGAGGCAAATTCAGTGCGGCTGCCATTTTTCTTGACGATGATCGGCATCGACAGCTCGATGCGCTCATAGGTGGTGAAGCGCTTGTCGCACTTGCCGCAGCGGCGCCGGCGCCGGATGGCGTCCCCTTCCTCCGATACGCGGGTATCGAGGACTTGTGTTTCTTCATGCTGGCAAAAGGGACATTTCATGGGGCCGGGGCTGCAGTATTGCTGGATGATGCGACCGGACCGGTGAACCGGTCCGGGAGAATTGCAATTAACGCGCGTAGACCGGGTACTTGTCGGTCAGCTTCTTGACTTCGCCCTTCACGCGCTCGATGGTCGCGGCGTCGTGCGGGTTGTCCAGCACGTCGGCGATCAGGTTGCCCACGGTGACCGCGTCTTCTTCCTTAAAGCCGCGAGTGGTGAAGGCCGGGCTGCCCAGGCGGATGCCCGAGGTGACGAATGGCTTCTGCGGGTCGTTCGGGATGCCGTTCTTGTTGCAGGTCATGTGAGCCTGGCCCAGGATCGCTTCCGCTTCCTTGCCGGTGAGGCCCTTGGCGCGCAGGTCGACCAGCATCACGTGCGATTCGGTACGGCCCGACACGATGCGCAGGCCGCGTGCAATCAGGGTTTCAGCCAGGGCTTTCGCGTTCTTGACGACCTGCTTCTGGTATTCCTTGAACTCCGGCGACAGCGCTTCCTTGAACGCGACGGCCTTACCGGCGATCACGTGCATCAGCGGGCCGCCCTGGATGCCAGGGAAAATCGCCGAGTTGATGGCCTTTTCGTGCTCGGCCTTCATCAGGATGATGCCGCCGCGCGGGCCGCGCAGCGATTTGTGGGTGGTCGAGGTGACGAAGTCGGCAAACGGCACCGGGTTCGGGTATTCACCGGCGGCGATCAGGCCGGCGTAGTGGGCCATGTCGACCATGAAGTAGGCGCCGACGTCCTTGGCGACCTTGGCGATGCGCTCGAAGTCGATGCGCAGGGCGAATGCCGACGCGCCGGCGATGATCATCTTCGGCTTGTGCTCGTGCGCCTGCTTTTCGAGCGCTTCGTAGTCGATGTCTTCTTCTGGGGTCAGGCCGTACGAGACGACGTTGAACCATTTGCCCGACATGTTCAGCGACATGCCGTGGGTCAGGTGGCCGCCTTCGGCCAGCGACATGCCCATGATGGTGTCGCCAGGCTTGAGCATGGCGAAGAACACGCCCTGGTTGGCTTGCGAACCCGAGTTCGGCTGGACGTTGGCGGCTTCGGCGCCGAACAGTTCCTTCAGGCGGTCGATCGCCAGCTGCTCGGCGACATCGACGTATTCGCAGCCGCCGTAGTAGCGCTTGCCTGGATAGCCTTCGGCATATTTATTGGTCAACTGCGAGCCCTGCGCTTCCATCACGGCCGGCGAGGTGTAGTTCTCGGAGGCGATCAGCTCGATGTGGTCTTGCTGGCGAACGTTTTCTTTTTGAATTGCATCCCACAGTTCCGGGTCGATATTGGCGAGCGTATGATCTTTGGCAAACATGTAAAACTCCAATCGATAGTAATCCAGGCAACTGGTGGCATGGGAAGGCGGGAGCCGGGGCGGGCCGTAGGCACGGGCGCAGGCAGCCGCGATCGAACGCGTACCGGTTGATGGCTGCCCAGGCGAACGGCGTATGGCGTCTCACGTTCCCCGGTGGGTACCCACCTTTGCCGCGCCGTGCATCCGAATGGTGCGCACACGCGGTGTTTCGCCAGTTACGTGAGACGTAAGGACTCCAAATTGTACTGAACTCCCCATCGTAGGGCAAGGAAACCGCTGTGCCGGCCGAGAAAGCGCCGCCCCCAGCGGACTCATGGTCGTTTCGGCTACAATTTTACGGTTCGGCAGTGCGCCTTGCCTCTCCCGCCTGTCACCCTGTTGCCACCCAAGGACCCATCATGAACGTCTTCATCACCGGCGCATCGGCCGGCTTCGGCGCCGAAATGGCGCGCACTTTCGTCTCCCACGGCCACCGCGTCGTCCTGGCCGCGCGCCGTACCGACCGTATCGCCGACCTGGCGCGCGAACTGGGCGAGGCCGCCCTGGCCGTGACCCTGGACGTCACCAGCCGCGCCTCGATCGAGGCCGCCCTGTCGGGTCTGCCGCCCGAGTGGAAACAGATCGACGTACTGGTGAACAATGCCGGCCTGGCGCTGAACACGGCGCCGGCCTACGAGGTGCCGCTGGAAGATTGGGACACCATGATTGCGACCAACTGCCAGGGCCTGGTGACCATGACCCGCGCCGTGCTGCCGGACATGGTGGCGCGCGGCAGCGGCCTGGTGATCAATATCGGCTCGGTGGCCGGCCACTACCCTTACCCGGGCGGCAATGTGTATGGCGCAACTAAAGCCTTCGTCGAGCAGTTCACGCTGAACCTGCGCGCCGACCTGGTCGGGACCGGCGTGCGCGCCACCAATATCGCGCCGGGCCTGTGCGGCGGCACCGAATTCTCGAACGTGCGCTTCAAGGGCGACGACGACGCCGCGGCCAAGGTCTACGAAGGCACGCAACCGCTGACCGCCAAGGACATCGCCGATACCGCCTTTTGGATCGCGACGCTGCCGCCGCACGTCAACGTCAACAGCATCGAGCTGATGCCGACGTGCCAGGGCTTCTCGCCGTTCGCCGTGCGCCGGGGTTAATCGACCCCCATACCTAACCAGGAAGACCAATCCCCCACCTATCATTTGTGAGAAAGTGTTACAGTGATTGGTCTTTTAACTACGTTTCAAGTCTACTACTGCTCAAAAGCACGACCCCGTGCTATCAGTACGTAAAACTTTTCCACTTTCAACGTACGTCAGCGTACATATTAAAGTGGAAAGTCGCGTAAAATATTTCCCGTTTTCATTAATTCGGCAACAAAGAATGCCTTCAGTGTACAACTGGCCAGTCAGGGTTTATTACGAAGATACCGACGCCGGAGGCATTGTCTATCATGCCAACTACCTGAAGTTCTTCGAGCGCGGCCGTACCGAGTTCCTGCGCGCGCTCGGGATCGAACAACAAGCGCTGATCGACGTCGACCATACGGCCTTCGTCGTCAGGAGCATGACCCTCGATTACCGCTGGGCCGCCCGTCTCGACGATGAACTGAGCATCCGCACCAGCGTGGCGAAAGTGGGCGGAGCCTCGGTGCAGTTTCTCCAGGAAGCATGGTGCGGCGAGGTGCTGCTCAATTCGGCCAACGTGAAAATCGGCTGTGTTGATGTAAGAACCACTCGCCCCCGCTCCCTGCCAGACGACGTGGCTGCTAAAATGCGTGCCGCCTGATATTTACACAAATAAGCTTACGATGACTGCAACCCACGACCTTTCGTTTGTCTCCCTGATCGCCAATGCCCATATCCTGGTGCAGCTGATCATGGCCTTGCTATTGTTGCTGTCGATCGTGAGCTGGACTTATATCTTCCGCAAGGTGTTCGCGATCCGCGCCGCCCGCGCGCAGACCGAGCAGTTCGAGCGCAGCTTCTGGGCCGGCGGCAACCTGCACACCCTGCACCAGAGCGCCAGCAGCCAGCGCGACCAGAGCGGCCCCCTGGCCCGCATCTTCGAAGCCGGCATGGGCGAATTCATCAAGGGCAAGCAGGCATCGCGCGAAGCGCTGGACATGAACTCGGTGCTCGACGGCGCCCGCCGCGCCATGCGCGCCTCGTTCCAGCGTGAACTCGACACCCTCGATTCGCACCTGAACTTCCTGGCCTCGGTCGGTTCGGTCTCGCCGTACATCGGCCTGCTGGGCACCGTGTGGGGCATCATGAACTCGTTCCGCGGCCTGGCCAGCGTCGAGCAAGCCACCCTGGCGGTGGTCGCTCCCGGCATCGCCGAAGCGCTGATCGCGACCGCGATCGGCCTGTTTGCCGCAATCCCTGCCGTGGTCGCGTATAACCGCTTCACCCACGACATCGACCGCCTGGCGAACCGCTTCGAGAGCTTCGTCGAAGAATTCTCGAACATCCTCCAGCGCCAGTCGCGCTGATCCGCCCACGAGAACCGGGAGAGCATCGGGATGTCATTTTCCAGCAGCATGCGCGGCGGACGTCGCCGCAAGTTCAAAGCCGAGATCAACGTCGTGCCGTATATCGACGTGATGCTGGTGCTGCTCATCATTTTCATGGCGGTGCCTGCGAATGAAGCGCCGAGCGTCGTCAATCTGCCGCGCGCCGAGAAATCCGCGCTGCCGCCGGACACGTATATCCAGATTTCCATCGAGCCGGGCAACAAACTGTCGATCGGCGTGCACGGCAAGGTGAAGGTCGCCCAGGACGAAGTGGCCGACCGCTCCGCCCTGCTCCAGCGCCTGCGCGCACTGCACGAAGAGAATCCGGACTTTCCGGTCCTGATTGCAGGCGACCGCGACAGCAAATACGACGACGTGATCCAGCTGATTTCGGAAGCCAAGAAGATGGGCATCAACCGGGTCGGCCTGGCCACCCAGTGACGCCGAAGATATGACCGCAAAGAAGTCAGCCAACGACGGCTCGCCCTACTACGTGCCGCCAGAACCGAAACCACTGCCATCGTTCCTGCTGGCGGTGGCGGTGCACGCGGCGCTGCTGGCCTTCCTGGCGATCGGCGTGAGCTGGCAGAAGGTCAATCCGGTATCGGTCGAGGCCGAGGTGTGGGATATGTCGGTGCAGACCGCCGCGGCGCCCGAATTGCCGCCCGAGCCGGCGCCGGAACCCGAGCCGCAGCCCGAGCCTGCGCCGGAACCGCCGCCGCCTCCTCCTCCGCCGGAGACGGTGGTGGAACGCCCTGCGCCGACGCCCGATCCTGAGATCGCGTTGCGCGAGGAAAAGAAGCGCAAGGAAGAAGAAGCGAAGAAGGCTGCTGCCGAAGAGAAGAAGCGCAAGGAAGCCGAGGAGAAGAAGCGCGAGGAAGCCGCAGAGAAGAAACGCGAAGAAGCTGAACAGAAGAAGCGCGACGAAGCCGAGAAAAAGAAACTCGAGGAAGCCGAGCGCAAGAAAAACGAAGCCGCCGAGAAGAAGAAGGCCGACGCGGCTGCTGCCGAGAAGAAGAAAAAGGAAGCCGCTGCCGCCAAGGCCGAAGCCGCCAAGCTGGAGAAATTCCGTCAGGAAGAACTCAAGCGCATGGCGGGCGCCATGGGCAGCACCGGCACCGCTGTGAAATCGACCGGTCCGCGCAGCGATGGCGGTTACATCGCCGCGATCACCGCCGCGATCAAGAGCGCGACGGCCTATCCGGGCAATACCGACGTGGCCGGCAATCCGCGCGCCACCTTCCGGGTGGAGCAATTGCCAACCGGCGAAATCATGTCGGTACGCCTCGTGAAAAGCAGCGGTGTGCCAGAATTTGACAGAGCAGTGGAAAATGGTATCAAGAAAGCATCTCCACTTCCCAAGAAGAAGGACGGGACCGTGGAGCGTACGCTTGACGTGAATTTCTCGATGAAAGATTACGATTGATTCGGTTCGAACCAGTTTTACTAGAGACACCATGAAAAAACTTCACATTTTGCTGTTCAGCGTTTCCCTTGCGATAGGGACTACAGCCAATGCGCAGATCCAGATCGAAATCGCCGGCGTTGGCAGTAACCAGATTCCGGTGGCCATCGCCGCCTTTGCCGACGAATCCGTTGCTCCTGACAAGGTCTCGGCCGTCATCCGTGCCGACCTCGAGCGCAGCGGCGTGTTCAAGGTCATCGACGCCGGCCAGGTGATCAGCGATGCCGACGTCGGCAAGGTCAACCTGGGCGCATTCAAGGCCAGTGGCGCAGACGCGCTCGTGGTCGGCAGCGTGGCGCGCCAACCGGACGGCCGCTTCGCGATCCGCTACAAGCTGCTCGACACCGTCAAGGGCGGCGAAATCTCGCAGCTGGGCGGCGAAGTCCAGCCCCGCTACACCCGCCTGCAGGCGCACCGCATCGCCGACGACGTCTATGAAAAGCTGACCGGCGTGCGCGGCATCTTCTCGACCCGCATCGCGTATGTGAAGGAAGACCGCGCGGCGAGCCGCTTCGCGCTGGCCGTGGCCGACGCCGACGGCGAGAACGAGATCATCGCCACCCAGGGCAAGGAACCGATCATTTCGCCGGCCTGGTCGCCGGACGGCATGAAGGTCGCCTACGTCTCGATGGAAAACCGCAAGCCGGTGGTCTATCTGCAAGACCTGATGACCGGCCGCCGCAACGTGATCTCGAACCAGAAGGGCAATAACTCCGCGCCTTCGTGGTCGCCGGACGGCTCGACCCTGGCCGTCGCCCTGTCGCAGGACGGCAATACGGAAATCTATACCGTCAATTCGAGCGGCAGCGGCCACCGTCGCCTGACCAATAATCCTGGCATCGATACCGAGCCGCAGTTCTCGGCCGACGGCCAGACCATTTACTTCACGAGCGACCGCAGCGGCGGTCCTCAGATCTACAAGATGAGCGTCTCGGGCGGCAACGCCACCCGCGTGACGTTCAACGGCAACTACAACATCAGCCCACGCGTGTCGTCCGACGGCAAGACGCTGGCCTGGATTTCGCAGCGCGGCGGCGCTTTCTCCTTATACGCGATGGACCTGGCAAGCGGCCGGGAACTTCGCCTGGCCGATGGGGCCACCGAACCGAGTTTTTCGCCTAACGGCAAGTACATCATGTATGCAACCAAGGGCGGCGGGCGCGTCTCGCTTGCAGTGGTGTCTGTGGATGGACGGGTCAAGCAACGCTTGACGACCAAAGCGGGAAACATTCGGGAGCCCAGCTGGGGTCCTTTCATGAAGTAAGAAGTAAAACCTTAACCAGAACAGGAGAAAATCCATGCGCAACTTCAAGAGTCTCGCCTTCATCGCTTCCGCTGCCGCCCTGCTGGCTGCTTGCTCGTCGCCAACCAAACTGGAAGAAACCCCAGTCGTTGAAAAGTCGCCAGAGCCAGCAGCACCAGTTGCTGACGCACGTGACATCCGCCCAGTGGAAACCGGCACCGTCGATCCACTGAACGATCCAAAAGGCGTCCTGGCCAACCGTAGCGTCTACTTCGACTACGACAGCTTCGTGGTCCGCGCCGACGGCCAGCCAGTGGTGCAGAACCACTCGGGCTACCTGACCAAGAACACCTCGCGTAAAGTCCTGATCCAAGGCAACACCGACGAACGCGGCGGCACCGAGTACAACCTGGCCCTGGGCCAGAAGCGTGCTGAAGCCGTCCGTCGCTCGATGGCATCGCTGGGCGTGTCGGAAGGTCAGATGGAAGCCGTCTCGCTGGGCGAAGAAAAGCCAAAAGCAACCGGCAGCAACGAAGAAGCCTGGGCTGAAAACCGCCGCGCTGACATCGTTTACCAGTAATCAATACGGCTGATTCAGCCGATTGACACGGGGCGGGACGCAGTGCAGACTGCTACCCGCCCCGTTTTATCTCAGCAACCGGTTTAGAAAGAGCAACGCTTATGATCAAACTGTCTCCGTCCCGCCTCGCCTGCCTCGTCCTGGCCCTGTGGATGCCGCTGCACGCCGTGGCCGGCCCGTTCGATGACGACGAAGCACGCAAGGCCATCCTGGACCTGCGCACCAAGGTCGACAACATCACGCGCGACCTGACCGCGCGCATCGACGGCAAATCGGACAAGACGGTCCAGATCGAGATGCTGAACCAGCACGAGCAGACCATGCGCGAGATCGCACGCCTGCGCGGCCAGATCGAAGTGCTGCAGAATGAATTGTCCAAGGCCCAGGAAAGCCAGAAGCAGCTGTACGCCGACCTGGACGCGCGCATGAAACGGTTCGAACCGCGCCAGGAAGTCATCGACGGCCAGACCGCCGAAGTGATGCCGACCGAGAAGACCGCCTACGAGGCCGCCACCGCCCAGTTCCAGTCGGGCGACTACAAGGGCGCCTCCGTCGCGCTGCAGGAATTCGTCAAGCAGTATCCGCAATCGGCCTACGCGTCGAATGCGCAGTACTGGCTGGGCAACACCTACTACGCATTGGGCGACTACAAGAAGGCCATCGCGGCCCAGCAGGTCGTGACCACCACCTACGCCGACAGCGCCAAGGTGCCGGACGCCATGCTGAACATCGCCAGCAGCTACGCCCTGCTGAAGGACAACAAGAACGCGAAGAAGTCGCTGCAGACGCTGGTGTCCAAGTACCCGGACTCGAGCGCGGCGCAGACGGCGCGCGATCGACTGGCTTCGCTGAAGTGATTGTCGGGCGTTAGCATCGCCCTGATCGGGCTCGGCAATTGACAGGCTCGAGGCCGGGCCCTATAATCTCGTTTCTTCGGGTCGTTAGCTCAGTTGGTAGAGCAGCGGACTTTTAATCCGTTGGTCGCGTGTTCGAGCCACGCACGGCCTACCACGAATTTGCAGTATCAAATGAAGGCGTTGCGAGCGATCGTAACGCCTTTTTTGTTTCTTCCGCAGCCCCTCCTCCTGCTGTGCCGTACCTGTGACGCGCAAAAGCCCATCCAATACCGCCGCGTGATACACCACGCGCGCCAGTGCGCGTATAGCTACCTCGTCTTAATCCGTTGGTTTCCTGAAGCAGCGAAGCTCCAACATTGCCGCTAAAGCTGCAGCGTGGCTCGACTTCGCATAGATTTGCGCCTTGTCATTGGCCACTCGCAATTAATGTCTACAGTCAAAAGCTCGCTGCAAGTCCAGACGTGCTTAGAGGAGGCGTTCAAGACGGACTGCGGCCAGACCAACTGATGCGCAAAACGATGACTGCCCTGCAATCACTGCTGGAAGCCCACCAACGTACCCGCCTGTTGCGCTTGTCGTTCCCGAAGAAGGATGGCCCTCAGGCCACGCTGATGGTGAACCGGTTCGAAGGCTCGGAATACCTGTCGCGCGATTTTGAGTTCAAGGTGGAACTGCTGAGCGACGATGCCCGGATAGCACTCGAGGCGATGCATGGCAAGTTGCTGTGCGTCTCGCTGGTGCAGGACGACGGCAGCCTGCGTCCATTCACCGGTTATGTCGCGGCATTCAGGCTGGTCAAAACCGACGGCGGCCTGGCCTTCTATGAGGCCGTCTTGAAGCCATGGTTCGCATACACACGTCTGCGCCGAAACAATCGCTTGTTCCATACACAAAACCTGAGCGAACAGGCCGAGACGATCTTCGCCGGCTACGGCAGCTTGCCTGAGTGGGAGTGGTCCGTCGCCGGCGAACAGCCACAGCGCACGATGGACACGCAATGGGACGAGACCGACCATAACTACTTATGCCGGCGCTGGGAAGCGGCCGGCTACAGCTATTGGTACGAGCATGCCAATGAAGGTCACGTCTTAAAGGTCTGCGACGACACGCGCACCTCGGAACCGATCGACGGAGCATCGCCCGGCATTCGCTTCCAGCGAGCAGGCGGCGCCACGGAAGAAAACGCGATTGGCGACTGGAGTCCATTGCGCCAGTGGGCTTCCAGTAAAGCGGCAGTGAGCGGCTTCGACTTCAAGAATCCACGCTCTGTACATGCAGACATTGTCACCGTCAACGAACAAGGTGATATTCCGCGGCTGGAAGTGCACAGTTACGAAGGGCATTACGGCTTCAAGCACCAGTCCGGCGCCGACCAGCTTGCACGCCTGCGCATGGAAGAAATCGAGGCCCGCGGCAAGATGGTTGAGGCCCAGGGTAACTGTCGGCGGGTCGCTGCGGGCCGATGGTTCAAGCTGCTCGACCATTTCGGCGAAAGCGGAGACGGCGAATTTCTGGTCCTGGAAGTGCATCACGAGGCCAGCAACAACTACCTGCAAGGCAAGGACGCTGAAGCGGAGTACAAGAACCGCCTGGTCTGCCAGAGCAAGTCCGTGCTCTGGCGCCCGGGACGCGGCTTCAACAGCACGGACACGAAGCTGCTGGCTCTGCAGACCGCCATCGTGGTCGGCGCGCAAGGCCAGGGCAGCCTGAACGTCGATCAGTACGGCCGCATCCAGATCAAGTTTCACTGGGACCGGGACGAAAGCGGTAGCTGCTGGGTACGAGTAAGCAGCAACTGGGCCGGCGGCGAGAAGGGTTTGACCAGCCATCCGCGGGTTGGATCGGAAGTGATAGTGCAATGGCTCGATGGAAATCCCGACCATCCCATCGTGACCGGCTCCGTATACAACCAGAGCTATATGCCGCCGTGGAAGCTGCCCGAACAGCAAGCGCTGATGGGGCTCAGAAGCCGGGAACTGAGCGCCACGGGTGGCAATACGCCCGGCGGACGCAGCAATCATCTGGTACTGGACGACACACAGGGGAAGATCCAGGCGCAGCTCAAGAGCGACCATCTGGCCAGCCAGCTCAGCCTCGGCCATATCAACCGTATCGACGACAACGCCGGACGCAAGGATGCGCGCGGCCAGGGCTTCGAGCTGCGCTCCGACGGCCACGGCGTGGTGCGCGCACAGCAGGGCCTGCTGCTCAGCACCGAAGGTCGCCCGAACGCCCGCGCCCATATCACCGACATGACGGAGACCCTGGCGCGTCTGGCCCAGGGCCATGAGTTGCACGACAGCCTGTCGCAGGCCGCACAGCAGGCGCAGGCGCACCTGCCAGGCGACCAGGACCAGGTCGTCGCCGCGCTGCAAGCGCAGGCCGACGCCATCAAAGGCCAGGGCGGCGCACCGGCGCAAGGCGAATTTCCGGAATTCCAGGCTCCTCACCTCACCCTGGCCAGCCCCGCCGGTATCGAGACCACCTCGCAGGGATCCACCCATTTGATGAGCGTGGAGCACACCGCCCTGACCAGCGGCGGCCATTCCAGCCTGAGCGCGGGCAAGAGCCTGCTCGTTAGCGTGAAGGAAGCGGTGCGCATGTTTGCCTACAAGGCCGGCATGAAGCTGGTGGCGGCCAGCGCCGACATTGACATCACCGCCTTGAAGGACAGCGTCAACATCTTGGCCAAGCTCAACATCACCCATACCGCCAATCGGATCACGATCACGGCAAAGGAAGAAGTGGTGATCAACGGCGGCACCAGCTTCAGCCGCTGGAATGCATCGGGAATCGTCCATGGCACCAGCGGCAACTGGCGCCAGCATGCGGCGCAACATAGCTTCGTCCCCGGCAAGAGCGAAGGCACGCCGACCTTGCCGCAGACCGTGCAACTGCCGCCGGGACAGCTTGCGCTGTACCACCAGTACGTGAACCTGGAGGGCGGCAGCAAGCAAGGCATCCAGGGAGGCGACTATACCGTCGTCGACGCCGAAGGTGGTGTCCACCAGGGGACACTCGATAGCAACGGATTTGCCAGCGTGGCCGGCCTGCCGATGGGAATGGCCACGGTCAGCTACGGCAAGGATCCACGCGATCCGTGGGATGAAGGCAGCTATTTCGGCCAGGGCACCGAATGGCCGGCCATGCCGCTGACCGAGGCTGCCCCCGATGCGACGGCAGGCAGTCTCAACGGCGCAGCCGGCATGGTCGGCGCGATTGCGCAAGCCGCGGAGCAAGCGGCAAGCGCGGTGCAGTCGCTGCCCAAAGGCGGCGCGCAAGCATTGCTGGCGTCGGTTGGACAGGCGGGCATGGCCGATGTTTTAGGCAAGCTTCCAGGGGGCGCGGCGGCCCTACATACCTACGGGGCTGTAAGTGCCGGTGAGCCTGCGGGTGCCGTCGCCTCTACCCTCAGCTTACCCGGATCGCTGCCGCGCATCGGCGCTGAAGTGCTGTCCTCGATCCCGAAAAAATCCGTCATATAAAAAGCCACCATGACCGAGACCAAGCAGCCCCCGCCCAAGCCCACTGAACGCGCGCCGGAAGTCGCAGTCGCCCCACTCAACACCATAGATCAGCAAGATGTCGGCGCCGGCGCCGCCGCCTTCGATAAATGGCTACGCAAGATCAGTAACGACTACGTCACGCTGGAGCGCCTGAGCACGGTGGCCGGCAGCCTGCCGGTGATCGGCAACATCATGGCGCTGGTCGACGCCATCATGGATATGGTTGGGGTGATCCAGAAGACCGTCAACAAGAAGGAAGTCGATTTCCTGCACTGGGTCAGCCTCGGCATCAACTTGATCGGCGTCGTTCCGGTGCCGCCGGCAATGGGTGCGGCTCGCATGAGCCTGCGCCCGGCATTGCACCTGGTCCGGCAAAAGCTGGCGTTGGGTGTCAAGGATCTTGGCAGCGCACTAATTGAAGTGCTGATCGTGCACCTCAACGCGAGGCTGGCCGGCGAGATCGAGACCTTTGTCGACAGCGCGATGGGGAAACTCGCGGGCATCCTCGACGATTGCGCCGATACTGCTGACGGTATTTCGAACGATCTGATCAAGATCCTGAACCGCTGCATCGGCAAGGAACCGCTGTTCGAAGTGGCTTCTCCGGCGGAAGTGGAGAGCAAGTTGCACGACCCCAAGGTAGAAAGCAGCTTGCGCCGTATGCTTGGCGCCCTTGGCCGACAATACAAAAATACCGCAAACTACGTTGCCGCAGCGGCGGCCAGCCACTTGCCGCAGAGCGCGGTCGCGGGTGTCACGGGTATCATCGGTCACCTAACGGACTTCAAGCCGGCGTTTCGCGGCAAGCTTGCCGCACTGGCCGACGAACAGGCGCAGATGAGCATCCGGTGGCTGCTAGTGCGGTTGCGCGACGCGGTCGTCAAGCACAAGCGAAGGCATCCGGCGATGGTCCCTTCCGCCAAGGGCGCGGACCACAAGAAGAACAACCCCGGCCACGAGTTGGGAGCGAGCGGCCGGCAAAGCCCGGCGAAGGGCGACGCCAATGCCTGCAAGCTGTGCCCTGCAAAAGGCGGCACCGCACACTCGATCAGCTTCGCCACCGGCGCCGAAACCTTCACCCATACCGATTTCGTACTGGATGCGCCGCTCCCCATCGGATGGAACCGCACCTACCGCAGCCAGTTGAGCGCCTATGACCGCGGCAGTCTCGGCGCGCGCTGGCTTACCCCGTACACCACCCGCATCGATGTCGTCGGCCAAGGCAAGCCCACCGCCCTGCTCTATCACGCCGCCGACGGTCGCAGCCACCGCTACCCGTGGCTGGGCATCGGCCAGCGGCACTACGATCCGGTCGAACAAATCACACTCACCCGCGTGAGCGCCGCCCTGCTCACGCTCGACTTCGGAATGCCGCTGCCCGAGGGCGAACCTAGTCCCTGGCGCGAAACCTATGAGCTGGTGGACACGGTACGCGCCAAGGCAGCCGACTTTGGCAAGGAGCATTTCCGGCTGATCGCGCTGCATTCCCGTGACGGTGCCGCCCTTGGCCTGCGCTACGATCACGTTGTCGCCAACGGGCCCTATGCCGGCGAGGAGGTGCTCAGCGATATCGTCAGCAAACAGGGCGAGACCATCGTCGCCCACGTCGGTACCCAGATCGATCCCGACAGCTGCCACATCCGCGCGCTGTGGGAAATCAAGGATGGCAAGCTGCTGCGCCAGCTTGCGGCCTACGACTACGACGACCACGGCGACCTGCTCCAAGCCCAGGACGAAAACGGCGCCGCCTGGCACTACCAGTACGACCGCCATCTCGTCACCCGCTATACCGACCGCACCGGGCGCGGCATGAACCTCGCCTATGACACCAGCATCGACAGCGGGCTTCACGCCAAGGCGATCCGCGAGTGGGCCGACGACGGCATCGACGACACCAGGCTGGAGTGGGACAAGAACATCCGCCTGACCTATGTCACCGACGCGCTAGGCCAAGAGACCCGCTACTACTACGACATCGCTGGCTATACCTACCGCACCGTGTATCCCGACGGACTTGAGGAATGGCTGTTCCGCGATGACGCCAAGAACGTCGTCCGTCATATTCATACCGACGGCAGCAGCGAGCATTATCGTTACGACGACCACGGCAACCTGCTCACCCACACCCGCGCGGACGGCAGCCAGGTCCACTTCGAGTATGACGGCCAGCACCATGTCACCGGCATCCGCGATGCCGAAGGCGGCACCTGGAAGCGCGACTACGATGCCCAGGGCCACCTGGTCGAGGAAATAGACCCGCGCGGTAACAAGACCCAGTACGCGTATGACAAGGCTGGCCAGCCTGTCGAAGTCACCGATGCCAAAGGCGGCGTGACGAAACTCATTTACTCTCCGGACGGCCAGCTCGCCGGCTATACCGACTGTTCCGGGCACAGCCGCCAGTGGGAATACGACAACCGCAAGCGCTTGGTCAAGAGCATCGACGCTGCCGGCAATGCGACACGTTACCGCTACACGCCGCTCGGTGCCGAAACGCTGGCGCAGGCGCGCGGTGAAGGCTCCGGCAGCGGGAATCATCCTGGTCAACTCGAAGCCGTCATCCATCCCGACGGCGCCGAAGAGCAATTTCGTCACGACGCCGAAGGTCGGCTGCTGGCGCACATCGACGCAATGCAACGCACCGTCTCCTACCGCTACACCGCGGCCGGGCTGATCGCCAAGCGCACCGACGCGTTGGGGCACAGTCTGCAATACCGGTGGGATGCGCTTGGCCGCTTGTCCGCACTGGAAAACGAGAACGACAGCGTCTACCGCTTCCAGTACGATCCGGTCGGACGCCTGCTGCGGGAACAGGGGTTCGACGGCAAGGCCACCGAGTACCGCTATGACGAGGCCAGTGGCGTGCTGGCGGAGACCGGCGAAGCCGGCGTAACTACGCAGCTCGAATTCGATCCCATGGGCCGGCTCGTGCAACGGCGGGCCGCAGCCCCTGGCAAGCTGGAGCAGATCGAAACCTTTGCCTACAACGCCAACGGCCAGTTAGCCGAAGCGAAGAACGAGCACGCCAGGCTGCAATGGTTCTACGATGACGCCGGCAACCTGGTACGCGAGCACCAGCACTATCAGGGCCCGTTCCATGCCGACAAGCGCACTGCCGTCTGGCACCACCACCATGACGAACTCAACCAGCGTATCGGCACTACGCGCCCCGACGGCCACCGCATCGAATGGCTGACCTACGGCGCCGGCCACGTGCATGGCCTTCTGCTCGACGGGCAAGAGCTCGTCACTTTCGAGCGCGACGCGCTGTACCAGGAAACCAGCCGCAACCAGGCCAATGGCCTGCAGCAGAAGATGAAGTACGACCCGGTTGGACGCCTGATCGAACAGCAGCTCGGTGCAATCGCGCTGGTCGGTCGGAAGGACCGGCATTTCTCCCCCGACCAGTACCGTCCCGACGTCCAGGTCGGCATGCAGGCCGCAATCGTGCGGCGCTACGGCTACGACCAGTCCGGCCAACTGACCAGCCTCGAAGACAACCGGCGCGGCCGCATCGAATACCGCTACGACGCGGTCGGACGGCTGCTGGCGGCGAACAGCGCACTGGGTCGTGAAACCTTCGCGTTCGATCCGGCTGGGAACATCCAGGCACCCAATACCGCGCAGCACGAGCCCATTAGGCGCCGTGTCCCACTGCCGAAACTGTTGGACAACCTGCTCAAGGAATATGCCGGTGTGCGATACCGCTATGACGAACGAGGAAACGTCGTGGAACGTACCCAGGACGGCCTCCGGTCCGAGTATGAATGGGATGCGTTCAACCGGATGACCCGCGCCACGACCTGGCATGGTGTCACTAGTTTTGCCTACGATCCGCTCGGGCGGCGCATCGCCAAGCACAGTGGTGTAATGAAGGGCACTGCCTTTCGGGAGACTGCCCGAACCATGTATGGTTGGGATGGCGACACGCTGGCGTTGGAAAGCAGCGTACACCAAGGCTATGCGGCGGACGAACGGACGGTGCACTATGTGTACGAGCGCGACAGCTTCGTGCCGCTGATGCAGGCTACCCGGAACCGAGCGCTTCGACTGGCGCCTATGACCGATGTCAAAGCGCTGATGACGGGCAACGACGGCAAGTACGACATCGCGCTCGATCCGCTATGGAACGGCGAGTTCGAGCAAGAAGCCGAGCCGTTCGGTAAGGATGAGATCGCCTTCTATCAATGCGATCATCTTGGTACGCCGCAGGAGTTGACTGATTGCGAAGGAACGGTTGCGTGGTCGGCTCAGTACAAGGCGTGGGGGCAGGCGAAGGAAGCGATCAGCGAGGCGGCGAGCAAGGCCGGGATAAGGAATCCGATACGGTTTCAGGGGCAGTATTTCGATGATGAAACGGAACTGCATTACAACCGGCATCGGTATTACGACCCGCTTAGCGGTCGCTTTGTAAGCAAAGATCCGATTGGATTGCTAGGTGGATTCAATACTCACACATATGCACCAAACCCTGTCCAATGGATCGATCCGCTGGGTCTAGCACCGAAGAAGCAGAATGCGTTAAAGAACGGTTGTGCCACCTGCGATCCATGTCAAGGCCGTAATCCTTCTGCCGTTGCACAGTCTTGGCAAGGTCGCGACCCGTACAACGGTGTGGACAGCTATAAAAATGTCGTCGTGAGAAAGGGCACCGTGCTTTATACCCTTTATCCGCATGGAGATGCTCCAGGAAACTATTTGGTAAAGTCTGAAGCAGTAGTAGGAGCCCGTAGTGCTAGGCAATACAATGACTCGGTGCAGGTTGCCCACAAGGGAAATTGGAAGAGCCGAGATGCACGTCCTATGCGCACCAAAGTCCACGGCTACGTTCTTACTAAGGATACCTGCATGGCAGTTGGTGTTGCAAAAAACAATCCAAACCTTGGAAAGGGTGGAGCCAAACAATATTTCATAGAAAATAAGGATAAACCAAACCTTGTAGATACAGGACGAATCATCGCGTACGGGAATTGAACATGCATACTGCAAAACTAGATTTAAAACACGGATTGATCTCACTTAATTTGACGCCCATAGCGGTTGACGAAAAAGGCGCTCTAACGGAGTCTATCGCAAGACTATGCTCACCGCCCACTCGAACAGATGAAGGGCAAACACAATATCGCTCATTAAAAAAAATTAGCATTTTCGGACGATCGGCCGATATCGTGATTGAAGTCGACACTGGAGTAGTGTGCGCAATAACTTTTCTATTTGACCTTATCGAATTTTTCGAATCTAGCGTTCTTGAGTCAAAGATATTAAAAGCATGCGAGAAATCTTTAAATGTAAAATTCATAAGCGACCATCCAAGCTCTGCCTTTTTAGAGCCCTGTGAATGGGGTCAGGCAATATTTTTTTATGATGCCAAGCAAGGCGATCTAAGTTTCGACATTACCTTTGAGCGGACCCCGGGCAAACCCACCTCACGGTCATAAATGGGGGCCAGGTCTGAAATTTGGGCACGGCCTGAACTGATTCACTGAGGACCGTTGCAGAGACCGTGTTCGAATGTCAATCCTGCCCAGTCACTCCCGAACAATTGAATTTTGTTCGAAAGAAGCTAACCGCTTACTTGGAGCAGGCTGAAAACAATCTCGGATCCATTCCGCTTTCCGATTTAAATAGTTTATCAAGGCTAGCTGTAGAATGTTGGCCGCTTTCTATTCCTGCCGGTGAAGCGGTTATAGTCGCAGAACAAGCAATGAGAAAGATAGCGGAAAAATAAAAAGATTGACTCTAATTGCGGAGGCCGTGCCGAATGTCAGACCGGACCCGCTTACGCAGAGACAGGCAATGACTAAATTACAGAAATTCAGACATATCGAACTAGACCCGAGCTACGACAAAACACAGAACCCGAAGCGATTAACCGTGAGGGAACTACTGCCAGTTGGGGCATCATGGGAACACAATGGACAAAAATATGAAGTGCTGAAACCATGGGGAGTTCTCGCCGTGCCGTTAAACGATTTCCGCAGCATTGCCATTGTGGAGGGACCATTCGAAACGGGACAAAAAAATCATGCTTACGTCATGAATGCGAACGGAAGTGTTCGCCTTGAAATAGACAAGCCAAGAGAATTAATCACTTCGTCATTTTACGATGTTTATTATGTTGCCAGCGCGCTTTGCTTCTTCTTATCGGGATCATCAGGTGACTTTCGCTTATCAATAAATGAAATTGACGGGACGATTTTCAAAATCAGTCCGAGCCGATGATCGTGTCGTCAGTTAGATCTCCAAGCGGTAATACAATGGGTTTTGAAGGTGTGAGCGAGATATGCGAGCGGTACAGGCAGGAGATCTGGCAACCGTTCCGCTTCTAGGGGCAGTACTTTTATGAAGAGACCGGACTGCATTACAACGGATACCGTTACTACGATCCCGATACGGCGCGATGTCTACGCGGTTCCCGATTAGGTTGGTGGGGGGCTTCCATATATATTCGAACACACGTAACCCAACTGGTTGGACTGCTGCCCTTGGTCTGTCTGGCAGTTCCTCCCAGCGCAGAAATAAAAAGCGAGCGCAAGCCGAAAGCGGCAATGTGGCTTGCCCCACGTGTTGTCCGTGTCCGTCGACACAAGGAAGCATTGATACTCCTGATGGTCCTGCGTTGCAGAGTAATGCGCCTGAAGCTTTGGCAGCAATAAAGCATGTGCAAAGTGGGGCTTCATGAGGCAGTCGAACTCGTGTCGTACTGTCCAATCTACTGACGTCACTGATTCTATTGGAGAGCCGAATGTCATTGAAAATCATTACAGTCGGAGACAAAACCGATCACGGCGGCACAGTGATTAGCGGTTCACCCAAGCACGACATCAGGGGAAGAGCGATAGCCCGGTTGGGTGACAAAGTAGACTGCCCGCTGCCCTATCCCGGTGGCAAACCGCACGGTGTCAACAAGATCATTACTGCCCACGAAACATTGACAATCGACGGGATGCCCGTTGCGGTCGAGGGATGTATGACGGAATGCGGGTGCAAGTTGATCGGCAGCTTGCCTACGACGGTCGGTTGATGACCTTGCGAGGTGTTGACTTGTCGATCTAAGACTAGCAGCGTGACGTAGCGCCCCTTGCAGGCCAAGGGTAGACATGGCCGACTCAACATCTGCCGTACTTGTGATGCGACTCCTGATAGGCTACTATTCCCTCCCCTTGGCTTAGCGCTGGTTCGAGCCCAGTTCGCGGCCCACCGAAGATTCAATAGTAAGAACGTCAGCCTTCAGGCTGGCGTTTTTGTTCTCGGCTTATTCTTGCCCCTCCCCTTTCGCTCAACGACGACCGCCCCATGACATACGAAGACTTTCTCGATGAAGTAACAACCCTGCTCACCGAAATCTACAACCTCGACGACGAGGCGGCGATCAAACTGGTGGTCGATGCGCAGGACGCAGAGTACTTCGTCGCGCACGACGACAAGGAAGAACTGCGTACGGTCGCCCAGGCCAAGCTGGATGCCGTCGCGCTGTACGAAGCCAAGCAGAACCGCAACCAGACGCAGCGCAAGCAGCAGCAGCGTCAGGTGCAGAAGAAGAAAGCCCCCTGAGCCCGGCCTGAGCTGGAGGAACGCCCCATGACGATGGACTTCGCCGAGCGCATGACTGTCGATGGCCTCGTCTATTCGATCGACACCTTTGCGCTCGAGCCATATCGCAAGTCACTGGCTTCGCCGCCACGCTTCAAGCCCTGGCCCGGCTGTTCGAATGGCTATTACGGCACCTGGGAAATCCGGGAATGCGGCCATGAGCGCATCTTGTACCTGACCGGATTCAACCCGCAAATCGGTCTATCGCTACTCTTTCCGGACGATGTAGTACCACTCGCCGCGACCTGGTTCAGCGGCATCATCCGCGGCTGGCACGGCGAGCGCCGCCGGACCGGCTACCCGCCTCGGAATATCTACCCGGACGAGATCTATGTCGAGATCGCCGCCGGCAGGGTCGTGCGCGAATGGATACTCGACCTGCGCGCGGTGCCGGACCAGACCGAGGAAGAATGGCGCCAGTCGGTACCCTCCTTCCTGTGGCAGTTCTATCCCCAACCGGCGCCTGGCTAGCTACGCCGCTTCCGCTGCCGGATGCGCCTGCTTGCGATACAAGAACTCCAGCACCGCCTTGCGATGCTCGGTATAGCGCGCATCCTGCGCCAGCGCGACCCGATCGCGCGGCCGCTCCAGTCCCACCTCGACGATTTCACCGATGGTCGCAGCCGGCCCATTGGTCAGCATCACGATCCGATCCGACAGCAGCACCGCCTCATCCACATCGTGCGTCACCATCACCACCGTGGACCTGGTCGCAGCCACGATCTTGAGCAGCTCGTCCTGCAAATGCGCCCGCGTCAACGCGTCGAGCGCTCCGAACGGTTCATCCATCAACAACACCTTCGGCTCCATCGCCAGCGCCCGCGCGATGCCCACCCGCTGCTTCATGCCGCCCGATATCTCATGCGGCCGCTTCGCCTCGGCACTGGTCAGGCCCACCAGCGCCAACGCCGCCATGGTCCGCTCGCGCAGTTGGACCCGCGTCTCGGCGCCGCCAAACACCCGCTCGACCCCGAGATGGATATTCTCGTAGCAGGTCAGCCACGGCAGCAGCGAGTGATTCTGGAACACCACCGCCCGCTCCGGCGACGGCCCGGCGATCTCGCGATTCGCGCACAGCAGCACGCCCGCCGTCGGTTTCAACAAGCCGGCGATCAGGTTCAGCAAGGTCGACTTGCCGCAGCCCGAGTGCCCGATCAGCGTGATGAACTCGCCCTTGCGCACTTGCAGGTCGATCCCCTGCAGCGCCTGGAACACGCCCTTCTTCGTATGAAACGCCATCTCCACGCCGGTGATGTCGATGAATTTGGTTTGAAGGTCATCCATGATCGCGCTCCTTAATCAGTTAGCCACTTGTTCGTGCGTCAGTGCCCGCGCCAGCGCCACCAGGGCCTGCTCGAGCAGCAGCCCCACCACGCCAATCACGACGATGGCGATGATGATGTTCGCCACGTTCAGGTTGTTCCACTCGTCCCACACCCAGAAGCCGATGCCCACGCCGCCGGTCAGCATCTCGGCCGCCACGATCACCAGCCATGCGGTGCCGATGGCGAGGCGCACGCCGGTCAGGATGTACGGCAGCGCCGACGGCAGCAGGATCTTGGTCAGGATCTTCCACTCCGACAGGTTCAGCACACGCGCCACGTTCATGTAATCCTGCGGCACGCGCTGCACGCCGACCGCCGTATTGATGATCATCGGCCAGATCGAGCAGATGAAGATCGACCAGATCGCCGCCGGATCGGCCGACTTGAACACCAGCAGGCCAATCGGCAGCCAGGCCAGCGGCGACACGGGTTTCAGCAGGCTGATGATCGGGCCGAACATGCCGTTCACGAACTTCACCCGCCCGATGATGAAACCCAGCGGAATGCCCACCAGTGCCGCCAGCCCGAAGCCCACGGCCACGCGCTTGAGCGATGCCAGCACGTTCCAGCCGATGCCCTGGTCGTTCGGGCTGTTGTGATAGAAGGGATCGGCGAACAGCTTGAGCGCTTCCTGGAAAGTCACCAGCGGCGACGGGAAGGTCTCGTTGCGGGTCGCGATCAGCTGCCACACCAGCACCACGAAGGCGATGCCCACCACCGGCGGCAGAACCGCCTTTACCGCCCTGGCGAACGGCTGCGCGCCGCGCACGACGGGCGCCGGCTTGCGTGCAGGAGGCGTGGCACTGGCGGCAGGCGCCTCGACGGCAAGCGGCAACGTAACAACGGTCGCGCCGCCACCTGCAGGCGCATGGTGCTCGGATTTCAGGATAGCGTTCATGGCATTCCCCTATTCAGACAAGATGACAGCAAATGAAAATCAGACCCTGACCTTGAACGAGGCGGCGTAGGCTTTCGGGTCCTTGCCGTCCCATACGGTGCCGTCCATCAGCTTCGAGCTGCGCATCGGACTCGCAGGCACCGGCGCCTTGGCCAGCGTCGCCGCATCCTTGTACAGCGCGACCTGGTTGACCGCGCTCGCCACGGCCAGGTAATCGGGATCCTGCTTGAGCAGGCCCCAGCGGCGATGCTGGGTCATGAACCACATGCCGTCCGACAGATACGGGAAGTTGACCGCGCCGTCGTTGTAGAACTTCATGTAGTTCTGGTCGTCCCAGGTCTTGCCAAGGCCGTTCTGGTAGCGGCCCATGATGCGCTGGTCGATCGCGTCCTTGCTGGTGTTGACGTACGACTTGGCGGCGATGACCTCGGCCATCTTGTTCTTGTTGGCCATCGAGGCGTCGATCCAGCGGCCGGCCTCGATGATGGCGGCCATCATGGCGCGGCAGGTGTTGGGGTGCTTCTTCGCGAACTCCAGCGTCGAGCCCAGCACCTTCTCGGGATGGTCGCGCCAGATGTCCTGGGTCGTGATGGCGGTGATGCCGATGCCGTCCATGATGGCGCGGTGGCCCCACGGCTCACCGACGCAGAAGCCGTCCATATTCCCGACCCGCATATTGGCCACCATCTGCGGCGGCGGCACCGTGATGACCTTCGCTTCCTTCATTGGGTTGATGCCGTTGGCCGCCAGCCAGTAATACAGCCACATCGCGTGGGTGCCGGTCGGGAAGGTCTGGGCGAAGGTAAATTCGCGTTTTTCGGTGCGCATCACCTTGGCCAGCGACTGGCCATCCACGGCACCCTTGGTCGCCAGCTGCTTGGAGAGCGTGATCGCCTGGCCGTTATTGTTCAGGCCCATCAGCACCGCCATGTCCTTGCGCTGGCCGCCGATGCCCATCTGGACGCCGTACAGCAGCCCGTACAGTACATGGGCCGCATCCAGGTCGCCGTTGGCCAGCTTGTCGCGCACCCCGGCCCACGAGGCTTCCTTGCTCAGCACGAATTTCACGCCATACTTTTTGTCGAAGCCCAGCACCGAGGCCATCACCACCGACGCGCAATCGGTCAGTGGGATGAAGCCGATCTTGATCTCGGTCTTTTCCGGCTTGTCCGAACCCGCCGCCCACACGCCGCCCGTTGCCAGCCCCATCAAGCTTCCTCCCGCTACCAGACCTGCGCCATGAATGACCTTCCTGCGCGTGACGTCGACTTCGTCGACATCCGCCGCCGCTACGCTCTTCGCTTCAAGCTTCTGATTTTTCATCGCAATCCCAATGTAGTCAGGCAAAAAAAAAGACGCGTACCCGACATGAACGCATTCATGTTCCGGTAGACGTCGTTGTCTTGGTGGGCGCTGCCTTCGTTGGCGGCGCACGCAGCGCTCCATTGCGCTGATGATGATTACGCAATCTTCATGCCAGCGAGTACGCAGAGTGACGCGCCGTCATTTCGCACCGCCGGCGCACCGCGCGATGGCGGAAATGGCGCACTGCGATTGCGCAGCGCATCATTTTGGACGGGCTGTTGCGTCAACTCAGAGAACCTGCAAATACGCCCTTCTGCTACCGCATACGGCATGCTAGGATTGGTTGTTGCACTGAGAAAACATCCGTTGTCTCAATCGTGCGCCCCTTGTATATACCGGGCACACATGTAAAATAAATAACGTCCTGAACGCAGCCAGACTTGCAGGTCTTGCTCCCGTCCCGGATCCCGATTTCGAAGCTTTTGTACTGGCATCCGCATGTCACGCATCCACCGCCCGCCTCACTCCAGCCAGCGTCACCAGACCGACTTGGCGGGCCGGCGCAGTTGTCGGTAAATCCGCTTCCGCCGAGCGCGCACACGCGCCTGACCGGCGAACCATCTTCATATTTCGCCCGGCTCACGCCGGCCATTCATTGATTTGCCTGTCTCCATTCGAGACGGCGTTGGAGTTAACCATGAACACCGAACATACCGAACGCCACCATTCTTCGATCCATGCCGCCACCGCGGTCGACCGCAGCAACCCACGCGCGCCGAAGCGCGGCATCGCCAAGGACATCGTCTCCAGCGGCCGCCGCCTGCGCACCCGCATCGGCGTCATCGCCGCCGCCTGTATCGGCCTTACCGCGCTGCTGATCGCCTTCGAGTAAGTACACCGTGCCGCGTGCGGCCCGGTTGTCGGCTCGATGCCGGCTGGGCTATACTGCCCCGCATCATCGTCGATCGGGATCGCATGCAGTTCCAGGCCACACGTCAGCACGCACCTTATCGTGCAGCGAGCGCACCCCTGCGCCGGGTGCTGGCCTGCCTGTGCGCGCTGAGCCTTGCCCTGCAACTCGTGGGCGCCTCGTTCCACGATCATGACCTGTCCGAACAGCTGTCCGACTGCGTCAGCTGCCAGATCGCTTCCCATTCGACCGCCGACCTTCCAGCGGCATCGCCACAACTGCTGGCACTCTTCCTCGTCATCGCCTTCGTCCTTGCGCGCCTGCCGCGCCCCGCGCCGGTCGTCCTGCGCCGCTACCTGATTCCTTCCCGCCAGGCGCCTCCGCGCCACTGATCCGTCTTTGAATCCCTCGCAGGCCGCGTCAAACCGGCCTGCGGGCGCGCATGCGCGTTCGCGCACGGCGTGCGCCCACTGCTTCAGCTTCACCACAAAGGACCACGATGACCATGACTACCCCTGCCCTGGAAGCGAACGGCGTGACCGTCGCCTACCAGTCCACGCCCGTGCTCAACGAGCTGTCGCTGCGCGTCGCGCGCGGCGAGATCTACGCTCTCCTGGGCGGCAACGGCGCCGGCAAATCGACCACCATGAACACCTTCCTCGGCTTCACGGTTCCCCGCTCCGGCAGCGTGCGCGTATGCGGCATCGACGTCGCCGCCGATCCGCTGGCGGCGCGCGGCCAATTGGCCTATGTGCCCGAGAACGTCGCCCTGTACGAGCACCTGGACGCGCGCGAGAACATCGAATACTTCCTGCGCCTGGCCGGCAGCAGCTGGACCGACGCCACCATCGACGAGGCCCTGGACGCCGTGCGCCTGGATGCCTCGGCTTGGCGGCGCCGCCTGGGCGGCTACTCGAAAGGGATGCGCCAGAAGGTCGCGATCGCGCTGGCCGTGGCGCGCCAGGTGCCGGTGCTGCTGCTGGACGAACCCACCACCGGCCTCGATCCGCAAGCCACCAGCGAGTTCAACGCCCTGCTGCAAGACCTGCGTGCACGCGGCAGTGCGATCTTCATGGTCACCCACGATTTATTGGGCGCGGCCGAGGTGGCGGACCGCATCGGCTTTCTCGAGCGCGGCCATATCAGCCACGAAGTCACGGCCAGCGGAGACGAACGCTACGACGTGCGCGACCTGTACCGGAGATATGCGGGAACCAGCCAGACAAAGGATGCGGCATGAGCGCCACCCTGATGCAGGCGCTGCCCGCCATCGCCCGCAGCGAATGGCGCGCCATGCTGCGCAACCAGGTCGCGGTGGCCGCCGGCATCCTGATGCTGGCGCTGACCTTGGCCGCGATCCTGGTCAGCCATGAACGTGTCGACGCCGTGAACGCCGAGCGCGCGCGCTTTCAGGGCACGGCCGACGAACAGTGGAATAGCCAACCCGACCGTCACCCGCACCGCGTGGTGCACTACGGGCATTACGTGTTCCGTCCATTGAGCCCCCTCGCCTTCTTCGACTTCGGCGTCGATCCCTTCACCGGCAACACGCTGTTCCTCGAGGGCCACCGCCAGAACAGCGCCAACTTCAGCGACGCCGGCCAGTCCTCGGTGCTGCTGCGCTTCGGCCAGCTCACGCCGGCCTTTGTGCTGCAGGTACTCACGCCCTTGCTGATCGTGTTCCTGGCCTTCGGCAGCGTGGCGCGCGAACGCGAGCGCGGCCAGTTGCGCCTGCAGATCGTGCAGGGCATCCCCGGCGCGACGCTATTGCTCGGCAAGCTGGCCGCGCATGCCGGTGTGGCGCTGCTGCTCGGCGCGCCCGCCTTCGCCGCACTGGTCGCGATCGCCCTGCTGCATCCGGCAGTGGCGCCGCAGGCGCTGACGATGCTGCTCGGGTATGCGCTCTATCTGCTGCTGTGGGTGGTGGTGGCGGTGCTGGTGTCGAGCAGCCTGCCGCGTGCGCGCGACGCCTTGCTGGCCCTGGTGGCCGGCTGGATCGTCACCGCGATCCTGCTGCCGCGCGTGATGCCCGACTTCGCCGCCGACGATGTCGGCCGGCCGAGTCGCATCGAGACCGAAGTCGCCATCCAAGAGCGCCTGGCGGCGATCGGCGACAGCCACAATCCCGACGATCCCTATTTCAATGCCTTCCGCGCGCGCACGCTGGAGAAATACGGCGTGCAGCGGGTCGAAGACCTGCCGGTGAACTACGGCGGCCTGCTGATGGCCGAAGGCGAACGCATGACGAGCGAACTGTTCGACGAGTTCATGCGCGCCGACTTCGCGCGCCAGCGCCAGGAGAACGCCATCGTGCACTCGGCCAGCCTGTTCAGCCCCGTGATCGCGCTGCGCCGCATGTCGACCGCGCTGGCTGGCACCAATCTCGACAGCCATGCGCGCTTCCTGGTCGAGGGAGAAAAATACCGCTACGCCTTCGTCCAGTCGCTCAACGGCCTGCACGCCAACGTCGTTTCGCCGCAAGGCGCCGGCGACGAACGCATCGACAAGCATCACTGGGACGACACGCCGCGCTTCGGCTATCCACCCGTACCCTTTGCCGAGGTGGCGGCGCGCCACGCCTGGCCCGCCTTCGCCGTGCTGGGCGGCTGGCTGCTGGCCCTGTTCGGCGCCGCTTACCCGATCGCGAAACGCCTCGAAAGGAAGGCCAAATGAACACGCTGAAATTTGAACTGCGCCAGGTGGCGCATTCCAGGCTGGCGGTCGGCGCCATCGTGCTGCTGGCGCTCTTGTGCGCGTTGTCGGTCTGGACCGGCCTGCAGGCCGTGGGCCAGCAGCGCGCGGCGCTCGAGCGCATCGCGGCCAGCCATGCGCAGGACTACGCAGCCATCGCCGCCAAGCAGCTCAAGGGTGGCGCGGCCGAAGCCGGCTCGGTCGGCTACTACCTGCCACACCTGACGGTGAACCCGCCATCGCCGCTGGCCTTCGTGGCCATCGGCCAGCGCGACCTGCAGCCGCAGGCCTTGCGCGTGCGCCTGCTCGGCCTGCACTCGCAGCTGTATGAATCCGAGGCCATCAACCCCGAGCTGGCCATGCCGGGCCGCTTCGACTTCGCCTTCGTGCTGGTCTTCCTGGCGCCGCTGTTCGTCATCGCGCTGATGCACGACCTGGTGTCGAGCGAGCGCGAAGCAGGCCGCCTGCGGCTGCTGGCGTCGCTTCCTGCCGCCGCCGCCAACACCTGGCGCCGCCGGGTCGGCTTGCGCTATGGCCTGGTGTGGCTGGCCACCCTGCTGCCGCTGGCCTGTGGCGCGCTGACGGCCGGCGCCGGGTTGGCGGGCTTCGCGGCGATCGCGCTGGTGGCCACGCTCTATCTCGCCTTCTGGTTTGGCCTGGCGAGCTGGGTAGCGGCGCGCGCTCGCACCTCGAGTAGCGCCGCCGCGATCCTGCTGGCCTGCCTGGTCGGCCTGACGATGATCCTGCCGACGCTGGCCGACGCCGCGATCGCGCGCCTGTCGCCGGTCTCCAAGGGCGTCGAGCTGGCGCTGGCGCAGCGCCAGGCCGTGCACTCGGGCTGGGACATCCCGAAGCCGGAGACATTCGAAAAATTCTTCCGCACCCACCCCGAGTGGAAGGACACGCCGCCGGTCGAAGGACGCTTTCACTGGAAATGGTATTACGCGATGCACCAGGCCGGCGACGATGCGGTGGCCGCCGACGTCGCCCAATACCGCGCCAGCATGCAGGCGAGGGAAAGCTGGACGGCGCGCGTCGGCCTGCTGCTGGCGTCGGTGAACGTGCAGGTGCTGCTGCATCGCCTGGCCGATACCGACCTGTTGGCGCAGCTGGCGTACCAGGATCGCATCGCGGCGTATCACACGCAGCTGCGGCGCTTTTTCTATCCGTATCTGTTCGAGGAGCGGGCGATGACGCAGGACGATCTGGCGCAGTTGCCACGGTATGAGCATGTGGCGGTGTCCGGTCGCCTGCCGGTGGGCCAGCTGCTGGCGCTGGCGGTGCTGGCGTTCGCATTGCTTGCGATCGGTTTACGCAAGCTGCGCGCCCCACGCTAACGCCATTTTTTCGTTACCCCCAAAACATCGTCCCCGCGAAGGCGGGGACCCAAGTTTCTCCGCATGCCACTTAAGCAAATCCAGGTGGCTGCGCATACTAACTTGGGTCCCCGCCTGCGCGGGGACGACGTGGTATGGCTAACTAAATGTTGGAGGCCGCGAACTAGCTAGCCTCCTCACCCCATCAGAACTCTTCCCAACCGTCTCCCACGTCCGCTGTTTCGGTCTTCTTCGGCTTCGCAGCGGCGGTCGGTGCGGCTTCCGCCTTTGGCTTGGTCGATGCTGCGGCCTTGGCCGGCTTGGCGGCCGCCTTCACCGGCGCCTTCGCCACCACCGCCGGCAAGGTCGTGGTCACGCGCGGCGCCGCAGCGCTGGCGCGGCTGGTGACGGCATTGGTCAGCTTGAACGCGCCCACGGTATGCGCCAGCGCGGTCGCTTCTTCCTGCAGCGAGGCCGCCGCAGCCGACGCCTCTTCCACCAGCGCCGCATTCTGCGTGGTCACCTGGTCCATCTGGGCCACGGCGCCGTTGATCTGTTCGATGCCGGCGGTCTGTTCCTGGCTGGCGGCGGTGATCTCGGACATGATGTCGGTCACGCGGTTCACGCTCTGCACGATTTCCTGCATCGTGGCGCCGGCGCGTTCGACCAGCTCGGAGCCGTGGTGCACCTTGTCCACCGAGTCGTCGATCAAGAGCTTGATTTCCTTGGCCGCTGCCGCAGAACGTTGCGCCAGGCTGCGCACTTCGCCTGCCACGACCGCGAAACCGCGGCCCTGCTCACCGGCGCGCGCCGCTTCGACTGCCGCGTTCAGCGCCAGGATATTGGTCTGGAAGGCGATGCCGTCGATGACGGCGATGATGTCCACGATGCGGGTCGACGAGGCGTTGATCGCGCCCATCGTCTGCACCACCTGCTCGACCACCGCGCCGCCCTTGCCCGCCACTTCCGAGGCCGAGGTGGCCAAGGCGTTCGCCTGGCGTGCGTTATCGGCGTTCTGCTTGACGGTCGAGGTCAGCTCTTCCATCGACGAAGCGGTTTCCTCCAGCGAACCGGCCTGCTGCTCGGTGCGCGAGGACAGGTCCAGGTTGCCGGCGGCGATCTGGCTCGAGGCGGTGGCGATGTTGTCGGTGCCGGTGCGGACCTGGCTCACGATCTTCACCAGCGAATCGTTCATCTCTTTCAGCGCCTTGAGCAGGCGGCCGGTCTCGTCGTTCGAGGTCACTTCGATGGTCTGGGTCAGGTCGCCCTTGGCCACGGCGCCGGCGATCGCGACCGCCTGCTCCAGCGGACGCACGATGGCGCGCACCAGCACCCAGCCGACGAAGGCGGCCATGATCAGGCCGAACACCAGGCCGGCCAGGCAGACCGCGCGCACGAGCTCGAAGGTCGATTGCGAGGCCTGGTATTCCTTCAGCGCGGCGTCCTGCTGCTCCTTGACCAGCTTGGCGCCGAGATCGGCCACCGGCAGGTACAGCCTGGTCATCTGGCCGTTGAGCAGGGCAATGGCGCCGGCATTGTCGCCGCCACGAATCGCGGCCATGGCCGGGCGGATCCCCTGCTCGACGAAGGCCTTGCGCGCCTCGGTGAACTGCTCGTACAGGGCGCGCTCGGTATCGGTCATCGGCAGCTGGCGGTAGCTATCGAGGATTTTGCTGATCACCACGATATTCGCGTCGACCGACTCCAGCGCGGTATTGCGCGAGCCGACGTCTTCCAGGTTGACCGCCTTGGCAACCGCCAGCTGATTGGTGGTGATCAGCTGGGTGACCTGACCCACCTGGCTCAGGCCCACCAGGCGGTGGTCGTACATCTGCTTGAGTTCGGTATTCGCGATGCCGAGGTTATAGATGCCGATGACCGCGCCGGCGATCAGCTCGACTGCCAGGAAGGCGATGACGAAGATGAGGCGCGACTTGATGCTGAGATGTTTGAACATGATTCGCTGGCCTTAAGCCCATGGATAAAAAATGTGGTATCCATTGGATTATAGAAACATTGTTCCCTTTATGGGAAGCATTGAGTATTTCCTTGCGTTATGACTCATGTTCCGTCGCCGTGCAGCAACAGATATCCGACAAGCCGGCGATCACGCGATCAACCTCCGTCAATATGCGTTGCGCGCATAAGCAAATGTGACATTAACACTACGGCAAGGCAACTTTGCCGATAGAATGGCGCGATTCCCTGCTTCAACCCAAGTGTCATGACCTTTCCCGTTCTCCTGAACCTGGCCCTCGCCCTCGCCATCTGCGCACTCCTGTATGGCATGCAGGCCCGCCATGCGTCGTTCACCAAGCGCGTGTTCGCCGGCCTCGGCCTGGGCGTTGTGCTCGGCGCCGGGCTGCAGGCCGTGTATGGCGCGGGATCGAGCGCGATCGTGGCGACCAATGCCTGGCTCGACGTGATCGGCAGCGGCTACGTCAAATTGCTGCAGATGATCGTCATTCCCCTGATCATGGTCTCGATCGTGCAGGCCATCTTGAAACTGCGCGACGCCGCGTCGCTCGGCAAGATCAGCACCCTCACCATCGGCATCCTGCTCGTCACGACCGTGGTCGCGGCCATCATCGGCATCGCGATGGCCAAGCTGTTCGGCCTGTCGGCCGTGGGCCTGACCGCGTCGAGCGCCGAAGTCGCGCGCGGCGAATACCTCCAGGGCAACCTGGCCACGGCGCAGCAGTTGTCGCTGCCGTCGCTGCTGCTGTCCTTCATCCCGGCCAATCCCTTCCTCGACATGACCGGCGCGCGCAAGACCTCGACCATCGCGGTGGTGGTGTTCGCGGTCTTCATCGGCATCTCGGCCGTCGGTATCGCCGGCAAGAAGCCGGAAGTGTTCCAGTCCTTCAGCGGCTTCGTGCACGTGGCCCACGTGATCGTGATGCGCATGGTGACCCTGGTGCTGCGCCTGACCCCGTTCGGCGTGTTCGCGCTGATGGCCAAGATGGTGGCCGGTTCCAGCCTGCAGGACATCCTCGGCCTGCTCAATTTCGTGGTCGCCTCGTATGCCGCGCTGGCGCTGATGTTCTGCGTGCACCTGGCGATGGTGGCCGGCGTCGGGCTCAACCCGCTGCGCTACGTGAAGAAAATTTTCCCGGTACTGGTGTTCGCCTTCACCTCGCGCACCAGCGCCGGCTCGATCCCGATGAGCGTGGCGACCCAGACCGCGCGCCTGGGCACGCCGGAAGGCACGGCCAATTTCGCTGCCTCGTTCGGCGCCACGATCGGCCAGAACGGCTGCGCCGGCATCTATCCGGCCATGCTGGCGGTGATGATCGCGCCAACGGTCGGCATCGATCCATTCACGGCAAGCTTCTTGCTGCCACTGCTGGCGATCGTCGCCTTCGGTTCGATCGGCGTGGCCGGCGTCGGCGGCGGCGCCACCTTCGCGGCCCTGATCGTGCTGTCGGCGATGGACTTGCCGGTGGCGCTGGCGGGCCTGCTGATCTCGGTCGAACCGCTGATCGACATGGGCCGTACGGCGCTCAACGTCAGCGGCTCGATCGCGGCCGGCAGCGTCACCAGCCGGGTGCTGGGCCAGACCGATATGCGGGTGTTCCAGGACGACGCCGACGTCAACCTCGACGGCGAAGAACAGGCCGTGTAAACATCTGTAAGCATCGCCGCGGGCGGCAGCAATCGTGCGCTGACGCCATGCCGAATCCGTCATGATGACGCCATGTTAACTTTTCGGCGGACGAAGATGGAACAGAAGTGGCCACAGGAAATCTGGCTGGTCAGGCACGGACAAAGCGCGGGCAACGTTGCGCGTGACCTGGCCGAAGCCGCCGCCGGGCACCGCATCGACATCGCCGATCGCGACGTCGACGTGCCGCTGTCCGAACTGGGCGAGCAACAATCCGAAGCCCTTGGCGCCTGGTTCGCGGCCCTGCCGCCGCATCAGCGTCCCAATGTGGTGCTGCATTCGCCCTACGTCCGCGCCGCCGAGACGGCCAACATCCTGATGCAGCGCCTAGAGCGCGACGAGCTGCTGTGCGTGCTGGCCGACGAGCGCCTGCGCGAGAAAGAATTTGGCGTGCTCGACCGTCTCACCACGCACGGCATCGCCCACCACTTCCCCGACCTGTACGAGCAGCGCCAGCACGTCGGCAAGTTCTATTTCCGCCCGCCCGGCGGCGAAAGCTGGTGCGACGTCATCCTGCGCCTGCGCAGCGTGATGGACACGCTCGAGCGCGACTTTTGCGGCGAGCGCGTGCTGATCGTCGCCCACCAGGTCACTGTTAATTGCTTCCGCTACCTGTTCGAGCATCTCGACGAGGCGAAGATCCTGGAATTCGACCGCGCCGGCGACGTGCCGAACTGCTCGGTCACGTCCTACGAATTCGACCCCAATAAAGGCAAGCGCGGCGACCTGGCCCTGCGCCTGGTGAACTTCGTGGCGCCGCTGGAAGCGACCGGCACCCCGGTCACCGTCGCCAAGGATTTGCCGACCTCGCCCAAGGCTTGACGCCCCACCATGGATTCCAGCAATCACACCGTGCACGACGTCGACGCCGCCTGCCTGGCGGCCTGGCCGCTGCCTCAGCCGCAGGCCGAGGGCGACAAGGAATTGCGCGGCCACGTGCTGGTGCTCGGCGGCTCGCGCGAAATGCCGGGCGCCATCATCCTGGCCGCCACAGCCGCCCTGCGCGCCGGCGCCGGCAAGCTGACCATCGCCACCGGGGCCAGCGTGGCCCAGCTGGTGGCGCTGGCGATGCCCGAGGCGCGCGTGATCGGCCTGACTGAAAACGACACCGACGGTTTCCACCTCGACGCCCTGGACAGCCTGGATCCGCTGACCGACAAGGTCGATGCGGTGCTGATCGGCCCCGGCATGCGCGACGCCCCCTGCACAGCGCGCCTGGTACACGCGCTGCTGCCGCGCCTGGACGAAGCCGGCGTCGGCCTGGTGCTCGATGCCTGCGCGATGGACGTCATGCTGCACATGCCGCACGACTGGCCCGAGGGCAAGCCGATGCGCTTCGCGCGGCCCGTGATCATGACCCCGCACTGCGGCGAAATGGCCCACCTGACCGGCCTCGAGAAAGAATGCATCGTCGGCCAGCCCGACGCTCCGGCGCTGCAGGCGGCGCGCGACTGGAATGCGGTGATCGCGCTCAAGGGCGCGCGCACGGTGATCGCGACGCCGGACGGCACGCTGTGGCAACACGAAGGCGCGGGCAATATCGGCCTGGCCATTTCGGGCTCGGGCGACGTCCTGGCCGGCATCATCGCCGGCCTGCTGGCGCGCGGCGCACCGCCGGAACAGGCGGCTTGCTGGGGCGTGGCCTTGCATGCGCGCGCCGGCGACCGCCTGGCAGCGCGCCTTGGCACCTTGGGATATTTGGCGCGAGAAATTTCTATGGAAGTGCCCGCGCTGCTGGAAGAGATCGCCCGCAACGATCACATCAAGCGCAACGCCGATGACAGGAACATCCGGCCGGTACCGGGAGACGAACAGCTGGGTGCCTGACGCCCGGTGAAAGAAAACTCTGTAAAAAATGTTACGGAGTTTCGCAAGAGTGCGGTATCTAACGAACCGGCAGCCGGGCATCCGGTCTAATGGGCACAGTTGGATTGAAGTACGCACCGGGGCCGCGTATTGCGTCGGTTCCCTGAATGTTCCGCCCTTGAATTGCAAAGTGTGGAACTAACTGGCGCCGCAGACCTTCCAGCGCCTCACCACAATGAGCTGGAAACTGCGGCACAAAGATAGACGTAAACGAGGAGTTTAAAAATGAATGCAATGACCAAAGCACCAAAAATCCTGCTGACCGCCGCCGTCCTGGCTTCCCTGCTGGGCGCCTGCAAGAAGGACGACGCAGCGACCACCACCACCCCGGCCGACACCTCGGCGACCATGCCAAGCAGCACCTCGGGCGCCACCGGCACCACGGGTGACGTGGGCACCGGCGCAACCGGCACCGGCACCACCGGCACCGGCACCACCGACATGGGCACCAGCGGCACCACTGGCGCGACCGGCACCGCAGGCGACACCAGCGGTGCAACGGGCACCACCGGCGCCACCGGCACCGGCACCGCGGAAGGCGCCACCGGCACCACCACCACCGATCCGGCGACCACCACCACGCCGCCGACCGGCACCACGGGCCAGTAATCGACTGGGCCAGCCACCGAACGGCGCCCTGCTCGCGGGGCGCGCTCGGGGTAGCGCTCGGGTAGAGCTCTACGCGATATCAGCACCCGGCCCCTCACGGCCGGGTTGTTTTTTTTCAGGCCTGCACCTGCCGCAGCCGGCTAGCCCGTCGTGCGCTTTTTCGTTGCGACGTCGCGGATCAGATTCTCCACCATCGTGAAATCGGCCGGCTTGGTCAGGTGATGATCGAACCCCGCCTCGCTCGAACGTCGCCGGTCCTGCTCCGCCCCCCATCCTGTCAGCGCCACCAGCGTCGCGTCTTCCATGCCCGGGATACGGCGCATCGCCTCGGCCGCCTCATGGCCGCTCATGTCGGGCAGGCCGATATCCAGGAACACCACCTGCGGCAGGTCTTCGCCGGCCAGGCGCAGCGCCGCGGCGCCGTCGTTGGCGACGCTGACGGTGTGATCGTTCATTTCGAGCAGGGCCTGCAAGGTCTCGGCCGCGTCGACATTGTCGTCCACCACGAGGATGCGCAGCACGCCGCCCGGCGTGGCGGGGACCGGCGCGGTCGCCGGCGCGGGCGCGGCGGCGAAGGGCAGCCCAGCCAGCGCATCCTGCGGCAACGGTAGCCACACCGTAAACTGGCTGCCCATGCCGGCGCCGCCGCTGCTGGCCGCCACCCGGCCGCCGTGCAGCTTGACCAGGCGCTGGACCAGGTTCAGGCCGACGCCCAGCCCGCCCTGCGCCATCTCGGTGCCGAGATGGGCCTGGGCATACATGTCGAACACCGTCTCGAGCGCCGGCGCGGCGATGCCGATGCCGTTGTCCGATACGGTGATCGCCACTTCCTGCGCCTCGACCCGCGCCGCGATCTCGATCGCGCCGCCCTGCGGCGTGTATTTGGCGGCATTGTTGAGCAGGTTGCTCAGCACCTGCGCCACGCGGTGGCGGTCGGCGTGCAGCGCCAGCGACGCGTCGGGCGGACGAACGGTCAGCGCATGCTTGCGGGCCTCCATCAGCGGCATGCTCATGTCGACGGCCTCACGCACGACGTCGGCCAGCCGCACCCGCTCGAGCTTCAGAGTGACCTTGCCCTCGGCCAGGCGCGCCATGTCGAGCAGGTCGTCGACCAGGTGCACCATGTGGTCGACCTGGCGCCGCATGATGGCCTGCACGTCACCGCTGGCGGCGCCGATGCGCATCAGCTCCAGCCCCGAACGGATCGGGGCGAGCGGGTTGCGCAGCTCGTGCGCCAGGGTGAACAGGAAGTCGCTCTGCGCGCGGTTCTTCTGTCCCAGCTCGCTGGCCAGGCGCTGCAGTTCCTGTTCGGCGTGCTTCTGGCTGTCGATGTCGAGGGTCACGCCGTCGAAGCGTTCCGGCTGGCCGTGCTTGTCCAGGCCGCACCAGCCGATCGCCCGCAGCCAGCGCGGCGCGCCGCCCGCCATGGTACGAAACTCCAGGTCGAGCGGCGCGCCTGCGCGTACCGCGTGTTCGACACTGGCGGCCAGCCGTTCCCGGTCTTCCGGGTCGACCGCCGCCAGCAGCGCGTCGACCGAGGCCGGGCGTGCGCCATCCAGGCCGAAGTGCACGGCCATCTCGGCATTGATCTGGAACTGCGTAAACGGCGCGTCGGCGTACCAGACGCCGATATCGCCCGCCTCGGACACCCGCTCGAAGCGCTCCTGCAAGGTCTTGCGCACCTGGATGTCGATCACCGTGCCGACGAAGCCGTCCGGTTCGCCCGCCGCATTGACGCGCGGCAGGCCGGAGTCGATGAACCAGCGATAGCTGCCGTCATGGCGGCGCAGGCGGTAGTCGAACGAGAACGGCGCGCGCGCCGCATTCGCGGACAGGAAGGCTTCGCGGGCGCGGTCGCGCTCCTCGGGGTGGACGTTCTCGAGCCAGCCCAGGCCCAGGTCCTGCTCCGGCGTGCGGCCCGTGTAGTCATACCAGCGCTGGCTCAGGTAGGTGCACTGGCCGGTGTTATCGGTAGTCCACAGCATCGACGGCGAGGCGTCGATCAGGGCCCGCACGTGGGCTTCGCGCGCCCGCGCATCGCGTTCCATCTGGCGCCGCTCGCGTCCCATTTCCACCTGGGTGCGCACCCGCGCCAGCAGCTCGTTGGCCGAGAACGGCTTGACGAGGTAATCGTCGGCGCCGGCCTGCAGGCCCTCGACCTTGGCTTCCTCGCCGGCGCGCGCCGACAGCAGCATCACCGGCAGCAGGCGCAGCGCTTCGCTGGCGCGGATCTGCGCGATCAGGCCGAAGCCATCGAGCTTCGGCATCATCACGTCGCTCAGCAGCAGATCGGGCGGATCCGCCAGCGCGAGTTCGAACGCCGCCTGGCCATCGGCGCATACGCGCACCTCGGCATGCGGCTCGAGCAAGGCCTTCAGGTAGGCCCGCATATCGTTATTGTCGTCGGCGATCAGGATGCGCGGGCGCCCCTCCCCACCCATATCGATCGGCGCCGGCTGTCCTTCGCCGTGCGCAGGGTCGTCGGCGTCCGGCAGCCAGCGCAGCGCTTCCTCGACAAAGGCCGAACCCATGCGCTGGCGGTCTTCCATCGTATCCGGGGCTTGCAGGATGCGGTCCTGCGGCAGGTGGGCCTGGCCGAACGGCAGGTCGACGTCGAAACGCGTGCCTTCGCCGAACGTGCTGGACACGGCGATGGTCCCGCCGTGCAGGCGCACGAGTTCCTGGATCAGGGCCAGGCCGATGCCGGTGCCTTCATAGGTGCGCCCGGGCGCGCCCTCGATGCGGTGGAAGCGCTCGAACATGCGCGGCAGCTCGTGTTCGGGAATGCCGGTGCCGGTGTCCCGCACCGACAGCCGCGCCATGCCCTCGTGTTCGCGCAGGCTGATCGTGACGCCGCCGTGCAAGGTGAACTTGAAGGCGTTCGACAGCAGGTTGAAGACGATTTTTTCCCACATATCGCGGTCTATATACACCGGCTGACCCAGGTCCTGCAGTTCGATCCGGTATTCCAGGCCGCCCTTGGCCATGGCCGACTCGAACACGCCGGCCAGGTCGAGCGTGAGGTGCGCCAGGTCCACCGCCACGTAGCTGGCCTGCACCCGGCCGGCCTCGATGCGCGAGAAGTCGAGCAGCGAGTTGACCAGCTTGAGCAGGCGCAGCGCATTGCGGTGGGTGACCTCGATGCGCTTGCGCTGCGCAGCGCTCATGCTGTCCGCGTCATCGGCCAGGGCGTCGTCGAGCGGACCCAGGATCAGGGTGAGCGGAGTACGGAATTCATGGGACACGTTCGAGAAGAAGGCGGTCTTGGCGCGGTCGATCTTGGCCAGTTCTTCGGCGCGCCGCTGTTCCTGCTCGTAGGCGAGCACATTGCCGACCGCGGTGTTCACGGCCGCGCCCAGCAATTCATAGAAATTGCGGTAGTCGGCGTCGAGCGCGCGGCGCACGCTCACACCGGCGACCACGAAGCCGAACAGCTCCTGCTGGCCCGGCAGCGACAGCGGCAACACCAGGGCCGAGCGCGGCGGATCCTCGTAGGGTCCGCAAGTCATCCCGGCCAGGCGCGCCGCGACGTCGTCCACCTGTGCGGCAGCATGCGCGGCGGCGCAGCGCGCGAATGGCCAGAAGGCGTCGTCCAGGGGCGCCGAACCTGGCGCCAGCACGCCATGCGGCGGCAGGCCGCCGCCGCCGCGCAGCTCCAGCATTCCGCTGTCCTGGTCGATCTGGTAGAACAGCAGGAACGGCACGTCGGCCTTCATGCGCTCGACATGGATCGTCAACTGCTGGCCGATCTCGGCCATCGAACGGGTCGAGGCCAGGCTGGCGGTCAGGTCGCGCAGTCCCTGGGCACGGCGCGCGCCCAGCACCTGGGCCGTGGTCTCGGTGATCGGGTGGAACACCCCGCCCACCGTCCCCGACTCGTCGCGGATCGGCGAGAACGAGAAGGTCATATTCGCCTCCTCGAGGTAGCCGCTGCGGTCCAGGAACATCTGCTGGTCCTTGATATAGGCGCCCTCCCCCTGGTGCGCACGCTCGAAGGCCGCGCCCACCACCGGCAGCGCCGAGGCCCACACCACCTTGAACGGCGCCCCCATCGACGCCGGATGCAGGTCGCCGCAGATCGGGCGGTAGGCGTCGTTATAGATCTGGATGTCGTCCGGTCCCCAGCACACCAGGATCGGGAAGGTCGAGGACAGGCACAGGCTGACCGAGGTGCGCAGGCTCTGCGGCCAATCGGACAAGGGGCCAAGCGGCGTCTGCGACCAGTCCATGCTGCGGATCAGTTCACCCATTTCGCCACCGCCGGCAAGCCAGTTCAGGTCGGAATCGCCCAGGACGGGGGAAGATGGGAGTGCGGACATGGGGAGACCTAAGGGCGGAAGATAGAAAACGGGATTCTTGAGAAACTGTGTACTGCAAGGCAAGTAGTTCAGCATCGAATTACCGACAAGCCGCCCGCCATTAGAACATAACAACAGGAAACACTAGCGCGACACCTCGGATCCGGTGGCGAGCGCACCGAACCCGTTGCTAAAAAGACACGGCCAGCGCGTGGCTGGCCGTGTCGGGTGCAGCAGGCGGCCGGCGCCGCCCTCAGGGACAGGATCAGGCCGGCACGGCCTTGCCGCGGCCGGTCACGAAGCGGCCGATGCGCACGATGACGCGGTAGACCAGGCGCACCAGGGTCAGGGTCAGGATCGCTTCCACGAAGGTCATCAGGAAGGCCGGCAGCGTATTCCAGCGCTCGGCGCGGCGGCCATATTTGGCCACCATGCGGTCGCGGGCGATCTCGATGCTGTCGTAGAAGGTCGGCACCACCAGCAGGGTCAGCACGGTCGAGGTGATCGTGCCGCCGATGATGGCGATCGCCAGTGGCTGGTAGAACTCGCCCGAGTCGCCCAGGGCCAGCGCTACCGGCAGCATGCCGGCGATCAGGGCGAAGGTCGTCATCAGGATCGGACGCAGGCGTTTGCGGCCGGCCGCCATCAGGGCTTCTTCGCGGTCCACGCCTTCGCGTTCCAGGGCGCGGGCGGCGTCGAGCAGCAGGATCGCGTTCTTGGCCACCAGTCCCATGAGCATCAGGATGCCGATCATGCTCATCAGATTGAGCGTGTTGCTGGTCACGATCAGCGCCAGCACCACGCCGATCAGCGACAAGGGCAGCGACAGCATCACGCCGATCGGTGCGGTGAACGAACCGAACTGCATCACCAGGATCAGGTACATCAGGGCGATGCCCGAGAACAGCGCGATGAGCATCTGGGTGAACAGTTCGGCCTGGTCTTCGCCGGAGCCGCCCAGCGCCAGCCCGTAGCCCGGCGGGAAGTCGAAGGTGCGCGCCAGTTTCATGGCGTCGGCCGTGACTTCGCCGGGCGAACGGCCCTGTGCATTGGCCGAGACCGTGATCATGCGCTCGCCGTTCTTGTGGCGGATCGCCGACGGGCCCTTGCCCATGGTGATGGTGGCGATCTGCTCAAGCGGCACCATCATGCCGGTGCCGGTGACCGAAATCGGCAGGCGCTCGATGCTTTCGGTATTGACACGGTCGTCCGGATGCAGGCGCACGGCGACGTCGCGGGTCTCGCTGGTCGGATCGACCCAGTCGCCCACCTCGATACCGGCGAAGGCCACGCGCAGCGACTGGGCGGCGTCGTTGACCGAGATGCCCATGGCATTGGCCAGGCCGCGGTCGAGCACGATCTGCAGCTCGTTCTTTGGATCCTGCTCGGACAGGGCGACATCGACCGCGCCCGGCACTTCGCGCAGCTTCTCCATATAGGCGGTGGTCAGCTCCATGAGCTTGCGCGAATCCGGGCCGGTGAATTCGACCTGCACCGGCTTGCCGTTGCCGTTCAGGTCATCGAGGACCGTGTATTCGGCGCCCACCAGACGGCTGATCTTGGCACGCAGTTCCACAGCGATCTCGCTGGCGCTGCGTTTGCGCTCGCCGCGCTTGCCGATGTCGACATAGATCGACCCGCCAGACAGCTTGACGTTGCTATTGGTATCCTTGGTTTCCGGCAGCGTGCGCGCCAGTTCGGCGGCCGCTTCCAACTTGCGGCGCGAATACTCGATCGACGACGATGCCGGCGTACGCACCTCGATCTGCAGGTTGCCCGAATCCTGCTTGGGCAGGAAGCTCGAGCCGCCAAAGAAGTGGTGCAGGACCATCGCGCCGACCAGGCTCGCCACCGCCAGCACGGCCATCGACCGACGGTGGTGCAGCGCCCAGGCGATCACGTTGCCGTAGCGGTCGGCCTGGTGATCGAACCAGGCGTTGAACTTGTCGAGCATGCCGCCGATGCCTTTCTTGGGCTTGCTGTGGTGATCCGGTGGATCGCCCCAGTAGGCCGACATCATCGGGTCGAGCGTGAACGAAATGAACAGCGACACGATCACCGAGCACGTCACGGTCAGGGCGAACGGCCGGAACCACTCGCCGGACACGCCCGGCATGAACGCCACCGGCACGAACACGGCCATGATCGAGAACGTGGTAGCAGCCACCGCCAGGCCGATTTCGGCGGTGCCCTCGAGGGCGGCGGTGCGGCGGTCGGAACCCATTTCCATGTGGCGCACAATGTTTTCGCGCACCACGATCGCATCGTCGATCAGCACGCCGATCGCCAGCGACAGCCCCAGCAGGGTCATGAAATTGAGCGTGAAACCGCACAACCACACGGCGATGAAGGCGGCCAGCACCGAGGTGGGCAGCGCCAGCGCCGTGATCAGCGTCGAGCGCCAGGAATTAAGAAAGGCATACACCACGAACACGGTGAGGATCGCGCCGAGCACCAGCGCTTCGATCACGTTGTTCAGGCTCGACTGGGCGTCCTCGCCGCCGTCGCGCACCACTTCGAGCTTGGTGCCTTGCGGCAGCCGCGCATTCTCGCGCTCCACCACTTCGCGCACCTTCTTGGCCAGCGAAACGGTCGAGGCGTCGCGCGAACGCGAAATCTGCAGGCCGACGTTCGGCTTGCCGCTGCGCATCGACAGCGTATTGATGTCGGCAAAGCCATCCTGGATCTCGGCCACCTGGTTCAGGCGCACGATCTGTTCGCCATTGCGCTTAACGACAATCTGCGAGAAATCTTCCGGACGCTCGATGCGGCCGATCAGGCGGATGCCCTTCTCGTCGAGTTCGCTGCGCAGCTTGCCCACCGGGGCATTGGTGTTACCGGTGCGCAGGGCGTTGGTGACGTCCGACGCCGAGACGTTAAATTCGCGCAGTTTTTCCGAGCGGAGCAGCACCGACAGCTCGCGCCGCAGCGCGCCATTGACATTGACGGTCGAGACGCCGTCGATGGCGCGAAACTCGTCGGCCAGCACGTCTTCGGCATAACGCGAGATTTCGGCGTGGCTCTGGCTGCTCGAGGACAGCGCCAGCGACATCACCGGCTGGGCCGAGGGATCGACCCGGCGCAGCACCGGTTCGCGCATCTCGATCGGCAGCTTGTAGCGCACCGCGGCGATCGCATTGCGGACGTCGTCGGACGCCTCGATCAGGTTGCGGTCGAAGTCGAATTCCATCCAGATCGAGGCGCCGCCTTCGTAGGACTCGGAATTGACGTCGTTGACGCCCTGGATCGCGAGCATCTGCTTCTCGAGGCGGTTGACGATCTCGCGCTCGGCGGTCTCGGGCGACGCGCCCGGATACGGAATCTGGACCACGATGATCGGGATCTCGACATCGGGCTCTTGATTGACCTTCAACTTGGACAAGGCCAGGAGGCCGATCGCCATCATCGCGACGATGATGACGATCGTCGGGATCGGATTCTTGACACTAAAATTAGACAGGAACATCGTTGTTTTCCTTATTCTTTTCCTGCGTTACTTGCCTTGGGCCGGGGCGCTGGCGCTGGCCACACGCGCGGCCGGCATGTCGACCTTCTGGCCATCCTTCAGGTTCGACGTCGGTGCGCGCAGCACGATGTCGCCAGCGGCCAGGCCCTGCTTGATCTCGACGTTGCCGGTGCGCGGGTCACGCGCGCCGACCACCAGGGCGACCTTCGAGAGCGTCTTGTCCTTGATGCGCCAGGTGTGGTTGTTGTCGCCCACCCTCACCAGGGCCGACTCGGGCAGGGTCAGCGCATCGCTCGAGGAGGCATCGACCCGGCCTTCGGCATACAGGCCGGCCACGCGCGGCTGGGCCTTGTCGGCGAAGCCCACCAACACCTCGACCTGGCGCGTGACCGGGTTGGCGGCTGGGTCGATGCGCCTGACGATGCCGGCGAACTGCTGGTCGGCATAGCCGTTGACGCGGAAATTGACCTTCTGGCCGACCTTGACGGTGCTGACCGAATCGGCCGACACCGCGCCCTCGAAGCGCATGCTGGTCGGATCGATGACTTTCACCAGCTCCTTGCCGATATTGGCGGTGTCGCCGTTGGAGACCTTGCGCTCGGAGACGATGCCGTCGAACGGCGCGCGCACGGTGGTGCGGGCCAGTTGCTGGCGCGCGGTGGCGACGCGGCTCCGCGCGCCCGACAGCTCGCTCAGGGCGTTATTGCGCGCCATCTCGGCGTCGTCCAGGGCCTTGGCGGAGGTCATGCCGGATGCGGTCAGCGTCTTGAGGCGCTCGAGCTGGCGGTTGGCCTGTTCCAGCGCCAGGCTGGCGGCGCGCTGCGCATCCTCGGCCGAGGTCAGGGTGTCGCGGATCGAGGTCTCGTCGAGGCGCACCAGCACGTCGCCGCGCTTGACCGGCTCGCCGTTCTCCTTGAGCACCTGCAGCACGATGGCCGAGACTTCGGCGCGCAGGTCGGCCTTGCGTTCCGGCTGGATCGAGCCGGTGACCACCGGGCCCGACGAAATCGAGTCGCTCTGGATCGTCAATACATCCTCGGGAGCCACCGTCAGCTGCGTGGGCTTGTTGTCCTTGCCCTGGCCGGGGGCCTTGGCGGAATCCTTTCCGCAGGCGACGAGGCTTGAAGCGATGGCTAGAACGAGGAGGGTTTTGCGCAGCATTGTGGTTCTCCAGAGAAGGACTTGGTCTTTTTTATAAAAATGAGAATAGATACAGCCAGCGCGAAGTATTCAGGAGGGCCCTGATGGCGTCAATTGACGAACCTGTATAACGCCGAATTCGATGGATGAACTGCGTTTTTTGGCGATGAGCTGCATTCCAGCCCGGACGAGATGCAGGGTAAAACGGACAGGCGGACGTCCGGGAAGTGGACGCCGCTGTATGTACATGATCAGAAGCCGCCGAAGACGGCATTGATCAGGAAGCCCATGCCGATGCCGGTCAGGACGCCGCCAGCGATTTCGATCTTGGTATGGCCCATGCGTTCGCGCAGGATGACGTAGTCCTCTTTGCCGTCGTGCAGGCGGTTGATCGACACCGCGTGGCGCCCGACGTGCTGGCGCAGGCTGTTGGCGTCGATCATGACGATGAAGGCGAGCGCACACGCCACGCCGAAGGCCGGATTGTCCATGCCTTCGCGCAGGGCGATCAGGGTGGCCATGCTGGAAACGACCGCGCTATGGTTGCTGGGAAAGCCGCCATTGCCGACCAGATCGAAGGCCCAGCGCCGTAGGCGGACGCTGGAAATGAGAAACTTGATCGGACCGACCACCATCCAGGTCAGTATGGGCGTCGCGAGGTAGATAATGTCCATGATGTCTTATAGGTGAAAATGCTGGGCGGAATTATCTCAGAAGCAAGGCCTCGTGGGAGACTTTTGGAACGGACGCATCAGGCCGGGAAACGGTAATATTGACCCAACGAGTCAATACAGACAAGAGGTATGTATGCGGCACTTCCGCTGGTCTTTCATCGTCACGGCTGTCCTGATGGCCCTGGCCGGCTGGTGGGGCTACGAGCACCGCGGACTGCCTGGCCTGCTGCAGGCCCTGTGGATCACCGCCATCCTCGGCGTGCTGGAAGTGTCGCTTTCTTTCGACAATGCTGTCGTCAATGCCTCGGTGCTCAAGCACTGGAACGAGTTCTGGCGCAAGCTGTTCCTGACCGTCGGCATCCTGGTGGCGGTGTTCGGCATGCGCCTGCTGTTCCCGCTGGTGATCGTCGCCGCCGCCACCGGCCTCGGCCTGTTCGACGTCTGGCATATGGCGATCGACAATCCCAATGAGTATTCGCGCCACCTGACCGAACACCATGCCGAGGTCGCGGCCTTCGGCGGCGCCTTCCTGATGCTGGTGTTCCTGAACTTCCTCTTCGACACGGAAAAAGAACTGCATTGGATCACCTGGTTCGAGGAAAAGGTCGGTAAGTACGGCTCCGAAGGACTGGCCGTGCTGCTCACCCTGCTGTGCGTGATCGGCGCCATGCGCCTGATGCCCGAGGTGCGCAAGCTGGCGGTGCTGATCGCCGGCGTGACCGGGGTGCTGGTGTATATCGGCGTCAAGTGGCTGAGCGGACTGCTCGAAGAGAAGGAACAAGACCCCTCGGTCGGCGCCATGATCTCGCAAGGCAGCATCGGCGGCTTTCTCTACCTGGAAGTGCTGGACGCCTCGTTCAGCTTCGACGGCGTGATCGGGGCCTTCGCCATCACCAACGACGTCGTGATCATCATGCTGGGCCTGGCCATTGGCGCCATGTTCGTGCGCTCGATGACGGTGTTCCTGGTCTACAAGGGCACGTTGCAGGAATTCGTCTATCTAGAGCACGGGGCGCACTACGCGATCGGCATCCTGGCGCTGATCATGTTTGCCAGCGTGCACTATCACATCCCGGAATGGTTCACCGGGCTGTCCGGGCTGGCCTTCATCTTGGTGTCGCTGTGGTCGTCCATACGCTACCGCAGGAGGATTGCGGCCCAGGAGGCCGAGGTGGCGGCGCGGACCGGTTAATTAGCGGCCCGGATGAGATTCGCAGTTTGCGATTACTGCAAGGCATGGCAGAATGAGCGCGCACCGCGTTTGCGCTGCAATATTGACAACCCGTGCCAACCTTTTTGATCGCCTGCCCGACCATGCCCAAAGCCCGTTCTACCGCCATCCTGCTGTCCGTCGTCGCCGTCGTGGCGGTGCTCGGTTCCCTGTACACGTGGTTCACCCTGACCTGGGCGTATTCCGAGGGCGACCGCGCCGGCTACCTGCAGACGTTCTCCAAGAAAGGCTGGCTGTGCAAGACCTGGGAGGGCGAGATCCTGCTGTCGAGCATGCCGGGAGCGATTCCCGAGCGCTTCGCCTTCACAGTGCGCGACGAGACGGTGGTGCAGCAACTCAATAGCAATATCGGCCGCCGCGTGCAGATCTCGTACGAGCAGCACAAGGGCGTGCCGACCAGCTGCTTTGGCGATACCGAGTATTTCGTCAAGCGTGCGGTGACGGGGCCGGTGGATCCGGTGTCGCCTAGCCAGGCGCAGGGTGGGATGGAAAATCGGGCGCCGGTGCCGGCGCAAGCAGCACCTGCACAGTAAGCATACCGTCGTTCCCGCGAAGGCGGGAACCCAAGTTTGCCGGCACTGATGGCACGTTCGAGGTGGCCGGCGACGCGAATAACTTGGGTTCCCGCCTGCGCGGGAACGACGTGCGTAGGGTGCGGGCCGCAGTTAAACGCAAGCGCAGCCCACGCCGTTAGTCCCGGTCCGTTTTACCATCCAGATCCCGGTCCAGTTCGCGCTGGGCAGCAATCACTTCCGCCAACCTCGCCGCCGCCTGCGCGGCCGAGGTGTCGCCGGCCCTCGCCTGCGACTGCTTGAACCGTCCCAACACCTCGCGCGTCAGGTCGGCCGACACCGAACGCTGGCCGGCTTCCACCTTGCGCTCGCCAATGACGCGCTCGGTGGCCGCCAGTTCGGCGGCCTGTTCGTCCTGGCGCTTGCTTTCCAAATTCACCAGGTGCTTGCGCGCATCGGCCATCTGCAGGGTGGCGTGCGCCGCCTTGCGCTGCATTTCGGCGTGGGCCTGGGCGTGTTCCAGCAGCGCGCGCTGGGCTTCGCGTTTCTCGACCGCCGCCTGCACCGCCGCCTGCTCGACCAGCTCGCGCTCGCGCGCCAGCCGGGCCTGCGCTTCCTCGGCCTCGGCCCGCGCTTCGGCGGCCTGGGCGGCGGCGTGTTCCGACGCCAGCCGCGCCGCCTGCGCCTCGTTGGCGCGGGCATCGGCCGTGGCCTGGGCGCGCTGGGCGGCCAGCTTGCGCTCGACCAGGGCCAACGATTCGCGCGCGGCCTGCGTGGCTTCGCGCTCGGCGCCGATCGCCTGCTCGGTGAGTGCTACCTGCTGGCGCTCGACTTCGGTGCGCTCCTGCTGGGCCTGGGCCAGCTCCTGCGCCCGGCGCGCATGCGCCTGCTGGGCGTCGCGCGTGGCCTCGGCTTGCGCGGCTTCTTCGGCCACCGCATCCGTCTGGGTCTGCTGCGCTTCGAACGTTGCGCGCTGGGCTTCTTCCAGACGGCGCTCGGCCTGCGCCTTGGCGGCTAGCGCCGCCGCAGCGGCAGCCTCGGCTTCGCTGCGCGCCTGGGCCGCCAGCATCAATTCGCGCTCGGCCGCCACTTTCTGCTCGAGCTCAAGGAGAGCCTGGGATTCGGCGGCCACCCGCTCGCGTTCGAGCTGGGCCAGGCGTTCGGTTTCTTCGCGCTTATTCGACGCCAGTTGCGCCGCCTGGCGCTGCAGTTCGACCAGTTCGGCCTCGAATGCGACCGCTTCGGCTTCATCGGCATTGCGCGCGGCCTGTACGTCGGCCGCGGCCTGGGCCAGCGCCGCTTTTTCTTCGGCCAGCGCCTGCTCGCGCCGGTGTTCCTCGGCTTCGCGCAGTGCCGCCGCCGCAGCCGCCTCGTCGGCTGCGCGGCGCGCACGCGCATCCAGCGCCGCCTCGGCCTCGGCTTCGAGCCGGGCTTGCACCTGCTCGTCCGCTTCTTCCTCGGCGCGGACGCGGTCTTCGGCCACCAGGCGCAGCTTGCGGTCGGTCTCGATGCGGGCCTCGGTCGCGGCCAGGATGCGGGTCTCGGCCTCGCGCCGCGCCTCGGCGCTGGCAGCCGCCATTTGCTCCAGGCGCTCGCGGTGGGTGGCGGCGTCGCGCAATTCCTTCTCTGTCTGCAGGCGCATGCGCAGCGACTGGGCCGCGACGCGCTCGGACTCGGCCTGGGCCAGCGCGATCGCCTCGCGCTCCTGTTCGATGTGGGCCATGGCGCGCGCTTCTTCCAGCGCGCGCGCTTCGGCTGCCGCGCGCGCGAACGCCGAGGCCAGGGCCACCTGGTCGGCCCGTTCGCGCTGCTGGGTCAGGTCGAGCGCCTCGGCTTCGGCCTCGGCCAGTTTCTCGGCGGTCTGGCGCGCCGCTTTTTCGGCGCGCTCGCGCTCGCGCGCCAGGATTGCGATGCGGGCGTCGGCGCTGGCGTTATGCAGCACTTCTTCCTTGGCCGCTTCCACCGCCGCCATGCGCTCGGCGGCCTGCAGCCTGGCCTGTTCGGTATGCGCCACCAGCTCGTCGGCGGCGCGGGCGGCCTTGGCCGCCAGTTCGGCCTCGGCTTCCATCTGGACCGCGGCGCGGCGCCGCGCTTCTTCTTCGGAACGCGAACGGGCCTCAAGCGCCAGGCGGATCTCGGTATCGCTCTTGACCCGCGCGCGCAGCTCGGCGGTCTCTTGCCGGATCGCTTCCAGGCGTTCGGCGGAGGCCTTCGAGGCGGCGCGCAGGGATTCCAGGCGGTCGCGGTTGGCCGCGATCGCGTCTTCGGATGCCTGCGAGTTGGCCACTGCGGCTGCGGCGGCGGCCACATCGATGGCGGCGCGCTCGTCGGCCAGCGTGCGTGCGCGCGATTCGGCGGTCTGGCGGTTTTCAGAGGCGACGTTGGCCTTGGCCTCGGCTTCCACGCGCGCGATCGCTTCCTGGATTTCTCGCATCTCGAGGGGCTTGCGTGCGGCTGGCGCCGGGGCGGCCACTGGGGCTTCAGGCGGGGATTCGGGCAACGGATCAGGCGTTTCCGGCGGCGTCTCGGGCGGCGCCATGCCGGCGGCCTGCGACAGGTCGATCGAGAAGTCGGCTTCGTCTTGCTTGGCTGGGTTTGGTTCCATGCGAGGTCTCAATGGCGGCGGTCGGTTCGATTATCCGGCAAATCCGTTCAGTATGCTACGCGGAACTGGAAGGCAATATGGGCTCAGCTCATCCATTCGCCCCCTTACACCGGCCATAGGGGCGGTTCGTCCATCAGGGCCACCTGCTCGCGCAGCTCCAGAATACGGTCCTGCCAGTAGCGCTGGGTATTAAACCAGGGGAAGGCGGCCGGGAAAGCAGGATCGCTCCAGCGCATCGCCAGCCACGCCGCATAATGAATCAGGCGCAGGGTGCGCAGCGCCTCGACGAGGTACAGCTGGCGCGGGTGGAAATCGCAGAAGTCCTCATAGCCGGCCAGCACGTCGGCCATCTGGCCGACCATTTCCTGGCGCTCGCCCGAGAGCAGCATCCACAAGTCCTGCACGGCCGGGCCCATGCGGCTGTCGTCGAAATCGACAAAATGGGGGCCGTCCGGCGTCCACAGCACGTTACCGCCGTGGCAGTCGCCGTGCAGGCGCAGCAGCGGCAGTTCTCCGGCGCGCTCGTAGCAGCGCGCCACGCCGTCCAGCGCCTGCTCGACCACGCTCGACCAGGCCGCCATCAGCTCGGGTGGGATGAAATCGTGCTGGCGCAGAAAGTCGTACGGCTGGCGGCCGAAAGTAACCGGATCGAGCGCCGGCCGGTGTTCGTAGGCCTTGACCGCGCCCTGGGCGTGGATGCGGCCGATGAAACGGCCGATCCATTCCAGTACCGCCGGGTCGCCCAGCTCGGGCGCGCGTCCGCCGCGGCGCGGGAAGACCGAAAAACGGAAGCCCTGGAAGGCATGCAGGGTCTTGCCATCGATCTGCAGCGCGGGCACAACCGGGATTTCCCGCTCCACCAGTTCGGCCACGAAGCCGTGTTCTTCGAGGATGGCGGCGTCGCTCCAGCGTTCGGGACGGTAGAACTTGACCACCACCGGCCCGCCCTCCTCGCGGCCGACCTGATACACGCGGTTCTCGTAGCTGTTCAGGGCCAGCAGGCGACCGTCGCCATGCATGCCGACACTGTCGAGCGCGTCCAGCACCAGGGCGGGATCGAGGCGCGCATACGGATGCTCGGGCGTTTCGTTGTCGGTGGTTAAGTTATCCATGTCCCTATTGTACGGCGACGCACCACGAAGCGGAAATGGCCCGCATTTCACGCGCGCTGAGTTCGTTTACGCACGGAGTGCGGCTTTGTTACAAGGTCTCATGTCAGAAATACCCCTGGCGCATGTCGCGCCGGGCAAGAAACCCGATAAGGAAAAATATGAAGAAACTGACTCTGACCATGGTTGCACTGGCCGCCGGCATGTTGGCCGGCACCGCGATTGCCCAGACCGCCGCCCAGCCGCCGAAGGCCGAGCCGAGCATGCAGAAGGTGCTCGACGCGATGGCATCGCTGAAACCGAAGCCGATCGAAACCCTGAGCCCGGAAGAAGCGCGCAAGCAGCCGTCGGCCGCCGATGCGGTGAAAAAAGTGCTGTCTGACGCCGGCCAGAGCACGGCGCCGGAACCGGGCGTGACCATGAAGACCCAGACGGTCCAGGGCAAGGGCGGCAGCTTCCCGGTCCATATCTTCACCCCTGAAGGCAAGGGCCCGTTCCCCGTCATCGTGTACTACCACGGCGGCGGCTTCGTGATTGCCGACACCAAGGTCTATGAAGCGTCGGTGCGCGCGCTGGCCAAGGGGGCCAAGGCGATCGTGGTCTCGGCCGACTACCGCCTGGCGCCGAAACATAAGTTTCCAACCCAGCCGGAAGACGCTTTCGCCGCCTACAAATGGGCGATCGAAAACGCCAAGAGCTTCAATGGCGACGCCACCCGCGTGGCGGTAGCCGGCGAATCGGCTGGCGGCAACCTGGCGACCGTGGTCTCGATGATGGCGCGCGACCAGAAAGCCCAGCTGCCGGTGCACCAGCTGCTGGTGTATCCAGTAGTCGACAACGACATGAACAACGCGTCGTACAAGAAGAACGCCAACGCCAAGCCGCTGAACAAGGCGATGATGGGCTGGTTCTTCAAGCACTACGGCGCCGATCCGAAGAGCCCCTACGCCGTGCCGTTGAAGGCGACCTCGCTCAAGGGCCTGCCGCCGGCCACCGTGATCACCGCCGAGATCGACCCGCTGATGACCGAGGGTAAGGCCTACGCCGACCGCCTCAAGAAGGAAGGCGTGACCGTCAACTACCGCCACTTCACCGGCGTGACCCACGAATTCTTCGGCATGGGCGCGGTGGTGCCGAAAGCCAAGGAAGCGCAGCAGTTCGCGGCCGACGAGCTGACCAAGGCCTTCAACGCCAAGCGTTGATGCCGTCCCGGCGCCGCGGCCGTTGCGCCGCGGCGCCATCTCCCCGCCACTTGCCATACCGATCGAGGTTTTTGCTGTCGCCCGGCGGCGCAGCGGTTACACTGGCGCCTTTACGCAAAACCGGCGCCCACGCGCCATCACCAGACACTCCCATGCATCTCGAACAGCCCCTCTCCGAAAAAGAATTCGACGAACTCGACCAGTTCCTCTTGTCCGACCGTTGCTCCGACGACGCGATGACGATGGACACCCTGCACGGCTACCTGACCGCGATCGCGATCGGTCCGGAAACCATCATGCCTTCCGAATGGCTGCCGAAGGTGTGGGGCGAAAGCGAGGCGGATGCGCCGAAGTGGAAGAATCCGCGCGAGTTGGAAAAGATCATGAACCTGATTATGCGGTTCATGAACGAAATCCTGATCACATTCGAAGTCTCGCCCAAGGAATTCGAGCCTTTGTTCGTCGAACATGAATTCGAAGGCAAGGTGCTGATCGATCCGGAAGCCTGGTGCTGGGGCTTCTGGGAAGGCGTCGAACTGCGCGCCGGTTCCTGGGATCCGATCAAGAACTCGGACGTTGCCGAACTGATCCGCCCGATCTACCTGCTCGGCGCCGACGAGATCGAGGAAGAAGAGCTGGACCTGGTCGACAGTCCGCACCAGATCCACGCCCTGGCGCTGCAGATCGAGGCCAACGTGCCGGATATCTACCGCTACTGGCTGCCGCTGCGCAAGGCCGCGGTCGAGACCGTGGTACGCGAAGAGCCGAAAGTCGGCCGCAATGACGACTGCCCTTGCGGCAGCGGAAAGAAGTTCAAGAAGTGCTGTGGGGCTGAATCGGCTTGATTCACCTGGATCGGCCTGATTCACTTTTATCGGCCTGATCCACCTGTAGGGTCGGCGGCTATGCCGCCGACGCGGTGATCGTTGACAGCGCGATCATCGTCTACGAAATCAGCGCCGCGCCAATATCAATCCCCACGTCGACGCCGCAACCTCCACCCCTGCGTCGCCAACGCCACCCCATGCAAGGCATCGAGCACTTCGACCGGCCCTGCCATCCCCACCAGCATTCCCGCCGCATCGACCACCGGCACCCGCGCCAGGCCATGGCGGCCCGCCAGCGTGGCCACATCACTCGCCGGCTGCCCGGCCTGCACTGCAATCCCGACAATCATCAGCTCCACCACCCGCTCGGCATCCTTGCGGCCGCGCAGCACAATCAGCGCCCGCGCCTTGATGCTCCACGCCTCCGCCTCGGCCGCCGCCCGCAGCAGGGAATTCAAGGTCAGCACGCCAAGCAGCCGCCCTTCCCCATCCACCACCGGCAATGAAGGCAATCCATGTTCGAGCAGGATGGCGCGCGCCGTCGCCAGCGGCATGTCGGGTTCGAGCAGCGCCAGCGGCGGTACCACAACGTCGCCGGCATGCAGTCGACGCACGCGCCGCTCGGCCGCATGGTGCTCGGCATCGTTGACGATGACGGCCAGGTCTTCGCGCGAGACGTCGAGCGCTTCGCCAAAGTGTTCCAGCGCGGCGTCGATGTCCTCTGCCGCCACATCTAGCGGCGCCGGCGCGGGCTTGTGCACGTGATGGGCGCCGGTTACCCGGTTGTACAGCATCGCCGCCAGCACCAGCAGTACGGTGTTCAGGCCGACCGGCGCCAGCGCGAACGACAGGCCGGCCTCATGCACCGCCGGCCCGCCCAGCACCGCCGTCATCGCCACCGCCCCGCCGGGCGGATGCAGGCAGCGCAGCAGGAACATCATGGCGATCGACAGGCCGCCCGCCAGTGGCGCGGCGATCATCGGATCGGGCAGCAACTGGACGCAGAGGACGCCGACCAGGGCTGAGACGACATTGCCGCCGATGACGGGCCAGGGCTGGGCCAGGGGGCTGGCGGGGACGCAGAACAGCAACACGGCGGAGGCGGCCATGGGGGCGACCAGCCAGGCCACGTGGGCGCCCGGGGCGCTCCAAGCCAGCACGACCTGGCTCAGCACGCCGGACAGGGCGAGGCCGAACAGCGCGCCGAACGCAGCCCGCGCCTGGCCGATCGGCGGCAAGACGACCGGGTGCGGCCGCCTCAGGATGGATAAAAGAAAGGATGGCATTGCACCAAGGATGAGCGCAGAGAGCGTCATTACATCACATTTGCACGAAATAGGTGCAGCGCCATCCAAAAACAGTGCAGGCGATCAAATGGCGAAGTATTGCGCAGGTTCAAGTTGATTCACGGGCAACGACCACATACACTTCATTCCTAGGACTTCCGCTAACGGCCAGGACCAGACGTTCCACTAACCAGCTTCTCAAATACTATGGATGACGCACAAATACATCATTCGCTGAAGATGTTTGATACAAGAGAGCAGGCATGAGCGCACCGTCGCATCCGCTGCAAAGGATCGCGCCAGGCGGGGCTGAGGCTCTGTTCCGCCTGTTCCAGCTGTACTACTACGAGGGTTCCGATTGGGCGGATGAAGACATAGGTCCGGACGGCTTGTTCGATGCCTCTCCAGAACAAATTGCCGATTACATCAATGACCCCGCCAAGGGTGCCTATTGGATTAGAAAAGATGGTGTGCTGGCGGGCTTCGTGGTCACCGAACCCTTCAGGCTGCCGAACGGCAGCGTAGCCGAAGAGGTGGCCGATTTGTTCATTCTGAAGCGTTATCGGCGCCAGGGTTTGGCATTTGAGGCTGTGCACGCATTAGCGCGCACCTTCACCGGCCCGTGGTTGGTAGCGATTTTTCGCGCCGACACCCGTGCCAACGCGTTCTGGCAGCGTCTGTTCGCCAGCCTGCCACCAAACAGCGTACGCTCGTACGACGATCCGAACCTACCGGACCTACTGCAGCACGCAATCAACGATACAGATTCCCAAGCGCCATCTACTGCACCAACGGCCTAAAACCGTAAAGAGATTGAGCGGTAACGCGAAAAAAGTCACCACCGAGTTCAAACCGCCCGTCCTTCTCTTAGCCGTCAACGTCTGCAATGGGTCGATAGCGGCCATACAAAGCGATCAGCGATAGCACTGCCCGCACGTTCTTCGCCCGAATACCGTTGCTTTGGCTGCTTCGTGGTCTCTTGCAAGCGCGTGGAGCGGTCTTCTCAGCCGCTCGCCACTTTCAGCCTCCAGTCGAAATCGGCCGCGGCGCCACTCCTTCCTTCGTCATGATCACCGGCTTGATCGTGCCATCCGCATTAAAGTACAAGTGCTCGATCGCCGTCTCGCGGTGGTGACCGTCCTTGTCGCCCAACGGCCGGCGGTGATAGACGATGTACCAGTCATCCGTGCCCGGAATATTGGCCACCGAGTGGTGCCCCGCCCCATTGGCAATCGTTGTATCCTGCTGCAGGATGGTGCCGATACGCTTGAACGGTCCAAACGGCGACTTGCTCATGGCGTAGGCGACGCGATAGTCCGGCCGCGTCCACCCTCCTTCCGACCACATGAAGTAGTACACGCCATTGCGCTTGGCCATGAAGGAACCCTCCACATAGGCCGGATCGGGCGTGATCTCCTTGAAGGTTGCCCCATCCGGGAACGGCACGACGCTCAGCAGATCCGGCGCCAGCTTGACGACGTTGGCGTGCTTCCAGCCGCCGTAATACATATACACCTGGCCGTCGTCGTCCTTGAACACCATCTGGTCGATCGGCTGGGCCCCGTTGTGGATCTTGTCGATCAGCGGGCGGCCGAGCGCATCCTTGAACGGGCCTTCGGGCCGGTCGCTGACCGCTACGCCGATGCCGCCCAGTTGGCCGTTGGCCTTGATGTCGTTGGCACCGAAGAACAGGTAGTACTTGCCGTTGTGCTCGATGGCGGACGGAGCCCACACCGCATACGCCGCCCACGAGACGTTTTCGACGTCGAGCACGTGGGTGTGCCTGGTCCAGTTGACCAGATCGGTCGACGAGAAGGCATCGAGGAAGGTCTGCTTCAGGTAGGGTTCCCAGATCAGGTCGGACTTGGCACGCATGGCGTCCTGCTCTGGAGTGAATCCGCGCGAGGTGCGCGGGGCGCCGTAGTGGTCCGAGTAAGTGGGATAGATCCAGTATTTGTTGCCGTAGATGCGGATTTCGGGGTCGGCGTACCAGCCGGGGACGATCGGGTTGGCGGCGTGGGAAGCAATGCCCAGGGTGGAGAGTAATACAAGCGCCAGTGATTTTGCGATGACAGTGCGTTTTGTTTTCATCTAGTCTCCTTCGGTTGTTCTTGTGGCTACTCCAATTACTTAGATTCCCGCCTGCGCGGGAACGACGTCGGCAAACGTCTCTGACTGACTGGCATGTTCTTTTGTGCGCACGCCGTCCAGCACGCGCAGCAGCACATCGACATTGACCGGCTTGACCAGATGATGCGCGAAGCCGGCAGCCAGCGCGGCGTCGCGGTCCTGCTGCTGGCCATAGCCGGTGATGGCGATCAGCGTTGCGTCGCGCGTCGCCGGGTCGGCCTTCAGCCGCCGCGCCAGTTCGCGCCCATCCATCTCTGGCAGCCCGATATCGAGCAGGCAAACATCCGGCCGCATGCCACGCGCGCGTTCGAGCGCCGGCAGAGAGGCGTGCTCGATCGCCACCTCATGCCCCTGCGCCGACAGCAGCAGGCCCAGCGTCTCGGCGGCGTCGTGATTGTCGTCCACCACCAGCACGCGCAAGGACGCGGCGCCGGCCGGACAAGCGGCCCCCGGCGCAGGCGCCGACGTTTCTTCTTCCTGCAGCAGCGGCAGGCTGATCACGAAGGTGCTGCCCTTCCCTAACCCGGGGCTGGAACAGCCCACCGTGCCGCCATGCAGCTCGACCAGGTGCTTGACCAGGGCCAGTCCCAGTCCAAGCCCGCCCTGCGACCGGTCGGACGAGCGCTCGGCCTGGGTGAACAGGTCGAACACGCGCCCGGTGAGCTCGCGGTCCATGCCGATGCCTTCGTCGCGCACACTGAGCACCAGGCGCGTGCCCAGTACCTCGGCGCGCAGGTCGATGCCGCGCCCCGGCGGCGTGTACTTGGCGGCGTTGCCCAGCACATTGGCCACCACCTGCACCAGGCGCGCCTTGTCGCCGCGCACTGCGGCGTGTTCGGGAGGCAGGCGCACGCCAAGCTGCTGCGAGCGCGCGTCGATCGTCGGCCGCACCTGCTCCACCGCTTCTTCGACCACGGCGCGCGCCGGCACCCGCGCCTGGCCCAGCGTGATCAGGCCGCGCGTGACGCGCGACACGTCGAGCAGGTCGTCCACCAGGCGTGTCATGTGGCGCACCTGGCGGCCGATGATGGTGCTGCTCTGGTGCACGCGGCGCTCGTCCATATTGCCCATACGGAGCAGCTCGGCGGCGGCGCTGATCGGCGCCAGCGGGTTCCTCAGCTCGTGCGCCAGCATGGCCAGGAATTCGTCCTTGCGGCGGTCGGCGTCCATCAGTTTTTCTTCGGCCAGCTTGCGGTCGGTGATGTCGCGGAAGAAGCTGGCGATGCCGCCGTCCTGAGTCGGATAGGCGCGGATATCGGTCCAGATGCGGCGCCCGTCGGGGAAGGTGTGGCATTGCTCGGCGGCGCTGGCGCGGCGCGTGTCCATCACGCGGTGGTACATGTGGCCGGCCTCGCTGTCGGCCATGGCGGTGAATACTTCCCAGTGGTTGCGGCCGATCACCTCCTCGCGCGTGACGGAGCAGATGCGCAGGCCTTCGGCGTTCATGCGCTGCATGATCCAGTTGCGGTCGAACAGCGCGAAGCCTTCGGAGATATTGTCGAAGATGTCGCGGCTGCGGTCGCGCTCCTCGCGCAGCAGCGCCTGGGCGCGCGCGGTCTCGGCCGCGGCACAGGTGCGCTCGGCCACGTCGCGCGCGAGCTGGACGTCGTGGGCAGTCCAGGAACGCGGGTTCGGCGCATCGACGCCCAGGCAGGCGATCAGGCGGCCGGATTTCACCAGCGGCACCACCAGCAAGGCGCCGATGCGCTCGTCGCGCCAGGCGGCGCGCAGGTCTTGCGCACGCGGGTCGTTGGCCGCGTCGTGGATTTGCACCACGGCGCCGCTGCGCAGCTCGTCCACCACTGCGGGGCTGAAGTCGTGCAGCGGCGAGCGCAGCGCGGCCGGCGCGGCGCCATCCTGGGACCACAGGCGCGGCACGTCCAGCTGGCCGCTGAGCGGATCTATTTCGGCATACAGCACCCGGGCGGCGCCGAGCTCCACGCCCAGCAAGGCGCTGGCGGTGGCGATCACCTCGCCCGGATCGTCGATCGGGCCCAGCGCATCGGACACCCTGAGCTGGAAGGCGGCGCGCCGCTCGGCCAGCACGCGGCCGGTGGTTTCCATGCAGGTGCAGAACAGGCCGCCGACCTGGCCGACCGCATCGACCAACGGGGCATACGAAAAGGTGAACCAGGCGCGCTCGGGATAGCCATTGCGCAGCAGGTTCATCTCGAGGTCTTCGAAGAACACCGCCTCGCCCGCCATGGTGCGCTCGAGCAGCGGCCGCAGGTCTGGCCAGGCTTCGGGCCACACGTCGGCGAACGGCAGGCCGGGCGCGCACGGATAGCGTTCGCCCAAAATGGGGATGTAGGCGTCGTTGAACAGGAAGGCGAACTGCGGTCCCCACGCGATGAACATCGGGAAGGACGAATGCAGCATCATGTCCACTGCGGTGCGCAGCGATGGCGGCCAGCCGTCGGCCGGGCCGAGGCTGGACGCCTGCCAGTCGTGGCCGCGCATGCGCGCAGCTACCTGGCCGTCACTCAAGAAAGCGGTATGCGGGAGCGGAACCATACCGCCGATTGTCGCATACCTTCTTATCAATACATCGCAGTTTTTTACTGCAACTTATACAACATTACTTCTGGATGAAGTGCTCGCGGTAATAGCGCAGTTCTTCGATCGATTCGGTGATGTCGGCCAGGGCCGTGTGCTTCTGGTGCTTCTTGAAGCCGGTGGCAACCTCGGGCTTCCAGCGGCGGCACAATTCCTTCAGGGTCGACACGTCCAGGTTACGGTAGTGGAAGAACGCTTCCAGCTTCGGCATGCCGCGCGCCATGAAGCGGCGGTCCTGGCAGATCGAGTTGCCGCACATCGGCGACTTGTTCGAGGGCACGTACTGCTTGAGGAAGGCGATCAGTTCCTGCTCGGCCTGGGCTTCGGTCACGGTCGAGGCTTTTACGCGGTCGATCAGGCCCGACTTGCCGTGGGTGCCCTTGTTCCAGTTATCCATCTTGTCGAGGGTTGCGTCCGACTGGTGGATGGCGAATACCGGGCCTTCGGCGATGATGTTCAGCTCTGGGTCGGTGACGACCACCGCCACTTCGATGATGCGGTCGTTGTCCGGGTCCAGGCCGGTCATTTCCATGTCCACCCAGACCAGGTTGAACTCGTTTGGACGCTGGGCTGCGGCGGACTCGGTGGTTGGTGTAGCTTGTGACATAATTCTCTCTTTGCCTAGTCGTGTTTTACACTTAATCCTGCATTTTCTCACAGGCACAGAATGTCATCATTCGGGTTTTCGGTTTTGTTCGTCGTTTTCTTCGCGCTCACCATGGTGCTGCGCACCTGGCTGGCCGCGCGCCACATCCGGCACATCGCGCGCCATCGCGCCAGCGTGCCGGCCGAGTTTGCGCCAAAGGTTCCGCTGGCGGCGCACCAGAAAGCGGCCGACTATACCGTTGCCAAGACCCGCCTCGGCCTGGTGGGCATGCTGTGGGGCGGCGCGGTCCTGATCGGCTTTACCCTGCTGGGCGGCCTGCAACTGCTGTCGCTGGCCCTGCTGCCGCTGACCGGTCCGGGACTGTGGCACCAGATGGCGCTGGTAGTCGCCTTCGGCGTGATTTCCAGCCTGCTCGACCTGCCGCTGGACTGGTATCGCCAGTTCGTGCTGGAGCAGCGCTTCGGCTTCAACAAGATGACCCCTGGACTGTGGTTCAGCGACCTGGTCAAGAGCACGATCGTCGGCGCCATCATCGGCCTGCCGCTGCTGTGGGTCGTACTCACCCTGATGGACAAGTCGGGCGAGCTGTGGTGGTTCTATACCTGGCTGGTGTGGAGCGGCTTCCAGTTGCTCATGATTGCGATCTACCCGAGCGTGATCGCGCCGATGTTCAATAAATTCAGCCCGCTCGAAGACGCCAGCCTCAAGCAGCGCATAGAAGCCTTGATGGCGCGCGTCGGCTTCGCATCGCGCGGCCTGTTCGTGATGGACGGCTCCAAGCGCAGCGCCCACGGCAACGCCTATTTCTCGGGCTTCGGTCGGGCCAAGCGCATCGTGTTCTTCGACACCCTGCTGTCGCGCCTCGAGCCGCAAGAGATCGAAGCCGTGCTGGCCCACGAACTGGGCCACTTCAAGCTGCGCCACATCGTCAAGCGCGTCGCCGTGATGTTCGCCATGTCGCTGGCCTTCCTGGCCCTGCTCGGCTACCTGAAAGGCCAGACCTGGTTCTATACCGGCCTGGGCGTGCTGCCCTTCATGAACGTCTCGAACGACGGCATGGCCCTGATCCTGTTCATGCTGGTGCTCCCAGTGTTTACTTTCCCGCTGGCGCCGCTGTCGTCGATCAGCTCGCGCAAGCACGAATTCGAGGCCGACGCCTTCGCGGCCCAGCATACCGATAGCCGTCACCTGGTATCGGCCCTGGTCAAGATGTACGAGGACAACGCCTCCACGCTCACCCCGGACCCGCTGCACTCGGCCTTCTACGATTCGCATCCGCCGGCCTCGGTGCGCGTGAAACACCTGACGATGGCGGGCGCATGAAGCTGGAGCATCGCGACTGCATCCACAACGCCAAGGGGCTCGATCCGTGGGTGATCGACGCCCTGCTTGCCGACGTACCCGGCTGGACCGCGATCGACGGCATCCTGTCGCGCGAATTCAAGCTGCCGGACTACCGCGCCACCATCGCCCTCGTCAACGCGGTGGCGCAGGTCGCCGACACGCAGGATCACCACCCCGACATGACGGTCGGATACGCCACCTGCCGCGTGACCTGGAGTACCCACTCGGCCGGCGGCGCCCTGACTGAAAACGATTTTATCTGCGCCGCGAAAGTGAATGCGCTTTACCTTGGAATGACCAGCGCATGAGCGACAAGAACAGTGAATTGACCGGCACCATCATCGCGGCCCACGGCCGCCATTACCTGGCCGACGCCGGCGGCGAAAAGCTGCAATGCGTCACGCGTGGCAAGAAGACCAATGTGGCCGTGGGCGACGTGGTGCACCTCAAGCGCACCTCGAACGACCAGGCCGTGATCGAAAAGATCGCGGACCGTACCACCCTGCTCTATCGCTCCGACCAATATAAATCGAAGCTGCTGGCGGCGAACATCTCGCGCCTGTTCATCGTCGTCGCCACCGAGCCGGGCTTTACCGACGACCTGGTGTCGCGCGCGCTGGTCGCCTGCGAGGCGGCCGGCATCGAGGCCCACCTCATCCTGAACAAGACCGACGTCGAAGACTTGCTGCCGCGCGCACGCGAGCGCGTTGCGCCGTATGCCGCGCTGGGTTATCCGGTGCACGAGGTATCGGCCACCGGGAACCCCGAACAGACCGTGGCCACCCTGGCCCCGCTGCTCGAAGGCCACTCGTCGATCTTCATCGGCCAGTCCGGCATGGGCAAGTCGTCGATGATCAACCTCCTGGTGCCGGACGCCGACATCGCGGTGCGCGAAATCTCGGCCGCCCTCGACACCGGCAAGCACACCACGACGTTTACCAGGCTGTACTGGCTGCCCGAGGTCGACGGCAAGACCTCGGCGATCATCGATTCGCCCGGCTTCCAGGAGTTCGGCCTGTACCACCTGACGGAAGGGATGCTCGAGCGCGCCTTCGTCGAGTTCAAGCCCTATCTGGGCGGCTGCAAGTACTATAACTGCCGCCACCTGGCCGAACCACAGTGCGCGGTGCTGGACGCGGTCGCCGACGGCAAGATCGCGCGCATGCGCCACGAGCTGTATGGGCAGTTGCTGCACGAGTCGGCGCAGACGCTCTATTAGGAAATAGAAACAGTCACTTTCCCTAACGGAAAGAAAAAGCCCTTATAATTCAAGGGACAACAAACGAGTAGACCAGATTATGCCAGGCACCACTCCGATCAAGCACTTCCTGCAATTCTCCGACTTCACGCGTGACGAGTTCGAATACGTCATCAAGCGCGCGGCGATCATCAAGCGCAAGTTCAAGGCCTATGAGGTCTATCATCCGCTGGTCGACCGCACCCTGGTGATGGTGTTCGAAAAGAGCTCGACCCGTACCCGCCTCAGTTTCGAGGCCGGCATGCACCAGCTGGGCGGCGCCGCCATCTACCTGAACACCCGCGACAGCCAGCTGGGCCGCGGCGAGCCGGTCGAAGACGCCGGCCAGGTGATGAGCCGCATGTGCGACATCATCATGGTCCGCACCTTTGGCCAGGACATCATCGACCGCTTCGCCGCCAATTCGCGCGTCCCGGTCATCAACGGTCTGACCAACGAACACCATCCGTGCCAGGTGCTGGCCGACGTGTTCACCTTCTGGGAACACCGCGGCTCGATCGCCGGCAAGACGGTGGCCTGGATCGGCGACGCCAACAATATGCTGTACTCGTGGCTGCAGGCGGCCGAAGTGTTCGGCTTCCACCTGAACGTCTCGACGCCGAAGGGCTACGAGATGGATCCGGGCCTGGTCAACACCACGCGCTACACGCTGTTCGACAACCCGTCGGACGCCTGCGCCGGCGCCCATCTGGTCAATACCGACGTCTGGACCAGCATGGGTTACGAGAAGGAAAACGCAGAGCGCCTGAAAGCCTTCGACGGCTTCATCGTCGACGAAGCCAAGATGGCGCGCGCGGCCAGCGACGCCCTGTTCATGCACTGCCTGCCCGCACACCGCGGCGAGGAAGTCTCGGCCGGCGTCATCGACGGCCCGCAATCGGTGGTCTGGGACGAAGCCGAAAACCGCCTGCACGTGCAAAAAGCCCTGATCGAATACCTGCTGCTCGGTCGCATTGAAGATTAATTTTTTACCCCCGAAGCTTGATCGTTGGCCGTCCGTCCTGTTGTAATGACAGGATGGATTTGCGCGCCAGCTGACCATTACTCCTCTACCATCCCTCCATCACTGGAACTCCCATGAGCGACATCAAGAAAGTAGTACTTGCCTATTCCGGCGGCCTCGACACCTCCGTCATCCTGAAATGGCTGCAAGACAATTATGGCTGCGAAATCGTCACCTTTACCGCCGACCTCGGCCAAGGTGAAGAGCTGGAACCGGCGCGCGCCAAGGCGCTGAAGTTCGGCATCAAGCCAGAGAACATCTATATCGACGATGTGCGCGAAGAGTTCGTGCGCGACTTCGTGTTCCCGATGTTCCGCGCCAACACCGTGTATGAAGGCGAATACCTGCTGGGCACCTCGATCGCGCGTCCGCTGATTGCCAAGCGCCTGATCGAGATCGCCAACGAGACCGGCGCCGACGCCGTCTCGCACGGCGCGACCGGCAAGGGCAACGACCAGGTGCGCTTCGAGCTGGGCGCCTATGCGCTGAAACCGGACGTCAAGATCATCGCCCCATGGCGCGAATGGGATCTGCTGTCGCGCGAAAAACTGCTGAAGTACGCGGAAGACGCCGGCATCGCGGTCGACATGAAGCACAAGAACGGCGGCGCGCCGTACTCGATGGATGCCAACCTGCTGCACATCTCGTTCGAAGGCCGCCACCTGGAAAACCCGAGCGCCGAAGCCGAGGAATCGATGTGGCGCTGGACCGTGTCGCCCGAGCAGGCGCCGGATGAAGCGGAATACCTCGATGTCGAATTCGAAAAAGGCGACATCGTCGGCCTGAACGGCAAGCGCCTGTCGCCGGCCGCCGTCCTCACCGAGCTGAACCGCCTGGGCGGCAAGCACGGCATCGGCCGCCTGGACCTGGTGGAAAACCGCTACGTCGGCATGAAGTCGCGCGGCTGCTACGAAACCCCGGGCGGCACCATCATGCTGCGCGCGCACCGCGCGATCGAATCGATCACGCTGGACCGCGAAGTGGCGCACCTGAAGGACGACCTGATGCCGCGTTACGCTTCGCTGATCTATAACGGCTACTGGTGGGCGCCGGAACGCGTCGCGCTGCAGACCCTGATCGACCACACCCAGGCCACCGTCAACGGCTGGGTGCGCATCAAGCTGTACAAGGGCAATGTGATCGTCGTGTCGCGCGATTCGAAGACCGATTCGCTGTTCGACATGAACATCGCCACCTTCGACGAAGACGGCGGCGCCTACAACCAGGCGGATGCGGGCGGCTTCATCAAGCTGAACGCGCTGCGCATGCGTATTGCCGCAAAGGCGCGCGCGAAGCGCGGGCAGTAAGAGTGAGTCTGGCCGGCGGTGACGCCGGCCAGGGTTGAACGGGAAGCCGCCTGCGGGCGGCTTTTTGTTTGTGGTGGTTTGCGCAGGCACTTGGGTTCCCGCCTGCGCGGGAACGACGTGCTAAAGCTGCGGGCGAGAGCATCCCTCTGCCACTCCCCTCAAAACCGTCGTTCCCGCGCAGGCGGGAACCCCAGTCCTTTGAGCAGCCACAAACGCCTCCCATGACCGCCCGCGCAAACTGGCCGGATGGACAAACCCTCCTACGTCTACATGCTGGCCAGCCACCCCTACGGCACGCTATACATCGGCGTCACGTCCGACCTGATAAAACGTATCTGGCAACACAAGGAAGCCGCGACCGCCAGCTTCACAAAGAAGTACGACGTCAAACACCTCGTCTGGTACGAAATCCACACCGACATCATCTGCGCCATCACCCGCGAAAAACAACTCAAACGCTGGAACCGCGACTGGAAGATCAACCTGATCCAGTCACTCAACCCATCCTGGCGCGATCTCTTTCACGAGATCTGCGGCTAGCTGCTCCCTCGTTCACAAGAGTCCCAGCGCCTGCAACGCCGCCTTCCCCAGCGGCACCCGCTTGGCGCCAACCGTATCGTCGGTGATGTCGGCATTGAGCGCAAACGCATATACCTTGCCACCCTTCTCGACCCAGCCCACCCACCAGCCGATCTGGTTCTTGCGATCATCCGGCATATACCATCCAGTCTTCGCGTAAAGATTCGGGTTATCTTCCTGCCGCACGATCTCGCGCACCGTCGCCATCGCCGGCGCCGGAAACGGCAGCTTGCCTTGCGCAAGACGGCCCAAGAAGCGAGTCTGCTCGACCGCACTGATCTTCAACGGCCCCTCGAGCCAGAAGGCATCGATGACCGACCCCGCATCCATATTGCCGTAATCGAGCTGGCGCAGGCCTTCCCGCATGCGTGGCATGCCGATGCGGCGCGCGAGTTCCTTGTACACCGGGACATTCGATATCCTGATCGCCTCGCGCAGCGGCATGTCCCTGGCCCATTGCGGCAGGTAGGTCGGCCCGCCGCCATACGGCAGCACTTCGTCGACGCTGGAGACGGCGCCGGTGGCCAGGCCGATCAGCGAATTGGGGATCTTGTAGGTCGACGCAGGGACATAGCGGATGCTGGCGCGCTGGCGGTCGTGGCCCGTGAATTCACCAATGGCGACATCCTGCACGACGAAGGTGCCGGTGACGCCGGCCTTGTCGAACAGTTCAGTGATCTTCGCATTGTCGCGCCAGACGATCGCCGGGGTCTTCGCTTCCGCCGCCAGCGTTTTCTGCATCCGCGCGCGGCCCTTGTCGGCGTAGGCGCGGCAGGCGGTCTTGTCGACGAAGGCCGCGTTGCCGAGCGTGGCGCGCTGCGCGTGGCGCTTCCACAGGTCGCTCCCCTCCGGGTGGGCCGAGACCAGCACGTCGCAAGGCAGCGCCGCGACCTTCGCGATCGAGCGCTCCACGTCGCCGCGCGCGTTGGGATAGGCCGGGTCACCACTGTAGCGGAAAGCCCCGGCGGCGATGGCGTTCAGGCTGTCGGCGTACACCATGTTCACGCGCCTGCCGCCATCGCGCGAGATCCAGGTCCAGGTCGAGCCGCCCTGGGTGTGGCCGGGCGTCGCGTGCAGGGTAACTGCCAGCGGGCCAACCTTGACCGTTTCGCCGTCGCGCACGATGCCGACCTTGGCCACCGGCGTCATGTCGTGTTCGAGCAGGCCGGCATATTGCGGATCGCCGCGGCTGGCCTTGCCGGAGCGCAGGACCGGCGCCGCAGCTGCAGTCGCCTTGACCTCGGCGCCGGACAGCCGCTGCAGCTCGGCGATCCCGCCCGCGTGGTCGAAGTGCTCGTGCGAATTGAGGATGATGCGGATGTCCTCGACCTTGAAACCGAGCTTGCGGACGCTGGCCGCGATCTGGCTTGCCGCCTCGGGGATGGCGCCATCGATCAGGATGTGCCCCTGCTTCGAGGCGATCAGCACCGCGCTGAGGCCGCGCGTGCCGACGTAATAGCTGTCGCTGGACAGGGCGAAGGGTTCCTGCGGCGTGTTCCAGTCGCTGGCGGATGCGGAAGGCATGCACGCGACGAGTCCAGCCGCGGCCAATGCCAGGCTTGTGATCTTCATGAAGGGTTCCTCAAATAAGGTTTAGAGCGCGTCCAGCCTTGACGGCAGTTCGCGCAGGAAGGCTTCTTTCAATAGCGGGCCGGCCGCGCGCTCCGGGTGCTGCCGGTCGAGGGTCAGGCGCGTGAACACGATCGTGCGGCCGTCCTTGCTGGCCCAGCCGACGAACCAGCCGTAGGAACGCGGCGGCTCTGTCGTGCCGGCCGGCTGCTCCAGCACGGCGGTGCCGGTCTTGGCATACACGTCCCAGCCATTCGGCAGCGTGGGCAGGCGCAGCAGGGTCGCCGTCGTGTCATAGGCCTGCGCAGTCAAGCCCAGCTCCCGGTTGACGACCTTGCGCAGGAAGGCCGCCTGCTCCTGTGCCGAGATCTGCAGCGAGGAACCGATCCAGGCATCGGTGACGCCGCCCGACAGGTCCCGGTTGCCGTAGTCGAAACGCTGCAGATACGATTGCAGGCCGTCGACACCGAGGCGCGAGGTCACCTGCTGCGCATACCACACGGTCGAGTTGCGGATCCAGCTGATCGGGTCGGTGGTGGTGCGCCAGGCCGGCAGCCAGTCGATATAGCCCTTCTTGAACGGCAGCGCCGGCGTGTGGGCGTCGACCAGGATGCCGGCGTCATAGCCCATCAGGCTGACGACGATATTGAACGTGGAGGCCGGCGTGGCGCGCACGCCGCAATCGCCCTGCTCCACCAGGCGCGCGCCACTCGCGGCGTCGAGCATGAGGGTGCAATCGAGCGTCTTCGGATGGCTGCTCCAGGCCAGCGCGGGCTGCAGCGCCAGGTTGCCGGCGAAGGCTAGCGCCAGGATCGCAAGTCCGGCGCCGCGTGCCAGTGCGGCGTGGCGCGCCGCGCCCGGGGCGCGGATCAGTTCGACCCGGGCCGCCAGCGTATCGGGACTGACACCGCCGAATGCCAAGGCCCCGTTCACCCCATGATGCTGCATGCGCAGCTGCGCGACCAGCGCGGCGGCATAGGCACGGCGTTCACGCGGCGGCCGGCCGCGCAACACGTCGCGGTCGCAGCCGAGTTCCTGCGCCCAGCTGAGCTTTTCGCGCAGCAGGCGCATGGCGGGATTGAACCAGCACAGGGCCTGCAGCATGGCGCCCACCGTCAGCCACCACAGGTCGCCGCGACGCCAGTGCGTCAGTTCGTGGGCCACGATCAGCTCGCGCTGCAGCGGATCGATGTCGCGCAAGGATAGCGGCAGCAGCAGGCGCGGCTTGAACGGGCCGACCAGCATGGGCGGGATCGGGGCGTCGACTTCGACGATGCCCGGCCCGCTTGCAGCTGGCTGGCGCGCGCCGCCTCGCATCAACCGGGTCAGCGTCCGCTGGCCGCGCCAGAGCCGGCCCAGCATCCATGCCAGGCCCAGCGTGTAGACCAGCACCCAGGCCCAGGCAAGCCAGGCCAGCGGCGAACGCCCATCCACGGCGACCGCCAGCATGCCGGCGACGGTCTCGGGGGGCCTGTCGACAACGGGCAGGTTCGCCGCCGCCGCGCTCACGTCGACTTCGAACACCGGTAGCATATTCGCCTGCAGCGCAGGAGGCATCAGCAGCAGCAAGAAGGTGGCCGCGATCGCGGCCTGGCCCAGCAGCCAGGTCGAGCGCTGCATGCCCAGCGCCGGCAGCGCGCGCCGCGCCAGCCGGGTCGCGCCCCATACCGCCAGACCCGCCGCCAGGCAGCCGGCGCTGGCGAACAGGAAGCGGATGGCGAGCTGGTCGAGCGTGCTCATGGCGCATCGCCCTTGTCGTCGGGCCAGTCGTTGAGGAGTTGCTCCAGGCGGGCCAGCTCCGCATCGTCGACCAGCTTGCTGCCGGTGAACATATTGACCGGCAGCGGCGTATCGATTTCCATCACGCGCCGGCCGAAATCGTGGGCGAAGGCGGCCAGGGTGTCGACCTTGTCGCTCACCGCCTCGTACACCTGCACGCCATGGCGAACTTCCTGGCGCACCATGTTTTTCTCGAGCATGCGCTCGAGCGTCTTGCGGGTCGACGAATACGACCAGGCCAGTTCCTCGACCACGGTGTCATGGATTTCGCGGGCGCTCAGCGGCTGCCGGCGCCACAGGGCTTTCAGCAGGCTCAGTTCGGTGATCGAGGGGACGGCCATGAACAACACTCCAGATTGCGACGGTAGCCACAATCATGCGACAAGTGTCGTAAGGCTGTCAACTAGTTACGCAAGTCATCCACCGGCTCGCTACCAAATCCCGGCGCCAGCAGGTAATCGACCAGCTTCCTGGCGCATGCCTCGGGCGAATCCAGCGCGCCACCCTCCTTCAGCGCGACGAACCGTTCGCGCATCGGGAAATCGGCATCCGGCGTGGCCCGGATCGCGGCCTGCATATCGGTGTCGATCACGCCCGGCGCCAGGCTGCAGGCGCGCACGCCCACATCACCGTCGAGCAGGACCGCGCGCGCATGCTGGTCGAGCGCCGCCTTGGTCGCGCAATACACGGCCCAGCCGGGATAGGCATTGCGCGCCGCGCCGCTCGAGACGTGCAGGATGCGGCGCTGGGCCTTTGGCGCGGCCCGCACGAAGGCGGCGGCCAGCGCCAGCGGGGCGCCCACATTGAGCGCAACGGCGCGCAGCACCTCGGCAGGATCCTGCGCGGCCAGCGGACCGACCGGCGTGACGACGCCGGCATTGTTCACCAGGAGCGCATTGCCTGCATCCTGCAGAAAATCGCGCAGCGCATCGCCCGCGAGCCAGGCTTGCAGGGCGGCCGGATCGGCCATGTCAAGCTCGATCTGTTCGATGCCGGCCAGTGGTGAGCGTCCGCGCGCCAGGCCCAGCACGGCGATGCCGCGCGCCTGCAGTTCGGCCGCGACCGCGGCGCCGAGGCCGCGCGTGTGGCCGGTGACAATTGCCTTCTTCATGTGCGAGTCCTTAGATGAAAACCGGTTCGGGTTCAAGCGCCACGCCATAGCGGGCCGCCACGTCGGACTGGATGGCCTGGGCCAGGCGCACCACATCGGTCCCGATCGCGCCGCCCAGATTGACCAGGACCAGCGCCTGCTTGTGATAGACACCGGCCGGGCCGATGTTCTTTCCCTTCCAGCCGCACTGGTCGATCAGCCAGCCCGCCGCCAGCTTCTCGCTGCCGTCCGGCTGGGCATGGTGGACGAGGTTCGGATACATCTCCAGCAGGCGCCGGCATTCCTCGCCCGAGACCACCGGGTTCTTGAAGAAACTGCCGGCATTGCCGATCTCGAGTGGATCGGGCAGCTTGCGGCGTCGGATCGCTTCGACGATGGCGCCGATCTCGCGCGGCGTCGGTGACGCCAGCCCCGCTTCCTGCACCGCGCCCGCCAGTTCGGCATAGCGCAGGTTCGGCTGCCAGGCGGCCGGCAGGGCGAAGGTGACGTCCAGCACGATCAGATCGCGGCCAATGGCGTGCTTGAAGATGCTGTCGCGGTAGCCGAAGCGGCAGGCGGCGGCGTCCAGGGTGAGGATCTGGCCGCTGGCCATGTCGAAGGCCGTCAGGCTGTGAAACACATCCTTGGTTTCGACGCCATACGCCCCCACGTTCTGGATGGGCGCGGCGCCGACCGTGCCGGGGATCAGGGACAGGTTTTCCAGCCCGCCCAGCCCCTGCGCCAGGGTAAAGCCGACGAAGGCGTGCCAGTTCTCGCCGGCCTGGGCGCGCACCAGGATCTTGTCGCCCTGCTCGCCCAGGATCTCCCGTCCCTGGCCGGCCATGTGCAGCACCAGGCCCTCGAAGTCCTGGGTGAACAGCAGGTTGCTGCCGCCGCCCAGCACCAGGCGCGGCAGATTCGCGAGAGAAGGGTCGGCGCGCAGCGCCGTCAATTGCTCGGCGCCCGTGACGCGCAGGTATTGACGGGCGGTGACGGGGATGCGGAAGGTATTCAGCCCGGCGAGCGGCTGGTCGTGGACGATGGGCAGGTCTGGATGCATGACGTATTGGATAAAAAATGTCGTTTCATTATAGTGGTTCAGGCATTCCCTACTTTCCAGCCTGGCAAAACGGTCGCGATTCGGGCCGTTGTCCGCTAAAATAGAGGGATTAATCTAAACGCTTTATAGAATAAGGACACTCCATGCCATCGTTTGATGTGGTCTGCGAAGCAGACATGGTCGAAGTCAAGAACGCGGTCGAGCAATCGAACAAGGAAATCACGACCCGCTTCGACTTCAAGGGCAGCTCGGCCAATGTCGAACAAAAAGAGCGCGAACTGACGCTGCTGGCCGATTCCGATTTCCAGCTCAGCCAGGTCAAGGACGTGCTCATCAACAAAATGTCGAAGCGCAAGGTCGACGTACGCTTCCTCGACGAAGGCAAGGTCGAGAAGATCGGCGGCGACAAGGTCAAGCAGGTGATCAAGGTGCGCAACGGCATCGAGACCGAAGATGCGAAAAAGATCACCAAACTGATCAAGGAAAGCAAAATGAAGGTGCAAGCCAGCATCCAGGGCGAGTCGGTGCGCGTTACTGGTGCTAAGCGCGACGACCTGCAGACGGCGATGGCGATGCTGCGCAAGGACGTGCAAGAGCTGCCGCTGGCCTTCAATAATTTCCGCGACTGATTTTTTAGAACTGAGTCGCATGTGGCCGGCATGACCGGCTTGAGAGCAAGGCACGCGTGGACAGGTTCCGCGGCGCCTTGCCCCGCTTGGAGTAGAATGGCGCCTTGAAATTCATGCGTTTTCGTGACGCTGTGCGCCGCCGCAACCCCGGGCAGATTAGGTAGTCTAAGGATAGCAATGAAACGTGTTGATGATTTCCGCCTACGTATGGGCAACAAGGAATATGTGCCCATCATGATTGGCGGAATGGGTGTGGACATTTCGACGTCCGAGCTGGCCCTCGAAGCGGCCCGCCTCGGTGGTATCGGTCATATCTCCGACGCCATGTCGCAGGACGTGTCCGACCGCAAGTTCGACACCACCTTCGTTAAAGACAAGACGAAGACCTACAAGTTCAACATCAACAATATGAACAAGGCGGTGGTCCAGTTCGACCTGGATCACCTGGCCGAGGCGACCCGTCGCCACGTCGGTTCGACCATGGAAGCGAAGAAAGGCGATGGCCTTATCTACGTCAATTGCATGGAAAAGCTGACCATGAACGCGCCGAAGGAAACCCTGCGCGTGCGCCTGGGTGCGGCACTGGACGCCGGTATCGACGGCATCACCCTGTCGGCCGGCCTGCACCTGGGTTCGTTTGAGCTGATCAAGGATCACCCACGCTTCCGCGACGCCCACCTGGGCATCATCGTGTCCTCGGTGCGCGCGCTGCAATTGTTCCTCAAGAAGGTGTCGCGCCTGGACCGCAAGCCGGACTTCGTCATCGTCGAAGGCCCGCTGGCCGGCGGCCACCTGGGCTTCGGCCTTGATGACTGGAAGCAGTATGACCTGCACACCATCATGGACGAAATCCACGCCTTCATGCAGGCCGAGCAGCTGGGCATCCCGGTGATCGCAGCCGGCGGCGTGTTTACGGGTTCGGACGCGGCCGGCTTCATGGAAAAAGGCGCCGCCGGCGTGCAGGTGGCGACCCGCTTCACCGTCACCAACGAGTGCGGCCTGCCGGACAGCGTCAAGCAGGAATACTTCCGCGCCAGCGAAGAAGACATCGAAGTCAACGGCGTGTCGCCGACCGGCTATCCGATGCGCATGCTCAAGAATACCCCGGCGATCGGCTCCGGCATCCGTCCGGGCTGCGAATCCTACGGCTACCTGCTGGACGCCACCGGCAACTGCGCCTACATCAACTCGTACAACCGCGAGGTGCAGGCCCATCCCGACCAGAAGAAAGTGGTCGTGATGGACAAGACCTGCCTGTGCACGCACATGCGCAACTTCAATTGCTGGACCTGCGGCCACTACACCTACCGCCTGAAGGACACTACCCACCTGCTGGCGGACGGCAACTACCAGATCCTGAGCGCGGAGCACGTGTTCAAGGATTACCAGTTCAGCGTCAACAACGAGATCGCGTTGCCGGCAAAGCAGGAAGTCGCAGCGGCCTGAGCGCCGCCAAGTCGCGTCGTTTCTGCCACTAGCAAAAGACGTCGTCCCCGCGCAGGCGGGGACCCAAGTTATTCAGCACAGCCACTCATGCACATTCATGTGGTGACGCTTGCAGACTTGGGTCCCCGCCTCCGCGGGGACGACTTTTTTACGCTAGCGGGAGACATCGCCTGCTAGCGGATCACTCCTTCAGCGAGATTACTCCTTCAGCGCCGCAGCCAGCGCCGCGATCTTCGCCGCATCGCCACCCACCGCCTTCACCAGGCGCTTGCCGTAGTCGGCATCGGCCTTCCAGAAGTGCGACAGCATGGTGTCGCGGCTGTCCACGTTCTGCACACGCTTCAGGTCGCCCGACAGGTTGGCGATCAGGTCGTCACGGTCCTGGGCACTCAGCGAGCGGTAGAACTCGCCGGCCTGGCGGAAGTTCAGCGTTTTCGCGATGCGCTGCTGCTGGGTCGTGCCGGTCAGCGGCAGATTGCTCGAGCGGGCATTCGGGTCTTCGACCAGCGGCGCCAGGCGGCTCGGCTGGTAGTTCACGCTGCCCTTGCGCCCATCGATATTGCCCTGGCCATCTTGCTGATGATTACGCACCGGGACCAGCGGCTTGTTGATCGGCAGCGACTGGAAGTTGGCGCCCAGGCGGTGGTGCTGGGTGTCGATGTACGAGAACAGGCGGCCCTGCAGCATGCGGTCTTCCGACGCCTCGATGCCCGGCACCAGGTTGCCCGGCGCCAGCGCGACTTGCTCGGTCGCCTCAAAGAAGTTGTCAGGCACGCGGTCCAGGGTCATGGTGCCGGACCTTGCGCTCCGGGATGCCGGGCCAAATCTTGGTCGCATCCAGCGGGTCGAAGTCGAACTTGTCCAGTTCTTGCGGCTTGAGCACCTGCACGGTCAGGTCCCAGCGTGGGAACTTGCCGGCCTTGATCGATTCGTACAGGTCGACCGTGGCGTGGGCCGTGCTCTTGCCCTGAATCAGTGGGATTTCTTGCGGACGCAGGTTGCGCTCGCCCTGGCGCGATTTCCAGGCGAACTTGGCGTACACATACTCACCCTTGGCATTGACCAGCTTGAGCGCGTGCACGCTGCTGCCGTCCATCTGGCGGTAGTTGGCCGGCGTGCCGTAGTTCGAATACACACGGGTCAGCATGGCGGTCGCTTCCGGCACGTGCGAGAAGAAATCGAACACGCGCTCGGGTTCCTGCACATTGGTGACCGGGTCCGGCTTCAGCGCGTGGATCATGTCCGGGAACTTGATCGCGTCGCGGATGAAGAAGATCGGCAGGTTGTTGCCGACCAGGTCCCAGTTGCCTTCCTGGGTATAGAACTTGGTGGCGAAGCCGCGCGGGTCGCGCACGGTTTCCGCGCCCGAACGGCTCGGGATCACGGTCGAGAAGCGCACGAAGACCGGGGTCACGGTATCGCGCTTGAACATCTTTGCGCGGGTCAGGTCCGACAGGTCATCGGTGACGACGAAGCTGCCGTGGGCGCCGGTGCCGGTCGCGTGCACCACGCGTTCCGGGATGCGCTCACGGTCGAAGCGCTGCAGCTTCTGGATCAGGTGCACGTCCTGCAGCAGGGTCGGGCCGCCAGGGCCGGCGGTCTGGCTGTTCTGGTTGTCGCCGACCGGGGCGCCATTGTCCTTGGTCAGGGTCTGGGCATAAGCGCCCTGGGCCAGCGCCATGGCCCCGGCGGTCAGCGTCAGTGCGCACAAGGCCAGACGGCCGGGAGAAGGTAAAGCAAAACTCATAGTCAAAACCTATTTAAGTTCAAGCAGAGATAGCCATCTTATAGATGAGTATGTCATTTATGAAATCAATTATCTTTATTGAAACGATAGGTATTTAACTAATGCGTTATTTGCGGTTATCTCAATTTAAGTGCGTCGCCCTTCTAATGACCCGTCATTTGTTCATGATTCCCGGCCAATGTGCGCGCTCGCACCGAGAGTCGGCGGAGGTGGCGGCTACGGTAGACCCTCCATCTGCAGGGAGAGCCCGATGAGCCAGCAAGAAAAACCCGTCCGCATCGAAGCCGCCACCATGCCCGCCGGCGGCTGGGGGTCGGTCGACGACGTCAAGAAAGCCCTGAGCGGCCAGCACGTGGTGCTGAAGGACACGCGCCTGCTGCTCAAGCAGAACAAGGCCGACGGCTATGCCTGCGTCAGCTGCGCCTGGGCCAAGCCGGCCGACCCGCATCCTTTCGAATTCTGCTCCAGCGGCGCCAAGGCCACCGCCTGGGAAACCACGAGCCGTGCGATCGGCCCCGACTTCTTCGACCGCCACACGCTCACCGAACTGGAAAGCTGGAGCGACCACGCACTGGAAGACCATGGCCGCCTTACGGTGCCGCTGCGCTATGACGCCGCCAGCGACAAGTACCGCCCGGTCGATTGGGACGTGGCGTTCGCCGAGATCGGCGCCCGGCTGCGCGCCTGCGAGCGCAAGCAGGTGGTGTTCTATGCCTCCGGCCGCGCCTCGCTGGAAACCTCGTATATGTACCAGCTGCTGGCGCGCATGTACGGCAATAACAATCTGCCGGACAGCTCGAATATGTGCCACGAAAGCACCTCGGTCGGCCTGCAAAAGACCATCGGGGTCGGCGTCGGCACCGTGGGGCTCAATGACTTCAAGCACACCGACTGCATCCTGTTCTTCGGCCAGAACGTGGGCGTGAACAGCCCGCGCATGCTGCACCAGCTGCAGGAAGTGCGGGAGCGCGACGTGCCGATCGTCACCTTCAATCCGCTGCGCGAGCGCGGCCTGGTGAGCTTTACCAATCCGCAATCGCCGGTCGAGATGCTGACCGGGCACGAGACCGTGATCAGCACCCAGTACCACCAGATCAGGCCGGGCGGCGACACGGCCGCCATCATGGGCATGTGCAAGGTCGTCTTCGCGCTGGACGACGTCGCCAGGGAAAGCGGCGCACAGCGCGTGATCGACGTCGGCTTCGTCCAGGAGCACACCCACGGCTTCGAGCAATTCGAGCGCGCCGTGCGCGCCTGCGGCTGGGAGGCGATCGAGCGCGAATCGGGCCTGCCGCGCGCCGCGCTGGAACAGGCGGCCGAAGTTTATTGCCAGGCCGGCGCCGCGATGGGTGTCTACGGCATGGGCATGACCCAGCATCGCAACGGCGTGCAGAACGTGACCATGCTGGTCAACCTGCTGCTCTTGCGCGGCAATATCGGCAAGCCCGGGGCCGGCATCTGCCCGGTGCGCGGCCATTCGAACGTGCAGGGCCAGCGCACGGTCGGCATCACCGAAAAGCCCGAACTCGCCCCGCTCGACAAGCTCAAGGAGCAGTACGGCTTCGAGCCGCCGCGCGACGAAGGGTTGACCACGGTCGACGCCTGCGCAGCGATCCTGAAGCACGAGCTGCAAGCCTTCATAGGCCTGGGCGGCAACTTCTTGCGCGCCGTGCCGGAGACGCGCCTGATGGAAGCGGCCTGGCGCGAACTTCCGCTGACGGTGCAGGTCGCGACCAAGCTCAACCGCAATCACGTCATCCACGGCAAGGCCGCCTACCTGCTGCCCTGCCTGGGACGGATCGAGATCGACCGCCAGCGCACGGGCGAGCAGGCGGTGACGGTCGAAGACAGCACCTCGTGCATGCACGGTTCGCGCGGCATGGCCGAGCCGGCCGCCCCTACCCTGCTGTCCGAACCGGCCATCGTGGCCGGCATCGCCAAGGCCACGCTCGATCCGAACCCGCGCGTCGACTGGGATGCCTGGGTGGCGGACTATGGCGCCATCCGCGACGCCATGGGCGTCACCTTCCCCGAGATCTTCCACGACTTCAACGAGCGCATGTGGACGCCGGGCGGTTTCCGCAAGCCGCTCGGCGCCGCCGAACGGATCTGGAAGACCGAGAGCGGCAAGGCCGAATTCACGGCGCCGGACGAACTGCCCGGCAACCCGGACATGGACGGCGGCCCCGAAGTGCTGCGCCTGTTCACGATCCGCAGCGATGGCCAGTTCAACACCACGATCTATAGTCACGACGACCGCTTCCGCGGCGTGCACGGCAGCCGCATGGTGCTGTTCATGGGTCAAGCCGATATGGCGCGCTACGGCCTGGACAAGGGCGACGTCGTGACGCTGCGCACCAAAGCCGACGACGGCATCGAGCGCCGCGTCGACGGCCTGCAGATCGTGCCCTACGACGTGCCGGCGGGCTGCATCGCCGGTTACTACCCGGAGTGCAATCCCCTGATTCCGCTGTGGCACCACGCCAAGGAAAGCAAGGTGCCGGCGGCGAAGTCGATCGACGTGCTGCTCGAACGCAGTGCCGCCGTGGCCGCGCCATGAACGCGCGCGCGCCTTTCGGCGAGGTCGGCGACGAGACGTTCGCGCTCGCCAGCAGCGTGCCGGCGTCAAGCTGGCACGATGGCCTGATCGACAACGGCAGCGAGCTGCTGGCCGAGGAAGTGCCGGTGGCCCTGGTCTACAACGGCATCAGCCACGCCGTGATGCTGGCGTCGCCGCAAGACCTGGAAGACTTCGCCGTCGGCTTCTCGCTGTCCGAACGCATCGTCCGCGCGGCGCAAGACGTGCGCGAAGTCGAGGTGGAAGCCGGCCCGAACGGCATCGCGCTGGCCATCGGCATCGCGCCCGGCGCCATGGCGCGCCTGAAGGCGACGCGGCGCGCACGCCTGGGCCAGACCGGTTGCGGCCTGTGCGGCATCGACAGCCTGGCCTGGTTCGAGCGCGAGATGGCCCAGAACGACCCGCGCGACGGCGACGTCTGCGAGACCGATGGCCTGTTCGCGCCGCATGCGCTGCAGCGCGCCATGGCGGCCATGGCCGGCCAGCAGCGCCTGCACCAGGCCACCGGCGCCATGCATGCGGCGGGCTGGGCCGATCGAGACGGCCACTTGCTGCTGGTGCGCGAAGACGTGGGCCGCCACAATGCGCTGGATAAACTGGTCGGGGCGCTGGCGCGCGCCGGCATCGACGCCGGCGACGGCTTCGCGCTCGTCACCAGCCGCGCCAGCTTCGAGATGGTGCAGAAGGCGGCGCGCGCCGGCATTGGCTTGCTGGCCGCCATCTCGGCCCCGACGGCGATGGCGGTACGGCTGGCGGACCGCGCCGGGCTGACCCTGGCCGGTTTCGTGCGCGCAGGCCGTCACGTGGTCTATACCCATCCGCGCCGCCTGCGGCCTGATGCTGTTGCGCACGGTACGTAACGCTTGCCAAGTGAATTCGGAACAGGTGTAAGCTGGCTTCACACAGGCACGAGCTGCTGCAGCACGTGCATGGAAGCGAGAAAGGCGGCCCGCCATGTCAGCGTTCGACCCCTCCGAGCAGGTCAGCTTCCTGGCCGATGAGGCTGGTACGATCATTACCTGGAATCCCCAGTGCGCCACACTATTCGGTCTTCCCGCCGCGGACGCCCTCGGCCGGGAAGCCGCCCAGTTGCTGGGTTCGCCGCCATGGCCGGCCCTGCGCGAGGATGGCGCGGCCCGGGTCGACTTGCCGGCGCCTGCGCCGCGTATGGCCATCGTCGCACTGGCCGCCCAGCTCGATGCGAGCGGCGCCGCGCGCGGCTACAGCGTCACCGTCATCCCGGTCTCCGGCGCGCCGTCCGAAAGCGAACGCCTCGGCGCCACCGCGCTCAAGGACGTGGTCGACCTGTTGCCCGGCACCTTCTACATCCTGAACCCCGAGGGCCGCATCCTGATGTGGAACCATAACCTCGAGCGCGTTTGTGAAATGATGCCCGAGGAACTCGCGACAGCCAATGCTTTCGAGATGCTCGACGCGCGCGACCGGGTCGAATTCGCCGACAAGGTCCATCGCATGTTCGAGGACAATACCGAACTCGAGATGGAAGTCGACTACGTCGCGCGCAGCGGCCGCGAAACCCCCGTCCTGCTGCGGGGCGCCCGCATCGACTGCACCGGTGGCCAGTACCTGTTCGGCATGGGCATCGACATCTCCAGGCGCCGCGCGCACGAGCGCCAGCTGAACCTGTACAAGCGCGCCCTGAACGCCGCCAGCAACGGCGTGATCATCGCCCATAACGGCGGCGCCGACCATCCGATCGAATACGTCAACCCGGCCTTCGAACGCATCACCGGCTACGGGGCCGACGAGGTCATCGGCCGCGACTCGCGCTTCATGGCAGCGCCCGGGATGGACGCGGACGAGCGCAGCCGCATGCGCCAGGCGCTGCACGCGCAGCGCTCGGTGCACGTGGTGATGCGCAATCTGCGCAAGAACGGCGAAGTGTTCTGGAACGACCTGCACATCACGCCGGTACACGACGACAATGGCCAGGTATCGCACTTCGTCGGTATCCTGGTCGACGTCACTGCCAGCAAGCAGCGCGCCGACCGCCTGGAGCACGAGGTCAACCACGACAGCCTGACGGGCCTGGCCAACCGCACCCTGATGTGGGACCGGCTCGACCACGCGGTGCACCTGGCCCAGCGCCATCAGACGCTGGTGGCGGCGGTGCTGATCGACCTCGACAACTTCAAGGCCATCAACGACACCTTCGGCCACGACGCCGGCGATGCGGTACTGAAGGTGGTCGCGCGACGCCTGCAGGCGACCGTGCGCGACAGCGACACGGCGGCGCGCATGTCGGGCGACGAGTTCGTGATGGTGCTTGTCGACCAGCCCAGCCTGCGCTTCACGCTGCGCATGGTCGAGCGCGTGCGCCGCGCGCTGACCATGCCGGTGGCCTTCCGCGGCAGCGAAATCCCGGTCGGCGCCAGCCTGGGCGTGGCCGCCTTCCCGCACGACGGCCACACCCCGGCCGACCTGGTGCGGGCGGCCGACATGGCCATGTACCGGGCCAAGAACTCTGGCGGCGGCGTGCATTTCTATTCCAGCGAGATGCGCCTGGCCAGCGAGGCGCGCGCAAGCCTGGCCGGCAGCATGAAGAGCGCGCTCGACGACGACGAACTGTTCCTGCTGTTCCAGCCGCGCATGGACGCGCGCAGCGGCAAGGTGCGCGGCTTCGAGGCGCTGCTGCGCTGGCGCCATCCGGTCAACGGGGTGATGCTGCCGGCGGCCTTCCTGGCCGAGGCCGAGGAAAGTGGACAGATCGTCGAGATCGGCAACCGGGTGCTGGACCAGGCCTGCGCCTTCGCGCGCGACCTGCGCCATGCCGGCTATACGGCGCTGCCGGTGGCGGTCAACGTCTCGCACCGCGAGTACAGCCGGCCCACCTTCATCGCAGGCATCGCCGAGCGCATGTCACGCTACGGCCTGCCGCCCGGCACCATCGAGATCGAGATCCCAGAGGCCGACCTGATCAGGAATCCAGGACTGGGACGCGACCTGGCGGCCCAGTTGCGCGACGTCGGCGCCATGCTGTCGATCGACCAGTTCGGGCGCGGCATCTCCGACCTGAACTTCCTGCAGCAGCTGTCGGTGCGCCAGGTCAAGCTGTCGAAGGCGGCGGTGCACAATATCGCCGACCACGGTCGCGGCGGGTCTTTGGCCAAGGCCCTGATCGACATCGGCCGCAACCTCGACATCACGGTGGTCGGCGAAGCGGTCGAGACCGAGGCCCAGGTGGAGTTCCTGCGCAACCACGGCTGCGACCAGATGCAGGGCCAATGGTTCTCCGAACCGCTGTCGGCCGACGCGGCGCGGCATTTGCTGGCGCAGCGGCAGCATACTGCTTAGCCGTCATTCCCGCGTAGGCGGGAATCCAAGGCCGATGCGCAGCCGTGAACAGATACTTATGCGGTGACGCCAGAAGACTTGGATTCCCGCCTGCGCGGGAATGACGTGTCAACTAGCCTTCGCTGGTAATGCGCTTGACCAGCGCTCCAAGCACGTCCTCGGCCAATTCGTTGTCCACCTGGCAGGTGCCGGCATTCTCGTGCCCGCCCCCGCCGTATTCCAGCATCAGCGCGCCGATATTCGTCTTCGAGGTCCGGTTGAGAATCGACTTGCCGGTGGCGAACACGGTGTTTTGCTGCTTGACGCCCCACAGCACGTGGATCGAGATATTAGTCTCGGGGAACAGGGCATAGATGATGAAGCGGTTGCCGGCATAGATGACGGGCTCTTCGCGCAGGTCGAGCACCACCAGGTTGCCTTCGACCTTGGCGCAGCGCCGGATCTGTTCCTTGCAGCGCTCGCTGTGCTCGCGATACAGCGTGCTGCGCTCGACGACGTCCGGCAGCGCCATCAGTTGTTCGACGTCCTGGGTGGCGCAATGGCCGATCAGGTCCATCATGAGCTGGTAGTTCGAGATGCGGAAATCGTGGAAGCGCCCGAGACCGGTGCGCGCATCCATCAGGAAGTTCAGCAGGTCCCAGCCTTGCGGATCGAGCACCTCGTCGCGTGTAAACCGCGCCGAATCGCCCTTGTCGACCGCCGCCATCATCGTGCTCCAGGTGGCCGGGAAGGTGCGCGCGCCGCCGTAGTGGTCGTACACCACGCGCGCCGCCGACGGCGCTTCGGGGTGGATGATGTGGTTTTCGCGGCGGCCGGTATTGCGGATGGTTTCCGACAGGTGGTGGTCGAACACCAGGTGGGCGCCGGCGACGTAAGGCAGATTGGTCGTGATGTCGCGCGCGGTGATCACGATCTCGCCGTCCTGCATGTCCTTGGGATGGACGAACAGGATGTCGTCGATCAGTTCGAGATGCCTGAGCAGCACGGCGCACACGAGACCGTCGAAGTCGCTGCGGGTCACGAGGCGGAATTTGTGGGGAATAGCGGACATCGGCACACCCTTTCGTCATCGGTTGTGATTGGTCCCGGCATGGCCCGGCCATCGGAGAAGATCATCATACCTTGCAATGTTTCTAATTAATAGCTGTTGAGTTCGATCATTTCCAGCGCATGAGTACCGTCCATTCCCCGAATCCTGCAGGCTGTCGCAGGGGACTGGCCCTGACGCGTCCGGCGCGTTAAAGTTGCATCATTCCAACGCTCCATCCGCGACGATCGATGATGGCGTACATACAAGATTGACGACCATGCAAGCACGCAGTTCGACACAACAGTATTTGACGGGCATCCTGTCCCGGCTCTACCGGGCCTTCGACGCGGTGGCGACCTGGGTCACCCAGCTATCGTGGTGGAAGTTCCTGCTATTCGCCTGCCTGACCCTGACCGCCGCCGGCATCCTGCAAGAAGAATTGTTCAACGGCCCGGCCCAGGAAGAGATCGCCCGCGCCGAGCGCGATGCCGGGCGGCGCAGCGAAGCCAGCATCCTGATCGACGAGAGCGGCATCCGCTTCAATCCGCGTACACGTGCGCGCGGCGGCGCGGCCGAGCCGGCGGAACCTGCCGAACCGGTTCCGCCAGCCGATCCGGATGCACCAGAGGCGCCCCATCCGCCGCTGCCGCCCAAGCCGCCCGCCATCGGCGGTAGCGGCATCAATATCCACCCGGGCGACGATTCGGTCCACATCGAGCTGCCGCCCCAGATTGGCGAAGAATTGTCCAACGCCATCGAAGCGGCGGTCGAGGATGCCGCCGAGCAGAAGGTGTCGCGCTACCACAAGCAGGCCTCGACCTGGTTCATGAACTTCGTGCTGCTGCTCCTGCTCGCCCTGTTCGGCACCAAGGCCCTGGTGGGCGGCAAGAAGCGCGCCGATGCTGAGGCCCAGGTCGCCAACGCCGCCGCCGAGCGCGAAGCCATGCAGCGCCAGTTGTCGGAAACCAAGATGCAGATGATGCAGGCCCAGGTCGAACCGCACTTCCTGTTCAACACGCTGGCCTCGGTCGAGCACCTGATCCGGGTCGATCCGCCGCGCGCCTCGGCCATGCAGCGCAGCCTGATCCAGTACCTGCGGGCGGTGCTGCCGCAGATGCGCGACAACGCGGTGCTTACCGGCCTCGGGCGCGAAGTGGACATGGTCAGCGCCTATCTCGCCCTGCTCAAGATGCGGATGGAAGAACGCCTCACGGTCGACTTGCAGATCCCGGACGGCCTGCGCAGCGCGGCCTTCCCGCCGATGATGCTGCAGTCGATGGTCGAGAACGCGATCAAGCACGGCCTGGAATGCAAGCCCGAAGGCGGCACCCTCAGGATCGTGGCCGAGGTGGCCGACAGCAAGCTGCGCGTGACCGTGACCGACGACGGCGTGGGCTTCGGCGTGGTGCCGAGTGACGGCACCGGCCTGGGCCTGCAGACGATCCGCGACCGCCTCAAGCTGCTGCACGGCGACAGCGCCCGCCTGCACATCGGCGCCAACAGCCCGAGCGGCGTGATCGCGACGATCGAAGTGCCTTATCAGCTGTCGAAACAGGCTTGAGGCCGAGAGCTGGCGGCCCGGCTTGCCTGGCGCCCGGTTTCATTGAATAATCATTGCATAATAAACCTGAGAAGAGACTCACCATGCCTACCGCGATTATTGCCGATGACGAAAGACTGATGCGCGACCAGCTGCGCATGCGCCTGCAGGAAGCCTGGCCCGAATTGCAGATCGTCGGCGAAGCGAAGAATGGCGAAGAAGCCGTACAGCTGGTCGCCGAGCTGAATCCCGACCTCACCTTCCTCGATATCCGCATGCCGGGCAAGACCGGCATGGAAGCGGCGCGCGAGATCGGCGACGGTAGCCAGATCGTGTTCGTCACCGCCTACGACCAATACGCGGTGGAAGCCTTCGAGCGCGGCGCGATCGACTACGTGCTCAAGCCGACCGAGCCGGACCGCCTGAAGATCACGGTCGACCGCCTCAAGGAGCGCCTGGACAAGCCGCAGGTCGCCGGCAGCGTCAACGACAGCGTGTCGGCCATGCTGAGCCAGCTGGCCGAGAAGATCGCCGCGCCGAAGCAGAAACACCTGCAATGGATCCAGGCCAGCATCGGCCAGGACTTGCGCATGATCCCGGTGGAGGAGATCCTGTTCTTCCGTTCCGACGAGAAATACACGGCCGTGCAGACGGCCGGCTTCGAAGCCCTGATCCGCAAGCCAGTGCGCGACCTGGCCGATGAGCTCGATCCCTCGCTGTTCTGGCAGATCCACCGCGCGACCCTGGTCAACGTGAATGCGATCGAGGGCGTCACGCGCGACATCCGCGGCCGTCACCTCGTGCTGGTCAAGGGCCGCCCGGAAAAGCTCGAGGTCAGCCGCAGCTTCCTGCACCTGTTCAAGCAGATGTGAAGCCGGCGCCGGCGCGTTCCAGCGCCGGCGCCTTGTCTGGTCTCAACGCCCGCATGTCTCCATGCGCGTAATGTAGAGGACCCGGTCCGCGTCCGCGGCCTTCCTCCTCTATCCCGCATGAGATCTCAGCGCAGGGCACGCAGTCGCCGCTCCGGTCCGGCCGTGCTGGTGGCCGGCTTTCTGGGCGGCTATTGCGCTGGCAACATGGCCGCAGCCCTGAGCCGGGCCCGCAGTCCGCAGCGCAAGGGGCGCGGCGTCGACAGCCGCCGCATCGTCCACAGCGCCAGCGACGCCATCCTGTCGGTCGACGAGGACGCCACCATCCTGCTGGCCAACCCGGCCGCGGCGCAGATGTTCAATTCCAGCGTCAGCGCCATGCAGGGCAACCGCCTGTCGCGCTTCATCCAGCCGCCCTCGCCGGAAGCGCACACCCCCTTCGACTTTTTCCCGGCCGGCGGCGGCCGCGCGGGACGGCGCGCCACCGACTACGCCGTCACCGGCATCCGCGCCGGCGGCCAGCTGTTTCCCGTCGAGGGATCGATCTCGAGCGTCGAGCACGAGGGCCGCCTCGTGTTTACGGTGATCTTGCGCGACGTCTCCGAGCGCCACCTGGTGCAGCAAAAGCTGGCGCGTTCGCACGACCAGCTGCGCCAGCTGTCCTCGGCCCTGCAAAGCATCCGCGAAGAAGAACGCACCCATATCGCGCGCGAGCTGCACGACGACCTCGGTCAGTTGCTGGCCTCGCTGCGTATGGACCTGACTTTGCTGACCCGGGTCGATCAACTGCCGGACGATAGCGTGCGCCTGATCGCCGGCATGGAAACCAACCTGCTCACCGCCATCACCTCGCTGCGCCGGATCGCCACCAACCTGCGCCCGCGCGCCCTCGACGAGGGCGGCCTGTATTTCGCGCTGCAGGGCTTGCGCGACGAATTCGTCGAGCGCCACGGCATTGGCTGCACCCTGCTGGCCGACGAGGCCGAGCTACGCCTGGACGACGCTGCCAGCACGGCGGTGTTTCGCATCGTACAAGAGGCGCTGACCAATATCGCGCGCCATGCCGGGGCGCAGAACGTCCTGCTCAATCTGTATCGCACCAACGGCGAGCTGCTGGTGACGATCCAGGATGACGGCCGCGGCATCCGCGCCGAAGACATGGAAAAAGCCCAGTCGCTGGGCCTGGTCGGCATGCGCGAGCGGGTCTGGGCCATGCACGGCGACATCACCATCGCCGGCGACGAACCGCCCGGCACCCGCATCGACATCGTGCTGCCGCTGAGCGGACATGTCGTCTAAAGTTTTCTACGGAGGCCGAAAGTAAAGAATATTATTCGGGCTATTGCGTAAAAACAACATAGTCAGGATGTCATGAACTCGACATATTGGCTCGATAAGATCGCTGTCGATCTGAGTTGATTGATAACTCAACATCTTGTCGAAACTAAACTGGAGATCTTCATGAAGTATAAGTTCCTGGCTGCCGCTGTGCTGTCGTCCCTGCCACTGTTCGCCCAAGCCCAGACCAACGTCCAGATCTATGGCGTGATGGACGCCGCCATCGCGGTCGAGGACACCGACGCACCGGGTCAAGACCGTCGTACCACCGTCAGCTCGGGCAACCAGTCGAGCAGCCGCCTCGGCTTCCGCGGTACCGAAGATCTCGGCAATGGCCTGAAAGCCCTGTTCAACATCGAAGCCGGCGTGTCGCTCGACACCGGCGCCACCGACTCCCAGACCTTCGGCCGCCGCGCCGTGGTCGGCCTGCAGGGCGACTTCGGTACCCTGACCGTCGGCCGCGAATACTCGCCGATCGCCGCCGTCGCCGCTGCGACCGACATCAACGGCCAGGGCCTGTACGGCTCGAACCTGTCGGCCTTCGGCACCAGCCGCCTGACCCGCCGCCTGGCCAACTCGGTCAACTACAAATCGAACTCGCTGTCGGGCTTCGTCGTCAACGCCGCCTACTCGACCGGCGAAACGACCGTCGACCCGTCGGGCGACCTGCTGGGCGCATCGCTGGAATACAAGAACGGCGGCCTGTACCTGGGCGCCGGCTACCACACCATCGAACGCCTGACCGAAGGCGACGACAAGGAAATGGCGTTCGGCGCCGGCTACAACTTCGGCGCGTTCGAAATCAAGGGTAACTGGATGAAGGCCGAGCTGGAAGGCGCCGGCAACGCTGTCAACCCTGAATACACGAACGCCAATATCGGCGCGTCGTACGCCGTCGGCGCGAACAAGTTCTTCCTGAACTTCCAGCAGCAGAAGCTGGACAACACCGATGCCAAGGGCAACACCGTGTCGGTGTCGTACACCTACTCGCTGTCGAAGCGCACCAACATCTACACGACCTACGCCCAACTGCGCAACAACGGCCGCGGTGCCTTTGGCATCAACGCTTCGTCGAACAACGTGACCCCGCCAGCCACCGCGCTGGGCGCCGATCCATCGGTGTTCACCGTCGGCCTGCGTCACTCGTTCTAATCATGCAGGGCCGCACAGGTCGCGTTCCGCGGCCTGCGACGGTTTCCTCTTTCGTTCTCGCGTCCGCGGGAACGCCTGACGCCGGCACATGCCGGCGTTTTTTATGGCGCCCACAATGATTTCCGAGCTGTGTCGGGCCATCGCTTGCGACCGATCAATCAGCGACCATACTTCAATGACTGTTTGTCTCACCTGAAGTAGAGTGAAGCATCAAAGGAGACGATCATGTCCATGTCACGAAATGTGAAAGCAACGGCAGCGGCAGCGCACACCCGCAAGTCCGGCCATGGCGGCGCGGCATCCGGCCTGGCCGATGCCGCCGCCTATCCCACCTCTGCCACGAGTGGAGAGTCCGCCCATTTTGTCGCCGAGGCGAGCCAGCTCTACCACGTCGATCCACAGGCCAGGATCGCGCTCATCCGCGAGGGTGTCCCCGCCTCCAGTATCGGCGAACTCTCCATGCACATGGGCATCAGCAAGGAACACCTGCTCGCGAGCCTCGGCCTGTCGCGGGCCACGATCAATCGCAAGGAGAGAAGCGCCACGCCCCTCTCCAGGGACGAGTCGGAGCGTGTGCTCGGGGTGGGCATGTTGATCGGCATGGTGCACACCATGGTGCAGCAATCGGGCGATCCGGACGGCTTCGATGCGGCGCGCTGGGTGGCCGGCTGGCTCGCCAGCCCGGTTCCGGCGCTGGCTGGCGCCACGCCTGCCAGCTATATGGACACCATCGAAGGTCAGCGCCTGGTGGCCGAACTGCTCGCAAGGACGCAAAGCGGGGTCTACGCGTGACCGTCACGGCCTGGCGCATCGCAAGCGAAACGCCGGACTACAACGCGCACGATATGCAGGGCATCGGCGCCAGGACGACAGGAGGACGATGGAACAGCAAGGGCACACCTGTCGTCTATTCCGCGAGCAGCATTGCCCTGGCCACGCTCGAGACGGTACATTACTTCAGCGGTGAAGGCCTGCCGTACAACCGCTACCTGGTCAGGATCGACATTCCCGAAGCGCTGTGGGCTGCGCGCAGGGTGCTCGATCCACCGCCCGCGGGATGGGATGCGATTCCGGCCGGGCTCACCTCCAGGACCGTCGGCGACGCCTGGGTCATGGCACGCACGACGGCGCTGCTGCTCGTCCCTTCCGTGATCGTGCCCGACGAATACAATGTGTTGATCAATCCGAGGCATGATGGCGCCGCCGGGATCGGCGCTACCACGCTCAAGCGCTGGCACTACGATCCCAGACTCTTTTCCTGAGTCCACCATCGAAACCTGCGCGCGTTCAGCGATCGGCGTCGGCACCCTCGGTGCGCAGCAGCCGGGCCGCAATACCGCGTTCTTCTTCCGGCGAAAAGAAATAGGGATAGAACGAACGCTCGCCGGTATCGATGCCGCGCTTGAACGCGCCGCCCACCGCCTCGACCTGTTGCGCCACATAGGCCAGGCTGACGTGCAGCAGGTAGGATGGCGCGTTCACCCGCGGATTCACCTTCAGCTCCCCTACCCGGCGAAATCCGAGCATGCGTTCGTAGAAGCGGCGATGGCGCGGATTGACTTCGATGACGGCGTCGGTGCAGCCGTGCATTTCGCGCGCGTAGATGAAGGCGAGATGAAATACGCTGGCCAGCGCATGCTTGGACTGGACCGAATGGTCGAAGGCCAGCTTGGTGACCTCGGCCAGGCGCGCACCCTCGCGCCTGAAGGCATCCAGTTCTTCCTTGTACATATGGTCGGCCATCAGCCCGTGGCCGGCATCGATCCCGATGGTCAGGGTGCCCACTACCTCGTCCCGGTCGGAGGCGGTCAGGGTGATGCGGTGTGGGTCGTCGGCGTCGAGCCTTGCCCCCTGGTAGCCGCGCCAGGAGTACATGCGCTCGATCAGCAGGCTGGCGCCGCTGCGGCCGTCGGCGCTGTCGGGCGAGCGCAGGCCGTAGCGGGTGCGCGTCATGCGGCCACCCGCGGGAATGTTGACGATAGAGGTTCGAAGGGGCGATCGCGTGTGACGTTGGCGTGCATGGCAAGCTCTCAACGTTCACGCCTGCGTCCGGTTGACATGGGCGTGAACGGTTACGCGTGGCGGCCCGACCATCGCGCATCCTGCCGCGCTTTCAATTGCGCGTGCACCCTTGCCTCATTATAACAAGTACAACACTATTATCAATAGCGCAACTGTACCGTGCGCAGGCCAATATTTCTTTCATTCTGAGATCGATACGGACCGTGCGGCGTTCATGACTCGATGTCTGGCAGGCGATCGAGCAGCTTGTCTAGCGTGATCGGATAATCCCGCACGCGGATCCCGGTCGCGTTATAGACCGCATTGGCAATCGCGGCCGGCACCCCGCTGATGCCGAGTTCGCCAATGCCCTTGGCCTTCAGTGGACCGGCCGTTGGATCGACTTCATCGAGGAAGATCACGTCCTGGTGCGGAATGTCGGCGTGCACCGGCACTTCGTAGCCGGCGAGGTCGTGATTGACGAAGAAACCGGTGCGTTTGTCCACTACCAGGTGTTCCATCAGCGCGGCGCCGGCTCCCATCGTCATGCCGCCGATGATCTGGCTGCGTGCGGCCAGGGGGTTGATGATGCGCCCGGCCGCACACACGGCCAGCATGCGGCGGATGCAGATCTCGCCCGTGACCGCGTCCACACCGACCTCGACGTAGTGACTGGCAAAGGTTTGCTGGGCAAACCGCTGATCCAGGTCACCGTATTCCATCGTATCCTCGGCACTCAGCGCTCCCTTGGCGACGGCGTCGAGTAGCAGCCGGCTGGACCCATCCGCGCGTACCCGCCCGCCCGTGAATTCGACATTGGTACCACTGAAGCCGAGTTGCTGCGCAATCTTTTCGCGCAGTTTGACGCAGGCTGCGTATACGCCGGCAGTCGACGATGCCGCACCCCACTGGCCAGCCGATCCCGCCCCGTCCGGAAAATCGGAGTCGCCGAGGCGCACCGCTACCTGGTCCAGCCCGACCCCCAGCATTTCGGCCGCGGTCTGCGCCAGGATGGTGTAGGTCCCGGTGCCGAGATCGGTCATATCGGTCTCGACAATGACGGCGCCGCCGGACTCGATTCGCACGCGCGCCGCCGACTTGACCACCGGCGCGCCGCGGATGCCCGCCGCCATGCCGATGCCGACCAGCCAGCGCCCGTCGCGCCGCGCGCCGGGTCTGGTGCTGCGCTTGTTCCAGCCGAAACGCTCTGCGCCCAGGCGCAGGCACTCGACCAGGCGGCGCGTGGAGAACGGAACGTCGGGCGACTCCGGGTCGACCTGCGTGTCGTTCAGGATGCGAAACTCGACTGGATCGAGGCCGAGCTTCTCGGCCATCTCGTCCATCGCCACCTCGAGCGCCATCATGCCCGGCGCCTCGCCAGGCGCGCGCATGTCGTGGGCTTCGGGCAAGTCCAGATGGGCCACGCTGAGCTTTGTCATGCGGTTGGCGCCGGCATACAGCAGTCGCGTAGGCGCCGTGGCCCCCTCGGGCTTGTCGCCCAGGTTGCCCGACCAGCTGTCATGGCCGATCGCCGTGATCCTGCCATCCCTGCCGGCGCCGATGCGGATGCGCTGGATGGTGGCGGCGCGGTGCGTCGTGTTGTTGGCGATGAGCGAACGCTGCAGCGCCACCTTGACCGGCCGCCCCACCTGCTTCGCCGCCAGCGCGGCCATCACCGCGTCGGCCATGATCCCGCCCTTGCCGCCGAAGCCGCCGCCGATGTGCGGCGACACGATCCGCACGTTTTCCTTCGGCATACCGAGCGTGCTGGCCATGTCGCGCACGCCCCATGCCACCAGCTGGTTCGCTGTCCACAAGGTCAGCCGATCGCCCTGCCAGGCTGCGATGGTCGCATGCGGCTCGATCATCGCGTGCGATTGGTCGGGCGTGGTGTAGGTTTCGTCCAGCTTGACCGGCGCGGCGGCGAAAGCGGCATCGAAATCGCCGATACCGGAAGCCAGGTCGGGGTTCGGCTTGACCGGTTGCTTGGCCGCCCCCCGGGCGCGCTCGGCGGCCAGGTCGAAGCTGCCGTGCGTGCTCACGTAGCGCACCGTGACCAGGCCCGCCGCCGCGCGCGCCTGTTCGAAGGTCTCGGCGACCACGATCGCCACCGCCTGGTGGTAATGCTCGACCTCCGGGCCGGCCAGCGCTCGCGCATCGGAAAATTCGCCCTTGCCGAGCTTGCCGGCATTGGCGGCCGTCACGATGCCGAGCACGCCGGGTGCGGCGCGCGCCGGCGCGAGGTCGATCGAGACGATCCGGCCCTTGGCAATGCCGGCGCCAACGATGTAGCCGTACACCGCGTCAGGCGTCTCTTGCTGTTCGTATGCGTATCGCGCGGCGCCGCAGGTCTTGAGCGCGCCATCGATGCGCTGCGTTGGTTTGCCGACCACCTTCAGGCGGTCGATCGGATTGATCCTTGCCGGTCTGTCGAACTTCATGTCCGCTCCTCAATTGATGAGCGAACTCTACCGATCTAGCGCAATGCCGCGCGCACCGCAGGATCGTGCAATCGACTAGCTGGGCCGTCGGCGCCGCGCCAGCTCGCGGTCGAGTGCATTGGCAAACTGCTGGCGGTCGGCCTGGCTAAAGGCGGCCGGCCCGCCGGTGTCGACGCCGCTGCCGCGCAGCTCTTCCATGAAGGCGCGCATCGTCAATTGCTGGGCGATGGTGTCCCTGGTGTACCACTCGCCGCGCGGATTGAGCGGCAAACCGCCCTTGTCCAGCACCAGCGCCGCCAGCGGGATGTCGCCGGTGACGACGATGTCGCCAGGATTCACCCGTTCGACGATCTCGGCGTCGGCCACGTCCGGCCCGGCCGGCACCTGCAGCGCGCGGATGAAGCGCGAGCCCGGCACCCGGATCAGCTGGTTCGCGACCAGCGTGACGTTCAGTTGCAAGCGCTCCGCCACCCGGAACAGGATGTCCTTGATGACGGCCGGACAGGCGTCGGCATCAACCCAGATGTGCAAATCCTGCGACATTATTTCAGCCGGCAGGTCAGCACCCAGTAGAACTCCCAGCGCGCGATCTTGATCTCGCGGCCGACCTTGTCCAGGCGCTTGCGCAGCGTGCTGTCGGTCGGGTAGTTCTTGACCAGTTCATGGCGCGCGCCGTCGGCATCGAGCTGGAATTCATGGGTATTGCCCAGCAGGTCGGTGCGCACGGTCGTGGCGCTCTCGCCTTCCACATAGGCGTCGTCGAAGATCACCAGCAGCACGTCCTTGCCCAACGTCTTCTTCAGGGACACCAGCAGTGCATCCCCCTGCTCGCGCGTCAGGTGGGCCCACAGGCCGGCCAGGAACACGGCGGTGAATTTTTCGTCGCCGCTGGCGAGGTCGTCCGGCAGCGCCAGCGCATCGACCAGGCGATACTCGACATTGTCGAGGTCTTCGCCATGCATGCGCGCCAGGTCGAGCATGAATGTGCTGGCGTCGGTGGCCAGCACCGATTCGGCGGTTTCGGCCAGCACGTCGGTCCAGGCGCCGCTGCCGCAACCCAGTTCCAGGATTCGGTGGCCGCTGAGCAAGGTGGCGATCTGCTCACGCGCCTCGTCCAGGTCTTCCTGCTGCTCTTCCGAATACTCGGCGGACGCGTTGTCGTAGTGGGCGGCGATGCTGTCGTAGTAGGCAATGACCGGGTTCTTGTCCATCTTTAATTCCTTGACCATCAAAGTTCGTAGTTTTCCCCACCGCGCATCGCCGACTCGACCATCTTGCGATTGAGCGTCGGCGTCAGCAGCTCGATGAAGGTATAGATATAGCTGCGCAGGTAGGCGCCCTGCTTGATCGCCACGCGCGAGGTGTTCATGCCGAACAGGTGGCCGACCGGCAGCGCGCGCAGGTTGCGGTCGCGCTCGGGGTCGAAGGCCATGCCGGCGATGATGCCGACGCCCATGCCCAGCTCGACATAGGTCTTGATCACGTCGGCGTCGATCGCTTCCAGCAGCACGTCCGGCTTCAGGTTGCGCAGGCCGAAGGCGTGGTCGATCTTGCTGCGCCCGGCGAAGGCGGCATCATACGTGATCACGGGGTAAGTAGCGATCTCTTCCAGCGAGATGGCGCGCGACTTGAACAGCGGGTGGTCCGGCGGCGCCACCACCACGTGCTCCCACTGGTAGGCGGGCAAGGTGATCAGGCCGTCGACGGCGGCGATCGATTCGGTGGCGATGGCCAGGTCGGCCTGGTCGTTCTTGACCATGTCGGCGATCTGCTTGGGATTGCCCTGCAACAGGGACAGGCGCACCTTCGGATACTTCTGCATGAAGCCCTGCACCACCTTCGGCAGCATATAGCGCGCCTGGGTGTGGGTGGTGGCGATGGTGAAGCTGCCGCTGTCGTGGGCGGCGTACTCCTTGCCGATGCGTTTCAGGCTGTCGATCTCCTGCATGATCAGCTCGACCGACTGCAGCACCAGCCGTCCCGGCTCGGTCAGGCCGCGGATGCGCTTGCCGTGGCGGGTGAAGATGTCGACGCCAAGCTCTTCTTCCAGCTCGATGATGGCCTTCGAGACCCCGGGCTGGGAGGTGAACAATGCCTTGGCGGCATCGGTCAGATTGTAGTTCTGGCGGACGGCCTCGCGCACGAAGCGTAGTTGATGGAGATTCATTTGATAATTATTGTTGTTAAATAGACAGCAAGCCGGTAACGAACGACATTCTAAGATGCTTATTCGGGTTACGTATATAAGCAAATAAATTATCCGTAGTTTGGAATATAAGCTTAGCTCCGTATCATCGGGACATTATTTAATGGGCGAACACCATCCGCCTCTGCCTACGGACCCTGCACATGTACCGCTACGACCACTACGACCACCTCATCGTGCGCGAGCGCATCGCCCAGTATCGCGACCAGGTCGCCCGCCGCCTCTCCGGCGAGCTGCTGGAAGAAGAATTCCTGCCCCTGCGCCTGCAGAATGGCCTGTACATGCAGCGCCACGCCTATATGCTGCGCGTCGCCGTGCCGTATGGTCTGCTGTCGTCGAGCCAGGTGCGCATGTTCGCCCATATCGCCCGCAAGTATGACCGCGGCTATGGCCACTTCACCACGCGCCAGAACATCCAGTACAACTGGATCGAGCTGGAGCAGACGCCGGACATCCTGACCGACCTGGCCTCGGTCGAAATGCACGCCATCCAAACTTCGGGCAATTGCATCCGCAACATTACCACCGACGAGTTCGCCGGTGTGGCGGCCGACGAGATCATCGATCCGCGTCCCTTCGCCGAAATCCTGCGCCAGTGGAGTACCTTCCACCCAGAGTTCCTGGCCTTGCCGCGCAAGTTCAAGGTGGCCATCAATGGCGCCCTGGAAGACCGCGCCGCGATCGCCGTGCACGATATCGGCCTGACCGTGGTCCATAACGAGGCCGGAGAGGTGGGCTTCAAGTTCATGGCCGGCGGCGGCATGGGCCGCACCCCGATCCTGGGCAGCGTGATCCGCGACTTCCTGCCGTGGCAGCACCTGCTGACCTATACCGAAGCCGTGATGCGCGTGTATAACACCCACGGCCGCCGCGACAACAAGTACAAGGCCCGCATCAAGATCCTGCTCAAGGCCCTCGGCGTCGAAGAGTTTACCCGCCAGGTCGAGCAGGAATGGGCCGACCTGAAGGATGGTCCCGAGACCCTGACGCAAGAAGAGTTCGAGCGCGTCGCCAAGTGGTTCCAGCCGCATGCCTACCGCGAGCTGGCCGACACCGACGTCGGCGCCGCGCAAGCAGACAACCGTGCCTTCGCCAACTGGCTCAACCGCAACGTCAAGCCGCACAAGGTGCCGGGCTATGCCGCCGTCGTGCTGTCGCTCAAGAAGACCGGCGTGCCGCCGGGCGACGCCACCGCCGAGCAGATGGACTTCGTGGCCGAGCTGGCCGACCGCTTCAGCTTCGGCCAGGTGCGCGTGACCCACGAGCAGAACCTGGTGCTGGCCGACGTCGAGCAAGGTAAACTGTTCGAGGTCTGGCAGCTGGCCAAGTCGAAAGGCATGGCGACGCCGAATATCGGCCTGCTGACCGACATCATCGCCTGCCCCGGCGGCGATTATTGCTCGCTGGCGAACGCGAAATCGCTCCCGATCGCCGCCGCCATCGCCGAGCGCTTCGACGACCTGGACTTCCAGCACGATATCGGCGACATCGAACTGAATATCTCGGGCTGCATCAATGCCTGCGGCCACCACCACGTCGGCAATATCGGCGTGCTGGGCGTGGACAAGGACGGCAGCGAGTGGTACCAGGTGTCGATCGGCGGCGCCCAGGGCAATGAGTCCGCCATCGGCAAGATCATCGGCCCGTCGTTCTCGGCGGTGCAGATGCCTGAGGTCATTGGACGCCTGCTCGAAGTCTATGTGCGCTGTCGCATCGACGGTGAGCGCTTCGTCGACACCGTGCAGCGCCTGGGCGTCGCCCCATTCAAGGAACACGTATACGCCACGCCGATCGCGGCGGAAGAACTGGTTGGAGAGGACCACTATGCTTGATCAACACCCACAGATCATCAAGGGTCGCGAAGTGGTCAATGACGACTGGAGCGTTCTGAAACTCGACGAGGGCCAAACGGCCGAGAGCGTGGAAGTCCCGGCCGGCAAGATCATCGTGCCGCTGACCGTGTGGCAGGCCCAGCGCGATGCGCTGCTCGCGCGCGCCGAACTGGGTGTCTGGCTGGCGCCGGACGAAAGCGCCGCCGCCATCAAGGACGACCTGCAGCGCTTTGCCGTGATCGCCATCGACTTCCCGAAATTCACCGATGGCCGCGGCTACTCGATCGCCTACAACCTGCGCAAGCGCCTGGGCTGGACCGGAGAACTGCGCGCCATCGGCGACGTGCTGCGCGACCAGCTGTTCCAGATGGCGCGCTGCGGCTTCGACGCCTACGCCACCAGGCAAGACCGCAGCATCCACGACGCCGTCAAGGGCCTGTCGGTGTTCTCGGAAACCTACCAGGCGACGGTCGACAATCCGATCCCGCTGTTCCGCCGGGTTCCACGCGATACCCCGGCCGAACACCGCGACATCGGCGCCGGCATCTAGGAGCTTTCAGCATGAGCGACCTGCATCATCGCGTGGATGAAACCCACGCGATACTGACCCGTATTGCCCGCGATTTCACGCCCGCCGTGTTCGCATCGAGCCTGGCGGCCGAAGACATGGTGCTGACCGACCTGATCCTGAAGGCAAAACTGCCGATCGCGATCTTCTCGCTCGAAACCGGCCGCCTGCATGCCGAGACGCTGTCGATGATCGAGCGCGTCAAGCAAGCGTACGACTACGATATCGCCCTGTACCGCCCGCAACCCGAGGCGGTCGAGCGTTACGTCGCGGACCACGGCCTGAACGCTTTCTATGACAGCGTCGAGATGCGCAAGGAATGCTGCCGTATCCGCAAGGTCGAGCCACTGGGCCGCGCCCTGGCCGGCAAGCGCGCCTGGATCACCGGCCAGCGCCGTGCCCAGTCCAGCACGCGCGCCGAACTGGCGGCGCAGGAAGACGACCGTGCACACGGCATGCAGAAGTTCAATCCGCTGACCGACTGGAGCGAGCAGAACGTCTGGGACTACCTGCGCAGCAACAACGTGCCCTACAATGCCCTGCATGACCGCGGCTACCCGTCGATCGGCTGCGAACCCTGCACCCGGGCCATCCAGCCGGGCGAGGATGTGCGCGCCGGCCGCTGGTGGTGGGAAAACCCGGAATCCAAGGAATGCGGCTTGCACGTGGTGGACGGCAAACTTATTCGCATCAAATCCGTGGCCGCTTGAGCCACGAACCGAGAAAAGAACAGGCATAGCGATGACAACTGTTAGCGACAATGTAGTACTGAGCGATGTGAACGCCGCCCACCTGGACGCGCTGGAATCGGAAGCGATCCACATCCTGCGCGAAGTGGCGGCCGAATGCAGCAATCCCGCCCTGCTGTTCTCCGGCGGCAAGGACTCGGTGGTCCTGCTGCGCCTGGCCGAGAAGGCTTTCCGCCCGGGCAAATTCCCCTTCCCGCTGGTGCACATCGACACCGGCCACAATTTCGACGAAGTGATCGCCTTCCGCGATGCGCGTGCAGCTGAATTGGGCGAGCGCCTGATCGTCGGCAGCGTCGAAGACTCGATCAAGCGCGGCACCGTGCGCCTGCGCAATCCGCAGACGGATTCGCGCAATGCGGCCCAGGCCGTGACCCTGCTGGAAACGATCGCCGAATACGGCTTCGACGCCTGCATCGGCGGCGCCCGCCGCGACGAAGAAAAGGCGCGCGCCAAGGAACGCATCTTCTCCTTCCGCGACGAGTTCGGCCAATGGGATCCGAAAGCCCAGCGCCCCGAGCTGTGGGATCTGTATAACACCCGCGTGCACCCGGGCGAGAACATGCGCGTGTTCCCGATCTCGAACTGGACCGAGCTGGACGTGTGGCAGTACATCGCCCGCGAAAAACTGGCGCTGCCGCCGATCTATTTTGCCCACCAGCGCGAAGTGATTCCGCGTAACGGCCTGCTGGTGCCGCTGACCCCATTGACCCCGGCGCGCGAAGGCGAGACCGTCGAAACGCGCACCGTGCGCTTCCGGACCGTGGGCGACATCTCGTGCACCTGCCCGGTGGCGTCCGATGCGGATACCGTGGCCGGCATCATCGCCGAAACCGCCGTCACCGACGTGACCGAGCGCGGTGCGACCCGGATGGACGACCAGACCTCCGAAGCCTCGATGGAAAAACGTAAAAAAGCGGGATATTTCTGATGAACGCCATGACAGACAAACTGAACCAACAGGCAGGCTCGACCCTGCTGCGCTTCATCACCGCCGGCTCGGTGGACGATGGCAAGAGCACCCTGATCGGCCGCCTGCTGTTCGACAGCAAGGGCATCTTCGCCGACCAGCTGGCCGCCGTCTCGCGCGCCAAGCACAAGCGCACCGTGGGCGACACCATCGACCTGTCGCTGCTGACCGACGGCCTCGAAGCCGAGCGCGAACAAGGCATCACGATCGACGTGGCCTACCGTTATTTCGCTACGCCGAAGCGCAAGTTCATCATCGCCGACACCCCGGGCCACGAGCAGTACACCCGCAATATGGTCACCGGCGCCTCGACCGCCGACGCCGTGATCATCCTGATCGACGTGTCGAAGGTGAAGCTGGGCGACGACGGCAGCGTACAGCTGCTGACGCAGACCAAGCGCCATTCGACCATCGCCAAGCTGCTGCAGATCGAGCACGTGGTCGTGGCCGTGAACAAGATGGACCTGGTCGACTACGACCGCAGCGTCTACGAGCGCATCGTCGCCGAATATCAAAAATTTGCCGCTTCGCTGGGCCTGAAGGACATCACCGCGATCCCGCTGTCGGCGCTGGCCGGCGACAACGTGGTGGACCGTTCGGACAAACTGGCCTGGTACGAAGGCCCGACCCTGATCGAGCTGCTCGAATCGCTGTCGGTCTATGACCAGTCGCACGCCGCGCCGTTCCGCTTCCCGGTGCAGCTGGTGGCGCGCCACAATGGCCACGAGGCCAACGACTTCCGCGGCTATATGGGCCGCATCGAATCGGGCGTGGTCAAGGTCGGCGACAAGCTGACCGTGCAGCCCTCGAACCAGAGCGCGACGGTGAAAGAGATCGTCACCTTCGACGGCTCGCTGGAATCGGCCGTGGCCGGCCAGTCGGTGACCCTGGTGCTGAATGAATACGTGGACGTCTCGCGCGGCGACATGCTGGCCGGCAGCGAGCAGCCGGCGACCCTGCTCAAGCAGGTGACGGCCGATGTGTGCTGGATGGCCGACGAACCGCTCGACCTGCGCCGCAAGTACTGGATCAAGCACGGCACGCGCCAGACCGCGGCCAAGGTGGCGCGCCTGGACACCATCCTGGACGTGAATACGCAAGAACGCCATCCCGCCGAAGGCCTGAAGCTGAACGACATCGCGCGCGTGCAGCTGACCGTGCAGCAACCGCTGGCGGCCGACGCCTACGCCGACATCCGCGCCACCGGCGCCTTCATCCTGATCGACGAAGTCACCCACCAGACCGTGGCAGCGGGTATGATCCGCATCGAAGCGTAATCGTTCTAGAGGACAGTATGGCCGTGCTGGGAAAAGTGTATCTGGTAGGCGCCGGACCCGGCGCGGCTGATCTCATCACGGTGCGCGGTGCGCGCCTGCTGGCCCAGGCCGATATAGTGCTGTACGACGCCCTGGTCACGCCCGAGATGCTGGAATTGTGCGTGCGGGCCGAAAAGATCTCGGTCGGCAAGCGCTCGGGCCAGCGCTCGATGGCGCAGACCCTGATCAACGAGCAGCTGGTCGAGTGCGCGCGAAAATATGCGCTGGTCGTTCGTTTGAAGGGCGGCGACCCGATGCTGTTCGGCCGGGCCGACGAGGAATTGCGCGCGCTGGAGGCCGAAGGGATCGAGGTCGAGGTCGTCCCCGGCATCACCACCGCCGTCGCCGCCGCCGCCGCGACCAAGCAGCCTTTGACGAAACGTGGCCTGGCGCGCAGCGTCGCCTTCTTCACCTCGAGCACCGCGCCGGACGAACCGGACCATCCCGCATTACCCGAAACCGACACGCTGGTCCAGTACATGGGCGGCCGCGAAGCCGCGGCCACCGCCGAGCGCCTGCTGGCCGAAGGGCGGCGCGCCGACCTGCCGGTGGTGGTGGTGGAAAACTGCAGCCGCGCCGACGAGCGCATCCTGCGCCTGACCCTCACCGACCTTGCGCGCGGCCTCGAGCCGGGCCATGGGCCGGTGCTGGTGATGATGGGAGAGGCGCTGGCCAGGCGCGAGCACCAGACGGCCTAGCACGCTTTACAAGACCTTCCATTTGCTCCGTGACTTGTACCAGGCTCTCAGTCATGCTAATTTAGTTAACACGTTAACTAAGTGGCGAATGCGATGTATCCAGAACCGTTCCAAATCCCACTTCCCGTCCATGGCAATATCGAAGGTAGCTTGTGGACCTCGACGAGAGCGAAGGCAGTTGTGCTGCTGCACCCCGGAACAGCAGTCACGCAACGCTATTACGAGCCCTTCGCACGCTATCTGGTGAAACTTGGTCTCCATGTCGTAACTTACGACTACCGCGGCACGGGACGGTCGCGGCCTGCCAGTTTGCGCGGCTCGACTGTGTCGATGTCCGACTGGATGGATGATGATGTGGGCGCAGTCACACGGTGGGCGATCACACGCTTTCCGGCGCTACCGATGCTGGCTGTCGGACATAGCCTGGGAGGACACGCCCTGGCTCTGTCAGCGGATACGAATTCGCTTCGCGCAGCCGTGCTCGTCGCATCACATGCCGGCGTGACTGCGACCATCAATGGAGCTGCAGAACGAACCAAGGTCTGGGGCATCATGCGCGTCCTGGCCCCGCTGCTGTGCAGGGTGCTGGGCTATATGCCAGGACGCAAGCTCGGACTCGGCGAGGACTTGCCGCGCAATGTGATGCTCCAGTGGAGCCGCTGGACGACGCTTCCTCGCTATTTTTTCGATGATCCTGCCATGGATGCCGCGCGGCGCATGTCTCGTGTGCGGATACCACTGCTGGTGCTGGGCTTCGACGACGATCCCTGGGCCAATCCAGCGGCGATCAGTATGCTCATTGCGCCGCTGACCAACGCGAAGATCGAGCGGCATCAGATTGCACCGCGTCAGGCTGACATGCGAGCCATTGGGCACATGGGATTCTTCCGCAAACGCTCGGAAGAGCGCTTATGGCCTCGGGTCGGATCCTGGCTGCTGGAACAACTCGAGCATGTCGACCTCGGCGATGATCTGGAAACGAATAAGGGTGCAAAATGAGCAAGCAGGTCAAGTCCCCTCGCTTTGTTTTTCTACTGAATCAAGCGCAGCGACGACTGCAGCGCTGGACCGAAACCAGGCCTGGAACGTGGGAAGGCATCAGCACCGCCCAAGTCGGGCTTCTTTTTCTGCTGGCGTCACGCAACCAGGCCACCGTTGGCGACATTGCGCAAGCACTGCAGGTAGCGCCGGCGGCGACCACCAATCTGTCCAAGCGCATGGAAGCTTCCGGGCTCATTGAACGAATTGCCGACCACGATGACGGACGCGTAACCCGGCTGCGACTCACTCAAGCCGGCGCGGAGGCGAGCGCACAAAGCAGCGAGATGCTCAAGGAGCTGAACCTCCGGATCAGCGACGGCTTCTCCGACGAAGAACTAGCGGTCGTTGCGCGCTGGCTGTCACATGTCGGCAACCTGGCGCTGTAGTGACGGCGGTGCGTTCAATCGCCCCGGGCACCGAGCGAGGCCACGCAATAATCGGTCATAGCACGCTGCACGCCCGGATCTTCGCCGATGGCGCCGACCACGTTCAGATCCAGGCCGGGATGCGCGGCGCGGATCGTGTCGCACAGGGCCGGCAGGTCGCGCAGCAGATGGCCGCCCTGCCCCAAGAATACCGGCACCACGGTAACCTGGTCGATGCCGCGCGCAACCATCGCCGCCACCGTGTCCGGCAGGCTGGGCGTCATCAGCTCCAGGAAGGCCAGCACTACCTCGGCATCCGGCGTCCGGGCCTGCGTGGCGTCGCGCAGGCGCTCGAACGGCGCGGCCCAGGAAGCGGCGCGCGCGCCATGGGCGAACAGGATCAGTCCGTGCTTCATCAGTGTCTTTCCACCCACCACAGCGCCCCGAGCGCCATCAGCAGGAATAGCAGGCTTGGCGCGACCGCCGTCAGGAAGGCCGGCAAGATGGTCAGCACGCCCAGGTGCGAGAACAGCGAATTGATGAGCAGGAAGCTCACCCCGATCATGATGCCGATGAAGATCTTGAGGCTGACGCCGCCGCTGCGCGTGTGCAGGTAGGCGAACGGCAGCGCCAGCGCCATCAGCACAAAGATCGAGAACGGATCGACGACTTTCTTCCAGAACGCGACCTTGAAGCGTTCGGTCTCTTGCCGGTTCTCGGCCAGGTGGCGCGTGTAGACAGCCAGTTCGGCGGCCGACATGCGTTCCGGATCGGAGCGAGACACAGACAGGATCTTGGGCGTGATCTCGGACGCGAGCACGTAGCTGTCCAGTTTGCGGGTCGAGACCGAGGCCGTTTCGTGGCCATAGGTGCTCTGGATGGTTTGCCCGGCCGGCACTGCGGAACCGGGCGCCGCCAGCTCGCGGCTGTTGGCGAACATCGTCTCGGTCACGTCGGACAGGCGCCAGGTATTGTTGCCGCCATAGGTGCCGCGCGCCGCCGTGACGATCGAGCGCATGCGCATATTGTTGTCGAACTCGTAGAGGCGCACGTCCTCGAGCTGGCCATCGGGCGCGATGCGGCGCACGTTGAAGAAGCGCGAGCCGGTGATGTTGCCGCGCACGCCCTCCGCGTGCACGCTGTCCTTGGTCCACATGCCCGAGCGGAACTCGGCCGACACCGAACCGCCCTTGGCGGTCAGGCGCATGCGCTCGGCGACCGGGGCCGTGCGCGGCGTGATCAGTTCGCCGAACACGAAGGCAATCAGGACGAATACCGCGCCGATCTTGAACAGCATCATGGCGGCCTGGCGGGTCGACATCGACGAGGCGCGCATGATGGTGAATTCCGAGCTCGATGCGAATTGCGCCATCGTATAGATGGTGCCGATCAGGGCGGCCACCGGCATCACCTGATAGACATTGCCCGGTACTAGCAGCAGGACGTACAGCAAGGCGTGCTGCATGCCGAAGTCGTTCTTGCCGACCGACGGCAGGATGCTGGTCAGGTCCATGAAGGCGACCAGGGCCAGGAAGGCGGCCAGGACGAAGGCCACCGCCTGGAAAATATTGACGGCAAAATAGCGTTGGAGGATTTTCATTCTGCGCGCGCCTCCTCGCGCTTGGCGGCCGGCGATTTCTTCAGGTGACGGCGGCGCTTGAAGGCGCTGATCAGGACCAGCGGATGATAGCGGTGGTTCACGTTCAGGCGCCACGCGAACAGCCCCACCACCACCAGCAGCGCAGCGAGGTGCAATGGCCACCAGCCCATGGCGAAGGCCAGCTTGCCCTGCTTGACGCTGGCCTCGGACAGGCGCACCAGATTGTTATACGTGAAGAAGATCAGCAAGGCGATGATCAGGTTGGCCGACGAACCCGCGCGCGGATTGACGAACCCAAGCGGGATCGCCAGCAGCATCAGCACCAGGCAGGTGATCGGCGCCGCGATACGCGCCAGCAGCTCGGCCTGGGTGAAGCGGTTGGGCGCGATCAGCAGCGCCGGCGTGGACAGCGCCGCTACCGGCACGTCGGCGCCGATCATCGGCGCCTGGGTCGCCACGCGCATGCTGTAGCGCTCGAATTCCATGGTCTGGAAATCGGCCTGGCCCGGCACGCCCTCGTAGCGGCGGCCATTGGAGAGCACCAGGAACTGGCCGCCCTTGCCGTCCGATTCGATCACGCCCTGCTTGGCCACCACCACCGAGTGGCTGTCGCCGTCGACGCCGCCGACGAACACGTTCTGCACCACGGTCGAACCCTCGGCGCTGCGTTCGACGAAGAACACGCGGTCGCTCGAGCTGGATTCGCGGAACTGGCCGGGCGCCACGCGCTGCAGGTCTTCGCGCTTCTGGAAGCGCTCGACGAATTCGGCGCTCTTCATCTTGGCCCAGGGCGTGACGACGAAGGACAGCGCGGCCACCAGCGCCACCATCGGCAGGCCGAGCGTGAGCACCGGCCGGATCCATCCGAGGAGGGATTGACCCGAGGCGAACCAGACAACCATTTCGGAATCGCGGTAGCTGCGCGTGACGGTGGCCACCACGGCGATGAAGGACGTGAGGATCAGGATGATCGGCAGCAGCTCGGCGCTGCGGAAGACGATCAGCGCCAGCACGTCGCCGGATGCCACCTTGCCACCCGCGGCCCGGCCGAGAATGGCGATCAGGGTCCAGGTGACGAGGATGGAAAACAGCACCGTAAAAGTGGCGCCGGCGGCGCTCGCCAATTCACGTTGCAGGGAACGTCGGAAAATCATTCAATAGAGTCGTTATAATTGCAGATTAGGCAGTCCGCCGCCAAACATCGAACCGGAGAACCAAATGGACTTTAGCATAAAAGCATTCGACACAAAAAACACCCTGGCCGCTGCGAAATCAGGCTGCATCGCGGTTGCGGTGTACGAGAACAAGAAACTGTCGGCTGCGGCCAAAGCACTCGATGTGAACGGCGACATCAGCGCGGCGCTCAAGTCGGGCGACATCAGCGGCAAACCGGGTTCGACCCTGCTGCTGCGCGGCGTGACCGGCGTTAGCGCCACGCGCGTGCTGCTGGTCGGCCTGGGCGCCGATGAAGTCGTCAGCGAGAAAAGCTTCACTACCGGCGTCACCGCCGCACTGAAGGTGTTCTCCACCCTGGGCGCGGCGGACGCCATTATCGCACTCCCGCTCGAGAGCGTGAAAGAGCGCGACGCAAACTGGGCGCTGCGCGCGCTCGTGATCGGCGCCAGCGACGCCGAATTCCGCACCGACGGCCAGAAGAGCAAGAAAGATCCGGCCATTACCGGCGTGCGCAAGATCGTCGTGGCCGCCCCGGCCGCCGGCCTGGACAAGGCGACCCTGACCCAGGCCGCGGCCATCGCCAACGGCATGAACCTGACCAAGGAACTGGGCAACCTGTCGCCCAACGTCTGCACCCCGACCTTCCTGGCCACCACCGCGCGCAAGCTGGCCGACGACTATGGCTTCGACATCGAAGTCCTGGAACGCAAGCAGCTCGAAGCGCTCAAGATGGGCAGCTTCCTGTCGGTGACGCGCGGTAGCGAAGAAGCGCCGAAATTCATCGTCCTCAAGCACAACGGCGGCAAGTCGAAAGACGCGCCGGTGGTCCTGGTCGGCAAGGGCATCACCTTCGACACCGGCGGCATCTCGCTGAAAGCCGGTCCAGGCATGGACGAGATGAAATACGATATGTGCGGCGCCGGCTCGGTGCTCGGCACCTTCCGCGCCATCGGCGAGATGGGCCTGAAACTCAATGTAATCGGCATCGTCGCCGCCTGCGAGAACATGCCGTCGGGCCGCGCCACCAAGCCGGGCGACATCGTCACCGCGATGAACGGCACCACCATCGAAGTGCTGAACACCGACGCCGAAGGCCGCCTGATCCTGTGCGACGCCCTCACCTACGCCGAGCGCTTCAAGCCGGCCGCCGTGGTCGACATCGCGACCCTGACCGGCGCCTGCATCGTGGCCCTGGGCCACCACACCAGCGGCCTGTTCACGCGCGACGACGCGGCCCACGACGGCCTGGCCCAGGAACTGCTGGATGCCGGCAAGCAGGCCGGCGACGTGGCATGGCGCTTCCCGCTGGGCGATATCTACAACGACCAGCTCAAGTCGAACTTCGCCGACCTGGCCAATATCGGCACCCCGGGCGCGGCCTCGATCACCGCGGCCTGCTTCCTGGAGAACTTCACCCGCAAGTACACCTGGGCCCACCTGGACATCGCCGGCACCGCCTGGAAATCGGGCGCGAACAAGGGCGCGACCGGCCGTCCGGTGCCGCTCTTGACCACGTTCCTGATGAATCGGGTGTAAAGCGAGGGTGTAATCGCCGCCTGAGGCGATGCAACGACAACGGCCCCGCATGCGGGGCCGTTTTACTTGATGGATCAGAACACCCGCGTATCGAGCGGATTCGCTCCCGCCGCCTCGGGCGGCGGCGCGGACGGCTGCATCACGACGGTCAGGATGGCTGGATAGCCATAACCCGCCCCCGAATGACGGTCGACGAAGTAGCCAAGCCCCGCGCTGATGACCAGGTTGCCCATCAGGTTGCTGGTATCGAGCCTGGCCTGGACGACTTCGGCGGCGGTGGCGGCCGAGCCCTTCTTGCAGCTGATCGAGATCGGCTGGCTGCTGCGGGTGACGGTCACCCGCCCCGGGGCGATCATATACCAGCGGCCCACGTCATTGCTGAGGATGCAACCGACCCCGCCGATCTCGCGATAATCGAGCACGGCGCGCACCTCGAGCTGCTGCACGGGCGATTCGGACATGGTCGCGCATCCACCCAGCAAGGCAAGGGCGGGCAACACGGCGGCGGCAAACGGACGAAGGAGAAACGACATGGCGACCATCAAGAGGCAGATGCTTCTTTAACGGCAGCATTGCGCCGTTCTTGAAGCCCTGCCCTGCGGTCAAGCGGACGTCGCGTCGAGCAGGGTGAATCGCGGCAGGATCCTGCCGTCGACCGTCACCGTCTCGAAGAAGGCGTCACGGGGCCTTACCCACACGACACCATCCTGGCCGCGATAGACGATCACGGGTGTGTGATCGGCTTCCAGCACTGCTTCGCACACCAGCTCGTAGATGCCGCCCTTGTAATGGCGGTAACGCGTCGGCATGCGGACGAGGTCAGACCTTTTCGGCCTCGGCCTTCTGCTTTTTCTTCAGGCCCTGGATGACCTTGAGCACGCCTTCCATGCCGGCGGTCTCGTCCAGTTCGCTGAAGGCGTCCAGCACTTCGTTCAGCACGCGGTTGCGCACGGCAGCCTCGTCCTGGGCGATCGCCGGCGCTACGCCGTCCTTGGCGAACTTCGACGGCGCGTCGGCGGCCGCCTTGGCGCCATGCGCCAGCGCTGCCTGCCAGATCACCCAACGGCGCTGGGTTTCAAAAACGAGGTATTCCTCGGGCTTGTCTTCGCGGCGGCGAACAATATGACCCTCACGCTGGGCCCACGCTTCAAATGCACTGCGCATTTCTGTCCTTTTTCAAATCTGCGTTCGGATTATTAACTCGTGAAACCGAATATTTCACAATAGTACCACTACCGCGTGTCGATGGTCTTGGACAACCGTGTGGTCCGACCGAACCTGCTTCACGACACGCTAATGGTACAATGGAAGTTGCCCTCACGCAATTTTATTATTACCGAAAAGCAACAAACTCACACTGCCGAGTTCGTTCGTATCAAACTCCACCTGATCTCGTTTATAGCGCTGACCCGGCGATGGAGCAATACTCTTTGGCAACCTGTTAATCAATTTTATTATCGCCTGTTGCGACTTAGCCAATTTGGCGCCTTCGCTTCCATCCAAGGAAAGAGCGACCACCCGATGGCCAATCGCGAACTCGGTGATAATAGCTCGTTGGCAAGCAACTTGGCCGCACAACAGTATGTTACAGCCAACACTCTACCATGACACACATAGAACAATGAAAATAGTTACCTGGAACGTAAACTCCCTGAAAGTCCGGCTCTCGCATCTCCTGCAATGGCTGGAAGCCAATCCGGTCGATGTGGTCTGCATCCAGGAGACCAAGCTCACGGATGACAAATTCCCTCTGGCCGAGCTGAACGCCGCCGGCTACCAGGTCGCGTTCTCGGGCCAGAAGACCTATAACGGCGTGGCCATCCTGTCGAAGCTTCCGATCGAGGACGTGGTCAGGAACAACCCGCATTATGAAGACCTTCAGCAGCGCCTGCTGGCGGCCACGATCGGGGGCGTGCGCTTCATCTGCGCCTATGTGCCGAACGGTCAGGAAGTCGGTTCCGACAAATATACGTACAAGCTGGCCTGGCTGGACGCACTGCGCACCTGGGTGGCGGCGGAAATGGCAGCGCACGAGCAGTTCGCGATCCTGGGCGACTACAATATCGCGCCCGAAGCGCGCGACGTGCACGACCCGGCCGAATGGGAAGGCCGCATCCACTTCTCGCTGCCAGAGCGCGCCGCGCTGCAGGAGCTGATGGCGCTCGGCCTGTCGGACGCCTTCCGCCTGTTCGAACAGCCCGAGAAGCAATACAGCTGGTGGGACTACCGCCAGATGGCCTTCCGCCGCAACCGCGGCCTGCGCATCGATCACATCCTGCTGTCGAAGACACTGGCCGATCGCTGCACCGCGTGCCACATCGACCGTGAGACGCGCAAGTGGGAGCAGCCGTCGGATCATGCGCCGGTGGTGGCGACCTTGGCGGATTGACACCGGGCAGCCCGATCGTTTGACGGTGGTTGAACGCGTGGAAGGCGAGCCTTCCACCCTACCGCACACACGTAGGGTGGACGGCTTGTCCGTCCACGCGTCCAGCGTACGCTGGAATCACCCCGCCAGCAAGCTTGCCACCTGCTCCGCCGGCAACGGCCGCGCGAACAGATAGCCCTGCGCATACTGGCACCCGAAGGAGCGCAGCAAGGCATACTGCCCTTCGGTCTCCACCCCTTCGGCCACCACCGACAACTGCAGGCTGTTGGCCAGCGCCATCACCGCCGCCACGATGGCGCGGTCCTCGGTGCTGGCTTCGAGCTCGCGCACGAAGGCGCGGTCGATCTTGATCTTGCGTACCGGGAAGCGCTTCAGGTAGGCCAGGCTCGAATACCCGGTGCCGAAATCGTCGATCGACAGGCACATCCCCATTGCGTTTATCTGACGCAGGATCTCGAGCGTCTGGCCGCCGTGCTGCATCAAGGCAGTCTCGGTGATCTCGAACTCCACCAGGCTCGGTGCGATCCCCGTCTCGGCGACGATGGCGCGGATCGAGTCGACCAGGCCCTGGTGCGTGAACTGGCGCGCCGACAGGTTGATCGCCAGCGGCACCACGTCCAGCCCCTCGCGCTGCCACTGCATGGCCTGGACGCAGGCGCTGCGGATCACCCACTCGCCGACCTCCATGATCATGCCGCTCTCCTCCAGGATCGGGATGAATTCGTCCGGTCCCACCAGCGCGCCGTCGCGGCGCCAGCGCAGCAGCACTTCCAGCGCGCGCGGGCGGCGCGTTTCGGTGCACATGATCGGCTGAAAATACAGCGCGAACTCTTCCCGCGCCAGCGCGCCGCGCAGGCTCGATTCGAGCTCGAAATGGCGCGCCGCCGCCAGGTTCATGCGCTCGGTGAAGAACTGGTAATTGTTGCGGCCGGCCGCCTTGGCCTGGTACATCGCGGCGTCGGCGTGACGCATCAGGGTCTCGACGTCGACCCCGTCGTCCGGATACAGGCAGATCCCGATCGAGGGCGAGATGTGCAGGCTGTGGCCGTCGATCTGGCACGACATCGACAGCGCGGCGATGATGCGGTCGGCCACCGCGGCGGCATCGCCCTTGCCGGCGATCCCCGGCATCAGCACCACGAACTCGTCGCCGCCCAGGCGCGCCACCAGGTCGCTGGGCCGCACAGCGGTCACCAGGCGCAGGGCAACGTTGCGCAGCAGCTGGTCGCCGACCATGTGGCCGAGGGTATCGTTGATGTTCTTGAAGCGGTCGAGGTCGATGAACATCAGGGCCAACTGCTGCCCCTGCTGCGGCGCGTCGCCCGAGGCCACGACGCGCATCGCCGCATCGAGCCGCTCGGACAGCATGGCGCGGTTGGGCAGGCCGGTCAGGCTGTCGTGGTAGGCCATGTGGTGCACGCGCGCCTCGGCCTGGCGCCGCTCGTTGATTTCTTCCTGCAGCAGGGCGTTGGCGCCGGCCAGTTCGGCGGTGCGCTCGGCCACCCGCACCTCGAGCTCGTCGCGCGCGCGCAGGATGGCGTCGGCCGCCTCGCGCTGGGCGGTGACGTCGTCCACCAGCCACACGCTCCTGCCGCTCGCCTGCGCCAGGTCGAACAGGCGGCCCGACAGGCGCGCCCAGAAGCGGCTGCCGTCGCGCCGCACCATCTCGTGCTCGGCCATGTGGGCCTGGCCCAGCGCGAAGTGGCGCCCGGAGAGCTCGCGCGCCTCCTTCCAGCTGGCGTGGCCGGGATACAGCGAGCGCACCGCGATGCCGTCCATGCCGCCCGGCGGCGCGCCGAACAGCTCTTCCATCTTGCGGTTGCAATGCAGGGTGCGGCCGCCCTCGACCACGGCGATGCCCAGCACCGCGTTGTCGAGGATAGCGCGGTTTTCCATCAGCGCCTCGCGCAGCGATTGCTCGTCGCTGCGCTCGCGGGTACGGTCCTCGAGCATCCAGATCGTGCCCTTGTCGGGGTCTTTCGCATTGACCTGGTAGCCGATCATCTGGACCCAGGCCGGCGTGCCGTCCTTGCGCACCAGAGTGCGCGAAGTCGTGAACGGCCGGCCGTCCGCCAGCTGCGGATAGGCTTCGGCGCCGAGCTGGCGATAGGCGGTTTCGTCCGGGTAGATCACGCGCGTGGACACCCCGAGCGGCTCGTCCTCGGCATAGCCGAACATCTGGCAGAAGGCGGGGTTGGCGCGGCGGATCACGCGGTTGCGGGTGAACATGATGCCGATCGAGGCATTGGTCATGATCGCCTGCACCTCGCTCATCGCCTGGCGCGCTTCGGTCACGTCCTCGACGATCCAGATGGTGCCGGCGTCGCGGTTGCCCGGTTCGACCGCGCAGCCGCGCAGGCGCGCCCAGAAACTGCTGCCGTCGCGGCGCCGGAACTGCTGCTCGCTCTTTTCGAACAGGCCGCCCCCGGCCAGCACCGCGAACGCTTCCCGGATCAGGGTCTCGTAGTCTGCGGGCGAGACGCAGACCTCGGCCGGCGCGATGCTGCCGACCTCGTCCTGCGCGAAGCCGAACATCTCGCCCGCGCGCGGATTGAACGAGCGGATCCGGTCGGGCTGGGTGACGGCGATGCCGACCGGCGCGTTCTCGAACACGGCGCGCTGCTCGCGCACCATGCGCCGCAGGGCGGACAGGTCGGCCAGCTGCGCCAGGTCCGCATCGTATCCACCGGCGTCCGCAACGTCAGCTAATTGCAGGTTCGAAAATCCATCCATCGGTTGTTGCAGTCGCGGCTAATACTCATGGTTGCCTTGAGTTGCCGAGTGGCAACAAGGGCGATCATCATAACCCGAAACCGGCCTGCAATTGAACTGCTTGCGGCAAGAAAGCGACACCGCGCGGGCGTCGCCCCAAAACTTCAAAAGGCGTCACCCGGCACGCATACCCGCCCCTCCATCAAGACCCGCGCGCTGCGGCTCATGATGGCCTTGCTGACGCTCCAGGCGCCGTCCCGCTGCACCGCCTCGGCGCCCACGCGCAGGGTGCCGGACGGATGGCCGAAGCGCACCGCGCTACGTTCTCCGCCGCCGGCCGCGAGGTTGACCAGGGTGCCGGGAATCGCCGCCGCGGTGCCGATCGCCACCGCCGCCGTCCCCATCATCGCGTGATGCAGCTTGCCCATCGAGAGCGCGCGCACCAGCAGGTCGATGTCGCCCTGCGCCACCTGCCTGCCGCTGGACGAGAGATAGCCGGCCGCTTTCGCGACGAAGGCGACCTTCGGGGTGTGCTGGCGCTTGCCGGCGTCCTCGATGCTCGCGATCAGGCCCATGCGCAGCGCGCCGTGGGCGCGGATGGTCTCGAACATGGCCAGCGCGCGCGCATCGCCATTGATCGCATCCTGCAGCTCGGTGCCGTCGTAACCCACCGCGCCCGCCTCGACGAAGATGGTCGGGATGCCGGCGTTGATCATGGTGGCCTTCAGGGTGCCGACACCGGGCACGTCCAGTTCGTCGACCAGGTTCCCGGTCGGGAACATAGCACCGGCGCTCCCCTCCTCCTCGGCCGCCGGATCGATGAATTCCAGCTGCACCTCGGCCGCCGGAAAGGTCACGCCATCGAGCTCGAAGTCGCCCGTTTCCTGGACCTGGCCATCCGTCATCGGCACATGGGCGATGATGGTCTTGCCAATATTGGCCTGCCAGATGCGCACGACCGCGATGCCGTCGCGTGGCACCCGTGCAGGATCGATCAACCCGTTCGCGATGGCGAAAGGCCCGACCGCGGCCGACAGGTTGCCGCAATTGCCGCTCCAGTCGACGAAGGGTTTGTCGATCGCCACCTGGCCGAACAGGTAGTCGACGTCGTGGTCGGGACGGGTGCTGCGCTCGACGATCACGGCCTTGCTGGTGCTGGAGGTGGCGCCGCCCATGCCGTCGATCTGCTTGCCGTAGGGGTCGGGGCTGCCGATCACGCGCAGCAGCAGCGCGTCGCGCGCGGCGCCGGGCACGCGCGCCGGTTCGGGAAGGTCTTCGCGCTTGAAGAACACGCCTTTGCTGGTGCCGCCGCGCATATAGGTGGCGGGGATCCTGATTTGGGGGACGTGGGACATGGTGCGGTTCTCCATCAGGCCGCCGCTTTCGGAGCCGACGATTCAAGGAAATCCTGGGCGAAGCGCTGCAGCACCCCGCCCGCTTCATAGATGGCGAGTTCCTCGGCCGTGTCGAGGCGACAGGTCACCACCACCTCGAGCCGTTCTCCGTTCCTGCGATGGATTACCAGCGTCAGGTCCGCGCGCGGCGTGCGCTCGCCCACCACGTCGAAGGTCTCGGTGCCGTCGATGCCAAGCGTGATGCGATTCATACCGGGCTTGAACTCCAGTGGCAGCACGCCCATGCCCACCAGGTTGGTGCGGTGGATGCGCTCGAAACCTTCGGCCACGATCGCTTCGACGCCCGCCAGGCGCACGCCCTTGGCCGCCCAGTCGCGCGACGAGCCCTGGCCATAGTCGGCGCCGGCCACCACGATCAGCGGCTGCTTGCGTTCCATGTAATGCTCGATCGCTTCCCACATGCGGGTCACCTCGCCCGACGGCTCGATGCGCGCCAGCGAACCGGCCATCACATTGCCCAGGCCATCCTTGACCATCTCGTTCTTCAAGGTCGGATTGGCGAAGGTCGCGCGCTGCGCGGTGAGGTGGTCGCCGCGATGGGTGGCGTAGGAATTGAAGTCTTCTTCCGGCAAACCCATCTTCGCCAGGTATTCGCCGGCGGCCGAATCGAGCATGATCGCGTTCGACGGCGACAGGTGGTCGGTGGTGATGTTGTCGCCCAGGACCGCCAGCGGCCGCATGCCGGAGAGGGTGCGCTCGCCTGCCAGCGCGCCTTCCCAGTACGGCGGGCGGCGGATATAGGTGCTTTTTGGACGCCAGTCGTACAGCGGGCTGACCGCGGCGCCATCGTCGACGACGCGCGCGAACATCGGCGTATACACCTTGCGGAACTGCTCGGGCTTGACGCTGGCGGCGACCACGGCGTCGATCTCTTCATCCGATGGCCACAGGTCGGCCAGCCGGATCTCCTTGCGGGCGGCATCGACGCCCAGCACGTCCTTCTCAATGTCGAAGCGGATGGTGCCGGCGATCGCATACGCGACCACCAGCGCCGGCGAAGCCAGGAAGGCCTGCTTGGCATACGGGTGGATGCGGCCGTCGAAGTTGCGGTTGCCCGACAGGACGGCGGTCGCATACAGGTCGCGCGCGATGATCTCTTGCTGGATGGCCGGGTCGAGCGCGCCGCTCATGCCGTTGCAGGTGGTGCAGGCAAACGCCACAACGCCGAAGCCAAGCTTGTCCAGCTCGGGCGTGAGGCCGGCTTCGTCCAGATACAGGGCCACGGCTTTCGAACCCGGCGCCAGCGAACTCTTGACCCAGGGCTTGCGCAGCAGGCCCGCGCGGTTGGCATTGCGCGCCAGCAGGCCGGCGGCGACCATATTGCGCGGGTTGTTGGTGTTGGTGCAGCTGGTGATGGCGGCAATGATGACGGCGCCGTCGGGCATCAGGCCCGGCTCATTCTCCACTTTACCGGCGATGCCGCGCGCCGCCAGTTCCGAGGTCGGTACGCGCTTATGCGGGTTCGACGGGCCGGCGATATTGCGCACCACGCTGGACAGGTCGAAGCTCAGCGTACGTTCGTACTGGGCATTCCGCAGGCTGTCGGCCCACAGGCCGGCCTGTTTCGCATAGGTCTCGACCAGGTGCACGGTCTCGTCCTCGCGCCCGGTCAGGCGCAGGTACTTGATGGTCTGCTCGTCGATGTAGAACATCGCGGCGGTGGCGCCGAATTCCGGCGCCATATTCGAGATGGTCGCGCGGTCGCCCAGGGTGAGTGCGGCGGCGCCCTCGCCATGGAACTCGAGGTAGGCGGAGACGACTTTCGACTTGCGCAGGAACTCGGTCAGCGCCAGCACGGTGTCGGTGGCGGTGATGCCGGGGCCGGGCCGGCCGGTCAACTCGACGCCGACGATGTCGGGCAGGCGCATGTACGAGGCGCGGCCCAGCATCACGCTTTCGGCTTCCAGCCCGCCGACGCCGATCGCGATCACGCCCAGCGCATCGACCATCGGCGTGTGCGAGTCGGTGCCGACCAGCGTGTCCGGATAGGCCACGCCGTTCTCCACCTGGATCACGGGCGACATGCGTTCGAGGTTGATCTGGTGCAGGATGCCGTTACCGGGCGGGATCACGTCAACGTTCTGGAAGGCCTTCTTGGTCCAGTCGATAAAGTGGAAACGGTCTTCGTTGCGGCGATCCTCGATCGCGCGGTTCTTGGTGAACGCGTCCGGATCGAAGCCGCCGCATTCGACGGCCAGCGAGTGGTCGACCACCAGCTGGGTCGGCACCACCGGATTGACCAGGGCCGGATCGCCCCCTTGCAGCGCAATGGCGTCGCGCAGGCCCGCCAGGTCGACCAGGGCGGTCTGGCCCAGGATGTCGTGGCAGACCACGCGCGCCGGGAACCAGGGAAAATCGAGCTCGCGCTTGCGTTCGATGATCTGCTTGAGCGAATCGGTCATGCAGGCGGGATCGCAGCGGCGCACGAGGTTCTCGGCCAGCACGCGCGAGGTGTAAGGCAAGGTGTCGTAGGCGCCGGGCTGGATGGCGTCGACGGCGGAGCGCGTGTCGAAGTAGTCCAGGTCGGTGCCGGGGAGTGGCTTCAGATGGTTGGTGTTCATGGTGCTCATGGCGATGCTCGATTGATTAGCTGACCTGAAAACCGTCGTCCCCGCGAAGGCGGGGACCCAGTTTTGCGTGCGTGACCAAAAACTGCACTCGTGGCCTGCGAACTAACTTGGGTTCCCGCCTTCGCGGGAACGACGTGTTGGGGCTGGTGGTGCTAACTGATTACTTACGTTCGGCCAGCGGCACGAACTGCAGGTCTTCCGGACCGACATAATTCGCGCTCGGGCGGATGATCTTGTTGTCGATGCGCTGCTCGATGACGTGGGCGGCCCAGCCCGAGGTGCGCGAGATGACGAACAGCGGCGTGAACATGGCGGTCGGCACGCCCATCATGTGGTACGACACGGCCGAGAACCAGTCCAGGTTCGGGAACATCTTTTTCACATCCCACATCACCGACTCCAGGCGTTCGGCGATGTCGAACATCTTCATCGAGCCGGCATCAAGAGACAGCGAGCGCGCCACTTCCTTGATCACCTTGTTGCGCGGGTCCGAGATCGTGTACACCGGGTGGCCGAAGCCGATCACGACTTCCTTGTTGGCCACGCGGTTGCGGATGTCGGCTTCGGCTTCGTCGGCGTTCTCATACCGCTTCTGGATATCGAGCGCCACTTCGTTGGCGCCGCCGTGTTTCGGACCGCGCAGCGCGCCGATGGCGCCGGTGATGGCCGAGTGCATGTCGGAACCGGTACCGGCGATCACGCGCGCGGTGAAGGTCGAGGCATTGAATTCGTGCTCGGCATACAGGATCAGCGAGGTGTGCATCGCCTGCACCCAGGATTCGCTCGGCTTGAAGCCGTGCAGCAGGTGCAGGAAGTGGCCGCCGATCGAGTCGTCGTCGGTTTCCACTGCGATGCGGCGGCCAGCATGGCTGTAGTGGTACCAGTACAGCAGCATCGAGCCGAACGAGGCCATCAGACGGTCGGCGATGTCGCGCGCGCCGGCAAGATTGTGGTCGTCCTTCTCGGGCAAGGTGCAGCCCAGCACCGACACGCCGGTACGCATCACGTCCATCGGATGGGCGCCGGCCGGCACCGCCTCGAGCGCGCTCCTGACGGCGGCAGGCAGCCCGCGCAGCGAGCGCAGCTTGGCTTTATAGCCGCGCAGCTCGGCCTCGTTCGGCAGCTTGCCGTGCACCAGCAGATAAGCGATCTCCTCGAATTCGCAGGCGTCGGCCACGTCCAGGATGTCGTAGCCGCGGTAGTGCAGGTCATTGCCCGATTTGCCGACCGAGCACAGCGCGGTATTGCCGGCGGCGACGCCGGACAGGGCCACGGATTTCTTCGGCTTGAAGGTTGGGGTCTCGTTGTTCTGGGTCGTCATCCTCGGTTCTCCTTATTTCGCTTTGTTCTGGGCGAACAGCGCGTCGAGCTTCTGTTCATAGCTATGGTAGTCGATGCGGTCGTACAGTTCGGCGCGCGTCTGCATGGTGTCGAGCACGTTCTGCTGGGTGCCGTCGCGGCGGATCGCGTTGTACACGTTCTCGGCCGCCTTGTTCATCGCGCGGAAGGCCGACAGCGGATACAGCACCAGGCCGACGCCGGCGCCTTTCAGTTCATCGACGGTAAACAGCGGCGTGGAACCGAACTCGGTGATATTGGCCAGCACCGGCACCTTGACCGCGTCGGCGAACTGTTTATACATCTCCAGGCTCGTCATCGCCTCGGGGAAGATCATGTCGGCGCCGGCTTCCACGCAGGCCACGGCGCGTTCGATGGCGGCATCCAGGCCTTCGACGGCCAGCGCGTCGGTGCGCGCCATGATCACGAACTCGTCGTATGGGCGGGCATCGGCGGCCGCCTTGATGCGGTCGACCATCTCGTCCTTGCTGACGATTTCCTTGCCCGGACGGTGGCCGCAGCGCTTGGCGCCGACCTGGTCTTCGATGTGGAAGGCGGCGGCGCCGGCCTTGGCCAGGGTGCGCACGGTGCGCGCGACGTTGAAGGCCGAGGCGCCGAAACCGGTGTCGACGTCGACCAGCAGCGGCAGGTCGCACACGTCGGTGATGCGGCGCACGTCGATCAGGACGTCGTCCAGGTTCGAGATGCCAAGATCGGGCAAGCCCAGCGAACCCGCCGCCACGCCGCCGCCGGACAGGTAGATCGCCTTGAAGCCGGCACGCTGGGCCAGCAGGGCGTGGTTGGCGTTGATTGCGCCGACCACTTGCAATGGGGATTCTTCCTTCATTGCCTTGCGGAATTCGGCGCCGGCGGAGAGCTTGGTCATGCGGTGTCCTTTCAGATGCGGTGGGTGTCGAACCTGCTATTGCAAACCGCGTGCCAGCCCTGATCCTTCCGGCACTTGACAGTAATTTTTCACTATATTCAAACACTTAGCGTACATCACGGTGAGCGCCCCGGCATTCCTCTTGCGCCCCATCGTTTCATACTGAAACAATAAGATGCAACGACTGAAACAATTAAGCCCAGCTTAAAACGCTAATGCGCTCCAAACGCGTCGCTTGACATATCGGGATATCCCGATATACTGGAATCCATGGAACTGCTAGACATCTTCAAAGCCCTCTCGAACCGCACACGCCTTGACATCTTGAAAGGCTTGAAGGATCCCGAGAATCATTTCCCTCCGCAGGATGAGGGCGATGTCCACACGGTTGGCGTCTGTGTCAGCAGCATCCAGGAAGGTGTCGGCTTGTCACAGTCGACCGTGTCCGATTATCTCGCAACACTGCAAAGAGCCGGCCTGGTGGAAGTCAGGCGCATTGGACAGTGGACGTACTACAAGCGCAATGAAGCAGCCATCAGTGCGCTCGCCGAGATCATTGGCAAAGAGCTGTAAATTTTTTTACCACTACATATCGGCAATTCCCGATATCCCTTTTTAACGAAACGAGGAACAATCATGAAAGCTCAAGTGCTCACTTCTTTTGGCGGCCCGCAATCGTTTGAACTGCGCGACGTGCCGAAACCCGTACCGCAGGCCGGCCAGGTGCTGGTCCGGGTGCAGGCCACCTCCATCAATCCCCTGGACTACCAGGTCCGCCGCGGCGACTATGCCGACCTGGTGCCGCTGCCGGGCATCACCGGCCACGACGTCTCGGGCGTGGTCGAGGAAGTCGGTCCCGGCGTGACCGCGTTCGCGCCAGGCGACGAAGTCTGGTACACCCCGCAAATCTTCGATGGCCCCGGTAGTTATGCCGAATACCATGTCGCCGCCGAGAGCATCGTCGGCAAGAAACCGGCGTCGCTGACCCATCTCGAAGCCGCCAGCCTGACCCTTGTCGGCGGCACCGCCTGGGAAGCCCTCGCCGTGCGCGCACAGCTGAAAGCCGGGGAAAGCATCCTTATCCATGGCGGCGCGGGGGGCGTGGGCCACGTCGTGATCCAGGTCGCCAAAGCCATGGGCGCCCGCGTGTTCACCACGGTGAAGGAAGACAATTTCGAGTTCGCACGCTCCCTGGGCGCCGACGTCGTCATCGATTACACGAAAGAGGATTACGTCGAAGCCATCCAGCGCGAAACTGGCGGCCACGGCGTCGACGTGGTATTCGACACCATCGGCGGCGACACCCTGACGCGTAGCCCGGACGTGCTGGCGCAACTCGGCCGCGTCGTCTCCATCGTGGACATCGCGGCGCCGCAGAACCTGATCCAGGCCTGGGGCAAGAATGCCAGCTACCACTTCGTCTTCACCCGCCAGAACCGCGGCAAGCTCGACGAACTGAGCGCCCTGATCGAGCGCGGCCAGCTGAAACCCCATGTCGGCGCCGTCTATTCGCTGGCCGACATCCCGCTTGCCCATGCGCGGCTGGAAAGCCGTGACAATGGCCTCAGGGGAAAGATCGCGATCGCGGTGGGGCCGTTGGCCGATCGCACCAGCGCACCAGCCTGAGTCGCTCCATTCACTTCGAAAGGAATATCATGATCTACGAAATCGCCACCCTGCTCGTCCGGCCCGAACGCACCGACGCGTTCAGACATGCGTTTGCCGACGTCGCTCACCTGCTCACCCGTGCGAAGGGGTACCGGGGCCATTTGCTGGCGCCCGGGATCGAGCTGCCGCAACAGTTCACACTCATCGTGCGCTGGCAGACGCTGGAAGATCACACCCCGAACTTCGAAACGAGCGACGACCACCAGGCGTTCATGGCGGGCTTGCAGGACTTTCTCGCCGGCGAACCCGCCGTCCGCCACATCGAAGGTGCGGCCTTCAGCATCGGCCCATGGGATGCGTCGGCAGCGAAATAAAAAAAGGGCGGCCTTCACAGGCCGCCCTTTTTACTTACTTAAGCTCTTTTTAGTGCGCCGACGCACCCGCCGCACCGATACCGGTCTCGGCGCGCACTTCCTGCGCCTCGAAGCCGGCGCGGTCGATGCGGGCACGTGGTCCCTTGTCGGTGATCGAGAAGATCCAGATACCGAAGAAGCCGATCGCCATCGAGAAGATCGCCGGCGAAGCGTACGGGAAGATCGCTGCGCTGTTGCCCAGCACGTCGACCCACACCGATTTCGACAGCACGGTCAGGATGACCGCGGTTGCCAGGCCCAGGAAGCCGCCCACGGTGGCGCCGCGGGTGGTGCAGTCTTTCCACAGCACCGACATGAACAGCACCGGGAAGTTGGCCGACGCGGCGATTGCGAAGGCCAGCGACACCATGAAGGCGACGTTCTGCTTTTCGAAGGCGATACCCAGCAGCACGGCGATGATGCCGAGGCAGATGGTGGTGATCTTCGACACTTTCAGCTCGTTGGCGCTGGTTGCCTGGCCCTTCTTGAACACGGTGGCGTACAGGTCATGCGAGACCGCCGAGGCGCCCGACAGGGTCAGGCCAGCCACCACCGCCAGGATGGTCGCGAAGGCCACGGCCGAGATGAAGCCCAGGAACACGTCGCCGCCCACGGCTTGCGCCAGGTGGACTGCAGCCATATTGTTACCGCCCAGCAGCGCGCCGGCAGCATCCTTGAAGGCCGGGTTGGTGCCCACCAGCACGATCGCGCCGAAGCCGATAATGAAGGTCAGGATGTAGAAGTAGCCGATCCAGGTGGTCGCCCACAGCACCGATTTACGTGCTTCCTTGGCGCTCGGGACGGTGAAGAAGCGCATCAGGATGTGCGGCAGGCCGGCGGTGCCGAACATCAGCGCCATGCCGAACGATATCGCGGAAATCGGATCCTTGATGAAGCTGCCCGGACCCATGATCGCGTCGCCCTTGGCGTGCAGTTCGGTCGCGGTCTGGAACAGCAGCGATGGGCTGAAGTTGTACTGGGCCAGCACCGAGAACGCCATGAACGAGGCGCCCGACAGCAGCAGCACGGCCTTGATGATCTGCACCCAGGTGGTGGCGGTCATGCCGCCGAACAGCACGTAGACCATCATCAGGGCGCCAACCAGCACCACCGCGATCCAGTAGTCCAGGCCGAACAGCAGCTTGATCAGCTGGCCGGCGCCGACCATCTGCGCGATCAGGTAGAAGGCGACCACGACCAGGGTGCCGGAGGCCGCGAACACGCGGATCGGCTTCTGGGCGAAGCGGTAGGAGGCCACGTCGGCGAAGGTGAAGCGGCCCAGGTTGCGCAGGCGCTCGGCCATCAGGAAGGTGATGACGGGCCAGCCGACCAGGAAGCCGATCGCATAGATCAGGCCATCGAAGCCGTCCAGGAACACGGCGGCGGAAATACCCAGGAAGGAAGCGGCCGACATGAAGTCGCCCGCGATCGCCAGGCCGTTCTGGAAGCCGGTGATGCCGCCGCCGGCGGTATAGAAATCGGATGCCGAACGGGTCTTGGCGGCAGCCCACTTGGTGATGTACAGGGTGCCCAGCACGAACACGCCGAACATGATGATGGCGGTCCAGTTGGTGGCTTGCTTGACGCCCTGGCCGAGGTCAGGGGCGGCGTGGGCGATGCCGGCGGCTGCCAAGGAAGCAAATGCGGCCAGCGCGGCTGCGGTGTGGAAGCGTTTCATCAGGCACCCACTTTCGCTTTGATGGCGTCGCTCAGTTCGTCGTAGTCGCGATTGGCGCGGCGCACGTAGATGCCGGTGATGACGACGGTGAACAGGATGACGAACAGGCCCAGGGGAATGCCCCAGGTCATGACGCCGTCACCGATGCGGGAACCCATGAACTCCTTGTTGAAGGCGACCAGCAGCGTGAAGCCGTAGTACACGATCATCATGGCCCAGGTCAGCGTCCAGCCGAACTTGGAACGGGTCTCTTTGAGCTTTTGGTAGTTCGGGTCGCTCTTGACCCTCTGTACAACGTCTTGATCCAATTTTGTCTCCTGATTTTTCTGGTGTTGCCTTTGCGGCTGAGACCCATCCTACGGGCGGCCCCTTACCGGATTCTTACGGCATAAAAGTAATTGACCGCTCGTTCGATTACGCCCCGGCGTTTCAAATTGAAACTCCGGGTTGAAAAATGCACTAAACTTGAAACATGAATGCACCCCGTTCCCCTCTGGATGCCGGCGACAAGCCCGTCATCTGGACCGTCTCCGTCTCGCGCCTGTCCGAGCTGTTCCGCGACATCACCGTCGAATACGACCATCTAGCTTCGATCGAACCGCTGCATCTTGGTTTCGACGAGGCCGCAAAACATATCCGCGAGCGCCTGGCCCATGAACACTGTGACGTGGTCATCGCGGCCGGCTCGAATGCCGCCTGGCTCAAGGGACGCGTGTCGGTGCCGGTGGTGGCTGCCAAGGCCAGTGGCTACGACGTCATGAAGGCGCTGGCGCGGGCGCGCCGGGTCTCGAATCGGATCGGCGTGATCAGCTACCAGGCGCCGCTGCCAGAACTGGGCGACTTCGCCGCCACCTTCGGCCTCGACCTGGCCCAGCGCACCTACGTCACGCGCGAGGATGCGCGCGCCGCTGTGCACGAGCTCAAGGCCGAGGGCATCGCCGTGATCGTCGGCGCCGGACTGATCACCGACCTGGCCGAGGAAGCCGGGCTGACCGGCGTATTCCTGTATTCGGCCGCCTCGATCCGCCAGGCCTTCGACGACGCGCTGGAGCTGGCGCGCCTGACCCGGCTCGAAGCCGGCCGCGGGCGGCGCAAGCCCAATGAGCAACGCGCGCGGCGCGGCATGAACGACTTGCGCGGCGATTCGCCCGCGATGGAGCGCCTGCGCCAGACCGTGGTGCTGTATGCGCGTTCGCCCAGCACCGTGCTAATCGAGGGCGAGACCGGCAGCGGCAAGGAGCTGGTGGCCCAGGCGATCCACCGCGAGAGCCCACGCCGCGGCGCCAACCGCCCCTTCGTGGCGGTGAACTGCGGCGCGATCGCCGAGTCATTATTGGAATCTGAGCTGTTCGGCCACGAGGAAGGCGCGTTCACCGGCGCACGCCGCGGCGGCCACGCCGGCCTGTTCGAGGCCGCCAATGGCGGCACCCTGTTCCTGGACGAGATCGGCGAAATGCCGCTGGCCCTGCAGACCCGCCTGCTGCGCGTGCTGGAAGAACGCGAGGTAATGCGGGTCGGCGGCACGCGCCCGGTGCCGATCGACGTGCGCGTGATCAGCGCCACCCACTGCGACCTCGAAGCGCGGATGCGCGAGGGACGTTTTCGGGCCGACCTGTTCTATCGGCTGGCGGTGCTGCGCCTGGCCTTGCCGCCACTGCGCGCCCGCGCGCAGGACATCGCGCCACTGGCCGAATGGTCGCTCAAGCATGCACTGGCCGCGCTCGATGCGCGCCCGCATCCGAACCTGGCGGCCGAGGTCAAGGCTTGCGCGCCCCTGCTCGCTTCCTACGCCTGGCCGGGCAATGTGCGCGAGCTGCGTAACCTGATGGAGCGGGTCGCCCTGTTCCTGGCGGCCGAGCCGCTGCAGGCATTGACGCCGGCCTTCATGCTGTCGGTGGCGCCGGAACTTGGGCGGCAAGCGGCGTCGCTTGACACGGCCCCCTCCCCTGCGCCTGGGCGCGAATCGGTGGCTGCCGTGCTGGCCCGCTTCGGCGGACAACGTGATCTTGCCGCGCGGCACCTTGGCATCAGCCGCACAACCTTGTGGCGCCGTCTCAAGGGCGAGGCTTAATAAAACTTTAAGCTGCTCCAAAGCAGCGCTCGACAAAAACTCGTATCATGAATGTTCAAAGTGCTGGCGCCGATCCGCGCCAGTCGTCGTAGCACGCCTGCCCGCCGCGGTTCCCTTGCGCTACCCGCGCCGGCTGGCCGGCTTAACGGAGGCAATATGCAACATGCGTCGCAAGCTGCACTGTTTTCGCTGATCGGCGATACCCCGCTGGTGGAAGTCACCCGGATCGATACCGGCCCCTGCCAGCTGTTCCTCAAGCTCGAATCGCAGAACCCGGGCGGCTCCATCAAGGACCGCATCGGCAAGACCATGATCGAGCAGGCCGAGCACGACGGCCTGCTGCAGCCCGGCGGCACCGTGATCGAGGCCACGGCCGGCAATACCGGCCTGGGCCTTGCGCTGGTGGCGCGCATCAAGGGCTACCGCGTGGTGCTGGTCGTGCCCGACAAGATGGCGGCCGAAAAAGTCCTGCACCTGAAGGCGCTCGGCGCCGAGATCCACTTGACCCGCTCCGACGTCGGCAAGGGCCATCCCGAGTATTACCAGGACTACGCCGCGCGCCTGGCGAAAGAGATCCCCGGCGCCTGGTTCGCCGACCAGTTCAACAATCCCGCCAACCCGCGCGCCCACGAGACGACGACCGGCCCTGAACTCTGGGACCAGACCAACCACAAGCTCGACGCCATCGTGGTCGGGGTCGGATCGAGCGGCACCCTCACCGGCCTGTCGCGCTACTTCAAAAAGACCCAGCCCCTGCTCGAATTCGTCCTGGCCGATCCGAAAGGCTCGATCCTGGCCGAGTACGTCGAGACCGGCCACGTCTCGCAACATGCGGGCTCGTGGGCGGTCGAGGGCATCGGCGAGGATTTCATCCCCGGCATCGCCGACCTGTCGCGTGTAAAAACCGCCTACACCATCAGCGATGAAGAAAGTTTTTCCACCGCGCGCCTGCTGCTGCAGCAAGAAGGCATCCTGGCGGGTTCGTCCACCGGCACCCTGCTGGCCGCCGCGCTGCGCTATTGCCGCGCCCAGACCCGCCCCAGGCGCGTGGTCACCTTCGTGTGCGACACCGGCACCCGCTACCTCTCCAAGGTCTACAGCGACGGCTGGATGGTCGACCAGGGCCTGATTACCCGGCCTAAGACAGGCGACCTGCGCGACCTGATCGGCCGCCGCCACGACGCCGGCGAAGTCATCACGCTCTCGCCCGACGACACCCTGCTCACCGCCTTCAACCGCATGCGCTCGAGCGATGTGCAGCAGCTGCCGGTGGTCGACGCGGGTGGCCGGCTGCTGGGCCTGATCGACGAATCCGACCTGCTGTACCAGGTGACGCAAGATACCGCGCGCTTCAATGCGCCGGTGTCCGGCACCATGACGTCCGAACTGCAAACCCTGCATCCGGCGGCCAGCATGGGCCAGCTGCGCGAGATCCTCGACCGCGGCCTGACCGCCGTCATTGCCGACGGGCCGACCTTCTACGGCCTGATCACGCGCTACGACCTGCTCAACCATCTGCGAAGGACCCTGTCTTGACTCATCCAATCGAATTCAAACGGCACCTGGCTACCCGCGTCATCCACGGCGGCCAGTCGCCCGAACCGGCCACCGGCGCCGTGATGCCGCCGATCTTCGCCACCTCGACCTTCCGGCAAGAGAGCCCCGGCGTGCACAAGGGCCTCGACTACGGCCGCTCGCACAACCCGACGCGCTGGGCGCTCGAGCGCTGCGTGGCCGACATCGAGGGCGGTCGCGCCGCCTTCGCCTTCGCTTCCGGCCTGGCTGCCATTGCGGCGGTGCTCGAACTGCTGCCGGCCGGTTCGCACATCGTGGCCGGCGACGATATGTATGGCGGCACCTACCGCCTGTTCGAGCGCGTGCGCCGCGACAGCGCCGGCCTGTCGTTCAGCTACGTCGACCTGTCCGACCCCGACGCGCTGGCCGCCGCCATCAAGCCCGAGACGCGCATGGTGTGGGTCGAGACCCCGACCAACCCGATGCTCAAGCTGGCCGACCTGACGGCGATCGCCGGCATCTGCCACGCGCGCGGCATCATCAGCGTGTGCGACAACACCTTCGCCAGCCCGATCAACCAGCGTCCGCTGGAGCACGGCTTCGACATCGTGGTGCACTCCACCACCAAGTACATGAACGGCCACTCGGACGTGATCGGCGGCGTGGCCGTGGTCGGCGCCGGCGACGCCCAGACTGGCTTGTCCGAGAAGCTCGGCTTCATCCAGAACGCGGTGGGCGCCATCCAGGGTCCGTTCGACAGCTTCCTGGTGCTACGCGGGATCAAGACCCTGGCCCTGCGCGTCGAGCGCAGCAACGCCAGCGCCCTGCTGCTGGCCAGCTGGCTCGAGCAGCAGCCGCGAGTGCGCAAGGTGTACTACCCAGGCCTGGAATCGCATCCGCAGCACGCGCTGGCGCGCCACCAGATGCACGGCTACGGCGGCATCGTGTCGATCGACCTCGACACCGACATCGCCGGCGCGCGCCGCTTCCTGGAGGCCTGCGAGGTGTTCACCCTGGCCGAAAGCCTGGGCGGCGTGGAAAGCCTGATCGAGCATCCGGCCCTGATGACCCACGCCACCATTCCGCCGGAGCAGCGCGCCGAGCTGGGGATCGGCGATGGGCTGATTCGCCTGTCGGTCGGCATCGAGCATATCGACGACCAGCGCGAGGACCTGCGGCGGGCGCTGGCGGCAATAGGATCGTAGGGTGGACGGCTTCGCCGTCCACGCGGTGATGGTTGACGGCTCCGCTCCCGCGCCAGATGATCTTGCGGCCAACTATCACCGCGTGGACGGCAGAGCCGTCCACCCTACGCTGCCAGCAGATGCTGAGTCGCAGGCGCGGCGAGCGCGCTGCGCAACTTGAACGTCGCCACCAGCGCCGACAACTCCGCCGCCTGCTGGCGCATCGAGGCCGCCGCCGCGGCGGCTTCTTCCACCATCGCCGCGTTCTGCTGGGTCGACATGTCGATCTCGGCGATCGACTTGCTGACCTGGGTGACACCAATGGCCTGGCCCGCGCTGGCGGTGTGGATCTGACCGAGAATGCCGGCCACCTCGTGCACGTGCTGCAGCATCGCGCGCATGGTCGAGCCGGCCGATTCGGCCATGCCGGTGCCGGCCTCGATCTCGCTCGACGACTCGCCGATCAGCTTCTTGATTTCCTTGGCCGCCCCGGCCGAGTGCTGGGCCAGGTTGCGCACCTCGCTGGCCACCACGGCGAAGCCGCGGCCTTCACTGCCCGCGCGCGCCGCCTCCACCGCCGCGTTCAGCGCCAGGATATTGGTCTGGAAGGCGATGCTGTCGATCATGCCGGTGATGTCCACGATGCGCGCGGCCGAGGCCTTGATCGCCCCCATGCGCGCCACCAACTGTTCGACCGCCCGCGCGCCTTCGGTGGCCACGCCGGACGCGGTCTGGGCCAGTGCATTGGCGTTCTTCGCATTGGCGTTGTTGCTGGCGATCGCCTCGCTCAGTTCATCCATCGCGCTCACGGTCTGGCGCAGCGCGTCGGCCTGGCGCTCGGTGCGGTTCGACAGGTCCTGGTTACCTTCGGCGATCTCGTTCGAGGCCGAGTCGATCGCCTGGGCGCCGACCAGCACCTGCGACACGGTATTCGAGACGCCGTGGGTCATGCCGTTGAGGGCGTCGAACAGGCGGCCGATCTCGTCGCTGCGCTGGTGGCTGATGGTCGGTCGCAGGTCGCCGTGGGCCACCTGTTCGGCCAGCATCGCGGCCTGCTGCAGCGGCACCACCAGGTTGCGGCTCAGGGCCCAGGCTAGGCCCGCGCCCACCAGCAGCGCCGCGCCGCCGAGGCCCAGCAGCAGGATCTTGCTGAAGCTCGACGAGGCGGTCGTTTCGTCGGCCAGGCGGTGCGCTTCGCTACTCTCGTAGGCGAGCAAGGCTTCGAACGCGCCGACCTTGGCCTTGTAGCCCGGTTCCCATTGCCTGGTCAGGATTTCCTCGACCAGGCCGGTCTGGCCCAGATCCTTGGCCTTGAACAGCGCTTCCTGGACCTTGCCCAGCGCGGCCTTGTGGCGGGCCGCATCCTTCAGCATCGCGCGCTCGCGCTCCGACACGGGCAGCTTGGCCAATTTCTCTTCGATGGCGGCGATGTTCTTGCGGCCTTCCGCCAGCTGGGCCTGGAAGTAGTCGGCCAGTTCCAGGCTGTCGCTGCGCGCGATCGAGACGGTGCGCGAGCCGTTCAGGCGCTCGATGCCGAGCAGGTCGGATACCAGCTGCTGCTTGGCCAGCTTGTCGTCGACCAGGTTAGAGGTGATGACATCCGCCGCGTGCATGCGCCATACCGCGACGGCGGCAATGATCACGATGACGAGGGAGAGGATGCCGAAGGCGCCGATGAGCTTGGCGGAGGTATTGAGCTGTGGGAGTCGCATGGGTAGTCCGTGATGAGGTGGGACAACGATGCGTGCATTCTAGAAATGTTATATGACACAGTCATGAACTCACATTTCAAGAATTACCATAGTTCTTTACAAAGACTTTTAAAATAAAGGCAAGCAAGTTAAATAAAAGTCATGCCACTCAGAGCGAGGGTCGCGCGCCATCGCGCATCGTTCCGTTAACAAAAAAAAGCCCGCGGCACTGGGTGCGCGGGCTTGTTGCTCAGAGCGCCTTGCGGCGCCCTCCGTTACTCGATCTCGACCGTCTCTGCCGGTGCCGGTGGCGGCAGTGCGTCGCCTTCCGGGAACTCGAGGACCACGTCGTCCTTCTCGTTCAGGTCGACCGTCACGCGGCCGCCGCTGGTCAGGCGGCCGAACAGCAGTTCGTCGGCCAGCGCCTTGCGGATCATGTCCTGGATCAGGCGCGACATCGGACGCGCGCCCATCGCTGGGTCGAAGCCCTTGGTGCCGAGGAACTTGCGCAGCTTCTCGGTGAAGATCGCCTCGACCTTCTTCTCATGCAGCTGTTCTTCGAGCTGCATCAGGAACTTGTCGACCACGCGCAGGATGATGTCCTCGTCCAGCGCACGGAAGCTGATGATCGCGTCCAGGCGGTTGCGGAACTCCGGCGTGAACATGCGCTTGATGTCGGCCATCTCGTCGCCAGCCGCCTTCGAATCGAGGAAGCCCAGCGAACGCTTGGTCAGGCTCTCGGCGCCCGCATTGGTGGTCATCACGATGATCACGTTGCGGAAGTCCGCCTTGCGGCCGTTGTTGTCGGTCAGGGTGCCATGGTCCATCACCTGCAACAGGATGTTGAAGATGTCCGGATGGGCCTTCTCGATCTCGTCCAGCAGCAGCACGGTGTGCGGCTTCTTGGTGATGGCCTCGGTCAGCAGGCCGCCCTGGTCGAAACCGACATAGCCCGGCGGCGCGCCGATCAGGCGCGACACGGCATGACGCTCCATGTACTCGGACATGTCGAAGCGCACCAGCTCGATACCCAGGATGAAGGCCAGCTGCTTGGCCACCTCGGTCTTGCCGACGCCGGTCGGACCGGAGAACAGGAAGGAGCCGATCGGCTTGTCGGTCTTGCCCAGGCCGGCACGCGCCATCTTGATCGCGGCCGACAGCGCCTCGATCGCAGGGTCTTGCCCGAACACGACGTTGCGCAGGTCGCGGTCGATCGTCTGCAGCTTGCTGCGGTCGTCCTGGTTGACCGTTTGCGGGGGAATCCGCGCGATCTTGGCGATGATGTCCTCGATCTCGGTCTTGCCGATGGTTTTCTTCTGCTTCGACTTCGGCAGGATGCGCTGGGCTGCACCGGCCTCGTCGATCACGTCGATCGCTTTATCTGGCAGGTGACGGTCGTTGATGAAGCGCGCCGCCAGCTCGGCCGCGGTCGACAGCGCCGACGCCGAGTATTTCACGCCATGGTGCTCTTCGAAGCGCGACTTGAGGCCGCGCAGGATCGCCACGGTCTGCTCGACGGTCGGTTCGTTGACGTCGACTTTCTGGAAGCGGCGCGACAGTGCATGGTCTTTCTCGAACACGCCGCGGAATTCGGTGAACGTGGTCGCGCCGATGCACTTCAGTTGGCCATTGGCCAGTGCCGGCTTGAGCAGGTTCGACGCGTCGAGCGTGCCGCCCGAGGCCGAGCCGGCGCCGATGATCGTGTGGATCTCGTCGATGAACAGGATGCCGTTCGGGGTGTCCTTGATCTGCTTGAGCACGGCCTTCAGGCGCTGCTCGAAATCGCCGCGGTACTTGGTGCCGGCCAGCAGCGCGCCCATGTCGAGCGAGAACACGACGGCGTTCTGCAGGATCTCGGGCACGTCCTCTTGCACGATGCGCCAGGCCAGGCCTTCGGCGATCGCGGTTTTACCCACGCCGGCCTCGCCCACCAGCAGCGGGTTGTTCTTGCGGCGGCGGCACAGGATCTGGATGACGCGGTCGACTTCTTCCTCGCGCCCGATCAGCGGATCGATCTTGCCGTCGGCGGCCGCCTTGTTCAGGTTCTGGGTGAACTGGTCCAGCGGCGATTCCTTCGCCTGGCCTTCGACCTGCGCTTCTTCCACGCCTTCGGACGCCTTCTGGGTGTCCATCTGCTGGTCCTTGCGCACGCCGTGCGAGATGAAGTTGACCACGTCGAGACGGGTCACGCCCTGCTGGTGCAGGTAGTAGACGGCGTGCGAATCCTTCTCGCCGAAGATCGCGACCAGCACATTCGCGCCGGTCACTTCTTTCTTGCCGTTCGAGGCCGACTGCACGTGCATGATGGCGCGCTGGATCACGCGCTGGAAACCGAGCGTCGGCTGGGTGTCGACCTCGCCCGTGCCAGGCACGGTCGGGGTGTTATCACCGATAAAATTAGTCAAGGTCTTGCGCAGGTCTTCGATATTGACCGCGCACGCACGCAGGACTTCGGCGGCCGATGGATTATCGAGTAGCGCGAGCAGCAGGTGTTCCACGGTGATGAACTCGTGACGTGCCTGGCGAGCCTCGACAAAGGCCATGTGTAGGGATACTTCAAGTTCCTGCGCAATCATACTTCCTCCATCACGCACTGCAGGGGGTGCCCGGCCTTGCGCGCATGCGTTAAGACAAACTCCACTTTGGTACACGCTATATCTTTGGAAAACACCCCACACACACCCTTACCATGACGGTGAACAGAGAGCATGATCTGGGTTGCGGTTTCGCGATCCTTGTTGAAGTACTCCTGGATCACGGCGACCACGAACTCCATCGGCGTGTAGTCATCGTTCAGTAGCGCCACCTGGTACAGCGGAGGCGGTTTGACGGTCTGCCGCTCAAGCAGCTGTTCAGTATCGTGCTTCGTTGCCATGGGGTTATTCTAATACTTCCGAGGTTGGTGCCAAGCGTAAACATCAGCTCGTTTTCTGGTGCTTCCATCTTACGCGTTTTCGGATATTTGCGCAGATGGCGTTCCGATTGAGGAAATCAAGAGCGTGGATGACTTAGGCCTGAAATATTTGGCAAGAGGCACGTAAAAGCGCTTGACTTCAGTGATTATTCCACCAACAATGCAGTTATTGACATTGTACTTATGTACTTGTTGATAAGAAGTGAGCAAGGCTGAGGAGGGGGCAAGAAGCTTCTTGCTTTTATGGCTCGTGTGATTTGTTAAATTTGAAAGTTCTTTTATGGCAACTGGTACTGTTAAGTGGTTCAATGATTCCAAAGGTTTTGGCTTCATCACTCCTGATGACGGCGGCGAGGATCTGTTTGCTCACTTCTCCGCGATCAACATGAACGGTTTTAAGACCCTCAAAGAAGGTCAAAAAGTCCAATTCGAAGTCACGCAAGGCCCTAAAGGCAAGCAAGCTTCCAACATCCAGGGTCTGTAATCTCTCCCCTCCCGGAAGCAAAGAACCCCGCGCATGCGGGGTTTTTTTTCGTCCATCAATCGGGCGCATCGCCGTTCGTCCAGCCGCTCTCCCGTACGAATGCCTCTGTGTCGGCCAGAATCGCATTCAGCTGATCGTCGTCAACCGAATCGGGCATGGCTTGCGGACTGTTGCGCTGCAGCGCCTCCAGCGCCTCGTCATAACGGCGCACCAGCGACGCCGCACGCTCGGCCAGGTCGGGCGCCAATTCTGCGGTTGCGGCCGCCGCGCGCAAGCGCTCCGGATCGGCACACCGCTGGAAAGCGTCAATAAAACGTCCGATTTTCTCGTATCTGGCTTGCGTGATTGATTCTTCGCTCACAGTCCCTCCTTATGCGATATAAATGACGCCTACATGTTGTCGATCATGGCCTCGCCGAATCCCGAACACGACACCTGGGTCGCCCCTTCCATCAGGCGCGCAAAATCATAGGTCACGGTCTTCGCGACGATCGCCCGCCCCATCGCCGCAATAATCAGGTCGGCCGCCTCGCTCCAGCCCATATGGCGCAACATCATCTCGGCCGACAGGATCAGCGACCCCGGATTCACATAATCCTTGCCCGCGTATTTCGGCGCCGTGCCGTGGGTGGCTTCGAACATCGCCACCGAATCGGACATATTCGCTCCCGGCGCGATGCCGATGCCACCGACCTGGGCCGCCAGCGCGTCCGAGATATAGTCGCCATTCAGGTTCAGCGTGGCGATCACGCTGTATTCCGCCGGGCGCAGCAGGATCTGCTGCAGGAAGGCGTCGGCGATCGAATCCTTGATCATGATGTCGCGCCCCGTCTTCGGATTCTTAATCCTGCACCACGGGCCGCCGTCGAACAACTCGGCGCCGAATTCCTTTTGCGCCAAGGCGTAGCCCCAGTCGCGGAACGCGCCTTCGGTGTACTTCATGATGTTGCCCTTGTGGACCAGGGTCACCGAAGGCTTGTCATTATCGATGGCATACTGGATCGCCTTGCGCACCAGGCGCTCGGTGCCTTCGCGCGAGACCGGCTTGATGCCCAGGCCCGAGGTGTCCGGGAAGCGGATCTTGCTCACGCCCATTTCCTCGGAAAGGAAGGCAATCAGCTTCTTCGCGCCTTCAGAGCCGGCTTCCCACTCGATGCCGGCGTAGATGTCTTCGGAGTTCTCGCGGAAGATGACCATATCGGTCTTTTCCGGCTGCTTGAGCGGCGATGGCACGCCGGCAAAGTAGCGCACCGGCCGCAGGCACACGTAGAGGTCGAGTTCCTGGCGCAGCGCGACGTTGAGCGAACGGATGCCGCCGCCCACCGGCGTCGTCAGCGGGCCCTTGATCGAAACCACGTAGTCCTTCAGCACGGCGAGCGTCTCGTCCGGCAGCCAGGTGTCCGCACCATAGCGTTGCGTCGCCTTCTCGCCGGCAAAGATTTCCATCCAGCTGATCTTGCGCGCGCCACCGTAGGCCTTGTCCACCGCCGCATCGACCACCTTGATCATGACCGGCGTGATGTCCACGCCGGTGCCGTCGCCCTCGATATAGGGAATGACCGGGTGGTCCGGGACATTCAGGGTGAAGTCGGGGTTGACGGTGATCTTCCGGCCAGCGGCCGGGACGGTGATATGCTGGACCATCCATTCCTCCAGGTAGGGCGGCGGCCTGCGGCGCGAACTCGCTTACAATGACGCCCGGCATGCCGCCACGATGCATCGGCTTGCCATGCATTATGCCTCAGCTATCCTCATCCGTTCACACGCTTCCGATGCCCCTGATTCTCTTTAACAAGCCATTCCAGGTCCTGTGCCAATTCTCGCCGCAGGAGGGCCGCGAATCGCTGGCCGATTATCTCGATATTCCCGGCATTTATCCCGCCGGCCGGCTGGACGCCGACAGCGAGGGCCTGATGCTGCTGACCGACGACGGCAAGCTGCAGCACAAGATCGCCCACCCCGACCTCAAGGAAGCCAAGACCTATCTGGTGCAGGTCGATGGCGTGCCCGACGCCGCCGCGCTGGCGCGGCTGCAGGCCCCGCTCGACCTGGGCGACTTCGTCACCAAGCCCTGCCGCGCGGTGCGCATCGCCGAGCCCGAATGGCTGTGGCCGCGCAATCCGCCGATCCGCGCGCGCCAGGACAAGCCCACCGCATGGATCGCGATCACGCTCGAAGAAGGCAAGAACCGGCAGGTGCGGCGGATGACGGCGGCGGTGGGCTTCCCTACCCTGCGCCTGGTGCGCAGCAGTATCGGGCCGTTCTCGCTGGCGACGCACCCACTCATGCCGGGCGAGCACATCGAGGTCAGGATGTAAAAAAACCCGCCGACCTCACGGTACGGCGGGTTTTTTATTGACGCTCCGGATTACGCCAGCGATTGCAGCGCAGCGTTGAAGGTCGCGCTCGGACGCATCACGGCGCCCACCTTGGCTTCGTCCAGTTTGTAGTAGCCGCCGATATCGGCCGGCTTGCCCTGCACTTCCAGCAGTTCGGCAACGATCTTGGCTTCGCTCTCGCCCAGCTGCTTGGCCAGCGGCGCGAACTTGGCGGCCAGTTCGGCATCCTCGGTCTGCGCGGCCAGCTCTTGCGCCCAGTACATCGACAGGTAGAACTGGCTGCCGCGGTTGTCGAGCTCGCCGGTCTTCGGCGATGGCGACTTGCGGTTGTCCAGCAGCTTGCCGGTGGCCGAGTCCAGGGTCTTGGCCAGCACCTTGGCCTTGTTGTTGCCGGTCTTGATGCCGAGGTCTTCCAGCGAGACGGCCAGGGCCAGGAACTCGCCCAGCGAATCCCAGCGCAGGTGGTTTTCTTCGACCAGCTGCTGCACGTGCTTCGGTGCCGAACCGCCGGCGCCGGTTTCGTACATGCCGCCACCGGCCATCAGCGGCACGATCGACAGCATCTTGGCGGACGTGCCCAGTTCCATGATCGGGAACAGGTCGGTCAGGTAGTCGCGCAGGATGTTGCCGGTCACCGAGATGGTGTCCAGGCCGCGCTTGACGCGCTCCAGGGTGTAGCGCATCGCGCGCACTTGCGACATGATCTGGATGTCCAGGCCGCTGGTGTCGTGATCCTTCAGGTAGACCTTGACCTTCTTGATCAGCTCATTCTCGTGCGGACGGTACGGGTCGAGCCAGAACACGGTCGGCATGCCCGAGTTGCGGGCGCGGGTCACGGCCAGCTTGACCCAGTCGCGGATCGGCGCGTCCTTGACCTGGCACATCCGCCAGATATCGCCCTGTTCGACGTTCTGCGACATCAGCACTTCGCCGGTGGCGAGGTCGGTGATGTTGGCCACGCCAGCTTCGGTGATCTCGAAGGTCTTGTCGTGCGAACCGTATTCTTCGGCTTGCTGGGCCATCAGGCCGACGTTCGGCACGGTGCCCATGGTCTTCGGATCGAAAGCGCCATGCCATTTGCAGAAGTTGATGATCTCCTGGTAGATGCGAGCGAAGGTGCTTTCCGGAATGACAGCCTTCACTTCTTTCAGGCGGCCATCGGCGCCGTACATCTTGCCGCCGGCGCGGATCATCGCCGGCATCGACGCGTCGACGATCACGTCGTTCGGCGAGTGGAAGTTGGTGATGCCCTTGGCCGAGTCGACCATGGCCAGTTCAGGACGGTGTTCCTGGCAGGCGTGCAGGTCGCGGATGATTTCTTCGCGCTGCGACGACGGCAGGTCGGCGATCTTGTTGTACAGGTCGGCCATGCCGTTGTTGACGTTGATGCCGAGGCTGTCGAACAGGTCGCCGTGCTTGGCGAAAGCATCCTTGTAGAACATGCGCACGCAGTGGCCGAACACGATCGGGTGCGAGACCTTCATCATGGTCGCCTTGACGTGCAGCGAGAACAGCATGCCGGTCTGGTGCGCGTCTTCGATCTGGGCTTCGTAGAAGTCCAGCAGGGCCTTGCGGCTCATGAACATCGAATCGATGATCTCGCCGGCCTGCAGGGCAACTTTAGGCTTCAGGACGATGGTCTGGCCGCTCTTGGTGACCAGTTCCATCTTGACTTCGCGCGCCGCGTCGAGGGTCATCGACTTCTCGCCGTGGTAGAAGTCGCCGTGGGTCATGTGCGACACGTGGGTGCGCGACGCCTGCGACCATGGCTGCATCGAGTGCGGGTTCTTGCGTGCGTATTCCTTGACGGCGCGCGGTGCGCGGCGGTCCGAGTTACCTTCGCGCAGGACCGGGTTCACCGCCGAGCCGATGCACTTGCCGTACTTGGCCTTGATGGTTTTTTCTTCGTCGGTCTTCGGATCGGCCGGATAGTCGGGGATGTTGTAGCCCTTGTCCTGCAGTTCCTTGATCGCGGTGGTCAGCTGGGTGACCGAGGCGCTGATGTTCGGCAGCTTGATGATGTTGGCTTCCGGCGTGAGCGTCTTCTTGCCCAAGTCGGCCAGCGCGTCGGGCACGCGCTGTTCCGGAGTCAGGTTCTCCGGGAAGGCGGCCAGGATACGGGCCGCGACCGAGATGTCGCTGGCCTCGACCGTGATGCCGGCCGGCTTGGTGAAGGTGCTGACCACAGGCAGGAAGGCGTGGGTCGCCAGCAGCGGCGCCTCGTCGGTCAGGGTGTAGATGATGGTCTGATCACTGCTCATGCACATTTTCCTCGGTAGTCGCGAACGCTGTCGCGAGTATAAAACTGACAATTGGCCACAGGCGAGACTCTGGCGCTCCGCCTTGGCGCTCCGCACTGATGCCGGACATTCTACCCCTCCCGACTCCGGGATGGCAGATCGCAAAAGAGTGATCACATCACCCCACGGCGTCGCGGTCAGCGCCGAAGTCTTCTATAAGACATAAGACGCGCCATATTATGCCCGAGCTTTGGTCGGCTTACCAGTTTTTAAGCGTTCGACAAGTTTGGCGGGCTGCAGCGAGGAAAGTGAAGCGCCAAGCAAAAAAACCCGCCGGGACCGAAGTCGGGCGGGTCTTTCCAACTGCACAGAACTTTGCCGTCGCGGCCCTGAGGGCCGCGTCGCAAACGGCTATTAAGCCGACAGTGCTTTCAGGGCTGCAGCCAGGCGGCTCTTGTGACGCGCTGCCTTGTTCTTGTGGATGATCTTCTTGTCAGCGATGCTGTCGATCTTCGACACGGATTGCTGGAAGATAGTGGTCGCAGCTGCCTTGTCGCCAGCCTGGATGGCTTTGCGGACGGCCTTGATTGCGGTGCGCAGGGTCGAACGCTGCGACGAGTTGTGTGCGTTTTGCTTAACTGCTTGACGAGCGCGTTTGCGCGCTTGTGCGGTATTTGCCATGGAATTTCCTAAATCGGGGTCAAGTTGCGTTTGCAAACATTAGCGACTGTCAAACTGGCGCCGGGGTTAGCGATGCGGTGCCTGCCCAACGATTAGTGTCTGCTAACAGAATTCAGTACAGCCCACGATTATAGCGAAGGTTTCAATTCCGAGCAATTCATAATTCAAAGATTGTCGGTTTACCGCGCCTAGCGGGGCATTATCCGGCACCTGCCATTCGTGTCCGTACGAACGAGTTGCCCAAGTATAATCTTGCGCCATGAACCTGCTCAGAACCCTCGCCGCCATTTCCAGCATGACCATGCTGTCGCGCGTCACCGGCCTGCTGCGCGAAAGCCTGTTCGCGCGCGCCTTCGGCGCCTCGGCCTATACCGACGCCTTCATCATCGCCTTCCGCCTGCCGAACCTGCTGCGCCGGCTGTTCGCCGAGGGCGCGTTCTCGCAGGCCTTCGTGCCGATCTTGTCGGAATATAAAACCCAGCACGGCGAGGCGGCCACCAAGACCCTGGTCGACCACGTCGCCACCGCCCTGATCTGGGCCACGGTGCTGACCAGCATCGTCGGCATCGTCGGCGCCCCGCTCCTGATCACGCTGCTCGCCGGCGACCTGCGCGACACGCCCGGCGCCTACGACGCCTCGGTGGTCATGACGCAGATGATGTTCCCGTATATCGCCTGCATGTCCTTCGTGGCCCTGGCCGGCGGCATCCTCAATACCTGGCGCCAGTTCAAGATTCCCGCCTTTACACCGGTATTGCTCAACCTGTCCTTCATCTTCGCCTCGCTGGTGCTGGTCAACTACCTGGAGCAGCCGATCTATGCGATGGCGATCGCGGTCTGCGTCGGCGGCCTGCTGCAGGTGGCGATCCAGATCCCTTCGCTGGTCAAGATCGGCATGCTGCCGCGCATATCGCTCAACCCGATGCACGGCCTGCGCGACGCCGGCGTGCGGCGCACGCTGAGGAAAATGGGACCGGCTGTGTTCGCGGTATCGGCGGCCCAGATCAGCCTGTTGATCAATACCGGCATCGCCGCCAGCCTGGCGGCCGGCGCCGTCTCGGCCCTGCAGTATGCCGACCGCCTGATGGAGTTCCCGACCGCGATGCTGGGCGTCGCCCTGGGCACCATCCTGCTGCCGTCGCTGTCGAAAGCCAATAGCGAAGGCAATACCGAGGAATACGCGGCGCTGCTCAACTGGGGACTGCGCCTGACCTTCCTGCTGGCGCTGCCGGCGGCGGTGGGCATGGCGACCCTGGCCGAGCCGATGATCGCCACCCTCTTCCACTACGGTAAATTCGACGATGCGGCGCTGGCCAATTCGGCCATGCCGCTGATGGCCTATAGCGCCGGCCTGCTCGGCATCATCCTCGTCAAAATCCTGGCGCCGGCCTTCTATGCGCGCCAGGACGTCAAGACGCCGGTGCGCATCGCGATCATGGTGCTGTTCGCCACCCAGCTCATGAACCTGCTGTTCGTGTTCTGGCTCGACCTGGGCGTGGCGGGGCTGGCCCTGTCGATCGGCCTGGGCGCCTGCATCAACGCCACCTGCCTGTACGTGGGCCTGCGCCGGCGCGGCATCTACACGCCGCAACCGGGCTGGCTGGCATTCTTCATCAAGCTGGCCATCGCGGTCGGCGTGATGGGCGCCTTGGCCTGGTTCGGCCAGGCGCAGTTCGACTGGGCGGCGATGAAGGCCACGCCGGCGCTGCGCATCGGCGCCCTGCTTGGCATCATCACCGCTTGCGCCTTTGCCTATTTCGCCGTGCTGGCGGTACTGGGCTTCAGGCCGCGCGACTTCCGGCGCCGCGCGAATTGAGTTACACCGCGATCAAGACTTGTACTTGACGTTGCAGCCGTAAGGACGGGTGGTGGCCTGGGCCACGTTCTGGCCCTTCACCACCGCCTCCATCGCGGTCTTGAACAGCGGGCTGGCCTTCTCGATGTCTTCGAGCTTGGCCGAGGCGATGCTGTCGATGCCGCCCGCGTAGCGCAGCACGCCCTTGGCGTCGATGACGTACATATGCGGCGTGGTGCGCGCGTCATAGGCCTTGCCGACCGTGCCTTGCGGGTCGAGCAGCACGGCGCTTGGCGCCGCATTGCGGCTGGCCGTCAGTTCATCGGCCTTCTTGCCATCCACATGACCCTGCTCGCCCGGTGCCGACGAGATCACGCTCAGCCACACCACGCCTGCATCCTGCGCCTGCTTCTGCAGGTTCGGCATGTTCGCCTGGTAATGCTTCTTCACGTAAGGACAATCGTGGTTGGTCCATTCCAGCACCACGACCTTGCCCTTGTAGTCGGCCAGGCTGTGCTGCTTGCCCTTGCTGTCGACCGCCGTGAAGGCGGGCGCCGGCTGGCCGACGACTGGTGCGGCCAGGGCCGGCGCGGCGCCCAGGAAACCGGCTGCTACCAGGGCGGCGGCCGATGCGGTGGTGCGCAGCATGGCGCGACGAGAAGAACCGTTCATATGAAATCTCCTTGTGAATGATTACTGCTTGAATGATTCGGTGACGATGGCCTGGGTCAGCACCGGCGGCAGGACCACCGGTTCCTTCCCGGCCGGATAGAAGGCATAGAACGGCAGGCCGTCGCGCTGGAACGATTGTAAGAATGCCGTGATGGCGGGATCTCGGTTGGTCCAGTCGCCCTTCATGTAGACCACATCGTGTTCGCGCATCGCCTCTTGCACGGCGGAGGTCGACAAGGTCGTGCGCTCGTTGACCAGGCAGGTGATGCACCAGGCGGCGGTCATGTTGACGAACACCGGCTTGCCTTCGGCGCGCAGGGCGGCCAGGCGCTCGGCGCTATAGGGTTCGGCCTGCGTGGATTGTGCAGGGGCCGTGGCGGCCTGCGGCTCGGCGCCATGCAGCATGACCATCAAGCCGACAATCCCGGCCACCCCGGCCACCGCCGCACCGCGCGGCAACCAGCGCTTCCCGGTCCCATGCTGGCCCAAACCCACCAGCCAGGCCACCAGGCCTACCAGCACCAGCCCGGCGAGCGCCATGCGCAGGCCGGCCTCGCCCGCCTGCTGGGCCAGCACCCACAGCAGCCAGGCGGCGGTCGCATACATCGGGAAGGCCATCGCCTGACGCAGGGTTACCATCCACGCGCCGGGCCGCGGCAGGCGCCGGGCGACCGCCGGGAAGATGCCAAGCAACAGGAACGGCAGGGCCAGGCCGAGACCCATCATCGCAAACACCACCAGGCTGACATACGCAGGCGCCACCAGCGCCGAACCGATCGCGGCGCCCATGAACGGCGCGGTGCACGGCGTGGCCACCACCACCGCCAGCAGGCCGGTGAAGAAGCTGCCGGCATGGCCCTTGCGCTCGGCGAGGCCCTGACCAGCACCCGCCAGCGCGCCGCCCACCTCGTACACGCCGGACAGGTTCAGGCCGATCGCCAGCATCAGCCAGGACATCGCCGCCACGAACAGCGGCGACTGGAACTGGAAGCCCCAGCCGACCGCGCTGCCGCCCGCGCGCACAGCCAGCAGGGCCAAAGCCAGCGCCATGAAGGCGGCCAGCACGCCGAGGGTGTAGAACAGGCCGGACAGGCGCACCTCGCGCCGGTCGCCGCCCGACATCCCGGCCACCGCCGTGGCCTTGATCGCCAGCACCGGAAAGACGCAGGGCATCAGGTTCAGGATCAGGCCGCCCAGGAAGGCGAACAAGGCCATCTGCCACAAGGGCAGCGTGGCCGGCGCCCCGGTGGTGGCCGCAGTGGTGGCAGCGGGCGTGAGTTCGAGCGCGAACCAGCGTTTCTGTCCGCCGCCGTCGGTGATCGCCAGCAGGCCGGCGGATGGCCCGGGCGTGTAGCCCTGGCCCTTGGTCGTCGCCAGCGTGAGCCTGCCCTCTTCCACTGTCAGGACCTGGTCCGCCACGTGGTCGACGACACCCCAGCTGTCCGGGAAGTACAGGGCCGATTGCACCGAGGTCGGCGCGATGCCTTCGCCCTCGACCGCCAGCTGCAAAGTCGATTCGTCGGCGCTCACCGAGGCGCGCCATGGAGATGGCTGTGGCTGACGGGCGTCGGCGTTCTTGAAGGCAGCCAGGATTTCCGTTCTGGCGGGACGCGCATCCGCCTCGACCGGCAAGGCCAGGCGGAACTTGCCGTCCTCGGGAATGCACTCCTTCTCGCACACCACCCAGTCGGCATCGGCCTCGAGCACCAGCTGGCTGCCGGGCCGCGCATCCTTCGGCACCGTCAGGGCCATGGGGAACACGATCTCGTTCTCGTAGCCATAGCTGGCGACCGGGCCGATGATGAAACGGTCCGGGCCCGGCCAGGCGATCTCGCCCACCGTGATACCGTCCGGCGCCTTGAACGTGATGCTCGGCGGCGAGCCGGCGTCGCCGGGATTCTTCCAGTAGGTATGCCAGTGCGGCGCCAGGCGCTGGCGCAGGCCGATGCGCAATTGCTGCCCGGGACTCACGGCGGCGTATTCGCTCACCAGCGACACCGTGGCGCGCGGGCTTTGCTGCACATTGCTCTCGGCCGCCACGGCCAGCATCGGCGTCAATACGAGCAGCAGTGCAGCGATCAGGGTGCGCCAGGAAGACCAGGCGGCGGTTGGAAAAGATCCGGGCATGAGTGGTAGATGAGTAGGTCCGACGGTCGGTGACAAAACTAACACGTTCCTGCATCTCCGGGCAATCACTACGGGCGCCGTAAAGACAGCGGGCGGCATCCTGACTTTCGGCTCATGCGCGTACTGGCCCGGCTTCCGATAATCGCTCCACTCGCAGCGGCTTGGGGGCGCCGCGATTCAACCAGAACCGGAAAAACAACCATGCAAAAAATCGTCCATGCCGCCGCCATCATTGTCATCCTCGCCGGCGCCGGCGCCGGCGCAGCGCAAGCCCAGGAGCGCAGCTACATCGGCCTCGCCCTCGGGCCCTCGAAGGGCAGCATCAAGAACGGCGACGGCCAGCGGGTCAGGCAGGACAACGACGTCGTTGCGTTCAAGGGCTACGCCGGCTACGCCCTGAACCGGCACTTCGCCATCGAGGCTGGTCATGCGGGCACGACGGGCATGCTCCGGTTCGACGGCGCGCGCTTCGGCGCCCAGGACTTCCACGTGACCGCCGTCAAGCCAATGCTGGGCGTGGGCTCGCCTGGGGCGTGTCCGAGCAGGTGGCGCTGACGGTCGAACTGGAACACTACGGCCGCGTGCGCGAAGGGAACCGCCGCTTCGTCCAGAACCGCGCGCAGGTCGGCGTCCAGTTCGGCTTCTGACGCGATCGGCAAGAACGAGCAGACTTTCCACAATGCATCTGCGAAAATGCGACTCCCCTCGCCCACTGCACACCATCTGGCCGACACCGTGCGTGGGAGCGAGCGGCTGCGCATCGCACGCGACCTGCACGACACGATCGGTCACCACCTGACGGCGCTGAACCTGGATCTGGACCTGGCGCTGCGCCAGACCGGCGCCGCCGTGCCACCCGCCCTGCCGTCCGCCCGCCCAGCTTCCGCCGACGATCATGCTGACGACCTTCGACGACGACGAGGCGCTGCTGGAAGCGATGCGCGCTGGCGCGCGCGGCTTCCTGCTGAAGGACATTTCGCTGGAACGACTGGCCGAGGGCGTGCGCGCCGTGGCCGGCGGGGCCACCCTGTTCCGGCCCGGCCTGACCGAGCGGGTACGCGCCTCCTACCAGCCCGCCCTGGCGGCGGCGCCCGCCGGTGCGGCCGGCCTGACGCGCCGCGAGATCGAGATCCTCGCCCTGATCGCCGGCGGGCTCAGTAACGCCGAAATCGGCGCAGCCCTCGGCATAAGCGAGGGCACGGTCAAGAACCATGTATCGAGCATCCTGTCCAAGCTGGGCGTACGCGACCGCGTGCGAGCGGCCCTGCGCGGCATCGAGCTCGAACTCATCTGACGTCGCCTAGGCCGGCGTCGCGGCCCCCTCCGCCGGTTCAGGTTCAGGTTCGGGGTCAGGTTCTGGATCGGGTTCGGGCTTGGGTTCGGGCGGCGGCGGCACGACCGGCGCAGGCTGCTGGACGGGCGGCGCCGGCTGCAGGATGGGCGGCGCCGATTGCAGGATGGGCGGCGCCGCTTGCGGCGCGGGCGTCCCGCCCGATTGCGTCGTCGTGACGGCAGGCGCCAGGCTGCGCTCGCCCGCGCTGAAGCGCCACTCCGAAATCTTTTCCTTGTTGTCCAGCCCCTTGAAGCGGCTGTCGAAGTTCGCGAGCTTGAGCGGCCTGGCATTGGACAGGCTGTGGAAGGCGACCACGCCGGTCTCGCCGTCGCCCAGGTAGACGATGCCCCACTCGGCCTTGCCGGTCAGCGGATCGACATAGACCTTGCGCAGGTGGCGCCGCACGGCGGGCGAGCGCGGGTCCTTCAGCAGTTCGGCCAGCGACGGCGGATACGGCGAGGCGCCGCGCGGCGTGGCGGCGGCATAGCTGTCCAGCGCGGCGCTGAAGGCGGCGCCGATTTCCAGCAATTCTTCCTCGGCCGCGGCGCGCTGCAGGAGCGAGCCGATCTTGAGCGTGGCCGCCCCCACCAGGCCGATGATGGCCACGAAGATGATCAGGCCGAGATAGGTGAAGCCGGCCTGGCGCCGCGCATGCATCACCACTCCAGGTAGGGACGCCCGCGCCGGTCGTTGCCGGGCGCGCCGCTGCGCAGGTTGGAAAAGCCGCCCTGCTCACCGTCCTGCGGCGCCTCCAATACCCAGGTCTCGCGGCTTTCGGTGACCGGGTCGAGCGGGATCTCGCGCAGGTATTTCTGTTCGACCAGCTGTTCGAGCGATTCCGGATAGCGCCCCGTGTCGGAGCGGTACTGGTCGACCACCGCGCGCGTGTTGCGCAGGTTGTCGGCCAGGATGGTCTCTTTTGCGCTGTCGATGCTGGGAAAGAAGCGCGGCACGGCGAGCGTCAGCAGCAGGGCCACGATGCCCAGCACCACCAGCAGTTCGATCAGCGTGAAGCCGCGTGCGGTTTTCATCGGGTTCACCATTTATTGTAGGGGATGCCGTTCAGGCCGATCCGCTGCGAGGTCGAGTACACGTCGTAGACATCGTCGCCCTCCTTCGGCTCGTCGGCTTCGCTGGCGTAGCTGCGCTTGCCCCAGGTGGCCGCGTCCGACAATTCGGGATCGGGGTTGAAGGGGTCGCGCGGCAGGCGCCGCAAAAAGTAGATTTTGGCTTGTTTCGGGCTGCGCAGGTCGGGCATGCCCTCCACCAGCAGCTCCAGCCGCTCCGGGTAGCCGTTGGCGTCCGCCGCTTTACTGATGCGGCCTTCGTCGCCCGCCTTCTTGAAGGCGTCCAGTCCGGCGCGGATCTCGCGCAGCGCGCGCCGCAGTTCCTGCTCGTCGCGGCGCTGCACGGTGACCTCGGCCACCGGCAGCACCAGGGTCCCCAGCAGCGCGAGGATGGCCAGCGTGACCAGCAGCTCGATCAGCGTGAAGCCGGTGCGCGCGCGCTGGGCCTGGAAATTCATCGCTGCGGGATTGGCGGATTGACGCCCGGCGGATAGGCGGCCGGCACGAATTCGGGTTCGGGCGTCGGCGCCGGTTCGGGCTGCGGCGCCGGCGCACCCGGCGGCGCCGATGGCGGCGAACCCAGTTGCGGCGTGGCCGGCAGCGCCGACGGCGGCACCGAGAAGCTCGGGGTGGCATCTGGCGGCGGCGCGACCGGGGTCGTCTCGACGGGCGCCGCTGCGGTCGGCGTGGGCAGCGCGCGCGCAGTCCCGACCTGCACCCGCACCCCGTTGTCGGGACGGCGGCGGAAGCTGGCCTCGGTGCCGGCGCCGAACTCCGACGCCGATGCCGGCGGACGCTGGATGGCGCGCACGATGCGCGGCGTGATCGACAGCACGATCTCGGTGCGGTCGCGCTGGTCGGTCTGCCTGCCGAACAAACGGCCCACGATCGGCAGGTCGCCGATGCCCGGCACCTTGCTGCCGCTACTGCGGTCTTCGTGGTTGATCAGGCCCGCCAGCACCTGGTTCTCGCCATCCTTCAGCTGCAGCAAGGTGGTGGCCGAGCGGGTGCCGATGCGGTAGGCCACGGTGCCGCTACGAGTCTCGACCGATTCGCCCAGGCTGCTGACCTCGAGCCCGATGCGAATCGCCACCTCGTTGTTCAGGTGGATGGTCGGTTCGACGTTCAGGGTCAGGCCGACGTCGATGTAATTGATGTTCTCGGAAGCGAAACCGCCGATGCCCGACGACACCGTGGCCGAGATGTTCGGGATCTTGTCGCCGATGACGACTTTCGCCTTCTCCTTGTTGCGCACACGGATGCGCGGGTTGGCCAGGGTATTGGTGTCGCCGTCGGTCTTGTTGGCGTTGAGCGTCGCGCCAATGCCGCCCACCGTGATATTGCTGCTGTTGAAAGTCCGCAGGTCGTCGATCGTCAGTGGGAAGCCATCCAGCGTCTGCAGCGGCGCGAACGAGAGCCCCGCCGGCCAGGCGATGCCGAGGTTCATCACGCTGCTGCGCCGGATCTCGAGCACCTCGACGTCGAGCATGACCTCGGGTTCGGGCACGTCCTGCAGGGCCACCAGCTGGGTGGCGATGCGGATCGCTTCCGGATTGTCGCGCAGGATCACCAGGTTCAGCTTCTCGTCCACCACCACGTCGCGCGCCTTGAGGATGGTCTTGAAGGTATTGGCGATGCTCTTGGCTTCGGCATTGGCCAGGAAGAAGGTCTTGACCGTCATCTCCTGGTATTCGCGCACCTTGGCCGCCACGTTCGGATAGATCAGGACCGTGTTGCCGTCCATGACCTGACGCTCGAGCTGGTTGGTCATCAACAGGTAATACACCGCCGCCTCGACCGTACTGTTCTTGAGGAAGATCGAGGTGCGGGTATCGGCCTTGACGTCCTTGTCGAAGATGAAGTTCAGGCCCGAGTGGCGCGCAATGACCTCGAACACCTGCTTCAGTGGCGCCTCGCGGAACTCCAGGCTGATGGGTTTACGGTAGCTGGCCGCCAGCGCCGCCTGGCCTTTCGGTGCGGCCGCCGCCTTCTCGTCGACTTCCTGCATCAGCTGGCGCGCCGCCTCGTGCATGGGGCGTTCGGTGAGCACTGCGGCCAGCTTCTGGCGCGCCGTTTCCAGTTCGTCCTTGTCGAAGGCGGCGCGCGCCTCGCCGATGGCCAGCGCGTGGCGGCGCTCGGCCTCGACCTGGCGCAGGCCGGCGCGGGCGCGGTCGTTGACGGGATCGATCGCCAGCACGCGGCGGAAGTCCTGGGTCGCCAGGTCGACCTGGCCGGACGCCAGCGCGCGCTCGGCCTGGTCCACCAGGCGCGCGGTGGCGTTGTCGCGCGCGCGCAGGAAGGCCGCCCGGTAGACCGGATTGTCCGGCTCGGACGCCAGCGCTTCCTGGTACTTGGCCAGGCCGGCGCCCACCTGGTCCTGGGCCACCAGCGCATTGCCTTCCTGGTAGGCGCGCTGGGCCGCGCACCCTGCCAGCAGCAGTGGCAGCAACAGCATGGCCAGGCCTTGAATCCGGGTTCGCACCATCAGTCGAATACTCCAATATTGAGCTGCTGTCGTTGTTCCAGCGGCAGGTAAGTCAGGGTCAGCACCGGTGGACGGATCGCGTCCACGCGGTAGGTGCCGTCGATGGTGTCGCCATCGTTCACGAGATAGGTGCGTTCGCCGCGCGCCAGGTAGATTTGCCACACGCCGTCCTGCAGCGACTTGCCGATGTAGGTGAACGGCAGCGGCGGCGCGCTCGGCGGCGGCGGAGGTGGCGGCGGCTCGTTCGATGGCGGCGGTGGCGGCGGCGTCCAGTCATGGCGCGCGAACAGGCTATTGTCGCCTTCCCCGAAGCGCTCGCCGCTGGCGCCGATCAAGGTCTCGCGCGGGATCAGGCGCGCGATGGCGACGTCGTCGCCGGTTTTCCTGATGGATGGCGCGGCGCTGCGCACCGGCCCGGCCGCCGTCGTGGCCGTCGTGGCGGCCGCGCGCTCGGCGGGCTCGGCCAGCTCCGCCTCTGGCGTCCTGTCGCCAAACACGACCAGGCCGGCGGCCAGCGCCAGCGCAACGCCCATGACGATGTGGCGCGGCTTCACGGCTTGCTTCCTTCAGCTAAATAGAAAGTCAGGCGCAGCCGCGCCTCGACCCCGGCCTCGCCCACGCTGTCGCGGCGGAAGGCGACGTCGTCCAGCGAAGCGTGCGGGATCGCGCGCAGCACGTCCATCGCGAACTGCCAGATCGCGCCATAACTCCCCTTCACCGGCAGGTTGACCTGGTAGGCAATCAGCTGCGCATTGCGGTCGTTGGTGGCCCGATACTCGCCCTGGCGCAGCGCCAGGCCGTGGCGCTCGGCCAGCGCGAACACTTCCTTCAACTGGCGCTCTACCCCGCGGCGCTCGCCCAGGGTCGCATAGAAGTGCTGCAGGTTCTGGTCGCTGCTGGGCGGCTGCGCCGCCGGAACTGGCTGCGGCGGGAGCGGCGTGCGCGCCGCCTGGCGCGCCGCCTCGTATTCTGCGTTCAGTTGCGCGCGCGCCGGCAACAGCGCCACCTGGACCGCGGCGCCGGCCAGCAGCAGCGCCAGCACCAGGGCCACCAGCGGATCGATGCGCGCCAGCAGCAGGCGCGCGCGCAGCAGGAAGGCGCCCGCCTTCATGACGCCTCCCACTGCACGCTGACCTGGAACCGCAGCGGACGGTTCGGGTCCTGCTCCATCACCTCGTGGCGCAGCAGCACCACGCTGCTGAACCATTCCTCGGCCTGCAGGCGCGTGATATAGGCCAGCATCTCGTCGCTCGAGCGCGCCTCGGCGCTGATGCGCACCGTGCGCCGTTTCGCGTCCGGCTCCAGCGCCAGCAGTGCGATCGTGCTCGGCGTGGCTTCGCCCAGGGCCGCGGCCAGGTCGCGCCACGGCAGGTTCAGTTGCAGGATGGCGGCATTGACGGCGCCGGCCTGGGCCGGCGCCACGGCGACTTTCGGCGCTGGCGGCGCAGCCACGGGCGCCGGCGCGCTGCGCGCGGCCAGCGCCGCCTGCAGATCGCGCACTTCTTCCTGCTGCTCGAAGTAACGCTGGGTCATGAACAGCGCCGGGATGCACAGCGCCAGCACGCCCGGTACGGCATAGATCAGGGTCGGCGGCGCGCGAAACAGCGTGCGGCGCAGGCCGGGCGGCGCGAAATCGATGCGGGTGCGCTTCATGCCGGCACTCCGGTGCGGGCCAGGCGCGCCAGTTCCGACCACTCGTCGGCCTGCTCGAGCAGGCTGCAGGAGAATTTCAGCCGCCCCGGGCTGCTGGCCCAGGCGGCGGGCGCGGCGCCGCTCAACTGCAGGCGCTCGGGCCGCGCGATCCCGACCCGCAGCGCTTCGCGCGCAATATGGGAATCGAGCCAGTCGCGGTCGGCCCCGGCCGGGATCGGGGCGCTCCTCACCGCCGCCAGCTTGCGGCCATCGTAGGCCGCCAGCGACAGCACGCCGCCATGGACCAGGCCGAACCAGGCTCCGCTCCTGCGCTCGCGGCGCCAGGCGTTCATGGCGGCGACGAATTGCGGGCCGATTTCGACCAGGTGGAAGCCGTGCTCACGGGCGGCAGCCGCCAGCGCGTCGAGCAAGGCCACTGGCGCAGCCGCGGCCAGGAAGGGATCGACCGCATCCCAGTCGGCGCTGATCTTCCACTCGGCGCCGGCGGCGCCGAACAGGTGCTGGAAGCGCAGCGCGGCGGCCGCCTCGAGGTCGCCCATGCGGGTGGCGCCGGGCGGCGGCGGCACTTGCCACAGGCGCACCAGCTCGTCGGCCAGCACCACGCTCACCGGCCAGCCCTTGACCGGCAGGTCGGACAGCAGCATGCGCAAGCCCGGCGCCAGCGCATCGGGAGCGAACAGGTCGAGCGGCTGCTCCGCCAGGGCCAGCGGCGCGCCGCCGAACAGGCGGCTGGTCTTGACCAGGGCCAGGCCGTTGGCGGCCACGCCCAGGCGCAGGGCTCGTCCGATGGGAGGGAAATGCAGTTTACGCATGCAGGGTCACCCGCTTGATCTCGTCGATCGTGGTGGCGCCGCGCCGCACCAGGTCGAGCGCCGCCAGGCGCAGGCTGCGGGTGCCGTTGGCGTGGGCCGCGGCCTTGATCTGGCGGATCGGCTGCTTGTCGACGATCAGCTCGCGGATCTCGTCGTTCAGGGTCAGGATCTCGGCGATCGAGCGGCGGCCCTTGTAGCCGGTGCCGCGGCAGTCGCCGCAACCCTTGCCGCGCATGAAGACGTAGTCTGCGACTTCCTCGCGCCGCAGATGCACCGAGGCCAGCTCCTGCTCGCCCGGTTCGTAGCGCTCGGCGCAGCGCGGGCAGCACATGCGGATCAGGCGCTGGGCCCAGATGCCGTTCAGGGCCGAGACGAAAGCATACGGATCGATCCCCATGTGGGTGAAGCGGCCGAATACGTCGAACACATTATTGGCGTGGACCGTCGTGAGCACCAGGTGGCCGGTCAGGGCCGACTGCACCGCGATCTCGGCGGTCTCGCGGTCGCGGATCTCGCCCACCATGATTTTATCCGGGTCGTGGCGCAGGATCGAACGCAGGCCCTTGGCGAAGGTCAGGCCCTTCTTTTCGTTCACCGGGATCTGCAGGATGCCCGGCAGCTGGTATTCGACCGGGTCCTCGATCGTGATGATCTTCTCGCGCCCATTGTGGATCTCGGTCAGCGCCGCGTACAGGGTCGTGGTCTTGCCCGAGCCGGTGGGGCCGGTCACCAGCAGCATCCCGTACGCCTCCTGGGCCAGGTGCCGCAAGGTGACCAGGGACGGCGCATCGAAGCCCAGCGCCTCCAGCGTCAGGGAGCCATAAGCCTCGATCATGGCGCGCTTGTCGAGGATACGGATCACCGCATCCTCGCCGTGGATGCTGGGCATGATCGAGACCCGCAGGTCGATGTCGCGCCCGCCCGCCTCGACCCGGAAGCTGCCGTCCTGCGGCACGCGGCGCTCGGCGATGTCGAGTTCGGCCAGCACCTTCAGGCGCGAGATGATGTGCTCGGCCAGCTCGATGCCGCCCACGGTGGCGGCGTGATCGAGCACCCCGTCGACCCGGTATTTGACGGCCAGGCCGCCGGCGGTGCTCTCCAGGTGGATGTCCGAGGCGCCGGCCTTGAGCGCGTCGTACAGGGTCGAGTTGACCAGCTTGACGGCCGGGCTGCCCGCTTCCGACACCGAGGCGAAGGACAGCACGGTGCCCGACTTGCCGTCGCGCCGCGCATCCTGGGTGCCGCCCACCAGCGAGTCGACGGCGCGCGCCGACTCTTCCTGCTTCGACAGATAGGCCTGGATGTCGGACTGCAGCGCCAGGCACAATTCCAATGGGTTCCTGGCGCTGGCGCGCGCCTGGGCCCCGAGCCAGGTCTGCAGGTCCAGGTCGAAGGGATCGGACAACACCCCGGTCAGGCGCCCATCCGGATGGCGCAGCAGCGCGCAGTGGCGCGACAGCGCCTGGGCCAGCGGCAAGAGTTCGAAGGCCGGCGCCAGGGCCAGCATGGCGCCGGTCTCCATCACCGCGAGACCGAAGGGCGCAGCCAGTTCCTTCACCAGTTCGCGCGGATCGCGCCCGGTCAGGGCCTCGAGCTCGAGCACCAGGCCGCGCCGCGAGACGGTGGCGGCCGCGCGGGCGCGCGCCAGCAGCGCCGTGTCGAAGGGTTCCGCACTCACGACATGTCTCCCGCCAGGTCGAAGATCGGCATATACAGCAGCACCACGATGGCGCCCACCACCAGGCCGATGGCTGCCATCAGGAGCGGCTCGAAGGTGCGCGTGAAGCGGTCGATCCAGCGCCCGATCTCGCCGTCGTAGAAGGCGGCCGACTGGGTCAGCATCGGCCCCATTTCTCCGGTGCGCTCGCCCACGCGCAACATGCGCAGCGAGATCGGCGTGGTCAGGCCATGTGCCTCGAAGGCGTTCGACAGCGGCTGGCCGGCCTCGATCGCGGCGCGCGCCGCCGCCAGGTTGCGCGCCAGGTGGCCCGACGCCATCGGCTGCACGGTCTCGATCGCGCCCACGATGGTGATGCCGCCCTCGGTCAGCATGCCCAGCGTCAGGTACAGGCGCGACAGCTCATACACGCGGGCCCGTTCGCCGATGCCGGGGAGTTTCGCCAGCAGGCGCGCCATGCCGCCGCTGCGCAGCAGATGGCGCACGCCGGCAATCGCGCCGGCGACCAGCAGCGCTGCGGCGACCAGGATCGCGCTGCCGTGGCCGGCCGCGAACTGGCCCCAGTCCAGCATCAGTTGCGACATCCACGGCAGGTCGCGCCCCGCGCCGTGGTAGACCTCGGCGAACTTCGGCACCACGTAGCCGATCAGGAAGGCGCTGACGCCGCCGCCGACCATCAACAGGATCACCGGATAGATCGAGGCGCTGACGATCTTGGCACGCACGGTATCGATGCGCTGCTGGTAGTCGATGTAGCGCGCCAGCGCGCGCGGCAGGTCGCTGGTGCCTTCGGCGGCGCGCACGATGCCGACGTACAGCGGCGGGAACAAGGCCGGTTGAAGCGCGAGCACGCTGGAAAAGCGCCGGCCTTCGCGCAGCCCGCCCAGCAGCCGTTCCAGCACGCCGCGGGTGGACGGTGCGCCTTCCTTTTCGAGCAGGGCTTCGAGGCTTTCGACGATGCCCAGGCCGGCATTGAGCAGCGCCAGCAGCTCCTGGCTGAACAGCACCAGCGAGAGCTTGCCGCCCTTGGGACGCGCCAGCGCCGCCCCGCGCGCCGGCTCGACGGCACTGACGTACAGGCCGCGCGCCTCGACCTGGCGGCGCGCGTCCTGGGCGTCGAGCGCGTCGACGACGACGTTGGAGATCGACATATCGGGCGCAAGGGTGCGAACGGCGAACTGCATGGGATGCCCGGCCAGGTTGCGGTGAAACGAAAAGGAAACGTTCAGTTGGAACTAATGTCGGCGTTGTCGCCGGTTCCGCCCGGCTGTCCATCCTTGCCCAGGGACAGCACCTCGTACTCGCCACGGGTGCCCGGCGCCCGGTACTGGTAGGGATTGCCCCAGGGGTCGGGCGGAATCGCCTTTTTCAGATAGGGGCCGTTCCACTTGGCGCCGGCGCTCGGCGGCGCCGTCATGAGGGCGGCCAGGCCCTCCTCGGTGGTCGGATAGCGGCCGACGTCGAGCCGGTAAGTGTCGAGGGTCTTGTCGAAGGCGTCGATCTGGGCGCGGGCGGCGGTGACTTCGGATTTGCCGAGCTGCGAGAAGTACTTGGGTCCGACATAGGCGGCGAGCAGTCCGATGATGACGATCACCACCAGCAGTTCCAGCAGCGTGAAGCCCGCGCTGCGCCCGCGACGGACGACGGCGCCCTGTTTCATAGCAAAAACCATCAAACGACTCCTAGATTGCCTCTTTGAAATCCTGCCGGTGAAAGGTAACACGCTGCTATGTGCAGCGACAACTGTTCTTTTCAAAAATACACCATTCCCATGCAGTGCTCATTGTTCCTTCCAAGGGAAATATTATTTCCGTCGCTGAAATGATGCATATTTCAAACAGGTGACAAAACTCAAAAAATAATGTTTTTCCATAGAAGAAACCGAATTTAATTAATGCAACTTAACGAAAGTCAAAATATCTTTCGTTAAGATTTTTTACACTTTAGTTATTTCCATTGATATATTTCTTTGCAACCTGAGCTTCAGGTCCACACGCCATGCCGCGCCCACAAGGCGAGAATACTCAACCACAAAGGCTGATCATGAATCGGAAATCGCACCTGGCACTACCCTTTTTCGGAACGCCCCTCATCAGGCTCCTGGCCGTCACGACCGCCGCGGCAGCGCTGGCGACGCCAGCCCAAGCCGCCACGATCACCTTCGAGGGTGGCGCCGGCGCCGCGTATATCGATGGCGAGGTCTATTCCGAAAGCGGTTTCAACTTCGGCTTCGCATCTCCCTTCGCGGACGGCGCCGGCACCCTGGTCGGCGTCAATATCGACGGCAGCGACCCGAGCTGGTGCGCCAACATGGCATGTCCAACCGGACCCAGCGGCGCTTATTACGGCGCCCTGAACGACAGCACGGTGTCCATCTGGTCCGACTCGGCCAACCCATTCCGGCTGCAGGGCTTCGATGCCAGCTTCATCGGGCATACCTCGGCACTGGGGGGCTATCTGGACACGGTCGGGCTGATCCTGGTGCGTGGCCTGACTGCGGCCGGCGAGGTCCTGGAAGAGGATTTCTGGCTGGACGGCCCTGGCAGCGACGGCTTCTCGTTCGCCAATTTCAGCGCAACCACCATGTTCGACAACGCCTTCACCGAGCTGCTCATGATCGGCTTCGCCTGCGGCAACGACGGCTTTTGCCGCGCCTATCAGAGCAATACCGCGCAATTCGCCCTCGACAACGTGATCCTGGTCAGCGATGACGCCGCTGAGGTCCCGGAACCGGCCACCGGCCTGATTTTCGGTATCGGCCTGCTGGGCCTGCTGGCGCGCGCACGCCGCCGCACTGCCTGATGCGCTTGCGCGCCCGGTCCTGAACACAAGAACAGACAAGAATACAACGAGGAATCACGTTCATGAAAATCCGTCCACTCTCCGCAGCGGTACTGCTTGCCCTGTCCAGCCTGACGCTGGCAGCCCACGCCGACGACGTTCGCCGCCCGTATATCGTGCAACTGGTCGACAAGCCGGTCGCTTCCTATGACGGCGCGATCAGCGGCCTGGCCGCGACCAAGCCGGCTCCCGGCCGCCGCATCGACATCGAGGCCCCCAACGTCCAGAGCTACACCAGCTACCTCGACGGCAAGAAGTCCGTCGTGCGCGCCAGCGTCGGCAACGCGCCCGTCACCCACACCTATGACGTCGTGCTCAACGGCTTCGCGGCCATGCTCACCGACGCCGAAGTGCGCACGCTGATGGCGCGCAGCGACGTGGCGGCGGTCCAGCCCGATACGCCCCACGAACTCGCCACCACCTACACCCCGACCTTCCTCGGCCTGGACGGGGCGGGTGGCGTATGGTCGCAACTGGCCGCCAACGGCATCGAGCTCAAGGGAGAGGACATCATCATCGGCATCGTCGACGGCGGCGTCTGGCCTGAACACCTGTCCTATGCCGACCGGGTCGACAGCAACGGCAAACCGACCTTCGACAATAGCGGCACGCTGGCCTACGGCGCACCGCCGGCGCGCTGGAAAGGTATTTGCCAGGAAGGCGAAGGCTTTACCACCGCCAACTGCAACAACAAGCTGGTCGGCGCCCAGTATTTCAACGCCACCTTCCTGAGCGTTAACCGCCCGACCCACTGGAGCGAATTCAACTCCTCGCCACGCGATTCGATCGGCGGGACGCTGGGCGAAGGCGGCCATGGCACCCACACCTCGTCGACCGCCGGCGGCAACTCGCTGGTCGACACCTTCATCAATACCGTGAACGTGGGACAGATGTCGGGCATGGCGCCGCGCGCGCGCCTGTCGAGCTACAAGGTGTGCTGGTCGTATAACGACGCCACCCAGCCGACCGGCGCACGCAATACCTGCTATGCGGGCGACAACGTGGCCGCGATCGAGCAGGCGGTCAAGGACGGTGTGCATGTGATCAACTACTCGATCAGCGGCGGCCTGTCGATCAACGACCTCGTGGAACAAGCCTTCTTCAACGCCTCGAATGCAGGCGTGATCGCGGTGGCGTCGGCCGGCAACGACGGTCCCGGCAACCAGGTGGCCCACGTCAGCCCATGGCACTCGACCATCGGCGCCTCGACCTACGACCGCAGCCTCCAGGCCGAAGTCGTGCTCGGCAACGGCCAGCGCTATAGCGGCGCCTCGATCAATGCCACGCCGCTGCCGTCGGCGCCCCTGATCACCGCCGAAGCGGCGGCCCTGCCAGGCGCCAATCCGACCCTCGTCACGCTGTGCTACAGCGCCGCCTCGAACGGCGGCCAGCCGGTGCTCGACCCGGTCAAGGTCAAGGACAAGATCGTGATCTGCACCCGCGGCACCAATGCGCGGGTCGACAAGAGCCTGGCGGTGGCCGAAGCCGGCGGCGTCGGTATGGTGCAAGTCGACAATGGCGCCGGCCTGGTGGCGGAAATGCATTCCGTACCCACCGTGCACGTCAACGCCACCAAGGGCGCCGCCATCCGCAGTTATGCGATCGGTGGCGGCACGGCCGCGATCACCCGCTTCGCGATCGGCCCGTCCGAGCAGCCGGCCCCGATGATGGCAGGCTTCTCCTCGCGCGGCCCGAACCGCGCCGACGCCAATGTGCTCAAGCCGGACATGACCGCGCCTGGCGTGGACATCATCGCCGCCGTGACGCCGGAGCTGAGCCCGACCCAGCGTGCGGATGTGATCAACGGCACCCTGGTGCCGCCGGTCGACTTCTCGCCCATGAGCGGCACCTCGATGTCGGCGCCTCACGTGACCGGCCTGTCGGCCCTGCTGCGCCAGCGCTACCCGGACTGGTCGCCGTCGATGATCAAGTCGGCGCTGATGACCACCGCCACCGATACCGTCCCCGACGGCATCAACGGCGACACCGCCGGCCGCGGCGCCTTCGGCCAGGGCGCCGGCCACGTCAATCCGCGGGCAGCGCTCGATCCGGGCCTGGTGTATGCCATCACCGAAAGCGATTACCGCAAATACATGTGCGGCGCCGGCATGGCGGCCCAGTGCGCGGGCGGCAGCATCGCCGGCTACAACCTGAACCTGCCGTCGATCTCGGTTCCCAATGTGCTCGGTTCGGTGGACGTGGTGCGCAGCGTGACCAATGTCAGCAACAGCACCGCGACCTATACGGCCAACATTGCCATCACCGGCTTCAGCGCCAGCGTCACCCCGAGCACGCTGACGATTCCGGCAGGCGAAACCCGTTCGTTCACGGTCAGGCTGGCACGCACCAGCGCGCCGGCCCAGACCTGGCAGTACGGCACCCTGACCTGGAGCGGCGAAGGCCGCACCGTGCGCAGCCCGGTGGTGGCGCGCGCCGCCGGCCAGTCGCTGGCCGCACCGGAATTCGTGTCCAGCGACCGCGCCACCGGCAACAAGCCGATGACGGTCTACACCAACTTCGCCGGCAAGATGAGCGCAGTGGCTGGTGGCCTGAAGGAAATCAGCCGCCGCGTGTTCACCGCACCGGTCACGGATGACAGCACCCAGGCCAGCCTCGAAACGATGCGTGCTGCCTGCGCCTCCGGCGCGCCTGGCACCGTGATCGAACAAGTGACAGTGCCGAGCGGCGCCATGGTGGCGCAGTTCGAAACGTTCGACCGCGATACCTCGGGCCAGGGTGAAGACGACCTCGACTTGCTGGTGCTCAATGCCAACGGCGCGCTGGTGGATTACTCCGCTGAAGCCGGTTCGAACGAGCTGGTCAGGATGATCTCGCCGGCCCCCGGCACCTACCGCGCCTGCGCCTTCGTGTACTCGACCTCCGATGCGGGACCGACCACCTTCGGCGTGTCGACGGCGGTGGTGACCACGGCCGACCGCGGCGGCAACTTCAAGGCTCTGGTACCGGCCCGGGTGTATGCAGGCGGCAGCGCGACGGTGGCGACCAGCTGGTCGGGGCTGCCGAGCGGCAAGCGCTTCCTGGGCGCGGTGCGCCTGCTCGACAACAACAATGTGGTCGGCACCACGACCGCGGTCCAGGTCGAGACCAATAGCCCGCTGCCACTGGCCCAGCGAGGCCAGCGCGGCTCGCCGAAGAACCTGTCGAACTGATTCGGTAGCCGGCTGACACTGCGGCAATCGACAACGCCCTGCAAGCCGATGGCTTGCAGGGCGTTTTTTCATGGCGCCTCATCAACAGCTAACGATGACAGCGCCTTTCACCATCAGGATGCACTCGCTGGCGTGGCCAAGCGGCAGGCGCCGGCAACGCAGACCGCGCCCGGATCGGGGATGTGCTGGCAAGTCGACAGTTCGCCAGTGCGGCTGGCTTCGGCCTTGCGCTGGCTGCGCGAATGTTCCGCCAGCGCCAGCAAGCTGGCCTCGTCGGGATGGGGGCTGGACCAGGCCAGGTAGAAATCCGGGCCGCCGCATGGCCTGGCGCCGACCGGGAGCGTGCGGCATTGCGTGCTGCTGCTGCAACTGGCGGCGCCCACCAGGCGCCTGATCTCGGCCACGGTGGCGGCGGAGTCGCCATGAGACGCCGGCGCGCCGGTCTGGGGCGGCTGCGGCGCGCCAGCCTGGCTTTTACACGCGCTGCAAGTGACCAGGAGAAGCAGCAGGATCTTGTTCATGGCGGCGTCTCCTTGTCATGCCTCGTATGGTCAAGCGGCTGGCGGTCCGCCCAACTGGCAGGCGCCGGCCACACATACCGCGCCCGGATCGGGGCGATGGATGCAGATCGACATTTCGCCGGTGCGCTGGATCTCGGCCTGGCGCTCGGTCTTCGAACGCTCGGCCAGGGCCAGCAGGGCTTTCTCGTCGCTCTTCGCGCTCGAGTATGGCAGGTATTCCTGCGGGCCGCCGCAGGCCAGCGCGCCGACCGGGAGCGAGCGGCATTGCGCATTGTCGCTGCAGGCGGGGGTGCCGATCAGGCGCTTGATCTCGGAGACGGTGGCGCCGGGCTGGAGCGCAACCACCGGCGGCGCGCCGTCCTTGACCGGCGGCTGGACCGGATCGTGGGACTGGGTGGTGCAGGCGGCGGTGGCGCCGAACAGGAGGATGAGGATGAGTTTTTTCATGCCGCCATCTTCGCGCGCACGATATGACTGGTCAAGTGGATAACATTAACTAACTGTTACCAAATGTGTCGACCGCCTGTTGCGCACACCTTACGGAACACGCTGACGCCCCACAAGCTTGCATCAAAACATCTTAAGTTTCCGTGAGGATATATTTCTCATTTGCAGGCAAATGGCGTGAACGTCGCGCATCCTATTCTCTTCAAATGCAAACTTGGACGTTCGCAAATGTAAAAAATTGAGCGTAGGAAAATTTACTCACTACAATAGCTTCATTACAGACGAGCTTGTTCGAGTTCCTACATGACCTTCCTGCGCACCATCATCGCCCTCTCCCTGACCTGCGTCCTGGCTGCCTGCGGCGGCCAGTACGACATCGACACGACCGTCCAGAGCGCGTCGACCACCGTCATCGCCAGTGCGCCAGCCTCGGTGAGCGCAGCAGCGGCCCCCGTCGCCACTGTCGCCACCGTTGCCTCGGCCACGATGCCGGCGCCCGACTGCGCCGCCGAAGGCTGCGCCAGCCTGCGCATCATCGACGGCAATGCAGAAGCCTGGCGCATCGATGCCCAGCGCCGCGCCGCGCTCGAGGCCAGCCTTCCGCAAACCTGATCAACGACGCTGGCGCAGGCGGCGCGTCGTCACCAGCAGGAACAGGCCGCTCGCGAGCAGCAACCAGGCGCCCGGTTCCGGCACCTCGGCCACGCCGGCAAACGCGCCATCCACCAGCTGCAACTCGACAGGCTGGCCCGCGACCAGGTTCATCTCGATCACATTGCCGATGGCGCCCAGGAAGTTATACGCATCGTCGATGAAGCCGACACTGAACAAGGTGCCATGATCGCCGCCGCCCAGGTCGAAGCTGACGTCGAAGCTGAACAGGCCGCCGAAGGTGACCAGCTGGTCGAAGTAGTTGAGGTCGGCGCTATTGCGCAGAACGACACCGTTGACGATGTCGCCGCTGACGTCGCCCGACGGCGCCAGGATGCCGCCGTCCAGGAAGGCGCCGCTGAAATTACTGACGCGGGCCACGGTCGGCGCCGCGTCCAGCGGGCCGTTCAGGCCCAGGTCGAGATAACCGACCGTGCCGGCCAGGGCCGAGGTGTCGAGCGAGACGCGGTACATCGGACCGGCCAGGGCTGCCGGGGCGCCGATCGCGATCGACAGCGCCAGCAGTACGCGGAACAACATATTGGTGAAATGGGTCATGGTGCTTTCCTTTAGAACGAGCCGGAGACCAGCTGCGGTGTGTAGATGAAGTTGCGCTTGGCGCTATTGGTGAACGAGGTGGCGACGGTCACCGTGGCGCCGGGGGCAATGCCCGCCTGCGGCAAGGTGATATACGGCGCGCCACCGTGCATGCCGGCCGGATTGTCGAGCGTGATGCCGGTCGGCAGGCCGTTGAGCACCAGGTGCAGGGGGCCGGCCAGCGGCTTGTTGCCGGTATTGGTGATGGTGACGTTGCTGGTGGTCTTGCCGGTCGCGCGGTTGGTGCTGAAGCCGCCGATCACAATCTTGCTCGAGGTCGTGACATCGGTGGTCGAACCGGTCAGGTTCAGGCTGACCACCAGCGGATCGTGGTCCGAGGCGCGATAAGCGTTCTTGCGATACACATCGGTGCCGGTGCTTTCCAGGTTGTAGTCGATGTCTTTCGGCTCGTCGGCATTGTTATGCCATTCAGCCGCGCCCACCACCTGCGGCGCCAGCGAGCTGCTTGCCAGGACGTGGTCGAGCGAGCCGGCCAGGCCGTTGAACACATAGGAGTACGGCATCGCGTGCGGCCGCACGAACTGCTCGATCACATTGACCATCGCGCCGGCGCCGGTCAGGTGGTTGATTGGGCGCTCGAAGGCATACGAATTCAGGTCGCCCAGCACCAGCACATCCGGATCCTTCGCCGCCGCCACCACTTGCGGGATGAAGAAATTGGTCAGGCGCTGGGCCTGCTGGACACGGGTGGCGTCATAGCAACCCTGGCCATAGCCCTGGTCGGCATCGCCGCCGCTGGCGCCGCCGCAACCCTTCGACTTCAGGTGGTTGGCGATGACCGAGAACTTGCCGCCGTTGCCGGCCATGAAGGTCTGCGCCATCGGCGGACGGCTGTTGATCTCGTGCGGGTCGGACAGCGCGCCGCCCACCAGGGTCAGCTTCGACGGTTTATAGATCATGGCCACGCGGATCGCATCGGTGCCCAGCCCGACCGGCGCCGGCACCACGGCGTAGGTGCCCGGCGCGGTGACGCGGTTGATCTCGTCGACCAGGTATTTGGCCGCAACGTCGCCGTTGTTCTGGATTTCCATCAGGCCGACCACGTCGGCGTCCAGCGCCGCCAGCGAGGCGACGATCTTGTCGCGCTGGCGGACGAACTCGGCCGCGTTATCGGCGCCGCGGCAATTGCCGGCGGATGTATTGCTGCCCAGTGCGCAACCCTGCCCCGACTTGCCCCAGGCATCGCCGCCATTGGTGAAGGTGGTGAAGAAGTTCAGCACGTTGGCGGCCGCGACCTTGACGCCTTGCGGCAGCACCGGCGCCGCCTGGCGCGCGTTGGCGCGATTGATCACCGGGGCTTCGGTTGGCTGGAGCTTGAAGCCGGTGCTGGCGCCGCTGCTGGCGCCGGTGGAACCGAAGTCGATCACGCCGGTCAGGTTATCGATCGTGTCGCCGGCGCGCACGGTGCCGTCCTCGGCCAGGTAAGGCATGGCGGCCGGAGCGCGGAACAGGCCGTCGTCCAGCACGATGCGGTTGGCCATGTGCTCGCGATAAAGTGCTTCTGCTTCAGCCGAACCCTGCGGGTAGCGGCTGGTCGGCTGCTCGCGGCGGCCGTTGGACAGGGTCAGCTCGCCGCGGTTGGCCAGGTCGCCGTTGCCGTTGATGGTGAGCGTATTGGTGAAGCGCACCAGCATGCCTTCCACGCTGGCCAGGTCGGTGCCCGGCAGCGTGATATTGACCGGCACGATGGCCGGGCCGGCGCCCAGCGCGGTGATATTGGTGACGTCCTTGAACTCGGTATAGGTGCGGTCGGCGCCGTTCGGGCGGAATTCGACCACCTGCCCGGTCACGCTGACCAGGGTGCCGACCGCCAGCGCGGTATCGGTGCCATACACATAGATGCCGTCCGAGGTCGACGGATCGCCATCGCCCTGCGGATCCTGGATGAAGAAGCCGCCGTCGACCTTGGCCGTGATCACGCCGCGTGCGGTCTGCACGGTGTTGGCGTACGGGCTGCTGTCGCCCGAACCCTGGATCTGCGGAATGGTGACGATGCCCGCGACGGCGACATTGATGGTGCAGCTCTCGGTCTCGCCGGCATCGTTGCCGAATTCGACCTGCACCGGATAGCGGCCGCCGGCCAGGGTATCGGCGATCTCGAGGCGCGCCTCGGCCTTGCCGCCGGCCGCGCTGGCCGGAGTGAAGCCGCCGAGGGTGATGCCGGTGACGGCGCCCGACACGATGGCGGCACGGTTGACGATGGCGTCGCCATCGATCGCCGACAGCAGCGCCGACCCACCGCGGCCCTGCTCGACCTGCACCGTTGCCGGGCAGGCCAGCACGATCGGCTTGGGTGTCGGGCCGGTGTCGCCGCAGGCTTGCAGCGGCGACGTGGTGGTGCGCGGGCCGACTACCGGCGCCAGCACGAAGTCGGCGCGGTTGTCGTCGCTGTCCTGGCAGCCGGCGGCGGCGCGCTGGAGCGACTGTTCCAGCGTCGGCGACGGCGCCGGCGCGCCTTCGGACAGGTTGGCGCTGCCATAGCCGACCAGGTCGAGGAGGCGGGTGCCGTCGCTGATGGCGACCTTGCCGGTTCCGCCTGCCATATTCATGGCCGGCGCCTGGGCGTCGAATACCTCGATCGGGTTTCTTCCCTGGTCCTTGGCACCGCGCACCAGGAAGTACTGGCCCGGCGCGAGCGTGACCGGCGGCAGCGCGACGCTGCTGCTCCAGGTGGTGCCATTGGCCGACTGGTATTGCACCCGCATGCCGTCCAGGCTGACAGGCGCACTACCGCGGTTGAACAGTTCGACGAAATCGTGACCGAAGTTGCTCGAGGTGCTGTGCGAGTGGGCATACAGCTGGTTGATGACGACGTCGGCGGCAAGCGTCGGCGCGCTCGCGGCAAGGCTGGCCACCAGGGTCGCCAGCAGCGTACGTCGCGGTGTGAAAGTTGCAAAGGTGGTCATTGATTCCCCATTAGTTATCGCACAAGATGTGCCCGCCATTTCTATTAGCAGAATGATAGTAAATGCGGATATTGACAACATGATGACTAGAAATTAGCCGGAATGGGTAATTTCTAGCTTAGCGGCAATTCAACAGACGCGAGTCGAATTGCCGCAGGGAATCAACGAATGGTGAGGTCAGCGCCGGCGACGCCGCGCGGCCCAGCCGATCACGCCAAGGCCGCCGGCCAGCAGCGAAAAGGCGGAGGGCTCGGGCACGAGTGAAATGGCATAGGTCTCGAGCGCCTCGATGCGCCTGAACTGGCCGCCATAGGTGCCGTCGATGATGCTGCGCCCTTCGAAGGCGGGGTTGCCGTAGCTCAGTTGCCAGGAGATGGAGGTGGTCAGCCGGTCGTCGACGAACAGGTCGGGACCGGCGCCGAAGGTGGGACCGTGGTCGGGCGAATTATAGGTCTGGCGCGAGCCCTGGCTGGGCAGTACGTTGTCGAGCAATAGCTGGCGGTAGACGGCCGGATCGGTGTAGTTGAACAGGAAGCCGGTGCGTTGCCAGTCGAGCTCGGAAACGTGCCAGCCGGCCGTGGAAGACCAGCTGCGCGGGTTGTAGCCACCCACGACCCAGCTGTCGCCGGCGTCGTTGGCGATGCGCATCAGGGTGAAGTTGCTGCCGCGACCATCCGCAGCGGCATGGAAGTCGAGCGCGTCGTCGCCCGGCTGCCGCGTGTAGACGTTCTCGAGATAGAGGGGGCCGGCGCCGAGCCAGCGTTCGAGCTGGCCCTGCAGGCTGGGATCGAGCAGCAGCGTATCGGTTTGCGCCACCGCCGGCGCTGCCGCCAGGCCAAGCGCTGCAACAAGGATGGCGGCCACCCCGCCCCGTGCCAGGATCTTGTTCATGCAACGTCAGACTGGCCGTTGCAGGACAAGTTCCAGGCGCGCGGCCTGGGGACGCCGCCAGCGCTATTACGCCCGCTTGTAGATATCCTCGAAGCGGACGATGTCGTCCTCGCCCAGATAACTGCCCGACTGCACTTCGATGATGTGCAGCGGCAGCTTGCCCGGGTTTTCCAGGCGGTGGTTCATGCCGATCGGGATATAGGTCGATTCGTTCTCGGACAGCAGGCTGACCGTATCGCCGCAAGTCACGCGCGCGGTGCCCGACACCACGACCCAGTGCTCGGCGCGGTGATGGTGCATCTGCAGCGACAGCTTCTCGCCCGGCTTGACCGTGATGCGCTTGACCTGGAAACGGTCGCCCGCATCGATGCCCTCGTAGTGGCCCCATGGACGGTAGACGCGGGTGTGGTGCAGGTGCTCGGTGCGTTCTTTCGAGGCCAGGTGTTCGACCACCTGCTTGACGCGTTGAACCTTGCTCTTGCAGGTGACCAGCACCGCATCCTGGGTCTCGACCACGACCACGTCTTCCAGGCCCACCACCGCCACGATGCGGCTTTCGGCGCGCACCAGCGAATTCTTGACGCCGTCCAGGTAGACGTCGCCACGCTGGGCGTTGCCGTTGGCATCCTTGGCCTGGGTTTCCCACAGGGCCGACCACGAACCGACGTCGTTCCAGCCGATATCGGCCGGCACCACGGCGGCGTCGCGGGTGTGCTCCATCACCGCGTAGTCGATCGAATCGGACGGGCAGGCCGAGAACGCGTTCTCGTCGAGGCGGCAGAAATCGAGGTCGCGGTAGGCCGCATGCATGGCCTGGCTGGCGGCGCCGGCGATGGCCGGGGCGTGCTGCTCCAGCTCGGTCAGATAGCGCGCGGCGGCGAACATGAACATGCCGCTGTTCCAGTAGTAGCTGCCCTCGGCCAGGAAGCCTTCGGCCGTGGCGGCATCGGGCTTCTCGACGAAGCGCGCCACCTTGTAGCATTCGCCGCACTCGTCCACCGGTTCGCCGCGGCGGATGTAGCCGTAGCCGGTTTCCGGGGTCTTGGGCACGATGCCGAAAGTGGCCAGGGCGCCCTTGGCCACCAGGCGGGTGGCGCGGTCGACCGCTTCACGGAAGGCTTCGCCGTTCTCGATCACGTGGTCGGCCGGCAGCACCAGCATGACGGCCTCGGGATCGATCGCCTGCAGGTGGTGGGCGGCGGCGGCCACGGCCGGCGCCGTGTTGCGGCCGACCGGCTCGAGCAGGATGCCCAGCGGCGTGATGCCCACTTCGCGCAACTGCTCGGCCACCATGAAGCGGTGGTCATTGCCGCACACCACGAGCGGCGCCATCATCTCCGGCCAGCCGGCCACGCGCAAGGCGGTTTCCTGCAGCATGGTCTTGTCGGCCACCAGCGGCAGCAACTGCTTCGGCAAGACCTTGCGCGACAGGGGCCACAGGCGGGTGCCGGCGCCGCCGGAGAGGATGACTGGATAGATCTTCATGCGCTGGCTTTCTCTTTCTCTAACTCGTTGGTGTCGTGATCCGCGATTTCCTTGCGCCGGGAACGGCGACGGTCGCGTGCATTGAGCCACTCCTGCGAGGAATACTCGGAGGCGTGCTTCATTTCGCCTTTTCGGTCGACACTATATTCCTTAAAGACAATCATTTCATTCAATGTTACATCATGCAACACGCGGGTGTACTCGAACAGCACGCTGCGCACGATCTCGGCGCCTTCGCAGATATGGCTGCCGTGGCCGATCCAGGTCGGGCCCACGATGCGGGCGCCGGCCTCTACTTTAACCCCGGAGCCGATGTAGACGGGTCCCTCGATGGTCGTACCTTCCCAGTCGATGCTGGTGTTCAGGCCGACCCAGACGCCCGGCTTGATCTGGATGCCCGGCACGTCCATATTATTGACTTCGCCGGTGATGACCGACTGCAGCACTTCCCAGTAATCGCCCATGGTGCCGATGTCGAGCCAGTTGAACGGGCGGCCCTGGGCATAGAATGGCAGGCCGCGCTCGGCCAGCAGCGGGAACAGCTCGGAACCGATGTCGAACGCCACGCCCGAGGGAATCAGGTCGATCACTTCTGGCTCGAAGATATAGATGCCGGTGGAAATGAAGTTGGACTTCGCTTCTTGCTGGCTCGGCTTTTCCTGGAATTCCAGGATGCGGCCCTGCTCGTCCGAGACCACCACGCCATACGACGAAACCTTGTCCCATGGCACTTCCTTGGTGATGACGGTGGCCATCGCGCCCTTGCGGCGGTGTTCCAGCAGCGCGGCCTTGAGGTCGAGGTCGATCAGGGCGTCGCCGCACAGCACCACGGTGGTGTCGTCGAAGAAGCCGCCGAATTCCTGGATTTTCTTCATGCCGCCGGCCGAGCCGATCGGCTCCGGCACGACTTCGCCGTCGTCCTTGGTATAGCCCTCGAAGGAGTAGCCGATCTGAACGCCTAACTGCTCGCCTTCGCCGAAATACTCTTCGATTTTTTCGTGCAGCCAGCTGACGTTGACCATGATTTCGGACACGCCATTTTTCTTGAGGTGTTCGATCAGGTAAGCCATCACAGGTTTGCCCAGAATCGGGATCATGGGTTTTGGCAGGTCATAGGTGAGCGGACGGACGCGTGTGCCCTTGCCTGCGGCGAGAATCATGGCTTTCATTAGACTATCCTTTGCATTATTTGGCTGTGGTTTGGTAGCGCCATACGTCAGCGCACATTTGAGCGACATCACGTTCGGCAGTCCAGCCCAGTTCTTCACGCGCGAGGGCCGGGTCGGCGTAGCACTTGGCCACATCGCCCGGACGGCGGTCGACGATCTGGTAGGCGACTGGACGCCCGCTGGCCGCTTCGAAGGCGCGCACCATTTCCAATACGCTGTTGCCCCGGCCCGTGCCGAGGTTGTAGGTGACGATGCCCGGGCCCTTGTTCAGGCGATCGAGTGTCTTGACGTGGCCGATGGCAAGGTCCACCACGTGGATGTAATCGCGCAGGCCGGTGCCGTCCGGGGTGTCGTAGTCGCCGCCGAACACCGACAGCTTGTCGCGCTGGCCGTTGGCGACCTGGGCGATGTAAGGGACGAGATTGTTCGGGATGCCGCTCGGCTCTTCGCCGATCAGGCCGCTTTCATGGGCGCCGACCGGATTGAAGTAGCGCAGCAGCGCGATGCGCCAGTCGGGCTCGGCCTTGGCCAGGTCGCGCAGGATGTCTTCGATCATCAGCTTGCTGCGGCCATAGGGATTGGTGGCCGACAGGGGGAAATCCTCGCGGATCGGCACCGAGGCCGGATCGCCGTAGACGGTGGCCGAGGACGAGAACACCAGCGATTTACAGCCGAACTTGGCCATGGTCTCGAACAGCACCACGCTGCCGTTGACGTTGTTGTCGTAGTAGCGCAGCGGCTGCGCCACCGATTCGCCGACCGCCTTCAGGCCGGCGAAGTGGATCACCGCCTCGGGCTTGTGCTCGGCGAACGCGGCTTCCATGGCGGCGCGGTCGCGGATGTCGGCCTGGACAAAGGCGAACGGCTTGCCGCTGATGCGTTCGACGCGCCCGCAGACCGACTGCTGGGCGTTCGACAGGTTGTCGACCACGACCACGTCGTGCCCGGCGGCCTGCAGTTCGACGACGGTATGCGACCCGATATAGCCCACGCCGCCAGTAACCAGAATCTTCATGTCTTTCGCTCTCTGTTGATAGTTTGTTGATGATCTATTTCTTGTTATCGCGTTTCACTTATTTGTCCTGGCCGCCTCCTTGATCACGAGCCAGATAAACGCCATGTCGTCGATAAAGTAACGCCGGAACATCCGGCGCGGTTCTTGCAGGAAGCGGAAGAACCACTCGAGCCCGGCCGTCTGCATCCAGGCCGGCGCCCGCTTGACCCGGCCGGTCGCCACATCGAAGCTCCCGCCCACCCCCATCGCGAACGGTATCCGCATCTCGGCCTGGTAGAGCCCGAGAAACTGTTCTTTCCTGGGCGAGGAAATCGCCACGAACAGCAGGTCGGCGCGGCTGTCGCGCACCTGGCGCACCACCCCTGCTTCTGCATCCTCGCCCTGCCAGTAGCCGTCACGCACGCCGGCCAGCACCAAGCCCGGATAGCGGCGGGCGTAGGTCGCGGCTACCTCGCGCACCACGTCGGGGCGCGCGCCGAGCAGGAACACCCGCCAGCCCTTGTCCGCCGCGCGCCCCATCAGCGCCTCGAACAGGTCGATGCCGGCGACCCGCTCCTTGAGCGGCTTGCCCAGCAGGCGCGAAGCCCACACCACCGGCATGCCGTCCACATTGACCAGGTCGCAGGCATTGATGATGCGGCGCAGGTCCTCGTCGCGGCTGGCCTTGACCAGCTTGTCGACATTGACCACCACATGCTGGTGCGGCCGCCGGGCACGTACGAAACCCTCGACCAGTGCCAGCGTCTCTTCCATCGAAACGTTATCTATATTACAACCAAACAGCGTGACGCGCTCGTTCATGCGTGCCTCCGGTCCGGTACCTGACGTTTCTTGCCATTAATTATTTATCATCGATAAAGGTGATTGTAAACCTGCATTCGATGGGAACGGCGGACGATATGGTCGTGATGCGCAGCACCTCGCACGGCATCTTCGATTCGTAGGCGGCCGAATACCAGCCCAGCGGGGGATTCTCGGCGCCGCGCACCAGTTCGAGGTGCAGGTCTTCGCCGCCGGCCTGCATCTGCAGCACGAAGCGTTTGCCGCGCACCGACAGGCCGTGGCTGGTCAGGCGCACGTCCAGGCCGGGCGCGAAGTGCCAGAAGGTTTCTACCTTGTGCGCTTTCTTGGCCGCCACCTCGTCGCGCACGGTCAGGGTATTGCTGGCGCCGTCGAAGCGCACGCTGCGCAGGTGCAGCACCGGGTCCGGCAGGCGCGCATAGCCATCATGCGAACCGCGGAAGTCGAATTCTTGGGGCGAGGCAGGCATGCGCTCGATGCTGGCCTGCGCCTTGCGCAGCCACATGAAGCGCCCGCCCGGCACCGACTGGTCGAGGCCGTCGACGCGCACGGTGTTGTGGCTCGACGTGCCGCGGAAATAATCGCGCCACTTCTGGTCTTGCCAATACGAATAGGTGCCGGGGTCGACCAGGCAGGGCTCGCCCGCCACCGACAGGGTCAGGGCCAGCGCATCGGCATGGCCGTGGGCGGCGATGCCGAGATAGCCGAGCGGACCGCAGTCGAGCACGCCCTTGATCTCGTCCGCCTCGCCGAAGTGGTTGCCGAACAGCAGGTAACCGCCATCGGGGAAGGACCATCCGGACTCGACCTCGTGCGGATCGCAGTCGGGCCGTCCGCCCGGCAGCGCATGCAGCAGCCAGCGCACGCCCGGGTGGTGGTAGGGCTGGCCGCCGAACACGGTGTCGCCCAGCGCCAGCAATTGCGCAGCGCGGTCCGGGCCCGGCCGCCCGGTCCCGGCGTGCAGGCGGAAGGCGCAGCCGTCGTCGGCATCGCCGACCATCGGCAGGCCGCCATCGACGTCGCGCACCGAGCGCAGGAAGCGCAGCGCGCGCTGCAGCACGGCCCAGTAGCCGCGCGAGAAGGGATGACTGCGCGATTGACTGCGGGATTGGCCAGGGGATTGAGTGCCGCGCTGGCCGCTGACCTGGCCCAGCAGCCCGGCCACGAACAGGCATTCGCAGGAAAACATATGGTAGGCAAACGCCTGCTCGCGGTTGACGCCGTCGCGCGAGAACTGGGCCTGGGCCTCGTGCTCGAGTTCGCGCCGCGCCTGGGCTTCCCAGTCCTTCGATTCCTTCCAGCACGGCCAGGTGACGGCGCCTGCATACAGGCCGGCCAGTTCGCCGATCAGGTGGTTATTGGCCGAGGAATGGCGCGACAGGTGGCGCGCGATGGTGCGGCAGTGGGCATGGATGCTGCTTAGCCAGTCGGCGCGCAGGCGCTGCCCGTCGTCACCCTCGAACATGGCGCTGTTCTCGCCGCCCACCAGCTGCCAGATCAGGCTCCAGTTGACGAGGCGGATGCCCAGCTCCATCGAGCTGGTCCAGTTGGGTCCGGTGAGCGGCGGACAGGCTTCGAACCAGCTGCGCAGATTGTGCTCCAGGGAGTGCAGCCAGCGCGGCTCGCCGGTGAGGGCCCAGGCCTGGGCCAAGGTCACCAGGTGCAGGTGGCGGTTCAGTTCCCACAGATGCTTGATGTCGCCCACCAGTTCGCGGTCGCCGATGGCGATGTCGCCGCGGTAGACCGACGGCGCGACGACGCCGGTTTCGGGATCGCGGTTCCAGGCGGTCGGCACGCCGACGTCGAAGCGGCGTTCGGCGAACAGCACCACGTGGCCGGCCTCGATGCGCTCGGCGTCGAGCAGCAACGCTTCGACTTCGGCCTGCGCCAAAGCCGGCGCGCCGCGCACGCCCAGGCTCAGGGTGCGCGGCAGCGGCGGCGGCGCGGCGCGGCCGATCGAGCGGCGTCCCAGGCGGATCGTCGCCGCCTGGTGCACCCGGTAAGCCATTTCCGGCACCGACATGCAGCGCAGCCGGTTGACCAGCCATGCCATGCGTACTGTTGCGTTCATCAAGCTTCCCTCACTGTTTTCTTCATGGCGCCCTCGCGTCCAGCAATTGCGCGTACAACGCGGCCAATGTGGCGCACACCACGCCGGCCGAGTAGTGTCGTTCAACGGCGGCGCGCGCCGCGCACGCCAGCCGCGCATGCAACTGGCCGTCGTCCAGCAAACGTCCGATGGCGACGGCCAGCGCCGCCGCGTCGCGCGCCGGCACCAGCAGGCCGCGCTCGCCGTCGGCCAGCGCATCCGGGATGCCGCCGACCCTGGTGGCCACCACCGGCGCCCCGGCCGCCATCGCCTCCAGCACCGACATCGGCAAGCCTTCGGCATGGGACGGCAGGCAGAATAGCCAGGCGCGCGCCAGCTGGGTGTCGCGCGCGGCCGCATCCAGCCAGCCGGGCGTCTCGACCCGGCCGGCAATCCCGAGTTCACCGGCACGGCGGCGCACCCAGTCGAGGTCGCCGCTGCCGCCCAGCACCAGGCGCAGCCGCGGATGACGCGCGGCCAGCCCGGCGCAGGCTTGCAGCAGTTCGTCCACGCCCTTGGCCGGGGCGATGCGGCCCAGGAACAGGATGCGGCCCGCTTCGGCATGTTCACGCGCCGTGGGCGAGGCCAGGCGTACCGGATTCGACACCACCTCGACCCTTGCCTGCGGCGCGCATTCGCGCACCCAGGCGGCCCAGCCGGGCGACAAGGCGATCACGCGCGAGCTCGCCTCCAGGGTATGCCGGATCCAGCGCCGCAGCAGCGGTCCGGCCTCTACCGCCGCGTAGCGCCGGAAGCCGCCGCCATGCAGGTGGAACACCGTGCGCGCGCCGCCCATGCGCGCCATCAGCAGCACCAGCGATTTGCGCAGGAAACTGGCATGCGAGCCGGCGTGCACATGGACGATGGCTGGCCGCCCGCCAGGACCGAGGCAGGCCCGCCCGACGCGCCACAGGCCGCGCAGCGCGCTGCCGAGCTTGTCCAGGCGGCGCCCTTCGGCGTGGGTCGCGACATAGTCGATGCCCTCGCGCTCGAACAGGCCATCGGCGCGCAGCACCTCGACCACGCTAGCGATGCCGCCCCTGCCCCCCAGCGCCGTTCCAACCATCAGCACGCGTGGGGACGCCGTGTTCATACCGGCATCCCCGGGCTTACCTTGCAGGTGCTTACAAAACAGCAATATTTACGATCATACATGGCGGCTTGTCGAATCTCGCGCACGATTCAGCCGTCGACGGCGATGAACTCGAACTTGCCGTTGGTGCCGCGCGGGATCGCCTCGACCCGCTCTACCGCGACCTGCACGCCAGGCACCCGCTGCAGGAATTGTTCGCGCAGGACAGCCTCGTCGCGGCTGCCGAAACCGTCGGCTGCCACCACCCTCAGGGTGAAGCGGGCCTGGCCGTGGTAGCGCACCTGGCCCTCGAGCAGGCGCAGGCCACTGCCCTGGAATACGCGGTCGAGGCGCGCCACCATGCGGCCATCGGGCAAGGTCACGCTGCGCTCCTGGCGTCCGATAACGGCCTCGACGGTGGGAAACACCCGGCCGCAGGGGCAAGGCGCGGGCTTGTCCCCGCCTTCGCCCACAAGCACCGTGTCCCCGGTGCGGTAGCGCGCCAGCGGCATCGCGGCATTGTTCAGGCTGGTGCCGACGAGTTCGCTGCTGCCGTCGGGCAGCCCCAGCAGCTCCACGCCGCCGTAGTCGGTGAGCAGGTGGTAGCGGCCGTGCTCGCAGGTGCCGATGGCCGCGACCCGCTCGGCCTGTCCATACCAGTCGAACACGATGACGCCGAAGGCGCGCATGACGGCCGCACGCACGCCCGGCGCCAGGGTTTCGGACGAGGTCATCACGCCGCGCAAGGCCTGGCCCCGATAGCGGCGCCCGGCCGCTTCGAGCCAGTGGGCGATGGCCCCGATCGAGGACGGATAGGCGTGGATCACCACCGGATTGAAGGCTTCCAGCGCCGCCACATAGGCGCCGATGGTCGCGTTGGACAAGTGATAGGACGACATCACGAGCAGCTTGCCGACCGGGTCGCGGCGCCAGTAGCGCCCATCGTGCGGGCGCTCGTCGCACACGAGGTCGCCGCGGATCCAGGCCCGGCCCTGCCCCGGCCGCCAGCCGATCCAGCGCAGCTGGCGCTGGATGAAGGCTTCTTCGCGGATCACGGCGCCGAGCGACTGCACCAGGGTGAGCGGTGAACCCGAGGTGCCGCTGGTGCGGATCGTGTTGCGCAGCAAGGAGCCGAAGCGGCGCGGCCGCAGGTGGCGCGCCGGGTCCTGGCGCAGCGCCGACTTGGCGAGCAGGAAGGCGCCGGGCGGCACCGCGTGCAGCCGGGTCGCATCCGGCGGCACGGCCACGCCGAGGCGGCGCGCGCGCCGCGCCACATAGGCATTCAGTGCGGCCGCCGAGCGCTCGTTGCGCATCAGCATCGGCAGCACCAGCAGCCGCGCCGGCAGGCCGCGCACCAAGAGGCGGCCTAGCGACCTGAGCGCCAGCCCGAGCGTGCGCGCGTCCATCAGGCGCCCCGCCCCAGGATGCCGGCGTAGGCCTCGGCCACCGTCCGTCCCAGGATCGCATAGCTGCGATGGGCCCTGACCCAGGCTGGCCCGCGCGCGCGACAGTCGGCGGCCAGGCCGGGCTCGTGCAGCAGCCGGCGCACGGCGGCGGCGAAGGCCGGCGCCTCCATCGGCACGCACAGCCCGGCCCCGCTCTCGGCCAGCACCCGGGCCTGGTCCGGGATGTCGTTGGCCACGCCGGGGATGCCCAGCGCCAAGTACTCGACCAGCTTGGTCGGCGAAGAGACGTCGTACAGGACGCCGCGCGGGATCGGCGACAGGCCGACCTCGGCCCGCACCGCATAGCCGAGCGCCTCGTGCCGCGCCAGCCAGCCGGTGAGGAGCACCCGCTGGTCCAGTCGGCGGCGGGCGATCTCGGCGCGCATCCACGCCATCTCGTCGCCCGAGGGGGCGTCGCCGGCGATCACCAGCAGGATATCGGGCACATCGGGAGCGAGCTGCTCGACGACGTCGAGCAGGAAGCCGGAGCCGCGCGCCTGCGCGACCCGGCCCAGGTAGAGCACCACCCGCCGTCCGTCGAGGCGTGGATCGAGGCTGGGCACGATGCGCCCGCGCGCGCACAGCGCGGCATCGATGCCCATCGGCACCGCCGTCATGCGCTCGCGCGCGAATCCCTTGCCTGCCAGCCAGTCGGCCATCGCCTCGCTCTGCACGAACACATGGCGCGCGCCCGGCAGCACCAGGCGATACAGCAGCCAGCGCGAGGCGGCGGCGCGCGCCGCATGCGCCAGCCAGCGCGGGCCGCGGCCGCGGCGCGCAATCTCGTTGCGCCGCACCTCGAAGCCTTCGACGATCGGAAACGACATCCAGTACAGGAAGGGCACGCCGAGCGCGGCGGCGGCGAGGCGGCCCAGCAGGCCGGACGCGATCTTGTCGCGCACCTGGATGCCATCCGGCTTGCGGCGGCGCCAGGCGCGCGCCAGGCCCAGCAAATCCCAGGCGGGCGCCAGCACGCTGGCGTAGCGGCTGCCCAGGCTGCCGACGGCGTGCATGCCGCCGCCGCCCCACTCCACCGGGCCGGCGCCGCCGGATTGTCCGACCAGCTCGCTGCCGACGCCATGGCGCGGCATCTCGGCGCCGAACAGGGTCAGCAGGTCGGCGCGGGTCGGCGGCAAGGGGTCGCGCACGATGAAGGCGATGGAGATAGAAAGCGGCTTGCGCATGGCGCCTCGTATCGATGGGTGGTACCTACGATACTAGACCGGCGCACGACGCAAACGTTTCAGCTATCGCAGACTTGCACGCTAGCGGTCGCTCTCGCGGTCAGCCTGGCCGTATTCGCCCGCCTTCTTGGCCGGGGTGCGCAGGATGGACAGGATTACCAGGCCGAACAGGGCGCTGAGGATCGCCGTGGCCTCGAGTCCCATCCCGGCCGCCACGCCGATGGCCGCCGTCATCCAGACGCTGGCCGCCGTCGTCAGGCCCTTGATGTCGTTGCTCTCCTTCTGCTTGAGGATGGCGCCGGCGCCGAGGAAGCCGATGCCCGCCGTCACCCCTTGCAGCACGCGCGACAGATCCTCGATCTTCATTCCGCCCTGCAACGGAATCAGCACGAACAGCGCCGAGCCGACCGAGACGAGCATATGGGTGCGCAGGCCGGCCGAGGCTCCGACCGATTCGCGTTCGTAGCCCAGCAGGCCGCCGAGCACGGTGGCCACGAGCAGGCGCACGACGACGATGGTCACGTCTTCGGCATTGTTCAGGTCTGAAAATTCACGCTGGATCGTCAACCAGCTCTGGCTCCACCACGCTTGCATTCCTCTATCCTTGTCCGGTTCGCTTTCCAGCAAATCATGCCATTCACGCAAGATACGTGTCGCCACGCTCAGCCATTCCGCGAGGTATTGACGCGCGCAGGCCGGGCCGGCTTTCGTATAATCGGCTGCCCTGCCTATTCTTTGAGGAGATCCTGATGGAAACGATGGAGATCTACCGCGGACGCCTGATCGACCACATCCAGCTGGTGGTGCGCGACCTGCCCGCTTCACGCAAGTTCTATACGGCCGTGTTCGAGGTGCTGGGCATCCCGCTGGCCGGCTCGGGCGACGATTATTTCTGGGCCGACGAGCTGTTCGTCTCGACGGCGGACAGCGAGGCGGCCCAGGGCCAGCTGACCGGCCGCCATCACCTGGCCTTCCAGGCGCGCGACCGCGCCATGGTCGATGCCTTTTATCACGCGGCGCTGGCCGCCGGCGGCAAGGACAATGGCGCGCCGGGCGAACGGCCTTATCACCCCGGCTATTACGGCGCCTTCGTGATCGATCCCGACGGTAACAATATCGAGGCCGTGTACCACGGCGAAGCGACTTTCAGCGCGCGCGAGATCAAGATCACTTTTTGAACGGCCTTCACGCCAGCCGGCCTTCCTTCCATGCCAGCAGGCGTGGCAGCAAGGCGGCGCTGGCACGGCTGTCGAGCTTGCGGCAAAAATGGGCGCCCGAGGCCCGGATGCGCTCGAAATCGTCTTCGTCGAGCACCTTCGGGTGGCAGGCCCCGTCCTTCGGCCATTGGATGTAGCGAAAATTGTCCGGTAGCACACGACCGGCGAAACGCGAATGCATCACCAGGGTCTGGAAGAACAGCTCGTCGGGCGACTGGACGCTGCGGCAGAAACGCAGCAGGCGCGGATGCGCGTCGGCGAGGCGCAGCAGCTCGCGCACGCAGTTGCGTGACAAGGTCCACCAGCATGAGCCGCCATAGGGCACGAATCCGTCCGGCAGATGCCGTGTGCGTCGCAGCAGGCGCAGGGCGCGATTGGCGGCGATGCAGGCCAGCCGTTCGGCCAGCCTGCCGCTGTCGCGATGGAAATACGCGTAACGATGCATCACGCGCCAGCCATGGGCCGCGATCGGCGCGGTCTCGATCAGCTCGTATCCGCGCATCCTTGCCAGCTTTGCCTTCAACAAACGATTCGGCAACAGCGGGAAGTCCTGGGCCGACAGGAGGATGAGCTTGTCGAAATCCGGGACGTCGAGCAGGATCTGGCGCATCGATACCAGCACCGACTCGACCTGGGACACGTCGCCCCAGCGCACGGCGACCCGTTCGCGCACCAGGCGGGCAGCCGGATGCAGTCGCGCCGGGTCGAGCGCGCTCTTGCGGTCGAGGTGGACGTAGACGCAGAAGTCGGGATCGCACAATTGCCGAACCAGCCCATTGAGCTGGTCCATGTCCTTGTGCGCACAGATCAGGAACGCCTCTTTCATCGCTGGCCACCGCTCCGCTCATGCGCGCAAAACTAGCATCGCGCAGGAACGGAGCGCGCCACCTAGGCGCCGGGATATTGCCTAGTTCAAGGTCACGCTCTGGCCGGCGACGGTCACGGTACGCACCGTGCCCGAGGTGGCGATGCTCACCGGCGGCTTCTTGCAACCGACGTCGAGCAGCACCAGGAACTCGGCGGTCGACTTGCCGTCGTTCTTGAGATAGAAGGCGCCGTGGTCTTCGATCACATTGACCTTTGCACCCGGCCCGATCCACTTGGCGAAACTGGCGTCCGGGTTCAGCGAGCGCAGGCATAGCGACTGGCCGCCGGCCGACACCTTGACGTTCTGCGCGTTCTCCACCGTCATGATGACCGGGGTGTGGATGTTCCACTCGTAGGTGCGGGCGATCGTGCTGGCCAGGCGGTCGCGCACCAGGATCGCGTTGCCGGCATTGCGCAGGTGCCAGACCTGGCGCTTCGCCATGGTCAGCTGGCCACCATAGGCGGCGGTGGCGTCGCCTTCGGCGAAATCGTAAGCGGGCTGGGCGGCGAAGCCGGTGATCTTGCCGTTGCGCTGCAGCTGTTCACGGTAGCCCGTCACCAGCTGGCCCTTGCCGCCGTCGAAGGTGACGGCATTCTGCGAGCGGGTCTGGTGATACCAGTCGCTCCAGTAAGGTGAGCCATACCAGTCATACCAGCCGGCCTTGACCAGCAGCGGCTGGCCCGCGCTCGACAACAGCAGGCCGTTCTGGTCGCCATGGCTGTGGTTGAACGAGCCGTAGGGGCTGGACTTGAAGTACAGCGAGGCACGTTCGGCCGAGCCGATGTCGGTATGCATCGAGGCCCAGCCGATGCTTGGATAATAGGCCGAGTTGGTCGGCGGCGTTTTGGTTTTCGTGCCCTTGATCGGCAGCGGGTAAGGCGCTTGCAGCAAGCTGAGCGTGTCTTCGGTGCCGCCCAGGCTGGCGACGTACCAGGCCGCGCGCGGCGACACCATGCGCGAGCCGAAGGCGTGCCAGACGCGGGTGTCGGGCCTGGTCTCGGAACCGTCACCGAAGGCGTGCACGCGCGAGCCTGGCGGCGTGAACTGGGTGGCGAAGTCGAGCAGGCCCTGGGCCCAGGGCTTGGCATAGAAATTCACACCGGACGCCTGCGACATCGGATCCCACAGCGCGACCAGGTAGCCGGCCGCGTATTCGGCATACGCGGTGCCGTTGGCATAGCCGCCCTCCTCGCCGCTCCACGGCGACGGCGAATTGGCATAGGCGCGGAACGAGAAGTCGAACCACTTCTGCGCTTCCGGAATGTCGCCCAGGGCCAGGGTCGAGATCAGCGACAGAAAGATCAGGCTCGTATTGCCGTGCGAATCGAAGGGATACTGGTCGAGGCGGCCGTTGTCGCCGGCCAGGTTGCCATAGATCTCTTCGGTGCGGATCTTGACCGTGTTCAGCCAGCGCGCGCGGCGCGGCGCGTCCAGGTCGCCGGCCAGGATGTCGACCGCCTTGATCAGCGAGACCGAGATCTGGCGCGTGGCCTGGTCCTGGTTGGCGTAGCTGGTGGGCCCGCGCGGATCGAGGGCCGCGATCTGGTCGCCGCGGCGCAGCGCCTCGTCGAGGAACAGGCGCTCGCCCTTCATGCGCCACATCACGGCCGCGGCCTCGAGCTGGCGGCTGGCTTCGTTGATGCGCTGGCGGATGTCGGTCTGCTGGCTGGCCATGGCGGCCGTCAGCGGCGAGCTGATGACGATCGGCCAGCGCCCATCGCTCAGCGCCGGCACGGCGTTGATCTGCAGCTTGATCTCGTTGCTCATGCGGCTGACGTAGGGGTCGAGCTCGGCGCGTTTGGCACTGTTCCAGCCGGCGTACGGCGTGAACGAGGGCGGCAGCGCGCGCGGCCGCGCCTTGGCCGTGATGCGCGCGCGCAGCGTGGCATTGTCCGGCACCTCGAACAGGTTCGACCTGCTGGTGATGGAAAACGCGCGCGGCGTCGACCAGTCGTCGCTGCCGACCGGACGCACGCGCCAGGTGTACTGGCCCAGGGCCAGGGCCTTCGGCGGCAGGTACCAGTTGCGCTCGGTAACGATCTTGCCCGGCGCACCACCGCTTGGCGTGATCTCGAGCTCATAGGCGGCGGGACCGTTGGCGTGGCGGGCCCAGGTGAATCCGGGCGGGTTCTGCGCCTGGACCTGGCCCAAAGCCGGGCCGGGTTGGACGACCAGGGGATCGGGAGACTGGGCCCAGTCGGCGCGCGCGCCCGCACATACCAAGAGCGACGCCAGCGCTAGCGCGTGGACCAGACCTTTCCGGTGAAAATTCATGCTGAAGCTCCGAGAGAACGAGGATTGTTCAGGAGACCGCGCCGCGGTCGGGCGCTGGATCGATACCTGCTGCAGGCATCGGACGATGCTTGCTTGATGGGAACAATGTTACCGCAGGTTTTTTTGAACAAAATCAACTTCCCTATGGAAATTAAAGGTTTATTTGTCTTTGCGCCCGTCATTCGCATGAATCCAACACGGCGGATTTAACATTTGGTGAACAGGATGTTCTGTCCTGTAACTGTCGTGCTCGATATGAAAAGACTGTGCGATAACTAGGCTTGCGCCTGGCCATCTTGAGCGTGCAAAGCCCGCATGCGCTTCAGGTAGCGCAGGCAATAGATCCCGAACGAGAGCGGCGCCTTGCCCGCATGGCGCCGGCGCACGGCGAATTCCTCGCGCCGCGCCGCGATCCGGTTGCGCGACGAGACGCTGCCGGCATGGTCGCGAAACACGGCCAGCACCGCGTCCACCAGCGCCGGCGGGCTGACCATCCCCAGCCGCAGCCACAGGTCGATGTCCATCGCATAGCGCAGGCGCTCGTCGAAGCCGCCGACCACCGCGAACGCGTCGCGCCGCACGAACACGGCCGGGTGCGGCACCCAGGCGCGGCCGGCGGCGTAGGAGCGGTAAGAGAATTGCGGCATCGGGTTCGGCGGCAGCAGGCGGCCCTCCCTGAGCACCTGGATGTTGCCGACCACCCAGGCCGGCGGACCGCCGCCATCGCGCGCCTGTTCGATGCGCCGCCTCACCATCGCCAGCACCGCCGGGCCGGCATAGTAGTCGTCCGAGTGCAGATGGGCGACATAGCGGCCGCCGGCCGCGGCGATGCCCCGGTTCATGGCGTGGCCGATGCCGCCCCGCACGTCGCGCAGCACGCGCTTGTTGCCGGGATAGGCGGCGAGCATGTCCAGGGTGGCGTCGCTCGAGCCGCCATCGACGAAGATGTGCTCCAGGTCGCGGCAGGTCTGGGCCTGGACCGAGGCCAGCGTGTCAGCCAGCGTGGCCGCGCTGTTCCAGGTGCAGGTGACGATCGAGAAGGTCGGCGGGTTCGGCATACAGCTCCAGCAAGGTGGGCAGCAGACGGGCGGCGTCGGCGCCGAAGTCGGCCGGCGGCGCAATGCGCGGCGATGGCGGCGCCGCGAGCAGGCGCGCGAGGCGCGCCACCAGCTTCGGCATGGCGGGAGCCAGCGCCAGTTGACCGGGATACTGGACGTATTGCGTCAGCTCGGGCGTGCCGCCGCGCGCCAGCGCCACGCAGCCGCGGCCCAGCGCCAGCGCTTCGAGCACCGTGGTGCTGCAGGCTTCCTCGCACACCGAGGGCACCACGCACAGGTGGGCGCGCGCCGCCAGGGCCAGGGAGGCCGCATGGTCTTGCCAGCCGAGGAAGCGCACCTGGGGGCCGGCGTGGCGCCGCTCCAGCGCGGCGCGCAGCGGACCGTCGCCGACCACCGTCAGGCGGGCATGGGCCGGCAGGCGGCCGGCGGCGGCGTCGAGGAATTCCGCAAAACCCTTGCCGGTGTCGATACGCCCGGCCAGCACCACCTCCCCCGCTTGCGGCATGGGCGCGGCCATGGCCAGCGCGCGCAGCGCGGGATAGTCGACCAGGTTGTGGATCACGCGGCTGCGCGACAGGTCGGCATCGGGCACCGCGCGCAAGAAGCGGCGGCGCAGGAAGTCGGACACGAACACCGTCTTGTGGCGGGCGAAGGCGCGCGCGGCCTGGCTGCGGTAGCCGCTGACGGCGAGCGCCGTCAGCGCCGTGCGCACCGGTCCGGGGCTCGGTCCTGGACCCGGACCGGCACGGCGCGCGCTGCACGCCGTGCACGCGCCCGGCGCCAGCCGCTCGCATACGGCGCCGTCGATGAAACGCAGGTGGGTCAGGCATTCGCTGCCCTGGTCGTGGCGGGTCTGCACGAAGTTGATGCCGTCCCGGACATACAGGCCCGTCATCGGCAGGTGGCCGTGGTAGTGGACCACGTCGAAGCCGGCGGCATGGGCGTCGATGGCGCGCGCGATGCGGCGCGCAAACCAGGGCCGCTTGAGCGGATTGAACATGCCCAGCTGCTCTTCCTTCCAGCCCGGCCGCGCGATCGCGAAACCGGGCCGGAAGCGTCCGGCAAAGCCGATCTGGCGCGCGGGGTCGGTCGAGGGCCGGTCGGCGCGGCCCAGGATCTCGACGGCATGGCCCTCTTGCAGCAAGCGGTTGGCCAGGGTCACCACGTGTTTGCCCAGGCCACCCACTTGTTCGCCGGGTAAATCCTCGGACACCATCAGGATGCGCATGCATCCTCCGTTTTCAACCGGCCCGGGCGCGCGCCGGCTGGCAACGCGTCTTGAGGCGGGCCCAGGCCAGGTCGCGGTCTTCGCGCCCGATCACGAACAGTGCCCCATGCAGGGCAAGCAGCAGCACGGTCGCGGCCAGGATCGCGAGGAAAGCTCCCAGGCTGTCGTCGAGCAGGGCCTCGGCCGCGCTGGCGGCGATGGCGACCAGCGCGATCCCGGCCAGGCCCGGCGCATAGCCATGGGCCAGCAGGCGCCGCAGCGGGGTCGGCACCGTACGGCCATGGACGTAGACCAGGAAGGCCGTGGCGAACATCAGCGAGGTGGCCAGGTGGCCCCAGGCGGCCCCATCGATGCCCCAGCCGGCCACGCCGGCGTAGACGAGGCCCAGTCCGGCCAGCGCGCGCACCATGGCGAACAGGCCAGTGACGCGCGGGTGGCCCATGCCATCGTTGACCAGCGACGGCAGGCTGGTGAGCGAATCGACGAATTGCGACAAGGCCATCAGCGACAGGATGGCGGCGCCGTGGCGCGCGAAGGCGGCGTCCATCCAGTAGCCCAGGATCTGATGGGCGAACACCGCCAGCAGCACCAGGATCGCCGCGTTCAAATACACCACGTAGCGCGTCGCCTTGAGGTAGACCGCATCCAGGCGCGCCAGCTCGCCCCTGGCCGCGAGCGCGCTGGCGGCCGGGAAGAACACGGCCGACAGGCGAAAGCTCAGCCCCAGCACGCGATTGGCCAGGGTGGCGGCGACCGTGTAATACGCCAGGCCGGCCACGCCAACCAGGGCCCCTATCATGAGCTTGTCGGCGTGGGCGTACGACAGCGCGGCGAAGCGCGACAGGAAAGTCCAGCCCGAGAAGCGCAGCAAGGCCGCACGCACGCCGGCCGCCGGCCAGCGCCAGCGCCAGCCGGGCAGCAGGCGCCGGATCGCCCGCCACAGTAGCAGCGCGTGGATGCCACTGGCGATCACGCGCAGCAGGATCGCCTCGAACAGGCCGAAGCCCAGCGCCAGCACGCCCACCGTCGCCAGCGGCAGCAGCGCGCCGAACGCCATCTCGAGCCGGCCTGAAATATCGTAGCGCATCAGCGACTGCGGCACGCTGTTCAGGTAGATTTGCAGCTGGCTGAACAAGAAAGCCAGCGCGGCCAGTTGCAGGGTCGCAGTCGCCTCGAGGCGCAAGGCCGCCGGCACGGCGAACACGGCCTCGATCAGCCAGGCTGCGCTCAGGTGGATGCCCAGCGCGCCGAAGAGGCCGATGGCGGCATAGGTGGCCAGGCCGAAGGACAAGGTCTCGGCAACCTGGCGCGCGTCGCCCCTGGCCCGGTGCTGGGCAATGTACTTGACGGAACCGGCCGTGAGATTGATGTCCATCACCGCGAAATAGCCGACGATGGCCGTCACCAGCGAGTACACGCCATAGCCGGCCTGGCCCAGGCCCCGCACCACCAGCGGCACCGTGCCCAGCATCACCAGCGCGGGCACCGCCGCCCCGAGCAGGTTGGACCAGGCGTTGCGGGCCAGGCGCAGCTTCATCAGGCCGGCACCAAGTGGCGTCGCGGCGCACGCCGCCAGGCCGGCCGCTGCGGCGCTGTCGTCCCTTGCGCGGCCGCCAGCGCCAGGTAAGGCAGGCTCAGGCATAGAGCCAGCATTTGCGTGGTGCGCACTTGCGGGAACGGCGTGCCGATCAGCAGGTCCGGAATCATGAACGCCAGCCCCGCCGCCCCGGCCGCGCCCAGGCCCAGCAGCTCGGGGGGCAAGCTGCGCAGCGCCCGCCGCGCGCCGACGACGAAGGCGATGATGGTGCCCGCCAGCAGCACCGTGCCGATCAGGCCGCTCTTGAGCGCGATGTGCAGCACCCCGCTGTGCAGGAACAGGCCGCCGTCCGGATTGCCTTGCCACGAAATGGCCTGGTAGCCATGGTAGCGTCCCCAGGCGCCGATGCCGGCCAGCGGATGCGCCAGAAAGTCGGCGAAGGCCAGCTTGAGTTCCAGCACCCGCTCGCTTTCGGGGCCGAAGCGGCGCGACTGCATGTCGTGCAACAGGCCGCCCGCCGCATTGCTTCCCCCTTCGGCCCGCGTCTGCGCCATCCGCCGCGCCGCCACGAAGGCCATGGCGGCGCCGGCCAGCGGCATAGCGGCCAGGCCCAGCTGCAGGCGGCGCGCGGGCGGAAAGCGCCACAGCACGACGGCGAAGGCCAGCAGGAAGCCGATCCAGGCGGTGCGGCGATAGGACAGCACCACACACAGCGTCGTGGTGACGAGGGTGGCCCATGCCAGCGCGCGCCACGTTCGGCCTGGCGCCGGCAACGGCGCGCCGGACGGCGCCTGGAACAGCGCGACGGCGGCGATTGCGAACGCCAGCGTGCACAGCAGGCTGTCGTTGATGTCGAAGAAGGTCAGGCGGATCTGGATCGCATTCATATTGGCATAGACGTTGTTCGGGTCGCCGCCCGCCGCCGCCCAGCGGCCGAGGCCGAACAGCGCGCGCGCCAGACCGGCCAGCATGATGAAGCGCGCCAGTGCGAGTGCCTGCTCGCGGGTGCGGAAGGCCAGCAGCATCAGCGAGATGAGCGGCGCCATCCAGACGATGTTCGAAAAGCCCGACGGCGCCAGCGACGCGGCCAGCGGCACCCCGGTGGCCAGCCCGACGCCGACGTGGGCGGCCAGCAGGACGGCCCAGGCCAGGAACCAGGGCCGCAGATTGCAGGCCGGTGCGCGCTGGCGTTGCGGGCCGGTCGCGAAGTTGCCCGCGAAGTTGTTCGCGAGGTTGTCCGCGAGCTTGTCCGTAAAACTGGCGGCAATGCGGGCGCACAGCCAGGCGCCGAGGACGTACCACAGCACCACGCCGAAGAACAGCATGCCCGAGCCACGGCTGTAGATGCTGCGCGAGGCGAACACGGCCAGGTTGCCATAGCTGGTGGAATTAACCCAGAAAAACAGCAGCAGATAGGGATAGACCAGGAAGCGCGGCCATGCCAGCCCGATGCCGATCCCCAGCACGGCCGCGACCGACAGGCCGATGACGAACAGCCACGGCAGCGAATAATAGATATAGGGCAGGATGTCGTTCATCGCCGCGTTGTCGCCGGGTCAGTGGTGCGCGCTGTCGGCGGCGCGGGCCGCCGTGGCCGCCCTGGCAGGCGCGGTCGCCGTAGCCGTCGTCGCGGGAGCGGTGTCGGCGCCGATCAAGTGGGCGCGGTCTCGTGGCGCCAGCGCCGCGAGCAGGTCGACCACGAAGCGGTCCTGCACGCGCCAGGCGGCGTGCTCGTCGGAGGCGATGGTCGATACCCGCACCAGCATGCCGTCCGGGATCTCGCCCGACAGCCCGTAGGCGAGGCGGCGCAGCTTTTGCTGGATGCCGGCCTTGGTCGCCTTGTCGCCGATGGTGATCCAGTAGGTGATCGGCTCGTTGCGCTCGCTCAGGCGCGCCACCAGGCGCTTGACCGGCAAGCGGCCATGGCGGATGGGCAGCAGGTCTTCGCTATCCTCGACCAGCTCGAAGCCCTGGGCCACGTAGCAGACCTCGGGCAGGTGCAGCTGCAATGCCCTGCTCTGGTCGCCGCCATAGGCGATCGACAGCATCACCCGCTGGCCGTGGACGTCGATATAGGTGCGCGACAGGGTCTGGTCGTAGATCTTCGCGAGCACGCCCTGCTGCTCCGGGTCGGGCTGCAGGGGCACGACGCTCGGATCGACCGACCATGCGCCGAAGCGTTGCGGAATCATCTGCTCAAGGCTGAAGCGCTCGTGCGGCAGCGGCGCGCGCGGCGCGGGCGTCAGGGCCCCGGTCAGGGCCGAGGTGGCGGCCATGGCCAGGCCCAGCACGATGCTGACGGCCAGGCGGCGGCGCGCCGGGTTCATCGGACGGCCCCGCGCATTGGACTCGGCGAATCTGGCGACTTTGGCTGGCCGCCGCCAGGATGGCGCGACTGCTCCCGGCGCTTGATGAACCATTGCAGGGCCGAGTCGAGCGCCAGGATCATCAGGAGCGCCGTCACGAACAGCACCATGCCGGCAAAGCCATGCAGGAAGCCCTGACCGGCCGCGTCGCCGAAATAATAGGTGACCAGGGTCAGCGCGATCACGCGGATCACGTTCGCCGCGAACGAGACCGGCACGATCAGGATCGCCAGCGCGATATTGCGAATGGCCGAAGGGTGACGCATCAGGTTCAGGTAGAACAGGCCCAGCGCCTCGAGGGTCAGGAGGGTCTGCAGGCCGGCGCAGGCATCGGCCACCAGCAGCTGGTACTGGCCGATCTGCAGCACCACGCCGGAACGCGAGATCGGATAGCCAGCCGCGAACAGCAGGTGTTCGGTGGCCCAGGAGACCGCCATCTTCATCGGCATCGTCAGCGCCGCCACCAGCTCGCTCGGCAGGGGCACCATGAACAGCATGAAGAAGAACGGAAACCACAGCAGGCGCAGGGCGCGCGCGCCCAGCTTGAGCAGGACGGTTGCCGCCAGCACCGCCAGGATCGATGCGACCTCGAACATCAATATGTTTTGCGAGCGGCCCAGCAGGTGGATGCCCAGGCCGAAGGCCAGCACCGCCCAGCCGGTCGGGTGCGGCTGCACCGGCGCACAGGCCGCCTCCACCTCGGGCCACTTGCGCCAGATCAGCCAAAGGGACAGGAAGAAGATGATCGGTCCATGGCCCTGCTCTTCGCCGATCCAGGCGCCGGTGAACAGGTCGTGGAAGGTCGGTCCGAACAACAGGGCCAGGCCCAGCATGACCGGCCACCATTCGGGCAATGCCTGGCGCAGGCCAGCTCCAGGACCGGGACCGGAATCCTGGCCGTGCCGCAAGTCCATCTCGCTCCCGGTCGCCATGTCAGAACTCCATCACCACCGAACCGACCACTTCGGCGCCGGCATCGGCCATCTGCCCGGCCATGCGCGCCACGTCGGCGATACGGGTGCGGTGCTTGCAGGCCACCAGCAGCACGCCGCCGGTACGGCCGGCCACCGCCAGGGCATCGGCGCCGGCGGTAAAGGGCGGCAAGTCGACCAGCACGACGTCATGACGGCTTTCCAGCTGCGCCGACAGCGTGCGGAAAGCGGGCCGCGCCAGCAGTTCTTGCGGATTTGGCGGCATGGTCCCGGCCGGCAACACCGACAGGTCGGCGAAGGACGGCACGCGCAATATGGCATCCAGGTCGGCCCGCCCTGCCAGCAGGTCGGACAGGCCCTGGCGCGGCCTGAGCCCGAACAGTTCATGCTGGCGCGGCGCGCGCAGGTTGGCGTCCACCAGCAGGGTCTGCTCGCCGAGCTGGGAAAACACCAGCGCCAGGTTGGCCGCGAACAGGCTGGCGCCATCGTCCGGGTCGGCGCCGGCGATCGCCAGCGCGCGCCGCCCGCGCGCGAACCAGCGCAGCATCAGCTGGCTGCGGATCGCGCGCAGGGCTTCGACCTGGGGCGAGAACGGTTCGTAGGCGGCGACCAGCCTGGGCGAGAGCCTGGCCTGCCCTTTCTGCACATAGGGATAGGCGAACTGCCGCGCCAAGGCCTGCTGTATGTCGTCCTCGCTCACCAGGCCGAGGCGCAGCGCCGCTTCACCGAAGCGGATGCCCAGGTCTTGATGGGTGCGCAGCACGCGCTCGGCGTCATCGACGCTGAGCTTGCCCGCATCGACCAGCAAGGTCCCCATGCTGGCGTCGCGGCCGGGGTCTCTGTGCAGGGCGGATAGCACGGATGAGTTCATGGCGGGTCCTCGGCTCGGCTCAGTTCAGCTCAGTTCAACTCAGTTCAGCTCAGGCGCGGCTGCCCGCCGGGCGCCATCAGCCTGCGAATACGACCCGTCCGCGCGGGCGGCGCCTGCCAGGCGATGGTACCCAGTACCGGAATGCCCAGCATATCGTGCAGGTCGCTGCTGGACCGTACCGGCCGCGCCAGCAGTTCGAGCAGTAGCGCCAGGCCGACGCCGAGGACGGTGCCGAGCACGATCGCCGCCAGCGTATTGAGCAGGATGCGCGGGCCGCTCGGAGTCGTGGGAGCCACGGCCGGGTTGAGCACCGAGACGTCCGATTGCTCGGACAGGGCCTCGATCCGCGTCTGCGAATAGCGCTGGCTGGCCGCATCGAAGGCGCGCTGCGCACCTTCGAGGTCTTTCAGCAAGGGACCGAGCTCGTCGCGGGTGCGGTTCAGCTCCAGCACCCGTTCCTTCTGCGCCGCCAGCTCGCTGCGCAACTGGGCTTCGCGCTGGCGATTGACCTCGGCGTTAGCGCCGACGCTGCGGGTGACGGTGCCCAGCGCACTACCGAGCTCGGCACGCAGCTTGCCGGCTTCGGCAGCCGCAGCCTGGTACTGCGGATGGTTGCGCCCGAAACGCGCACCGGCCTCGGCCAGCTTGGCCTCGGCGCTGGCCAGGTTCATGCGCAGGTTCTGGATCAGCGCATTGTTGGCGACGTCGGGCGAATCGACGGCCGCGCCGGCCGTCCCGGCCGCCGTCTCACGCGAGCCCGCTTCCATGGCCGCGGCCTGGGCCACGACCAGCTGGGCGGCCAGGTCGTTCAGTCGCGACAGCTCGACATCGACCCGGTTGTTGTCGAGGCTGACGATGCCTTTTTCTTGCTGGTACTTTGAAAGACGGGCCTGGGCCGCCTCGAGGTTGTCGCGCAACTGCCTGGTCTGCTCGTTGAAGTACAGCGAGGCGTTCTTGGCCGGTTCGGTCTTGAGCTGCACGCCGGCCCGCCGGTACTCCTCGGCGAAGGCGTTCGCCACCGCGGCCGCGAACACGGGGTCGGCGCCGCTGAAGCTGATCTCGACCACGCTCGATTCGCGCGAGGGCATGATCTCGAGCTTCTGGAGCAGCAGGTCGGCCAGCCAGTCGCGCACCGTTCCCTTGCCCTCGTTCGCTTGCTGGAATTGCTGGACGACGGCCGGGCTGGACGCCAGCCGCAGCGTGTCGACGACGCGCAGCGCCACGTTCTTGCTGCCGATGATGTCCATCTGCGTTGCCATATACCCCGGCATCAATTGCCCTGGCATTGTCAGGCCGGTGAGCGGATCGACGCCCTTGTAGTTGAGCAGCACCGATGCCGTGGCCTCGTAGGTCTTTTGCTGCACCAGGCTCCAGCCAAGGGCGAGCAGCACCGTGACCAGGAGCGTTCCCAGGACGATTTTTTTACGGGCCAGCAAGATCAGCAGAAATTGATGCACGCTCATGGCTCACCTTTGCATGCGGGACCGGCGCTTGCGTCAGGCGCCGTTAAAACCAGCTCTCGCGCACCACGATCACGTCGTCGACCTGGACCACGTCGCCGGCCTGGGCGTCCAGCGTGACCGGCTTGCCGCTGGGGTCGCGGCGCGTGACCTTGATGCCGTTGTCGCTGCCGCGCGGGCTCAGGCCGCCACCGGCCGAAATCGCCTGCTGGACCGTCATGCCGCGCTCCAGGCGGAACGGCCCCGGACGGCTGACCTCGCCGGTGACGTAGGCGCGCGGCGCCCGTTCCACGAAGATGATATCGCCGCCGGCGACCTCGTAGTCTCTGTCGAGCTCACCCTTGCGCACCATGTCGACCACATCGATGGTCTCGCGCGTGGTCTTGCCGTCGCGCGTGCGCACCAGGCTGATCATGTCGCCGCCGTCGCCATGGATGCCGCCGGCCAGCGCCAGCATGTCGAGCACCTTGCGCCTGCCTTCGACCGGATAGCGGCCCGGCCGGTTCACCTGGCCCAGCACCGACACCTGCTGGCTGGCCAGCGTGGTCACCAGCATGTTCACCTGGGCCCGCTTGATGTAGCCGCCCTTCTCGAGCTGGCCGGCGATCTTCTTTTCGGCGGCGGCCACCGACAGGCCACCGACCTCGACCTGGCCCAGCAGCGGGAACGTGATGTGGCCGCTCTCGCTGACGCGGGTCTCGATCGACAGGTCGGGGCTGCCGTATACGGACAGCTTGACCACGTCACCAGCGCCCAGCAACACCTCGGCCGCACCGGCCACGCCCATGCCCAGCACGAAGGCGGCCCCCGTCATCCACTTGATCCAGCGTTTCATCGTCAGTCTCCAGGCATGTCGTTGGAAAATCCTTGAAGATGCGCTACTTGAGGCCGGCCACCCCGCGATCGAGCGCCGCCTTGTCGGCGCGCGCGTCCTCGTCCACGGTGTCGGCCACCGGGCCGATGCCGTTGTCGCCATTGACGTCGCCCGCGGTCGCCCCCGTTTCCAGTCCGGCACCCGCCAGCGAGGCCGACGCCGCGGCCGGGAGCGCGCCGGGCGTGGCGGCGTCGGGCGCCAGGTCCTTGTTCAGGTAGTCGATCTTCGCGGTGGCGCGCAGGCGCTGGATCTCGGCCTGGGCCAGTTCCTTGTTCTTGCGGTTGGCCAGGTATTGCGCGATCTGCGGCGCGGCGATCGCCAGCGATACCGGCGCGTCGCGCACCTCGTCGATCGCGGTCAGGAGCGCGCGCTGCCCTTCCTGCACCAGGAACAGCTGGCCCTTCGGCATCGACAGCAGCTTCGCGGCCAGCTCGGGCTTGAGGTCGGCGGTGCTGCGCGTGACCTGGGCGCGGCCGTAGGCGACCTTCCTGGTGTCGAGATAGGCCGCCACATCCTCGAGCGAGCGGGCCTTGTCGGCGGCGGCGCGCAGCTCGGGCGTCACGCTGGCCGCCGGAAACACGAGCTGGTTCATGGCGAACTGGCGGCGGTTGGCGAAGAACTGCGGATGCTTGTTGAAGTAGTCCTCGATCTCGGCCTCGGTCGGACGGCCGACGTCGCCTACCCGCTTCTGCATATAGGCCTGGGCAACGATCAGCGAGCGCGCGCGCTCGATCGCCTGCATCACCTTGGGATCGCGGTCGATCTTTTCCTTGGCCGCTTCGGTTTCGAGCAGTTCGCGGTCGATCAGCGCCTGCAGCAACTGCTTGCTGGCGGTTTGCTGCTGGGCAGCCGGGACGCCGGCACGCTGCAATTCTTCATTGAGCTGCAATACCGTGATCTCTTCGCCATTCACGCTGGCCAGGGCCTGGCCAGGCTTGGTCTCGGGCACCGGCTTGTCCCGGTTGCAACCCGCCAGCGCGACGCTGGCCAGGACCAGGGCCGCACACACGGCCCGCATCGGGCTCGAGCGCGATGCGAATGAAGGTGGCAATTCGGTGGCGTTCCGGTACGAGCTCTGCATGGTGTTCTCCGGCGTGGACGGCATTGCCCCTCAGGCATGCGCGGTCCGGGTTGAAATCCGCCATTCTGGACCGCTTGCGCCATCTGTTCTGTTGTCCATTTCACATCGGGCGTCCAGCCCAGCTTCGCAGGAGAGGTGAGCGAGATAGCCGAGATAGGCGCGCTGCAAGCCCTCCGCCAGCGGCGTACTGGCGCGCCAGCCCAGCGCCGCCAGCTTGGAGACGTCGAGCAGCTTGCGCGGTGTGCCGTCGGGCTTGCTGGCGTCGAAGACGATATCGCCCCCGTAGCCCACGGTCTCGCCCACCAGGCGCGCCAGCTCGGCGATGGTCACGTCCTGGCCGGTGCCGACATTGATGTGCGAATGCATGGGGTCGGTAGCGTCCGCATACGCCGCGGGCGCCAGTTCCATCACGTGGACGCTGGCGGCCGCCATATCGTCGACGTAGAGGAATTCGCGCATCGGCTTGCCGCTGCCCCAGATCACGACCTCGGGGGCGGCGCTCGTCTTTGCCTCATGAAAGCGGCGCAGCAGGGCGGGAATGACGTGGCTGTTCTCGGGGTGATAGTTATCGCCGGGTCCGTACAGATTGGTGGGCATCACGCTGCGATAGTCGGTGCCGTACTGGCGGTTATAGCTTTCGCACAGCTTGATGCCGGCGATCTTGGCCATGGCATAGGGTTCGTTGGTCGGCTCGAGCATGCCGTTCATCAGGTATTCTTCGCGGATTGGCTGCGCCGCCAGGCGCGGATAGATGCAGGACGAACCCAGGAACAGCAGCTTGCGCACGCCCGCACGCCAGGCCTCGTGCACGACATTCGCCTGCACCATCAGGTTGTCGTAGATGAACTCGGCCGGATAGCTGTTGTTGGCGTGGATGCCGCCTACCCTGGCCGCGGCCAGGTAGACCTGGTCGATGCCTTCGCTGCGGAAGAATTCGCGTACCCGCACCTGGTCGGTGAGTTCCAGCTCATCGTGGCTGCGGGTGACGATCTCGACCTGGTCTGCGGCGCGCAGCGCGCGCACGATGGCCGAGCCGACCAGGCCGCGGTGGCCGGCAACGTAGATGCGTGGCTTGTCGTGCACATTGCCTCCCGTGATCAATGCCGATGCCCCCTATTGCAGCGAAGAAATCGGCCATTGCTCTTGCATACCAGTTAACGATTCTACCCACCCTGGATGGCCGCGCAAGCTTGTCGGCAATCGTCCAGATCAAAGAGCGCGTCGATTAGCGCTCATCCGTTTCCAGGACAAAATTGATAGGCTTGAAGGCGCGGCGGGAATACCCACCACCCCTGCCATTCGATGCGCGCGAAGCCCGACGGTTCATTTTTCACGCGCAGCGAACGGACAGATTCAGTGCGCGTTTTCGCGCGTGAGGACGACCTTGACGGTCTTGAGGATGATCCACAAATCGAGCCACAGCGACCAGTTGCGCAGGTAATCGAGGTCGTAGCGGATGCGCGCTTCCATCTTGTCGAGGGTGGCCGTCTCGCCGCGCAAGCCGTTCACCTGGGCCCAGCCGGTAATGCCCGGCCTGACCTTGTGGCGCAGCATGTAACCCTTGATGAGCTTGCGGTATTCCTCGTTGTGGGCGACCGCATGCGGACGCGGCCCGACCACGCTCATGCGTCCTTGCAGCGCATTGATAAACTGCGGCAATTCGTCGAGCGAGGTGCGGCGCAGGAAGTGCCCGATGCGCGTGATGCGGCGATCGCCGGCCCTGGCCTGGACGATGGTCGGCCCGTCGTCCAGCACCGTCATCGAGCGGAATTTATAGATATAGATCTCTTCGCCATACAGCCCGTAGCGGCGTTGCTTGAACAGCACCGGGCCGGGCGAACCGAGCTTCACGGCAAGGGCGATCAGCAGCATCAGCGGCGCCAGCAGTAGCAGCGCCAGCGCGCTGACCGCGACGTCGGTGCCGCGCTTGAGCACGCTGTTAAAGCCCATGAAGGGCGTCTCGCTGATCGCGATCACCGGCATGCCGCCCACGGTATCGAAACGCGCCTGCATCAAGTCGAATACATAGACGTCGGGCAGGAAATACACCGAGGCGGTGGTGTCCTTCAGTTCGTCGACCAGCTGGCGGATGCGCGGCTGGGCCGAGACCGGCTGGCTGATGAAGATCATCTTGATGTTCTTGCGCCGCACATAAGCGGCGACCTCGGCCATCCTGCCCAGCATCGGATGGCGCAGGCCGGGCGGCTGGCGCCCGTCGGCGCGGTCGTCGAAAAAGCCCTGCACCTGCATGAACAGGTTCGGATGGCGCTCGCACACGCCGGCGAACTTGATGCCGGCCTCGTTGGCGCCAACCACCACGATCGAGCGTAGTTCACGCGCATGGTGCTTGCGGCCCCCGGTGGCAAAGCGCACTGCGATATGGCTGGCCAGGATCGTCAGCGGCGTCGCCACCGCCCAGGCCAGCAATACCCGTTCGTCGTAATAGTATTTCATGCCGCTGGCCGAGCCGACAAAGTACAGCACGGCAAGGGTCAGGCACCAGCCGAACACCGTGTCGCGCGCATAGGCCAGCATGCGGCCGCTACGCCAGGTGCGGTAGGGATCGATTTGCTGGTAGACGGCCGACGAAATGAAGAAGGCCAGGATCATCAGCACCAGGCAATAGCCGGAGAACGGTTCGCCAAAGGCCAATGTCGCCAGGTACAGGCTGCCCATCACGATCAGTGGATCGAGCACGCGCTGGAAAAACGAAATGATGGGGATGTCGTTGACCGTCATGCGCCGCCACGTCCATCATCAGAACAGCACATTCGCACTGAGCTGCACCATATTGGCGTCGAACTTGCCGGTGCCGAGTGCCTGCGAACCCGTGCGCGATTCGTAGGCGTAGCCGGCAATCACTTGTACCTTGGGCCGAACCTGCCATAGCGCCCGCAGGCTGGCGCTGCGGATCGCGTCGTTCAGGTCATCCAGGCCCGCAAACTCGTCGCGCGCCGTATAGTCGCGCTTTTCGTAGGATGCGCGGGCGTCCACCCGGATGCGGTCGGTCGCGAGCCAGGTGGCTTGCAGGCTCGCCCCCTTGTTCAGGGTCGTGCTGACGCGCACGCTTTCGATCGGCGCGAACTCGCGCCACAGCGAGGCGCCGTAGCTGATCTTGCCTTGCGGCTTGTACAGCCAGGTGACACGGCCATTGACGCCGCTGGTGCGCCCTTCGCCGTACGAAGGCTGGTCGCGCCGCGCATAGCCGACCAGGGCCTGCAGCGTCGTCGATCCGCTGGCGAGCCAGTCGACCCGCGCCTTGAGCTCGTCCTGGGTGAAATCGTCGGTGAGCACGCTGCTGTTGTAGGGCCGCCGGTAGGGATAGGTGCCCTTCACGCGGCGCGCGACGAGGCCCACCGTGCTGCCGCTTTTCGGCCGGTACTGGAGTTCGGCCTCATAGGTCTTTTCGGTGCGGTCGTTATAGCGCTGGGCCTCCAGCGCGTAGGTGTACTTGTCGCGCGCGCCGCTGGCGCGCAGCTTCCAGCTTGGATGCAGCTTCCAGCCGGCATCGACCAGCTGGCGCCGCTGCTCGCGCAGGTTGCGCTCGTCGCTGTCGAAGTCGGTGTATGGCGCCAGCGTCTTGATGTACAGCGCTTCGACACGGCCCTCATACCCCTTGCCGGCCTGCCAGAACCAGCTCGCCTGCAGGTCGCGGCCGTCGTAGTCGAGCTGGTCGAAATGGTCGAACTTGACCTTCGACACCTTGGCAGTGGCCGCGATGCGCTGGCGGCTGATGGTCTTGTCGAGCACGATGCCGGCATCGAGCGTGCGATAGGAATCGCTGCGCTGGCCGTCGAACGGTTGCTCATCGTCGGCGACACGCAGAATATTGTCGTCATAAGCCCAGCCGATACCGCCAAGCAGCCGCAGGCCGTCTTCTTGGCGCGCGTCGTTCGGCGCGGACAATGCTGGGAAAGAACATAACACCGTCGCCAGGGCCGCCACGGTTCGAAGCCGATGCGATGCAGGGTTGAAAGGCATGTCCTAAGTTTCCCGGTAGATGCTGCGCCGAAGGAATTACCAGAACTGCCAGCCTCCGGTATGCACCACCCAGACTCCCAGCAATCCATTGGTGATAGCGTGAGCCAGTATCGGCGACCACAGCTTGCGGTGCCGCATATACAACATCCCATAGGCGACGCCGGCCATGATGCCCGCCAGCCAAAGATGGTGTTCGAATCCGAACAACAGGCATGGAATCACGAAAGCCCTGAAGCCGATACGCGCCGGATCAAGCGACATGAAATCGGACTGCTCGACCCAGCGCATCAAGAAAGAGCGCCAGAACAGTTCTTCCATCACGGGGACGATCAGGGCGGCGCCGGCGATGCGGATCGACGCCAAGAGCCAGTCGATCTGGCCATGCGTGCGCGGGTCGTAGCCGGGCGCGCTGCCGATCGTCATCCAGGGAGCATCGAGATTGACCCACAAGACCAGCACCACGATGCCGACAGCGCTGGCGGCCAGCACCTGCCTGGGCGACAGCGCGAAGCGATGCAGCTCGTCATAAGCGCGCCAGAACGCAGCCAGGAGCGCCAGCACGGCGCCGACCTGGACCGGATACAGCCAGCGCAGCTCGGCGCGGCTGTAGCCGAAGCGCTCGAGCACGTCGCCAAGGACGATGAAGAAAATATAGGTGCCGAAAGGCAGGATCCGCACCCAGGCGGCGCGGTTGAGGAAGGGTTCGCCGGCCGCGAGCGCGGCCGGTGAAGGGACGGCATGTGAATCATCGTGTTCGCTCATCGATGCCGTCCCTTCAGTATTAAACCGCGCTTACTCGCCCCTGGCGCGCGCCTCGATACGTTCCCAGCGGTCGAGCGCGTCGAGCAGCAGGTCTTCGATCTCGGCAAAGCGCGCATTGATGCGTTTGGCGTCGGCCGGATTCGTCTTGTAGAAATCGGGCGCGTTCAATTGCTGGGTGATCGCGGACTGTTCGTCTTCGAGCGAAGCGATCAGCAGCGGCAATTCTTCGAGCTCACGCTGTTCCTTGTAGCTGAGCTTGACCTTCTTGGCCGCGCCCTGGGCCGGCGCTTCTTCCACCTTGGCGGCGCTGGCCTTGGCAGGGGTCGATGCCGGCGCCTGCACCGCCGGGGCCGCTGCCTTGACGCGCTCCCAGTCAGTATAGCCGCCAACAAATTCGCGCCACTTGCCGCCGCCCTCGGCCACGATGACCTGGGTCACGACATTGTCCAGGAAGGTACGGTCGTGGCTGACGAGGAAGACGGTGCCGGTGTATTCCTCCAGCAATTCTTCCAGCAGTTCGAGGGTGTCGATGTCGAGGTCGTTGGTCGGTTCATCGAGCACCAGGCAGTTGGCCGGCTTGGCGAACAGGCGCGCCAGCAGCAGGCGGTTGCGCTCGCCGCCCGAGAGCGACTTGACCGGCGAACGCGCCCGCTCCGGCGAGAACAGGAAATCGTTCAGGTAGGTCATCACGTGCTTGCGCTGGCCATTGATCTCGACCCAGTCGCTGCCGGGCGCGATGGTGTCGGCCAGGCTCGCCTCTTCGTTGAGCTGGGTGCGCATCTGGTCGAAATAGGCGACGTTCAGCTTGGTGCCGAGGCGCACGCTGCCGCTGTCGGCCGACTCTTCGCCCAGGATGATCTTGAGCAGGGTCGTCTTGCCGGCGCCGTTCGGCCCGATCAGGCCGACCTTGTCGCCGCGCATGAGGGTGCCGGTAAACCCGTCGACGATAACCTTGTCGCCGTAGCGCTTCGACACGCCTTCCAGGTCGGCGACGATCTTGCCCGAGCGCTCGCCGGTGGCCACGTCGAGCTTGATCTGGCCCTGCTGGTCGCGGCGCGCGGAGCGCTGCAGGCGCAGCGCTTCCAGGCGGCGCACGCGGCCTTCGTCGCGGGTGCGGCGTGCCTGCACGCCCTTGCGGATCCACACTTCTTCTTGCGCCAGGAATTTATCGAACTTGGCGTTCTCGACTTCCTCGTTGGCCAGCAGCTCGCGCTTGCGTTCCTGGTACGTCGTGAAATTGCCCGGGAACGAGAGCAGCTTGCCGCGGTCGAGTTCGATGATGCGGGTAGCGACGTTGTCCAGGAAGCTACGGTCGTGGGTGATGAACAGGATCGAGCCGCGGAATTCGCGCAGCAAGCTCTCCAGCCACTTGATCGAGGTAAAGTCCAGGTGGTTGGTCGGTTCGTCGAGCAGCAGCACGTCCGGCGCCGACACCAGGGCCACGGCCAGCGCCACGCGCTTTTGCATACCGCCGGACAAGGTGCCCATCTTGGCGTCACCGGACAGGTTCAGGCGGCCCAGCGTGGTCTCGACCTTGTTCGCCAGGTTCCAGCCGTCGGTGGCGTCCAGCTTGGTCTGCAGCACGTGCATGCGCTCCATCAGCGCATCGTCGTCGCCCTGGCCGAACTTGCCGGTGAGTTCTTCATATTCGGTCAGCATCGCCTGCTGGTCGCCCATGCCGAGCGCGACCACGTCGAACACGGTCATCTGCGGGTCGAACACCGGCTCCTGTTCCACATAGGCGATGCTCACGCCCTGCTGCATGACCAGGAGGCCGTCGTCGAGTTTCGAGCGGCCCGAGATGATTTTCAGGAGCGAGGATTTGCCGGTGCCGTTACGGCCGATGAGACCGACGCGTTCGCCGGTTTCCAGCGAAAAGTCTGCGTGGTCGAGCAGCGGGACATGGCCGAAGGCCAGTTGTGCGGAAGATAGGGAGATGACTGCCATGATCGGTGTGCGGCCCGCTGCCGGGCAAAAGCATGAGTTGATTGAATAAGGCGCACATTGTACCGACTGGACGCGCGCCCGACGTCAATTCTCAAATATTCTGGGGAAACTACTGGAAGGGTTATTAACAGGTAGATAAGAACTTGTTCGAATTTAAGCAGTCTTATGCATGATGAACAAGTTCGTTTCCATCTGCATGGCTGCGCAAGCCCTTGGCGTCTCGACCAGTACCTTGCGTCGGTGGGAAGCCAGCGGTCGTCTCACTCCTGCGCGAACAGAAGGAGGTCAGCGCCGGTATGACTTGTCTGCCTTGCGACCTGACGCTCGCAGCGGTGCTCAGGCGGTGCGTAAGACTGTCGCCTATGCTCGGGTGTCCAGTCATGATCAAAAGGCGGACCTGGAGCGGCAAAAACGGGTACTCGAATTGTACTGCGCCAGTCATGGATGGGCGTGCGATATGATTGCCGACCTTGGGTCTGGCATGAACTATCGCAAGAAGGGCCTGAAACGTTTGCTCGATGGGAGTGTCGAAGATGAGGTTGAGCGCCTGATCTTGACGCACAAGGACCGGCTGCTGCGTTTTGGCGCAGAGCTGATTTTTTCTCTGTGCCAGACAAGGCAGGTCGAAGTGGTCATCATCAACCAGGGCGAAGACACGAATTTCGAAGAAAAGCTGGCCAGCGACATGCTCGAGATCATCACCGTCTTCTCGGCCCGTCTCTATGGAAGCCGCAGTCTCCGCAACCAGAAGCTGATCGATGGCGTGCGTGCAGCAGTCAAGGAGTCGCAATGTACCTAGCCCATCGCATCCGACTCGATCCGAATAACGTCCAGGCGACGTACCTGGCGCGTGCGGCTGGCACTGCACGTTTCGCCTACAACTGGGCCTTGGTCGAATGGATGCGACAGTACGAGGCAAGCAAGGTCGACCCGGAGATGGACAAGCCAAATGAGGCGGCATTGCGGCGCCAGCTCAACACGATCAAGCGCAAACAATTCCCCTGGATGTTGGAAGTGACCAAGAACGCTCCGCAGATGGCGATCATGCAGTTGGGGCGAGCATTCGATAATTTCTTCAAAGGGCGTGCCCGCTATCCCACCTTTCGCCGCAAGGGCCGTGACGATCGATTTACATTAAGCAATGACCAGTTCTGGGTCGAGGAGAAGCGCATCCACATTCCAATACTGGGATGGGTCCGCATGCACGAATCCCTGCGTTTCTTTGGGCGCATCGTCTCGGCCTCGATCAGCCGAATTGCCGGTCACTGGTATGCGAGTATCACCGTTGACATCGAGGATCAACTTCAACCGCCTGCCGAAACCCAAGGCGCGGTGGGAGTCGACTTCGGTGTCTCGGCGCTGGCCACACTGTCGACCAGTGAAGTGTTTAACGGGCCGAAAGCGTTGCGCACACGGCTCGCCCAACTGCAACGCCTGTCACGCGAGGTTTCACGCAAAGTCAAAGGATCGCGCAATCGTGCAAAGGCGAAAGCCAAGCTTGCCCGGCTATACGCCAGGATTGCTGATATGAGGCGCAATAGCCTGCATCAGTTGAGCGCCTATATCACCGGCCATTTCCACACCATCGGTATCGAAGACCTGAACGTAAAGGGCATGCTCGCAAATCATTGCTTGGCCCGGGCGATCGCTGACATGGGATTTGGTGAACTGCGCCGCCAGCTGGAATACAAGGCTGCGCGGTGTGGCGGTCAGGTCGTCGTGGTGGATCGTTGGTATCCGAGCAGCAAGACGTGCTCGTGCTGTGGCTACCGGATGGATGTGCTCCCACTGACGGTGCGCCATTGGCGTTGTCCTGGCTGTGACGCACTGCACGACCGAGACGTCAACGCGGCAATCAACCTGAGAAATATGGCGGTGAGTTCCACCGCATCGGCCTGTGGAGGGGCAGGCACTGGCCTCGCGCGTCAAGTGCGAGGTGAAACCGGCCCCGGTGAAGCAGGAATTCAACAGCAAAGTTAACTATGAAGAGCTTTGCGTAAGTTTGAAGGAACGGAAATCGCATCCGCCACGTTCCGGTCCGGGAAGGCGCCCACGTCTTCCGCCACGATGGAATCCTGGGCGGTGTCGGCTTGTTTCTTCCTGCCGATCGCGCTTTCCTGGGCTTGCCGCGTACCCACCACGCGTACGGTGGTGGGGGCACTGGCGGGGCTATTTGTCGTCGCGTCCTGTTCCGTTTGCCCGGCCTGTTGTGCGTGCACCGGTACGCCGGTCGCAAGCGAAGCCAGGGCCATTGCAACCGCACCGGACAGACGCCGTGTACGGCAATGCATTGCTGTATGCCTGTTCATTCTCGTCTCCGTAATCTTTTTTATGGACCGCCAGATTACGACCCGCTAATGTACTAGTGCATGTCTTACGGAAAAGAATCACGGAGTTGATCGCGCCGAAAAGTCGATGAATTGTCGTCACCAGAAGGTGATTTCACCTCCAACTACCTGATTCGCATGACATCAACCCCGAGCGGGTAATCTCGCGCCGCCGATCACTTACATGCATTGAAGTATCTATACTGGTTCTTCCCTGGACTCATGATTGATGGCGATGACTAACCGATTCTCGACGCTGTACGCCCACCTGACCGGCCCGCTTTTGCTCGCGGCCCTGATGAGTTCCAGCCCTGCGATTGCGCAATCGCTCCCTGCCGGCTGCGAGATGGGTGAACTGGCCACGGTGCCACTCACGTTCACCGACGATCTGCGTCCCGTCATGCAGGCCAGTCTCAACGGCTCCCCCATCTCCGCCATGGTGAACATCGGCTCGTCGCAAACCATCGTCCTCAACAAAAAGACCCTGGATCGTCTCGACATCAAGGTACGTCACGTCACCAGTACCCAGTTCCAGGAAAGCAGGAACGTCACGACGACGTTCATCCCGCAAGGCGGTTTCGTGCCGTCTGGTCAATTCATCGTCAAGGAAGGCGTGACGACATTCGTCGATGATGCTTCTTTCGGCCGGACGAAGTTGACGGACAGCTGGTATATGGTCGAGGATTTTATGGACGACACGTTCGGCGCAAGGGTCGGCGCCGGCAATCTCCTGCTCACGGATCTAGAGGTCGCCCTGGATGAGGGCTATCTGAAACACTTCAACCCGCAAGGCTGCTTCAGGGAGCATCTCGCCTACTGGGACCCGGACGCCGTCGCCGTCCCCGTCCGGGTCGACCTGTGGAAACGCGATCCACGTCCGGTGTTCAGCGTGCTCATCAACGGCAAGGAAGTCTGGGCGCTATTGTCGACGGCGACGCCGCATTCCTACCTTCCGGCAAGCGCTGCGGAGCGGCTGGGATTGACACCCGCCGCATCCGGCGCGACCCGCGAGGAACCACTTCCCGGCCATGACCAGGACAAGCCGGTGTGGAGTGTCCCCGTGGGGCAGATGTCGATCGGCGGACTCGAGGTCAAGGATTTCAATCTGCGCCTGATGGACTTGCCGTATTCAGGCGCGATCCTGGTATTGGGCACCGACTTCCTGCATCGACACCGGACCTATATCGCGATGAGCCAGCGACAGGTGTACTTCTCCGCCGTCAAGAACCCAATCCTGAAACGCGGCTCGGTCGAAGTGATCTCGCAACCGGTGAAATAAGGCGCCGTCACTGAGCCGTCACTGAGCCGTCACTGAGCCGTGACCGTCACCGGCTCGGCCGTCGGAGCCACGCTCTGCCCGCGGCTGATGCTGTCGCCATCGTTGCGGCGCAGGCGCCAGAACACGGCCGAGGAGAGCAGGGTCAGCACCGCCAGGACGGCGAAGCCATGGTGCAGGGCCTGCGTCACCTGGCCCTGGTTGGTCTGCGATACGCCGCCCAGGAACCAGGCAGTGACGATCGACCCTGCGGCCAGGCCAAAGCTCATCGACAATTGCTGGAACGAGCTGGAGATCGTGCTGGCCATGCTGGTATCGGCCGGCTCGACGTCGGCATAGGCCAGCGTATTCATGCTCGAGAACTGCAGCGAGTTGAAGAAGCCCTGCATCAGGCCGATGCCGACGATCACCGCCAGCGGCGTGCCGGCATCCACCAGCGTGAACATCGCAATGGTCACGCCGATCATGATCGTGTTCACCAGCAGCACCCGGCGATAGCCGAAGCGCGCCAGCAAGCCGGGCGCGAACACCTTCATGCCCATTGCCGCCAGCGCCGCCGGCATCATCAGCAAGCCGGACTGCCAGGCCGGCAGGCCCAGCCCCAGCTGGTACAGCAGCGGCAGCAAGAAGGGCAGGCCGCCGACGCCGAGCCGGGTGACGAAGCCGCCCAGCACCGCGATGCGGAAGGTGCGCACCTTGAGCAGGGTCAGGCGCAGGAGCGGGAACTTGGTGCGGCAGGCATGCCAGGCATACGCGCCCAGCAGGCCGAGCGCCAGCAGGAACAGCAGGCCGGCCGTCATGCCGTCGAGCGTATGCTCGCCGAACACTTCCAGCACCCAGGACAGCAGGGCGGTGCCGCTGCTGAACAGGATCAGGCCGGGCACGTCGAGCGGACGCCGCTGTTCCGCGCGGTAGTCAGGCATATAGCGCCAGACAAAATACAGCGCAGCCAGTCCGACCGGGATATTGACGAAGAAGATCACGCGCCACGAGGTCCAGTGCACGATCAGGCCGCCGACCGTCGGCCCCAGCAGCGGTCCGATCAGGGCCGGGATGATGACGAAGTTCATCGCCCCCAGCAGCTCGTTCTTGGGGAAGGTGCGCACGATCGACAGGCGGCCGATCGGGATCATCATGGCCCCGCCCAATCCTTGCAGCAGCCGGGCGCCGGTCATCATGTGGGCGCTCACTGACAGCCCGCACAGCACCGATGCGAAGGTGAACACGGCAATGGCCGTGAAGAACACGCGCCGGGTACCGAAACGGTCGGCCATCCAGCCGCTCAAGGGAATGCCGACCGCGAGGCCGAGGATGTAGCTGGTGACGACCGATTTCAGGCTCAGCGGGGTGACGCCGAGGCTGGCGGCAATGCTGGGGATAGCGGTATTGACGATGGTCGCATCGAGCTGCTCCATGAACAGGGCGGTCGCGACGAGCCAGGGAAGGTAGCGCTTGAGGGTGGGCGAAGGGGTCAATCGGGCCTCGGCAAAACGGCAGGCGGCAGTGGCCGCCAGGGGCCCGATTGTGTCACAAACTGCAAGATGGCCGCGCCATGGACCGGCCGTTGCCGGCCCATGCGTGCATCAGGGACATCAGAAGCGGTAAGCCGCCTTGGCGATAAACCAGTTGGCGCCCGCGTTCGGGCTCTTGATGCTGGCGTTCGAGTAGTGCTGGTACTTCAGGCCGAAGTCCCACTTCTGGGTGGTGTAGCCGATGCCGATGTGGTCGCCGAACTGGAAGGCGGTCGACAGTTCCTTGTCTTCGTTCTTGTACAGGGTCGAGAACAGGTTGACGCCGATACCGATCTCGCCGTACAGGCCGAGCTTGTTGTCATTCTGGTAGCGGAACACCGGGGTGAAGCCGATCGCCGCCATATTCTTGTTCTGGCCGCGCACGTTTTCGTAGGAATTCAGGCGCCACAGGGCCAGGTTGCCCTCCCAGTAGCCCGACAGGTGACGGCCGTTGCCGGCGAACCAGCGCTTGTCCCAGTCGGACTGGACCGCGATGCGGTACATGCGCTGCTGCGGGTTGGTGCCGACTTCGAACGAAGCCGAATCGATGTAGCCGTTGCCGACGGTGGACTGGGCCGAGGCGAACGGAGCGAACAGCGCGGCGCAGCAAGCCGCCAGGGCGCCGATTTTCTTGGTAGTGAGCATGGTTATCCTTGGTAGGAAAAAAGCGTAATTCTTGTTTGATGCGCTATTGTACTAGCGAGAACAATAGCGTGCTGGCGGCCACGTAACCATGTGGCGAAGGTATCATAGACGCCCGCTGCAACCGACCCACATTAATAACAATGGCCGAACCAATCGAACCGACAGTCGCTCCCCTGTACCCGCTTGCCGCCCCCATGGCGCGCCAGCCCGAACCCGCAGTGCTGCCGCACGACCCGGTGGGCGAGCACATCGCCGCCCATCTCGGCAAGCCTGCCCTGTACTTCCACGAAACGCAGACGGACGGCGTCCAGGTCGACATCCACGTGATCGGGCCGACCGATTCCTATCCCTACGTGCGCCTGGTGACGTCGGGCATGAGCAAGCAGCCGATGAACGTGCCGGAAGGCGCGCCGGCCTATGCCGAGCTCATGATGGCCCTGCCGGCGAACTGGCAACTGGACGAGGCGGCGATGAAGGACGAGCGCTGGTACTGGCCGGTCGCCCTGCTGCGCCATCTGGCCCACTATCCGCATACGGAGCGTACCTGGATCGGCCTCGGCCACTCCTTGCCAAACGGGAACCCGGCCAAGCCGTATATCGCCAGCATCGGCTTCTGCGGCGCCATCGTATTGCCGCCGGCATCGAGCCCGGAACCGTTCCACTCGGTCACGGTCGACGGCAAGGACGTCTATTTCCATTGCGTCGTGCCGCTGTACAAGGAAGAGCTGAACCTGGCGCGCCGCCGCGGCTTCGCGGCACTGATCGACAAGTTCAACCAGTTCAACGTCACCGACGTGGTCGATCCGGCGCGCAAGAACACGGCCCGGAAGAAGTTCCTGGGCCTGTTCTAAGCCTCAGGCCACAGCCAGGCTCATCTCCGCCAGCCGCACCCAGTAGCTGGCGCCGATCGGCAGCAGATTGTCGTTGAAGTCATAGCTGGCATTGTGCAGCTGGCAAGGGCCGAGCCCATGGCCGCCGGCGCGGTGATCGCCGTCGCCATTGCCGAGGAAGACATAGCAGCCCGGCTTGGCCTGCAGCATGAAGGCGAAGTCCTCGGCGCCCATGGTCGGTTCCACATTGGCATCGACCTGGGCCGGGCCCGCCACCGCGCGCATCGCCTCGATCGCGAACGCGGTCTGTTCCGGATGGTTCACCAGCGGCGGGTAATTGCGCTTGAAACCGAAGTCGATGCTGGCGCCAAAGCCAGCCGCGATGCCGTTCGCCATCTCCTGCATGCGGCGCTCGATCAGGTCGAGCACTTCGGTGGTGAAGGTGCGCACCGTGCCGACCAGTTCGGCTTCATCGGGGATGATATTGGTGGCGCTGCCGGCATGGATTTGCGTGATCGACAGCACCGCGGTGTGCAGTGGATTTTTCTCGCGCGAGACGATGGTCTGCCAGGCTTGCGCGATCTGCACCGCCACCATGATCGGATCGATGCCGCGATGCGGCTGCGCCGCGTGCGCGCCCTTGCCGCGCACGGTTACGCGGAACTCATTACTCGAGGCCATCATCGGGCCGGAGACGACGCCGAAATGCCCTTCCGGGATACCTGGCCAATTGTGCATGCCATACACGGCGTCCATCGGGAAGCGCTCGAACAGGCCGTCCTCGATCATGCGCTTCGCGCCGCCGCCGCCTTCCTCGGCCGGCTGGAAGATCAGGTACACGGTGCCGTCGAAGTTGCGGTGCTGCGCCAGGTAGTGGGCGGCGCCGAGCAGCATCGCGGTATGGCCGTCATGGCCGCAGGCGTGCATCTTGCCCGCGTGGGTCGACGCATGCGCGAAGCCGTTCAATTCCTGCATCGGCAGCGCGTCCATGTCGGCGCGCAGGCCGATCGCACGTTCCGACGTGCCGTTCTTGATGATGCCGACCACGCCGGTCACGCCCAGGCCGCGTACCACGGGGATGCCCCACGCGCTCAGGCGTTCGGCGACGATTTCGGCGGTGCGGTGTTCTTCGTAGCACAGCTCCGGGTGGGCATGCAGGTCACGTCGGATGGCCTGGATCTCTGCTTGAGACGCCAGGATAGGTTCCACTAGTTTCATCGTGTTCTCCTCGCTGTTTGCGAATGTGTCACCACGCTGTCCAGCCTTTGCATGGCATCGTTTTAACTATTGTAGCGTGCCTCAAACAGACTTGACAGAGGAGGGCGCGAAGCCCGCTGGAATCGTATAAAGTATTGGATTCACGCAGTTTTTTCACCATAGCCTCATAAGAAAATGACCATTACCCACGTCCGTGCGACCTGCCCCCACGATTGTCCCGACACCTGCGCCATCCTCGTCAAAGTCGAAGACGGCGTCGCGACGGAAGTGAAGGGCGATCCGGAGCATCCGACCACGGCCGGGGTGTTGTGCACCAAGGTGTCGCGCTATGCCGACCGCACCTATCACCCGGACCGCGTGCTGTATCCGATGCGCCGCGTGGGCCGCAAGGGAGAAGGAAAATTCGAACGCATCAGTTGGGACGAAGCCCTCGACACCATCGCAGCACGTCTGAAAGACATCGGCGCGCGCGACCCGCAAGCCATCCTGCCCTATAGCTACTGCGGCACCATGGGCCTGGTGCAGGGCGAATCGATGTCGCTGCGCTTCTTCAATAAACTGGGCGCCTCGCTGCTCGATCGCACCATCTGCGCCACCGCCGGCGCCACCGGTTATCGCTATACCATCGGCAGTTCGATCGGCACCGACCTGGAGGAGTTCCAGGACGCCAAGCTGATCCTGATCTGGGGCGGCAACCCGATCGCTTCCAATCTGCATTTCTGGATGCGCGCGCAAGAGGCAAAGCGCCGTGGCGCGACCTTGATCGCGATCGATCCCTATCGTTCGCTGACGGCCGAGAAGTGCCATCAGCACATCGCCCTGTTGCCAGGCACCGATGCCGCGCTGGCGCTGGGCATGATGCACGTCTTGATCAAGGAAGACCTGCTCGACCACGACTATATCGCGCAATACACGCTGGGCTTCGAGCCCCTGAAGGCGCGCGCCCTGGAATGGACGCCCGAGCGCACCGCGGAAACCTGCGGCATCACGGTCGACGAAGTGCTCAACCTGGCGCGCCTGTACGGACAGACCGCGAAGCGCGGCGAAGCGGCCGCGATCCGTGTCAACTATGGCATCCAGCGCGTGCGCGGCGGCGGCATGGCGGTGCGCAACATCACCTGCCTGCCGGCGCTGGTGGGCGCCTGGCGCCTGCCGGCCGGCGGTATCCAGCTGTCGACCTCGGCGTCGTTCCCGGTCAACCGCCCGGCCTTGCAGCGCCCGGATCTGCTGGCCGGCCGCACGCCGCGCACGATCAATATGACCACCATCGGCGACGACCTGCTCAGGCAAGCGTCGCCCGAATTCGGCCCGAAGATCGAGGCCGTCATCGTCTACAACGCCAATCCGCTGGCGATCGCGCCCGATTCGCGCAAGGTGCAGCAGGGCTTCGAGCGCGAAGACCTGTTTACCGTGGTGCTTGAGCACTTTCATACCGATAGCGCCGACTATGCCGACATCCTGCTGCCGGCCACCACCCAGCTCGAGCACGTCGATGCGCACCTGGCCTATGGCCACTTGTACATGATGGCGAATAATGCCGCCATCGCACCCGTCGGCGAATCGAAGCCGAACACCGAGTTCTTCCGCCTGCTGGCGGCGCGCATGGGTTACGACGACCCGTGCTTCCAGGAGAGCGACGACGAGATCGCGGCCCAGGCCTTCAACAAGAGCGATGCGCGCGCGATCCACTTCGACTGGGATTCGCTCAAGCGCAGCGGCTGGAAAAAGCTGAACATGCCGGCCGCGCCGTTCGCCGAGGGCGGTTTTACGACCCCGTCCGGCAAGTGCGAGTTCTTTTCTGAGAGCATGCTGGCCGATGGGCTCGATCCGGTGCCCACTTATATTCCGCCTTACGAGTCTGTTGCTTCCAACCCTGTATTGGCCGAAAAATACCCACTCGCGATGATTTCTCCGCCGGCGCGGAACTTCCTCAACTCCACGTTTGTCAATGTAAAGAGCCTGCGCGCAACTGAGGGCGAACCGCACCTCGACATCCACCCCAACGATGCTGCCGCACGCGGCCTCGCCCACGGTGACATGGCGCGTATTTTTAACGACCGCGGTTCGTTCATCGCCCGCGCACGCGTGACCGACAAGGCGCGTGCTGGATTGGTGGTGGGCTTGTCAGTCTGGTGGAAGAAACTCGCCAGCGACGGCAAGAACGCCAATGAAGTCACCAGCCAGCGTTTGACCGACATGGGCCGGGCGCCCACTTTCTACGACACCCTTGTGCAGGTCGAAAGAGCTGCACCCTTGACGCGAGATGAAACCATCTAGATTTTCCCAGGCCTTCAAGCCAGTCATGGTCGCAGCAGCCGCGGCCCTCATGTTGTCAAGCTGCTCATCCCTCTCTTACTACACCCAGGCCGCGCAAGGCCAGCTGCAATTGCTGACCAATGCGCGCCCGATCGACGACTGGATCGCCGATAGCAATACCAACGTCAAGCTGCGCCATCGCCTCGAATCGGCGCGCCAGATCCGCCGCTTCGCCATCCAGGAAATGAAGCTGCCCGACAACGGCAGCTATACCAACTACACCAATCTCGGCCGGCCCTACGTGTTGTGGAACGTGGTCGCCACGCCCGAGCTGTCGCTCAAGCCCATCCAGTGGTGCTTCCCGGTGGCCGGCTGCGTGAGCTATCGCGGCTACTACAGCAAGGCCGAGGCCCAGGCGTATGCCAGGCAACTGCGCGCGCAGGGCAACGACGTCGAGGTCGGCGGCGTGAGCGCCTACTCGACCCTGGGCTGGTTCAGCGATCCCCTGATGTCGACCTTCATCAATTATCCGGACGCCGAGCTGGCGCGCCTGATTTTCCACGAGCTGGCGCACCAGGTGGTCTATGTGGCGGGCGATTCGCAGTTCAACGAATCCTTCGCCAGCGCGGTGGAGCAGGCTGGCGTGGAAGCCTGGCTCGAGCGCTTCGGCAATCCCCAGATGAGCGAAGCCTACGAGCGCTATAAAACCCGCAAGAGCGACTTCCTGGCGCTGCTGCTGCGCTATCGCGGCGAGCTCGAGCGTACGTACAAAAGTATGGAACCCGACGGCGTCAAGCGCGCCGCCAAGGCGCGCCTGTTCCTGGCGCTGCAGGACGACTACCAGGTGCTCAAGGCGAACTGGGGCGGCTATGCGGGTTACGACCGCTTCTTCGCCGAGCCACTGTCGAACGCCCATCTGGCCTCGGTGGCGACCTATAACGATTTCGTGCCGGCGTTTCGCGTTTTGCTGCGCCGCGAGAAGACGTGGCGCGGCTTCTACAAGGCCGTCAACCAGCTGGCCAAGCTCGACAAGGAAGAGCGTCATCGCGTGCTCAAACGCCTTGGCGGAACGACCACGCCGGGCACGCTGGTGGTGCAGCGCACCATGGGAGCGTCGCCGTAGAGGACCGGTTCCAATCGCGGTAAAACCGCTTGCGCACAGGGGCGCTGCCCGATAGCATCACATCAGCGATGGCAAACCTATAAGCCACGTGCGCAGGCGCGCCCGGCAAACACCTCAGGCCGCCCGATCAGAACGATAAAAATCGAGACAGAGGTGAGCGATGGACAAAATTTGGCTGCAGTCGTATCCCCCGGGCGTGCCTGCGGAGATTGATCCGGATCAATACCGCTCCTTGGTGCACTTGCTCGAAGAATCCTTCAGCAAGTTCGCGGACCGCAAAGCCTATGTGTGCATGGACAAGTTCCTCACCTACGGCGAACTCGATGCGTATTCGAAGCGGCTGGCCGCCTGGCTGCAGAGCCGTGGCCTGGCCCCCGGCGCGCGGGTGGCGATCATGATGCCGAACGTGCTGCAGTATCCGATCGCGCTGGCCGCCGTGCTGCGCGCAGGCTACACCGTCGTCAATGTCAATCCGTTGTACACCGCGCGCGAACTCGAACACCAGCTCACCGATTCGGGCAGCGAAGCGATCATCGTGCTGGAAAACTTCGCCCACACCGTGCAGAAGGTGATGGGCAAGACGCCCGTGCGCCATGTGGTGGTGGCCAGCATGGGCGAGATGCTGGGCGGCGTGAAGGGCATGCTGGTCAACTTCGTGGTCCGCAACGTCAAGAAGATGGTGCCCGAGTTCTCGCTGCCGAATATGGTCACGTTCAAGGACGCGCTGGCCCAGGGCGAGCGCATGCCGTTCAAGCCGGCCGAGCTCAAGATCGACGACGTCGCCTTCCTGCAGTACACGGGCGGCACCACCGGCGTCTCGAAAGGCGCCACGCTCAGCCACCGCAACGTGATCGCCAACGTGCTGCAGAGCGAGGCCTGGTCGCAACCGGCGCTGGGCGAGGCCGGCGGCGAGCAGGTCACGATCGTGTGCGCGCTGCCGCTGTACCACATCTTCGCGCTCACCGCGTGCGCGATGTGGGGCATGCGCATGGGCGCGCTGAACGTCCTGATCGTCAATCCGCGCGACATCCCGGCCTTCGTCAAGGAACTGGCAAAATACCGCTTCAACATGCTGCCGGCGGTGAACACGCTGTATAACGCGCTGGCCAACAATCCCGATTTCGCCCACCTCGATTTCTCGGCGCTGCGGGTGTGCAACGGCGGCGGCATGGCGGTGCAAAAGCCCGTGGCCGACAAGTGGCGCCAGATCACCGGCGTGGCCATCATCGAAGGCTACGGCCTGTCCGAGACTTCGCCGGTGGCCACCTGCAACCGCGCCGACGGCACCGACTTCACCGGCACCATCGGCCTGCCGGTGCCGTCGACCGACATCGCGATCATCGACGACGAAGGCCGCCACCTGGCGCCAGGCGAGATCGGCGAGATCGCCATCCGCGGCCCGCAGGTGATGACCGGCTACTGGAACCGTCCGGACGAAACCGCGAAGGTGATGACCGCCGACGGCTTCTTCCGCTCGGGCGACATCGGCATCATGGACGCTGCCGGTTTCGTGAAGATCGTCGACCGCAAGAAGGACATGATCCTGGTCTCGGGCTTCAACGTCTATCCGAACGAGCTCGAAGGCGTGATCGCCGGCCATGCGGGCGTGCTCGAATGCGCCGTGGTCGGGGTGCCGGACGAGCATTCGGGCGAGGCGGTCAAGGTATTCGTGGTAAAGAAAGACCCTGGCCTCACGGCCGAACAGCTGATGGGCTACTGCAAGGAGCAGTTCACCGGCTACAAGCGACCGAAGTACATCGAATTCCGCGACGAGCTGCCGAAGACCAACGTCGGCAAGATCCTGAGGCGGGCGCTGAGGGACGAGAAAAAGCAGCCGGAGACGGTGGCATAAGCATTGTGACGGGACTTACCCGGCGAAAGCCGCCCCGTCGGGCGGCTTTCGCGTTTTATTGGAACCAACAAGGAAGGCAGGACAGATGGACAAATTTTGGCTCTCGTCGTATGAGAACGGCGTGGCGACGGAAATCGATCCGACCCAGTACCGCTCGCTGACGCATTTGCTGGAGGAGGCGTTTCGCAAGTACGCCGACCGCAAGGCCTATGCCTGCATGGGCAAGTCCATCACGTTTGCCGAACTCGATGCGATGTCGCAGCGGATGGCGGCCTGGCTGCAGGCGCGCGGCCTTCAAGCCGGCGCCCGCGTGGCGATCATGCTGCCGAACGTGCTGCAGTATCCGGTGGCGCTGGCCGCCGTGCTGCGCGCCGGCTACGTGGTCGTCAACGTCAACCCGCTGTACACGCCGCGCGAGCTGCAGCACCAGCTGGTCGACTCGGGCGCCGAGGCGATCGTGGTGCTCGAGAACTTCGCCCACACGGTCGAGCAGGTGGTGCGCCAGACGAAGGTCAAGCACATCGTCCTGGCGACCATGGGCGACCTCTTGGGCGGCCTGAAAGGCACGCTGGTCAACCTGGTGGTGCGCAAGGTCAAGAAGATGGTGCCGGCCTATTCGCTGCCGGACGCGATCGGCTTCAACAAGGTGCTGGCCGACGGCCGCCGCGAGACGCTCAAGCCGGTGACCATCGGCCACGACGACATCGCCTTCCTGCAGTACACGGGCGGCACCACCGGTGTGTCGAAGGGCGCGGTGCTGCTGCACCGCCACGTGATCGCCAACGTGCTGCAGAACGAAGCCTGGTTCGCCCCGACCCTCGGCAAGCTGAAGGCCGGCGAACAGCCGCAGTTCGCCTGCGCGCTGCCGCTGTACCACATCTATGCGCTCACGGTCTGCGCGCTGCTGGGCCTGCGCATCGGCGGCATGAACCTGCTGATCCCGAACCCGCGCGACATCAAGGGCTTCATCAAGGAGCTGGGCGGATACCGCATCAACATCTTCCCGGCCGTGAACACGCTGTACAACGGCCTGCTCAACAACGACGATTTCGCCAAACTCGATTTCTCGGGCCTGATGGTATGCCCGGGCGGCGGCATGGCGGTGCAGAAGACGGTGGCCGACAAATGGCTCAAGACCACCGGCATCCCGATCGTCGAGGGTTACGGCCTGTCGGAGACCTCGCCGGTGGTGAGCGCCAACCGCTGCGACATCACCGATTTCACCGGCACCATCGGCCTGCCGCTGCCGTCGACCGAGCTGCGCATCCTGGACGACGCGGGCAACGAAGTCCCGTTCGGCACGGCCGGCGAGATCGCCGTGCGCGGCCCCCAGGTGATGGCCGGCTACTGGCAGCGCGACGACGAGACGGCCAAGGTCATGACCGCCGACGGCTTCTTCAAGACCGGCGACATCGGCGTCATGGACGCGCAAGGCTATACCCGCATCGTCGACCGCAAGAAGGACATGATCCTGGTCTCGGGCTTCAACGTCTATCCGAACGAGGTGGAGGGCGTGGTGGCCGCGCACCCGGGCGTGCTGGAAGTGGCGTGCGTGGGCGTGCCCGACCAGAACTCGGGCGAGGCCGTCAAGCTGTATGTGGTGAGGAAGGACGCCGATCTGACCACTGAACAGATCAAGGAGTTCTGCAAGGAACAGCTGACCGGCTACAAACGGCCCAAGTTCATCGAATTCCGCGAGACCCTGCCGAAGACAAACGTCGGCAAGATCCTGCGGCGCGAACTGCGCGACGAGAAGAAGACCGCTTGACCGGCTTGCGCGTCAATTTGATCGTTTAACTTAGTACAGCCACGTCGTTCCCGCGCAGGCGGGAACCTAAGTTTGCCAGCGTTATCGATACGCACGCAGTACTTGGGTTCCCGCCTTCGCGGGAACGACGTTTTTACGTCAACAATAACGGAAGCGAGCGGGTTATCAGCGGTGCGCTACCAGCGACTCGAGCGGCGGCAGCTGGCGCGGCTTGCGGTCAGGGCCGGTGGCGACATAGGTCAGCGTCGCCTCGGTCACCTTGACCACCTCGGCCGCCAGGCGATTGCGCTCTGCGTAGACCTCGACGAAGACGGTGACCGAGGTGTTGCCGACCTTGGTGATGTCGGCATAGAACGATAGCAGGTCGCCCACGAACACCGGGTTCTTGAACAGGAATGAGTTGACGGCGATGGTCGCCACGCGGCCATTGGCGCGGCGGGTGGCGGGCAGCGAGCCGGCCAGGTCGACCTGGGCCATGATCCAGCCGCCGAACACGTCGCCGTACACATTGGCGTCGGACGGGGCGGGCATGACGCGCAGTTCGGGCATTTTTCCTGCTGGCAGACGTACCGCGGTCGGGACGGTGGCAGGAGCGGTCGGGGTGTTTTCGGGCGTGGTCATCGTGAATTCTCGGTAAAAGCTACAATCGACCCGAATTGAACCATAAATCCAGAAGCCCCGTCATGCGCCGCAACTCCGCTCCACTTCCTCCCGACACCACCGGTGTGCCCCGCAACGACTGGGGCACCCTCAAAACCCTGTTTCCCTACCTGTGGGTCTACAAGTGGCGGGTGATGGCCGCCATGGCCGCGCTGGTCGGCGCCAAGATGGCCAACGTCGGCGTGCCGCTGGTGCTCAAGAAGATCATCGACGGCCTGGCGATCGACCCGGCGCACCCGCATGCGCTGCTGGTGCTTCCGCTCGGCCTGCTGGTCGGCTACGGCCTGCTGCGGCTGTCGATGACGGTCTTCACCGAGCTGCGCGAGTTTTTGTTCGCGCGCGTGACCCAGCGCGCGGTGCGCACCATCGCGCTCAAGGTGTTCCGCCACCTGCATGCGCTGTCGCTGCGCTTCCACCTGAACCGCCAGACCGGCGGCATGACGCGCGACATCGAGCGCGGCACGCGCGGCGTCAATTCGCTGATCTCGTATTCGCTGTTTAACATCTTGCCGACCCTGGTAGAGATCACGCTGGTGCTGGTCTACCTGGTGTTCAACTACGATATCTGGTTCACCATCATCACGGCGGTGGCGCTGGCGTCCTACATCACCTTCACGGTGGTCGTGACCGAGTGGCGCACCCACTTCCGGCGCACGATGAACGAGCTGGAGTCAAAAGCGTCGACAAAGGCGATCGACTCGCTGCTCAACTACGAGACGGTCAAGTACTTCGGCAACGAAGACTACGAGGCGCGGCGCTACGACGAAGGCCTCAAGAACTACGAGAACGCCGGTGTGCGTTCGCAGACCTCGCTGTCCTTCCTCAACACCGGCCAGTCGCTGATCATCGCGACCGCCGTCACCTTGATCCTGTGGCGCGCGACCGAGGGCGTCATCGCCGGCACCATGAGCCTGGGCGACCTGGTGCTGGTCAATACCTTCATGATCCAGCTCTACCTGCCGCTCAACTTCCTGGGCGTGATCTACCGCGAGATCAAGCAAAGCCTGGCCGATATGGAACGCCTGTTTGGCCTCCTGGACCAGAACCGCGAAGTGGCCGACAGTCCCAAGGCCCAGCCGCTGGCGACGAAAGGCGCCGAGGTCGCGTTCTCGCACGTCGAGTTCAGCTACGAGACCAAGCGGCAGATCCTGTTCGACGTCGACTTCACGATTCCCGCCGGGACCACGACCGCGGTGGTGGGGCATAGCGGCTCGGGTAAGTCGACCCTGTCGCGACTGCTGTTCCGCTTCTACGACGTCAACGGCGGCGCGATCCGCATCGACGGCCAGGACCTGCGCGACATCACCCAGGAATCGCTGCGCGCCGCGATCGGCATCGTGCCGCAGGACACGGTGCTGTTCAACGACACGATCGAATACAACATCGCCTACGGCCGGCCCGGCGCCAGCCGCGAGGACATCGTGGCGGCCGCGCGCGCGGCCTCGATCCACGACTTCATCGAGAGCCTGCCGGACGGTTACGGGAGCATGGTGGGCGAACGCGGCCTGAAACTGTCGGGCGGAGAGAAGCAGCGGGTGGCGATCGCGCGCACCTTGTTGAAAGATCCGGCGATCCTGATCTTCGACGAGGCCACGTCGGCGCTCGATTCGCGCGCGGAGCAGGCGATCCAGGCCGAACTGAAGGAAATCGCCAAGAACCGCACGACCCTGGTGATCGCACACCGCCTGTCGACGATCGCCGATGCGCAGCAGATCATCGTGCTCGACCACGGCAGGATCGTCGAGCGCGGCACGCATTATTCGCTGCTGGCGGCGCAGGGCCTGTATGCGCAGATGTGGGAACGGCAGCTGGCGCGGCCGGATGAGGATGTGGCGTCGCCGCCGCTGGAGGTGGAAGCACTGCGCGTGCAGCAGGATTAGCACCACCTGCCTTGGAACGTCGTTCCCGCGCAGGCGGGAACCCAAGCCCTTCGCTTATCGCAAAAGCATGCAGTAGTGGTCCGCACGCACACTTGGGTTCCCGCCTCCGCGGGAACGACGGGTGATGTACCTGTCCGACTCGATCAGTAGGTATAAAACATCCGCTGGATGTTCTTGGTATCGGTCGTCTTGGTCAACGCCAGCATCAGGAGAATGCGCGCCTTCTGCGGGCTCAGCGTATCGGCCACCACGAAGTCCAGCTCGTCGTCATTGGCTTCGCCATTGCGCGCCACGATGCCCTGGCCGACGCGGCTCGCGCGCACGATCACGACGCCGTCCTTGCGCGCCTTGACCAGCGCCGGCTTCGTCTTTGCCGGCAGGCTGCCATTGCCCACGCCCGCATGCACCAGCCCCCTGGCGCCGGCTGCGACCAGCGCATTCACGGCCACGTCGCCCACGTTCGCATACGCGTAGGCCACGTCGACCTGCGGCAGCGCATCGAGTTTGCTCACGTCGAACTCGGTGTCCAGCGTGTGGTTGCGCACCACGTTACGGTAGAAGAACGGCTTGCCGCCCTGGATGTAGCCGATCACGCCCAGTTCCGACGTACGGAAGGTGTCGGTCGTGGTGGTGTTGGCCTTGGTGACGTCGCGCGCCGAATGGATCTGGTCGTTCATCGCCACCAGCACGCCGCGGCCGGCTGCCTCGGGCGTACCGGCCAGGCGCACCGCGTTGTAGAGGTTGATCGGGCCATCGGCCGACAGCGCGGTCGACGGCCGCATCGAACCGACCACCACCACCGGCTTTTTGCTCTTGACCGTCAGGTGCAGGAAATAGGCCGTCTCTTCGAGCGTGTCGGTGCCGTGGGTGATCACGATGCCGTCCACGTCCGGCTGCGCCAGCAGCACGTTGACGCGCTTGGCCAGTTGCAGCCATTGCGCGTCGCTGATGTTCTCGCTGGCGATCTGGAACACCTGCTCGCCGGTGACGTTGGCTATCCTTGAGATCTCGGGCACCGCCGCGATCAGCGATTGCACGCCCACGGTGGCGGCGGTGTAGCCGACCGTGGTGGTGCTGGTGGCGCCGGTGCCGGCGATGGTGCCGCCGGTGGCGAGGATGGTCACGTTCGGCAGCTTTGCCGTGGTCTGGGCCTGCACCGCGGCAGCGGCGAACATGAACAAAAAGCCGAACAGCGCGGCGCGCGCGCGTGCGGCTTGGGGGAACAGCTGGGACATCGTGTTACTACCTTTCTAAAACTGGCGGGACGCCCTGGAAATCAGGGCTTTTTGTAGACCACGCCATCCTTCATCACAAACTTGACCTGCTCGAGCACTTTCACGTCCTGCAGGGGATCGCCCTCGACCGCGATGATGTCGGCCGCGAAGCCCGCATCGATCGCGCCCAGGCGCTTCGGCAGGTCGAGCAGGATGGCGGCGTTGACCGTGGCCGAGCGGATCGCATCGGCCGGCGTCATGCCCGCTTCGACCATATAGCCGAATTCCTTGGCATTGTCGCCGTGCGGGAACACGCCGGCGTCGGTGCCGAAGGCGATCTTCACGCCGGCTTTATAGGCGCGGCCGAAGGTGGCTTGCAGCTGCGGGCCGATCGCGGCCGCTTTCGGACGCACCAGGGCGGAATAATAATTCGGTTCCTTGGCCTTGTCCGCCACGTAGCGGCCGGCCGAGATGGTCGGCACGTACCAGCCGCCGCCTTTCTTGAACAGCGCGATGACCTCGTCGTCCATCAACGTGCCGTGTTCGATCGAGTCGACGCCGACGCGCAGCGCGCGCTTCATGCCTTCGGCGCCGTGGGCGTGGGCCGCGACGCGGAAACCGTAGTCCTTCGCGGTGCTGACCACGGCGCGCAGCTCGTCCTCGGTGTACTGCGAGTTGTGGCCGCTGGCGGCCTGGCTCAGCACGCCGCCGGTGGCGGTAACCTTGATCAGGTCGGCGCCATCCTTGTAGCGGGTGCGCACCGCCTGGCGCGCTTCCTCGGGGCTGTTGAGCACACCCTCGGTGGGGCCGGGCGTGCCGATCTTCTCGGACAGGAAATGCGACAGGTTGTTGGTCGGGTCGGCGTGGCCGCCGGTGGTGGCCAGCGATTTACCGGCGGTGAACATGCGCGGACCCGGCACTTCGCCGGCGGCGATGGCGCGCTTGAGCGAGATGTTCAGGTTGTCGGCGGCGCCCAGGTCGCGCACGGTGGTGAAGCCGGCCATCAGGGTGCGCTCGGCGTACTTCACCGAACGATAGGCCATGTCGGCCGGATTGGCGGCCAGGCGGTCGCGGTAGGCGTCGACCGCCGGCTGGGTTTCGCTGGTCAGGTGCACGTGCATGTCGATCAGGCCCGGCAGGCAGCTGTGGCGCGAGAGGTCGATGTTGCCGGCAGCCTGCGTCATCGGTCCCACCGACACGATGCTGCCGTTATCGATCACGATGCTGACGCGCTCGCGCCAGGCGCCTTTCTGGACGTCCAGCAGCCGGCCGCAGTCGACCGTCTGGGTGGCGGCGTGTGCGCTGTTCAGGGCCAGCAGCATGCCGGCGGCAACCATCTGTTTCATCTCTTTCCCCTTGTTGTGATTATCGATGTTGAAAAAACAAAGGCCCTCCATTGCTGGAAGGCCTTGGGTGCTACGGGCAGCCGGTTGCCATCGTCATTTCAACGGTGAGATGGCGGGCTCCTTGTTCGGTTCTCCCAGGTCGCCCTCCCACTTGGCGACGACGGCGGTGGCGATGCCGTTGCCGATCACGTTGGTGGCCGAGCGCGCCATGTCCAGGAAGTGGTCGATCGCCAGCAGCAGCAGCAGGCCCGCTTCCGGAATGTCGAACTGGTTCAGGGTGGCGGCGATCACGACCAGCGAGGCGCGCGGCACGCCGGCCATGCCTTTCGAGGTCAGCATCAGCACCAGCATCATGGTGATCTGAGTACCGACCGACAGGTCGATGCCGTAGGCCTGGGCGATGAAGACGGCTGCGAAGGTGCAGTACATCATCGAGCCGTCCAGGTTGAACGAGTAGCCGATCGGCAGCACGAACGAGGCCAGGCGGTTCTTGACGCCGAAGCGCTCCAGGCTTTCCAGGGTTTTCGGGAAGGCGGCTTCGGACGAGGCGGTCGAGAAGGCCAGCACGGTCGGGCCGCGCAGTTCGGAGACCAGGCGCAGGATGCGCGGGCCGATCACGGCCATGCCGATGCCGATCAGGACGATCCACAGCAGCGCGATGCCGAAGTAGAACTGGGCCATGAAGATGCCATAGGTCGACAGCACGCCCAGGCCGCTCTTGGCGATGATGCCGGCCACCGCCGCGAACACCGCGATCGGCGCGAAGTTCATCACGTAGCCGGTCAGCTTGAGCATGACGTGGGCGACGCCGTCGATGGCGTCGATCATCGGCGTGGCGCGTGCGCCAACCGCTGCGGCGGCGGTGCCGAAGAACAGCGAGAACACCACGATCTGCAGGATCTCGTTCTTGGCCATGCCGTCGACGATCGAGGTCGGGATCAGGTGGGTGATGAAGTCCTTCATCGTCAGGCTGCCGCTGGTGATGCCCGAGCTCGCGTCGACCGGCGGCATCATGCCTGCCGCGAACAGCGCGTCGCCCGGACGGAAGATGTTCACCAGGACCAGGCCGAGCGACAGCGAGATGACCGAGGCGATCATGAACCAGCCCAGCGCCTTGATGCCGATGCGGCCGACTTCCTTGGCGTCGCCCATCTTGGCGATGCCGACCACCAGGGTCGCGAACACCAGCGGCGCGATGATCATCTTGATCAGGCGGAGGAACATCGTGGTAATCAGCGACATCGTGTCGGAGAAGCTCGTCGCGCCCGTCGCATCGGTATTGGTGTTGACCAGGTAGCCGACCACGATGCCGACCACCAGGGCGATCATGATGAAGGTAGTCAGGCGATTTCGATTGTTCATAAAGCTTCCTGTCGTGTGGACCTGTGCAGGGCCGGCGGCGGCGGATTGCGCTGTCGCTGGCAGGTTGTTCGGGCAATGACCGGTTTTCGAGGACCGAAGGCCGGTTGGTACTGAAGATTATGGCAAGTTCCGCAGTATCCTAGGCACAGTTAGTGCTGTCAAGCACGCTTACACCGTTGTCGTTACGGTAATCCGACATGACTTTCCGGCCCGCCGAACGCACCCCGCGCGGCGCGGCGCAGCGCAGGTAAAATACGCCTTTCATACGCCATTCGTTTCCGAGAGCCGCCATGTCCACCATCGAGACCCCAGACACCATCACCATCACCCGCCCAGACGACTGGCACCTGCACCTGCGCGACGGCGCGGCGATGGCCAGCGTGCTGCCGCACACCGCCCGCCAGTTCGGCCGCGCGATCGTGATGCCGAACCTGCGCCCGCCCGTGACCACGGCCGCCGCCGCTCTTGAATACCGCGCCCGCATCCTGGCCGCGCTGCCGGAGGGGATGGTCTTCGAGCCCTTGATGACGCTGTACCTGACTGACAACACCGATCCGGACGAGATCCGGCGCGCACAGGACACCGGTTTCATCCACGCGGTCAAGCTGTACCCGGCCGGCGCCACCACCAACTCGGACGCCGGCGTCACCGACCTCAAGAAGTGCTACAAGACGCTGGAAGTGATGCAGGAAGTCGGCATGCCGCTGCTGGTGCACGGCGAAGTGACCGACAACGAGATCGACCTGTTCGACCGCGAAGCCGTGTTCATCGAGCGCGTGATGCGCCCGCTGCGTAAAGACATGCCGGCGCTGAACGTGGTGTTCGAGCACATCACCACCAAGGACGCGGCCCAGTACGTGGCCGAGGCCGAAGGCCCGATCGCTGCCACCATCACCGCCCACCACCTGCTGTACAACCGCAACGAGATCTTCCGCGGCGGTATCCGCCCGCACTTCTATTGCCTGCCGGTGCTCAAGCGCGAGGAGCACCGCCTGGCGCTGGTCACCGCCGCCACCAGCGGCGACGAACGCTTCTTCCTGGGTACCGACTCGGCCCCGCATGCGGTGCACACCAAGTACGCCGCCTGCGGCTGCGCCGGCTGCTACACCGCGCTGCACGCGATGGAGATGTATACCGAAGCCTTCGCCCAGGCCGGTGCGCTCGACAAACTGGAAGCCTTCGCCAGCTTCAACGGCCCGGCCTTCTACAACCTGCCGCGCAATGAAGGCACGATCACGCTCAAGCGCGAAAGCTGGACCCTGCCGGAATCGGTGCCGATGGGCGAACACCAGCTGGTGCCGCTGAACGCGGGCGAGAGCATCAACTGGAAGATGGTATAAGCAGCACCGTGCTGCCGCCGATCGACTGGGCGCAGCCCTGGTACGACACGGTGCGCCCGGCTTTCGAGCGCGCCGCGCCGCCGCCGGAAGGCTTCATCGACGCCTTCAACGTGGCGGCGCGCGCGCTCGACCTCCGCAATGGCGGCGGCATGCCGCTGTCCTTCGTGCCGCAAGCCGCGCTGCCGGAAGGGACGGCCTATGAAGAATTCATCGGCGCCACCGGCCAGGTGCCGACACGCGACAACCTGCACGATTTCTTCAACGCGCTGGTGTGGCAGACCTTCCCGGGTATCAAGCGCGCGCTGAACGCGCTGCAGGCGGCGCAGATCGCGCAGGCTGGCGTCGGCAAGTCGCGCGGTCCGGCGCGCGACGCCGCCACCATCTTCGACGAGAACGCGGCCTTGCTGGTGGTGCGCGACAACGAGGCAGGGCGCTCGCTGGTCGACGACTTGCGTGCGCACCGCTGGCTGGAGGCCCTGTACGATAAGCGTGACCTGTTCGGCAAGGACGTCGAGGTCTGGCTGTTCGGCCACGCGCTGATGGAAAAGCTGGTGGCGCCGCGCAAGGCGATCACCGCGCATACGCGGGTGGTGTTTGCCGGCGACGATTACTTTGCGCTGGCAGCCGATGCGCGCCGCGCATGGCTCGACCGCGAGGTGGCGGCCAGCCTGGCGAAGCAAGATCTGACGCCGGGCGGCTTCACGCCCCTGCAGGTGCTGGGCATTCCAGGCTGGTGGCCTGGACAAGACACTGATTTTTATCTGGATACGACTGTGTTCCGTCCCAAGCGGACGGCGTGAAAAGGGAGAGGCCGATGGCTGAAACGGTACGCTGGGGAATTCTCGGCACGGGCAAGATTTCGCGTGCCTTTGCCAATGCATTGAAGGACGTGCCGGGCGCCGTACTGGCCGCCGTGGGTTCGCGCAGCCAGGACAAGGCCACGGCCTTCGCCGAGGAATTCGGCGCGCTCGCCAGTTATGGATCGGGCGAGCTGCTGGCCCAGGCCGAGGGCGTCGACCTGATCTACATCGGCACGCCGCATCCGGAGCATGCCGGCAACGCCCTGATGGCGCTGCGCGCCGGCAAGGGCGTGCTGTGCGAGAAGCCGTTCACGATGAACCTGCGCGAAGCCGAGCAGGTGGTGACGCTGGCGCGCTCGAAACGCCTGTTCCTGATGGAGGCGATGTGGACGCGCTACCTGCCGGCCTACCTGGAAGTGAAACGCATCCTGGCCTCGGGCGAGATCGGCACCCCGCGCCAGATCGTCGCCGACTTCGGCTTCGCGGCCGCCTTCGGCCCCGAGCACCGCGTGTTCAATCCCGAGCTGGGCGGCGGCGCGCTGCTCGACCTGGGCATCTATCCGCTGTCGGTCGCGGCCGGCTTACTGGGGCCAGTGATCGAAGTCCGTGCGCAAGCCGAGATGGGCCCGACCGGCGTCGACGTGCAGACCGGTTTCACGCTCAAGCACGAAGGCGGCGGCATGTCGGTGTGCAGCTGCTCCTTCCTGGCGCGCACGCCGGCCGAGCTGACCGTGTCGGGCGAGCGCGGCCAGGTACGGATGAATACCATGTTCCACCGCGCGACCTCGGTCACGGTCAAGCTGGACGACGGCAGCGAGCGCACGATCGAGACCCCGTATCTCGGCAACGGCTATGTGCACGAGGCGATCGAGGCCCAGCGCTGCTGGCAGCAGGGGCTGCTGGAAAGCCCGTCGATGACGCAGGGCGAGACGCTGGCGCTGATGGGCGTGATGGACGAGATCCGGCGCCAGATCGGCCTGCGTTACGCGGCCGACCGCGTCTAGGGCGGATGCCATGAAGCTCGGGAGCGTCACGCCGATCCTGCGCATCTTCGACGAGGCCAAGGCGCGCGAATTCTATGTCGACTACCTTGGCTTCACGGTCGACTGGGACCACCGTTTCGGTCCCGGCATGCCGCTGTACCTGCAGGTCTCGCGCGGCGACTGCGTGCTGCACCTGAGCGAGCATCACGGCGATTGCTGCCCGGGCGCCGCGCTACGCATCGAGGTCGACGACGTCGATAGCCTGCATGCCGAACTCACCGCCAAACAATATGGTTATGCGCGGCCCGGGATCGAGGACACGCCGTGGGAGACGCGCGAGTTGAGCGTCAAGGATCCGTTCGGGAACCGGTTGACCTTCGCCGGCTAGCGGGCCGGCCTCCTACTTCGGCGCGGTGGCGGCATCCAGCCGCTTGAACAACTCCCGGTGCAGTTCCCGCGTGTGCTTCTCCATATGCGTGCGCGCATGCCCGATCTCCTTCAATTCGCGCTGGGCTACCGCCTCCTTGCCATTGGCGAGCGCCCACAGCGCCAGTTCGACGCGGGCCTCGATGCTGCCGAAACGTTCGACGACGGCCTCGAATTCGGTGCCCGCTTCTTCTTGCCGCCCGACGGCGGCATAGGCGCGGCCCAGTTCCAGCCCGACTTCGTCGGCGCGAAAGTTCGGATGCTTCGATTGCAGCGGCGCCAGCAGCGCAATCGTCGTCGCCGGCTGTCCATGCGCCGCATTGGCGCGCGCGGCGCCCAGAATGACCTCTGGGTCGCCGGCGAATGGCCCGTTCAGGCAGGCATCGTAATGGCGCACCGCTTCTTCCGATTCGCCAGCCTCGAGCAGGGCGGCGGCCAGGCGCATTTGGTTGTGGGCGGTCGGCGTCAGGTCGAACGCGCTCCGGGCTTCGCGCACGTCGCGGCCAGGATCGAGACTTTTCTGGAGCGCGCGCCCGGCCATGCGGCCACGTCGCTCGAGACGCGAGGCCGGCAGGTATTCCACGACGAAGTAGGCGAGGCTGCCGAGTAGGGGGAATGAGAACAGGATCAGCAGCCAGTACATCTGGCGGCGGTTGCGCAGGGCGTGGATCGCGAAGAAGAGGGCGATCAGGAAATGCAGTCCGAGTCCAATGAAGGGCATGGGCGGTTCCGAGTCCGGTGATGAACGAAGTACGCGACACGCCGGGCCGGATATCGCGCTACAGCAAAGATATCCGTAATCGGGGGTGAAATTTCTAACCGATTGTCACGGCGCCTATTTGACCACCGGCGCATCCACGATATGCCGCACATCGAGCGCGCGGATGCGCGGCTCGACGTAGTAGCCGCCCGCTTCCACATAGCTGAGGCAGTAGCGCAGGCACACGCTGCATTGCTGGACCGCGCAGCGGTTGTAGGGAAAATAGTGGATGGCGATCGGCGCATCCGGCGACCAGTAATTGGTCCCGTGCGGATGGTATTCGGCGAAGGTTGGCTCGGCGTAGGGATCGCCGGCCAGCGTGCCGGCCGGGCGCATCTGCGCCTGCGGGAACGACACCGGCGTACGCGTCCACCCGGGGTAACTCGCGATCTCGCATGCGCAGCTGTCTGTCACCGAGGCCGAGGCCAGGGCACGCAGTTCATCGATCGTCAATGCCTGTTCCGTATTCATCGTTCGTCTCTCCATCAGACCTTCAGGAATTCCTCGCGCCCACCCAGCCAGCGCGCCAGGTGCGCATCGACCACCGCGATCTTCTCGGGCTTTTCGCCGTCGAGCAGATACTGCGCCACATCGCGCGCGCGGTCGACCAGCCAGCCATCGAGCTCCAGGTCGGCGAAGCGCAGCATCGCCTGGCCCGACTGGCGCGCGCCCAAAAACTCTCCCGGCCCGCGGATCTCCAGGTCGCGCCGCGCGATCTCGAAGCCGTCGGTGGTCTCGCGCATCGTCATCAAACGCTGCTTGGCCACCTGGCCCAGCGGCGATTGGTACAGCAGCAGGCACACCGAGGCCGCCGATCCCCGCCCCACGCGTCCGCGCAACTGGTGCAACTGCGACAGGCCGAAGCGTTCCGCATGCTCGATCACCATCAGCGAGGCATTCGGCACGTCGACCCCGACCTCGATCACGGTCGTCGCCACCAGCACGTGCACCTCGCCGGCCGTGAAGGCATCCATCACTTCCTGCTTCTCGGCCGGCTTCATGCGGCCATGCACCAGCCCCACCTGCAGCTCGGGCAGCGATTCGGCCAGGGTTTCGTAAGTCTCGGTCGCGGTCTGCAATTGCAGGGCCTCGGATTCCTCGATCAGCGGGCAGACCCAGTACGCTTGCCGGCCTTCGAGCGCCGCCGCGTAGACGCGCTCGATCACCTCGTCGCGCCGCATCTGGTCGATCGCGCGCGTAACGATCGGGCTGCGGCCAGGCGGCAGTTCATCGATCACCGACACTTCGAGGTCGGCGTAATACGTCATCGCCAGCGTGCGCGGGATCGGGGTGGCCGACATCATCAGCTGGTGCGGCACCAGGCCGTCGCTGCCCTTGTTGCGCAGGGTGAGGCGCTGGCCGACGCCGAAGCGGTGCTGTTCGTCGACGATCACCAGGCCCAGTTTCGCGAACTGCACCGTGTCCTGGATCAGCGCATGGGTGCCGATCACCAGGTTCGCCTCGCCCGACTCGATCAACTCGTTCGACGCGGCCTTTTCCTTTTTCTTGAGGCTGCCGGTGAGCCAGGCGACCTTCACGCCGAGCGGCTCCATCCAGGCCGCGATCTTCCTGAAGTGCTGCTCGGCCAGGATCTCGGTCGGCGCCATCAGCGCCGCCTGGTAGCCGCTGTCGATCGCCTGCGCCGCGGCCAGCGCCGAGACCACGGTCTTGCCGCTGCCGACGTCGCCCTGCAGCAGGCGCTGCATCGGATAGCCCTCGCGCAGGTCGGCACGGATCTCTTCGACCACGCGCTGCTGGGCGCCGGTGAGCGCAAACGGCAAACCTTTCAGGAAGGCTTCCGACAGCTTGCCCACTGCGCGCAAGTGCGGCGCGCCTTTTTCGCGCCGCGCACGCTGCGCCCGTTTGAGCGACAGCTGCTGCGCCAGCAGCTCGTCGAACTTCATGCGCTCCCAGGCCGGATGCGATTTTTCGCCCAGCGCGTGTTCGTCGACGTCGGCCGGCGGATAGTGCAGCAGCTTCACGGCCGGCTCGAAGTCGATCAAGCCCATTTTGGCGCGGATGCCCGTGGGGACGGTATCGCTCCAGTCGATCCGCTTCATCGCATCGGCGATCGCGCGCCGCAGCACTGTCTGCGACAGGCCTTCGCCGGCCGGATACACGGGCGTGAGCGAGGAAGGCAGCGGTGCGCCTTCGTTGACGACCTTGTATTGCGGATGCACCATCTCGGCCCCGAAGAAGCCGTGTTTCAGTTCGCCGCGAGCACGGATGCGCACGCCTTCGGCCATCTGCTTGACCTGGCTGCCATAGAAATTCATGAAGCGCAGCAGCAAATCGCCTGATTCGTCGGCGATGGTCACCAGCAGCTGGCGCCGCGGCTTGAACGAGATTTCGTTCTTGGTCACCACGCCTTCGACCTGCGAAACGTGGCCGCCGCGCAGGCAGGCCTCGCGGATGGACACGATCTGGGTCTCGTCCTCGTAGCGCATCGGCAGGTGCAATACCAGGTCCATGTCGCTGCGCAGTCCAAGGCGGGCGAGCTTGCTTTCGAGGGTTTTGGGAGGATTTGTGGTCTTGGAGGCGGGCATATCGCGGCAAAATGGCGCTCGCTGGCGTAAAATAGAAGGTTCGCCATCAGCGCTGGAGCCTGTATTGTAAAGCTGGCAGCGCTTATTTTCCCAGAATTGAGAATAATGTACTCGCTTTCCGATTTCGACTTCGAGCTGCCCCCCGAGCGCATCGCGCAGCTGCCGCTGCCCGATCGCAGCGCCTCGCGCCTGCTGCAGCTCGACGGTGACCAGATCACCGACCGCCACTTCGCCGACATCGTCGGCCAGCTCCAGCCGGGCGACCTGCTGGTGATGAACAATACCCGCGTGCTCAAGGCGCGCTTCTTCGGCGTCAAGGAAACCGGCGGCCAGGTCGAGGTGCTGGTCGAGCGTGTGCTCGACAACCGCACCGTGCTGGCCCAGGTGCGCGCCTCCAAGTCGCCCAAGCCCGGCAACCGCATCCGCCTGGCCGACGCCTTCGACGTCACCACCGGCGAACGCGCCGGCGAATTCTTCACCCTGCATTTCGAGGGCGACGTGTTCGAGCTGATCGAAGCCCACGGCCGCCTGCCGCTGCCGCCGTATATCGAGCACACCGCCGACGAATTCGACGAACAGCGCTATCAGACCGTGTATTCGAAAGAGCCGGGCGCCGTTGCCGCGCCGACGGCCGGCCTTCACTTCGACCAGCCCCTGCTCGACAAGTTGGCGCAAAAAGGCGTCAAGTTCGCCTACGTCACCCTGCACGTCGGCGCCGGCACCTTCCAGCCGGTGCGGGTCGAGGATTTGAGCGAGCACAAGATGCACACCGAGTGGTACACCATTGCGCAAGAGACGGTGGACGCGGTGCGCGCCGCGAAGGCGGCGGGCCGCGACGTGGTCGCCGTCGGCACCACCAGCCTGCGCGCGCTGGAATCGGCCTCGCAAAGCGGCGAACTGCAAGCCGGCAGCGCCGATACCGCGCTGTTCATCACGCCCGGCTACACCTTCAAGACGGTCTCGCGCCTGGTCACCAACTTCCACCTGCCCAAGTCGACCTTGCTGATGCTGGTGTCGGCCTTCGCCGGCTATGCCCCGATCCGCAAGGCCTATGCCCACGCGATCGCCAATGAATACCGCTTCTTCAGCTATGGCGACGCCATGCTGCTGACGACTACTTCACGTTAAAGACACACGATGCTTGAATTTACCCTGCTCAAAAAAGACACCAGCGGCCTGTCGCACGCCCGCCGCGGCCGCCTGAAACTGAACCACGGCACCATCGAAACCCCGATCTTCATGCCGGTCGGTACCTATGGTTCGGTCAAGGCGATGGACCCGGTCGAACTCAAGGAAGTCGGCTCGCAAATCATCCTCGGCAACACCTTCCACCTGTGGCTGCGTCCCGGTGTGGACGTAATGAACAAGTTCGGCGGCCTGCACCAGTTCATGGGCTGGGACAAGCCGATCCTGACCGATTCCGGCGGCTTCCAGGTGTTTTCGCTGGGCGCCATGCGCAAGATCACGGAAGAGGGCGTCAAGTTCGCCTCGCCGATCGACGGCTCGAAACTGTTCCTGTCGCCCGAGATCTCGATGCAGATCCAGCGCGCGCTGAACTCGGACATCGTGATGCAGTTCGACGAGTGCACGCCTTATGAAATCGACGGCCGTCCGGCCACCGCAGAAGAAGCGGCCAAGTCGATGCGCATGTCGCTGCGCTGGGCCCAGCGCTCGATGAACGAATTCACCGGCGGCGAAAACCCGAACGCGCTGTTCGGCATCGTCCAGGGCGGCATGTACGAGCACCTGCGCGACGAGTCGCTGGCCGGCCTGGAAGACATTAATTTCCCGGGCCTGGCGATCGGCGGCCTGTCGGTGGGCGAGCCGAAAGAGGACATGAAGCGCATCCTGGCCCACGTCGGCCCGCGCCTGCCCGAGAACAAGCCGCACTACCTGATGGGTGTCGGCACGCCGGAAGACCTGGTCGACGGCGTGGCGAATGGCGTCGACATGTTCGACTGCGTGATGCCGACCCGGAACGCGCGCAATGGCTGGCTGTTCACCCGCTTCGGCGACGTCAAGATCAAGAATGCGCGTTACAAGGACGACCAGGCGCCGCTGGACGAGAGCTGCGACTGCTATTGCTGCAAGAATTTCTCGCGCGCTTACTTGCATCACCTGCACCGCTCGAACGAGATCCTTGGCGCCCGCCTGAACACCATCCACAACCTGCATTACTACCTCAAGCTGATGCAGGAAATGCGCGACGCCATCGATGCCGACCGTTTCAACGAGTTCCGCATCGAGTTCAATGCGGGCCGCGCGCGCGGCGTGTAAGCGCTTGCTTACTCGCTGAGCGGGGCAGCATCGTATTGACGCTGCTGCCCCGGGCTAAATTTCTAGCTGGCTCTTGCAATACTGAAAAGCAAGATTACCTATTGCCAGATTTGGTTTTCGGTGTCTAGCCGATGCTAGAATACACCGCTTATTTTTTTAACTTCACAATCGGAGTTCTTGTGTTCATTTCCAACGCTTACGCGCAAACCGCCGCCGCTGACCCAGGCATCATGGGCAGCCTGACGACCTTCCTGCCGCTGATCCTGATGTTCGTGGTCATGTATTTCCTGATGATCCGTCCTCAGCAGAAACGCCAGCGCGAGCTGAAAGCGATGATGGATGCACTGACCAAGGGTGACGAAGTCGTGACCGCCGGCGGCATCGTCGGCCGCGTCTCGAAAGTGATCGACGGCTACGTCACTCTGGAAATCGCTCCAGGCACTGAAATCACCGTGCAGAAAAACGCAGTGACCACCCTGCTGCCGAAGGGCACCCTGAAGGCCCTGTAATAGCAAGTCCTGTGCGGCCGCGCGCCGCACTGCCAACCTGAATGCCGGAACACTATGAACCGCTATCCCGTCTGGAAATACCTAATGATCGTCATCGCGCTGTTGCTAGGCGCGTTGTACACGGCGCCTAACTACTTCGGCGAAACGCCGGCGTTGCAGGTGACATCGGGCCGTTCGACCCTGAACATCACCAGCGCCACCACCACCCTGGTCGAGGATGCGCTCAAGCGTGCCGGCATTCCTTCCACCGGCGTCAGCCTCGAAGGCACGGGCCACAGCACCTCGGTGCGCGCGCGCTTCGCCGGCACCGAAGAGCAGTTCAAGGCCAAGCTGGCCCTGGAACGCGAATTGAACCGCGACCCGGCCAACCCCGATTACATCGTCACCGTCAACCTGGTCACCAATACCCCGGCCTGGATGGAAAAAATCGGCGCCGGTCCGATGAGCCTCGGCCTCGACTTGCGCGGCGGCGTGCACTTCCTGCTGCAGGTCGACACCAAGGCGGTGGTCGAGAACAAGGTCAAGGCGCTGCAGGCCAGCGTGCGCAGCAACCTGCGCGACGAGAACGTGCGCCATGCCGGCATCGAACGCGTGGGCGACACCATCGAAGTGCGCTTCCGCGATGCCGCGACCCGCGCTGCCGCACGCAAAGTGCTGACCACCCGCTCGAACGAATTGAACTTCGCCGAGGCCGCCGACGGCGCCGACCAGAAGCTGGTCGTCAGCCTCAAGCCCGACGCGATCAAGCAAAGTGTCGAAGACGGCGTCAAGCAGAACATCGTGACCCTGTCCAAGCGTATCAATGAGCTGGGCACCACCGAGCCGATCATCCAGCAGCAGGGCGCCGACCGCATCGTGGTCCAGCTGCCGGGCGTGCAGGACGTGGCGCGCGCCAAGGACATCATCGGCCGCACCGCGACCCTCGAGTTGCGCATGGTCGATTCGACCGTGACCCCGGGCACCGAGCTGTCGGCCGCCATCCCGCTCAATTCCGAACTGTTCACCGAAGGCCGCGGCGCCCCGGTCGTGCTGTCGCGCGACATCATCCTGACCGGCGAATACATCGCCAGCGCCACCGCCAGCTTCGACCAGAACCAGCAGCCGGCCGTCTCGCTCGATCTGAACGGCGACGGCGGCCGCCGCATCCGCCAGGCCACCCGCGACAACGTCGGCAAGCGCATGGCGATCCTGCTGAAAGAGAAGGGCGTGTACAACGTCCTGTCGGCGCCGACCATCCAGAGTGAACTGGGTTCGACCTTCCAGATCACCAATATGGGCACCTCGCAGGACGCCAACGAGCTGGCCCTGCTGCTGCGCTCGGGCGCGCTGTCGGCGCCGATGGAATTCGTCGAGGAACGCGTGATCGGCCCGCAACTGGGCGCCGAGAACATCGAGCGCGGCCTGCACTCGACCATCTGGGGCTTCGTGGCGATCGCGGTCTTCATGATCGTCTACTACCACTTGTTCGGCGTGTTCTCGGCGCTGGCGCTGGCGGCCAACGTGCTGTTCCTGCTGGCCCTGCTGTCGATCCTGGGCATCACCCTGACCCTGCCGGGTATCGCCGCAATCGCGCTGGCGCTGGGCGTCGCGATCGACTCCAACGTGCTGGTCAACGAGCGCATCCGTGAAGAACTGCGTGGCGGCGCGCCGCCGCAGGCGGCGATCGCGGCCGGTTCCAAGCACGCCTGGGACACCATCGTCGACTCCAACGTGACCACCCTGATCGTCGGCCTGGCGCTGCTGATCTTCGGTTCCGGTCCGGTGCGCGGCTTTGCCGTGGTGCACTGCCTGGGCATCCTGACCTCGATGTTCTCGGCCGTCGTCGTGGCCCGCGGTTTCGCCAACCTGTGGTACGGCCGCCAGAAGAAACTGACCAAGATTTCGATCGGCACGGTCTGGCAACCGGGCATGTCGCCTACCAAGAAGTAAGGACTCGAGACTGACATGGAATTTTTCAAGATCAAACGGGACATCCCGTTCATGCGCCACGCCCTGATCCTCAATGCGATCTCGGTGATTACGTTCTTGCTGGCGGTGTTCTTCCTGTTCAGCAAAGGCCTGAACTTCTCGGTGGAGTTCACCGGCGGCACCGTGATGGAGTTGCGCTATCCGCATGCGGCCAACCAGGAAAAGATCCGCGACACGCTGCGCGGCATGGGCTATTCGCACCCTGAGGTGGCCAGCTTCGGCACTGCCCAGGACATCATGCTGCGCCTGCCGATCCTGGAAGGCGCGGAAGCGGCCGGCACCTCGGCCCGCGTCTTCAACGCCATCTGCGCCGCCGACGGCGGTGCGCCGAAGCAGAGCCAGGTCACGACCGAAAAAGGCGAGGTGATCAACCACACCAGCTGCGCCAAGGCGTCCGGCGAAGAGCTGATCAGCCTGCAGCGGGTCGAGTTCGTCGGCCCGTCGGTCGGCGACGAGCTGGCCCAGAACGGCATGAACGCGCTGATCATGACCATCCTCGGCATCATGATCTACCTGGCGATCCGCTTCGAATGGAAATTCGCTGTCGCCGCCGTGGTCGCCAACCTGCACGACGTGGTCATCATCCTGGGCTTCTTCGCCTTCTTCCAGTGGGAATTCTCGCTGACGGTGCTGGCGGCAACGCTGGCGGTGCTGGGCTACTCGGTCAACGAATCGGTCGTCATCTTCGACCGGATCCGCGAGATGTTCCGCAAGCAGCGCAAGATGTCGACGTCGGAGGTCATTGACCACGCGATCACCAGCACCATCTCGCGCACCATCATCACCCACGGCTCGACCCTGATGATGGTGATGTCGATGCTGTTCTTCGGCGGTTACGCGCTGCACTACTTCGCGATCGCGCTGGCCATCGGCATCCTGTTCGGCGTGTATTCGTCGGTGTTCGTGGCGGCGGCCGTGGCCATGTGGCTGGGCGTCAAGCGCGAAGACTTGATCAAGCCGATCAAGGAAAAAGACGAGACCGACGGCGCGGTGGTCTAAGCTACCCGCTCCGCATGAAAAATGCCGCCCCGGCTTGCCGCGGCGGCATTTTGTTTGATGTGACGCGGTTGCGCGACGAATTTCACAGTGTTGTGTGTGGCAGCGCACGGAGTGCCCAGGCTGGCCCACCTATAGTGGAACTGTCTCTTTCAGGACATCCCTAGTTTTGGACTTCACCCGCTTCCGCAACGAAGCGGGTTTTTTTTGTCCGCGGCATCCAGCGGCCGCTCTTTACAGGGCCAGTTGCAGCCCGCCGTCGCCATCCGCCTGCGCCGCCGGCACGGCGCAGCAGACCAGCACCTCGTCGTCCGCCACGCTCGCGCCAGGCTCCTTGATATAGGTCACCGCTCCCTTGATTAGCTTGGTGCGGCAGGTTCCGCAAGTGCCTTCGCGGCAACTGAATTCTGGTTCCAGTCCGCGCGCCTCGGCCAGCTCGAGCAGGGTGCCGCTGCCGGGTGTCCAGCGCGCTTCCTTGAGCGAATCCATGAACATGACCGGCACGGTTGTCGTCGCCGGCGGCAGCCGCACAGGGGCCGCTACGGCGGCGCAGTCGGGCGTGCGCGCCAGCGAGGCCGGCCCGAAGGCTTCGGCATGGATCCGGCTGTCGGCGATGCCGTAGCCGCGCAGCCCGTCATAGATCGCCTGGCTGAAGGCCGGCGGGCCGCACAGATAGAATGCGTAATCGCCAAAGGACAGGTATTGGCCGAGCAGCGCCATGTCGATGCGGCCGGCGGCCTCGTAGTCCTGGCCCTCGCCGGCCTCGTCCGGTTCGCTCAGCACGCGCACCAGCTTGACGGCGCCCTTGGCGGCGGCGACCAGTTCGGCCAGCTCGCCGTCGAAGGCGCGCTCGGCCTTCGAGCGGGCGGCATAGAACAGGGTAGTGGGGCGAATCTTTTGTTTGCGCAATCCTTCGTAGACGATATGGCGCAGCATCGCCAGCATCGGCGTAATGCCGACGCCGCCGGCCAGCAGCACCACCGGCCGGCTGGTCGCCATGTCGAGCGTGAAGTCGCCGGCCGGTGCGCGGGTCTCGATCACGTCGCCTTCGCGCAGCTGCTCATGCAGGTAGCGCGACACCAGGCTCTCGCGCTTGACGCTGATCCGGTAGCCGCCATCGGAAGGCGCGTGCGACAGGGTATAGGTACGGATGAGCGGCTTGTCGGCGCCGGGCAAGGTGACCCGGATTGGCAGGTGCTGCCCGGCCAGATGCGGCAGCAGCCCGGCGCCGTCGTCCGGTTCCAGGTAGAAGGAGCGGATCGCCGTGCTTTCCTCGACGATGCGTGCCACCTTCAGGCTGCGCCAGCGGTTGGCGAACTCGGCTGCGCGCAGGCGTTCGCCGGCCTGCTGCCAGTCGCCGGTCATCAGCGAGTTGGGCGACCAGCCACCGTCCTGGAAGGTCCAGCGCAGGGCCAGGCCGGCGCGCCGGCGCACGATGCGGCGCGGCTTGAACGTCCACAGCCGCTCGGCGCCCTGGAAGGCGGTGATCTCGGGCGAGTCGAACACGACGTCGGCGTCGCCGCTCATCTGCAGCATGTCGCCGCTGGCGAAATCGACGAACAGCAGCCCGGCCTTGCCATTGACGACGATATTGCCCAGCGTATTGAAGAACAGGTTGCCGTCGAAATCGGGAATCGTGAGCGTGCCGTCGTCCGCGATGCGCACGAAGCCGGCCTTGCCGCCGCGGTGCGAGACGTCGACCTGGCGCCTTTCGGCGCGGTCGGCATAGGAGGCGACGAAGAAGGCGTCGGCCCCTGCGATCAGCGCGCGCGCCTCCGTGTCGAGCACGGCCAGGTGCTCGGCCTGGCCGGTGAACGGGGTGCCCGGCTCGCGCTCGAAAGCGAACTCGCGCACCTGGATGTAGCGCGGGCAGTTGCCGAAGCTCTGGTCGACGTCGATATGCAATCCAGCATCCGTGTGCGCTAGGCGTCCGTTCATGCGGTTGCGGCGCCGCGTGTGCATCTCCATGCCCAGCAGGCCCACCGGCGCGCCATCGCGCATGCCTTCGGCGGCCGGGTCAGCTGGGTGCACACGGGTGGCGAGGTCGAGCGTGGTGCGCGTTGGCGACGACATGAAGCCCGGCCGGCCTTCAAGAAAAGTAGCCCACGCATCGCCCCTTCCATCCACGCTGCCCAGCACGATGAAGGGCAGTTGGGCGTAGAAGTCTCGGTGCTGCTCGGGCATGAAATCCCGCACCACGCGCCGGCCGACGATGTCCATGCGTTCGACCACCCCCAATTTCGCCTGGATGAATTTTTCGCCTTCGTGCCAGGTGGGCAGCTTTTCCAGTTGTTCGGCCATATCGTCTCCTCTCAATGCGTGGGCCGTCGTTATGCGGCGGCGGCGAGGCCGACCGGCGTCTGGACAAACGGAACGAAGCCCGGCAAGGCCTCGATGCGGCGCAGGAAGGCCTGCACGGCGGGATAGCCGGACAGGTCGACATTGCCTTCGGGCGCGCGGGCGAGGTAGCTGTACAGCGCGACGTCGGCGATGGTCGGATGGTCGGCGGCCAGCCAGTCGCCGCCGGCCAGGTGGCTTTCGAGCCGGGCGAGCAGGGCGTGGGCGCGGGCGATGACTTCGTCGGCACGGTACTTGGCGCCGAACACGGTGATCAGGCGCGCCGCCGCCGGACCGTTGGCGACTTCTCCGGCGGCCACCGACAGCCAGCGCTGCACGGCCGCGGCGCCGGCCGCGTCCACGGGAAGCCAGTCGTGACGGCCAGCCTTGGTGGCGAGATAGACCAGGATGGCGTTCGAATCGGCGATGACCGTGCCATCGTCTTCCAGCACCGGCACCTGGCCGAACGGGTTCAGCGCAAGAAAGGCGGGTTTCTTGTGGGCGCCGGCCTTGAGATCGACTTCGACCAGCTCGTGCGGCACGCCGAGAAGCGAAGCGAACAACACGACGCGGTGGGAATGGCCGGACAGCGGGTGGTGATGGATTTTCATTTTGTTGATCCCTGGTTGGTTGATGGAGCGCGTCAATCGCGATCCATGGGAGCAGTGTGGGATCAAATGGATTTGATGGGAATGACTCTGTTGGCACATGATTATTTCGCTGATCGAAATAATCGCTCATGCCAGACATGTTAAAAAATCATGCCAAAGTGTGAATCAGCGCACCGAGCTGCTGCCTTGCCAACAGTAAGATGGACTCGTCTCTTTCAGGACATCCCTAGTTTTGGACTTCAACCCGCCCCGGCAACGGAGCGGGTTTTTTTTTGCGCTGTTATCGTTAGATATGGATGAGCATTGAACTGCTGAGCTGACCCGCGGTCCAATCCTGGTCGTCATCGATCGGGAGCGCACGATGAAAGCACCGAAGTTTGAGAAGCTGTTCGCCCAGCTGCCTCAACTGAACCAGCCGCAGCGTCAGCAGGTGCTCACCGCCCTGCATCCAGCTGCCGGGCTCGACCGGGTGGTTGCTCTCATCGGCGAGATCCGGTCAAAGGGGCGGTGCTGCCCGGATTGCGGCTGCCAGCGTTGGCACCGGCATGGTCACGCTAACGACCTGCAACGCTTTCGCTGTTGTGCATGCGGCCGCACCTTCAACGACCTGACGGGTACGCCACTGGCGCGGCTCAGGCACAAGGGCAAGTGGCTCGATTATCTGGACACGGTCCTCGATTCCCGCACGGTCCGCTCTGCAGCCAAGCGGCTCGGCGTGCACTCCAACACGACCTTTCGCTGGCGT
>NZ_JAXCWH010000009.1:0-247413 GCF_034045165.1 Massilia sp. CFBP9026
GACTTGCATGTGTAAAGCATGCCGCCAGCGTTCAATCTGAGCCAGGATCAAACTCTTCAGTTCAATCTCTGTTTGTTGACTCTTTCGAGTCACCCGTTATTGCTAACGGGGTCGCTCACTCAAAATACTGACCGTTACTTCATTGCTGAAGCAACGTATTTCTTTTTTGTGAACATTTGATAATTTAAGTAATCAAGAACGGAAGTTCCTGGCACCTTCATCAAACGCCCACACTTATCGACTGTTAATTTTTAAAGAACTTTATTCGGTACTGCATCTGCCGTTTGCTTCGAATCGTTGTGTTCGTCAGCAGCAGAGGAAAGAGAGTATGAAGTGTTTTTCGTTTTTCGTCAACCCCTTCGTTTCGCTTCGTCGCAGTTTTCACTGCTGACCTCATCACGCTAACCGTTTGATTTGGCTTGCGTTTTTCGGTCAGTGCCGAAGCGGAGGCGAACTATAGCAAACCGACTGCCGAGTCCGCAAGAGGGTGCGAAAGAAAGTGTGGCGGCTACAACAGCCAGTCGATCGGCAGCCAGGACAATGCCTTTACCGCGGCCCGCTTGAACCAGCTGGCCCCGGGCTCCGTCTCATGGCGAATCACCTGATCTCCGCGCCGTTCCAGCCAGACCACCGAACCACGATCATCGAGCTTTACTTCATAGGCGCGCGTCGGCAAGGTCCGGTCCAGCGTCTCGGTCAGGCGTGTCGCCAGGGCCGGGCTGTCGATCACCATCCCCATTTCGGTATTCAGGTGAATGGAACGCTGGTCGAAGTTGAACGATCCGACGAAGATCCGATTCCCGTCCACGCCAAAGGTCTTGGCATGCAAGCTGGCATCCGAACTGCCGATTCCGCTGCCGCTACCTCGCTTTCCCCGCGACGGCTCGTCGGTCGCCTCCCGACGCAGCTCATACAGTGTCACGCCCGACTCGAGCAGCGGCTTGCGCCATTTGGCATAGCCCGCATGCACAGCCGCGACGTCGGTCGCTTCGAGCGAATTGGTCAATATCCTGGTTCGGGTGCCTTTTTTGGCCAGGTCGACGAAAGCGGCGGCCCCCTCCTTGCCGGGAACGAAATACGGCGAGACGAGGTCCAGGCTGCGCTGCGGCTCGCCCAGGAGGTCCTTCAATTTGAAAGCGATATTCGCTTCCGGCGCCGCCGTCCCCATCACCTTGGCCGGATCGTCGCTGACGAACCTGGCGCGCGCCCACTCCAGCGGCAAGCTCCCCTCCACCAGTTGCTCGAGGAAGGCCGAACGCTTGATCGCTTCTATATAGGCCTGCGCTTCGGCATCGGGTTTCAAGGCCGGCGCGGCGACGGCGTCCGGCGCCAGCAGCACCAGCGGGTAGGCGGATGGACTGTTCCAATACAGGTCGAAGTCGTCCGAAACGGCACGTACCACCGGGCCGGCGGCAATGACGTCGAGGTCGGCGAACGAGATTTCGCCAGCCGCACCGAAATACTCGTCGCCCACATTGCGCCCGCCAATGATCGTGACCTGGTTATCGGCGGTGAACGATTTATTGTGCATGCGCCGGTTCAGGCGCATGAAATCGGCGGCCATGCCGGCCGCCCGCACTGAACGGATGCCGTTCGGATTGAACAACCGTACCTCGATCATCGGATGCGCGTCGAGGGCAGCCAGCGCCCCGTCGAGCCCAGCCGTATTGTTATCGTCGAGCAGAAGCCGCACACGTACGCCGCGCTCTGCCGCGCTCCTGAGCGCGTCGAACATCAATCGGCCGGTGGTGTCGTCACGCCAGATATAGTATTGGACGTCCAGGCTGCGGTCGGCAGCCTGCGCCAGCACGGCGCGCGCGGCGAAGGCGTCGCGCCCATCCGCAAGGGCGTGGATGCCGGCCAGGCCGGGATGGGCCATCGTCAGGGGCATGAGCGCCTTGCCGAGACGCGTATCGTCGGTGTCGACAATCGCCGTGCTCGCCACCCTGCCCTCCAGCGGCGGCAGCGACGAGCAACTCGTCAACGCCAGGGACAGCGCCAGCAGCGCCCCCGGCAATACCAGCCACACCCTGCGCGCGCCCATCGATTACAGCCCTTCGAAGTCCGGCTTGCGCTTTTCTAGAAAGGCCGACATGCCTTCTTTCTGGGCAGGCGTGCCGAAACCGGCGTGGAAATAGCGGCGCTCGTAGGCCACGCCCTGGCTCAGGGTCGTCTCATACGCCTGATTGACGCAATCCTTGATCTGCATCGCCACCGACACCGGCATCTCGGCGATGCCCTGGGCGATCTTGATCGACTCTTCCATCACCTCGGCCGCCGGGTACACGCGCGACACCAGGCCGGTACGCTCGGCTTCAAGCGCGTCGATCATGCGCGTGGTGAGCAGCATGTCCATCGCCTTCGACTTGGAAATCGCGCGCGGCAGGCGCTGGGTGCCGCCTGCGCCAGGGGTGACGCCGACCTTGATTTCTGGCTGGCCGAATTTGGCGCTGTCGGCGGCGATCAGGAAATCGCACATCATCGCCAGCTCGCAACCGCCACCCAGGCAATAACCCGAGACCACGCCGATGACCGGCTTGCGGATGTCGAGGATGTGCTCCCAGTTACGGCCGATGTAGTTATTGCCGTAGGTTTCCTGGTAATCGTAGTTGGCCATCGCGGCGATATCGGCGCCCGCCGCGAACGCCTTCTCGCTGCCCGTCAGCACGATCACATTGATCGCCGGATCCTTGTCGAACTTGCGCAGGGCCTCGCCCAGCTCGTTCATCATATTGTCGTTCAGCGCATTCATCGCCTTCGGACGGTTCAGACGCACCACGACAACCTTGCCATGGTTCTCGATCAACAGGTCAGCATATTCCATATCACACCCTTATTTGGTTAATCACGACTCTGCGATTCTAGCGCTTTACGCGCACGTCAAGTCGAGCGGGTTGTTGAGTCAGGGTAGATACGCTGCAAATGATCTGCCGGACGCAAGCCTAGCGGGCCGTGTCCGGCGCCGCTGCCTTGGGCAGCAGCACCCACAACGAACCCTGCTGCTTCATCAGGCCCGCGTTCTCGGTCGCCTCCGGCCCGAAGCCGAAGAAGAAGTCGGCCCGCACCGCGCCGCGGATGGCGCCGCCCACGTCCTGCCCCATCACCAGGCGCTGCAGCGGCGCGCCATCCTTGGGCATGGTGGTCGACAGCCAGACCGGCGCGCCCAGCGGCAGGATGCTGCGATCGATCGCGATCGAGCGGCCCGGCGTGAGCGGCACGTTCAGTGCACCGCGCGGGCCGGCGTTCGGATCCGTCACCTTCTGCTCGGTGAAGAAAATATAACTGGCGTTCACGTTCAGCACTTCCTGGCGGCGCGCCGGATTGGCCGCAAGCCAGGCGCGGATCGACTGCGCCGACACCTGGTCGGGGCTCAATATGCCCTGCTCCACGAACCAGCGCCCGATCGCCTTATATGGATGGCCATTCTGGTCGGCATAGCCGACGCGCACCGTGCCGCCGCCCTCGAGCTGCACGCGGCCCGAGCCCTGCACCTCGAGGAAGAAGGCCTCCACCGGATCGTTCACCCACAGCAGTTCCCTGCCCTTCAGTGGCGCGCGGTCGATCTCGGCGCGACTGTAATAAGGCACCAGCGACTTGCCGGACAGCCGCCCGCGCAGGCGCCGGTTCTGCAGGTCGGGATAGATGCCGCCCAGGTCGACCGTGATCAGGTCGTCCGGCACCCGGTACAACGGGGTCTGGTAAGCGCCGCCGCGCTTGCGCGAACCGTACAGCATCGCCTCGTAGTAGCCGGTGATCATGCCGGTGTCGCTGCCGTCGGGATTGCGCACCTGGTTGGGCACGAAATACGTCTCGAAGAAGCGGCGCACCGCCGCCGTATCGCCGGCATCGACCGAGCGCGCCGCCACGCATGGCGTCTTCCACTCGGCCGCGCGCGTGGCCAGCACGCTGCACGACTGCTGGAAGGCCGGCCAGGCCTGGCGCACGTCGTCCTGCTGCCAGCCGGGCAGCGCCTCGAAACTCACCGGCGTCAGGGGCGGCGTCGGTGCGGGCGGAGGTTCGGGTGCAGGCGCCGGCTGCTCGGTGGGCGGCGTTGGCGGCACCACTACCGGCCCTACCGGCGGCGGCATCGTGATGGGCGGCTGTTCCGGCTGCGGCGTACTCGAGCAGGCGCTCAGCAGGCAGACGAAGGCGATCAGGGAAGGTACACTGCGGCGTGTCGTATACATAAAAGGCATGGAGACGAAAATGTGGATCCTGATGGTGGAAGCCGGCGTGGCGCTGTTCCTGCTCGTATTTATCGTCTGGTGGACCATGTTCGCCGGCCGCAAGGACGTCGACCGCAAGGACGACGACAGCAGCGACAAGCGGCCCTGATCAGTGCAGCGAACGTGGCGGCGACAGCACGAATTCGGGAATCGGGGTCTCGAAGCGATGGCCATCCTCGGCCACGCAGAAGTATTCGCCGCGCATCGAGCCCTGGGCGGTGCCGAGCTGGGTGCCGCTGGTGTACTCGAACTGTTCGCCCGGCTGCAGCAGCGGCTGGTGGCCGACCACGCCCAGCCCGCGCACTTCCTGCATCTGGTTGTTGGCGTCAAGGATCACCCAATGGCGTGAGATGAGCTGGGCCGCGATGCTGCCGGTGTTCTTGATCGTGATCGCGTAGCTGAACACGAACTGGCTCCGGTCAGGGTCGGACTGCTCCGGCAGGTATTGCGTTCTGACGGTAACAGTGAAATCGTAGGCGGGCATCGGGTTTCCTTGGATGATCATTAACAAGGCCGCGGCACTCTGGGCGGCGGCCGGCGCGCCGTGTGGCGCAAACAACAATAATGATACCGCCTGCGGCCCGATCCCGGCGCTGCAAGCGGGAAGAACGGGCCGCAAGACGCCAACCCGGGCCCCGACCGGCGTAGAATAGCGGCTTCTTGTTCAATCCCGCCCCATCGTCCCATGACCACCTACCGCATCGCTCCCAGCATCCTGTCCGCCGATTTCGCCCGCCTGGGCGAGGAAGTGCGCAACGTCGTCGCCGCCGGCGCCGACATCATCCACTTCGACGTGATGGACAACCACTACGTCCCGAACCTGACCATCGGCCCGCTGGTGTGCCAAGCGATCCGCCCGCATGTGGACGTGCCGATCGACGTGCACCTGATGGTCAAGCCGGTGGACCGCATCATCCCCGATTTCGCCAAGGCCGGCGCCAACATCATCACCTTCCACCCCGAGGCTTCGGAACACATCGACCGCACCCTGCAACTGATCCGCGACCACGGCTGCAAGGCCGGCTTGGTGTTCAACCCGGGCACGCCCATGCACTACCTGGAACACGTGATGGACAAGATCGACATGATCCTGATCATGTCGGTCAACCCGGGCTTCGGCGGCCAGTCCTTCATCCCCGAAGCACTGAAGAAGATCGCGATCGCGCGCCGCATGATCGATGAATCGGGCCGCGACATCATGCTGGAAGTCGATGGCGGCATCAAGGCCGAGAACATCGCCGCCGCCGCCGCCGCGGGCGCCGACACCTTCGTCGCCGGCTCGGCCATCTTCGGCAAGCCTGACTACAAGGCCGTGATCGACGCCATGCGCGCTGAGTTGGCGACGGTGGGTAAATAATGCGGGCCGGCGCAGCAGGCATCCGGGCCGCCATCGTCGACCTCGACGGCACCATGCTCGACACGGTGCCCGACTTCGAAGCGGCCCTGAACGGCATGCGCGCCGACCTGGGCCTGGGTCCCATCACCCAGGCCGTCATCAAGCCGCTGGTCGGCAAGGGCTCCGAAAAGCTGGTGCGCGATGCGCTCCTGCTCGACTGGGACGCGGCGCGCGTGGAAGCCGTGTACGAAGAAGCGATCGCCGGCTACCAGCGTCACTACCTCGCCATCAACGGCGACCGCAGCACGCTGTTCGACGGTGTGCTCGAGGGCCTGCAAGCCATGCGCGACCTCGGCCTGCGCCTGGTATGCGTGACCAACAAGCCCGTCGCTTTCACGCTTCCATTGCTCGAGCAGAAAGGCCTGGCGCCCTACTTCGAGCAGGTGTTCGGCGGCGATTCGTTCGCGAAGAAGAAACCGGACCCGATGCCGATGCTTGGCGCCTGCGCCGCGCTCGACCTGCCGCCGGGCTGTGTGGTGGCGATCGGCGACTCGTCCAACGATGCCGAAAGCGCCCGTGGCGCGGGTTGCTTCGTGTTGACCGTCCCATATGGTTATAACCACGGACGCCCTGTACAAGAAATTCAATCCGATGGTATAGTTGATTCGCTACTGGATGCGGCGCGCCTCATCGGCGCCCATAATTCGGCGGCTCTTTAATCAGACACCTACTTATCTATACATGTTTTTCACCAAAAAACACACTGTCAACCAAACCGGTGCCCTTGAGGCCTGGCTTTGGCGACGCTGGCAATCCTGGGCTAACTAAGCCGTATCGATTGCTGCCGGGTGCGTTCGTTTGCACACTTCCCCCGGCAGGTTTTTTGAAGTACACCACCGCCCCACCATATCCGGGCGGCACGGAGAAAACATGACCGAACTCGAATTCAAGTCGCTGGCCAACCAGGGCTACAACCGCATTCCACTGATCGCGGAAGCCTTCGCCGACCTCGAAACCCCGCTCACGCTCTACCTCAAGCTGGCCCAGTCCCAGCACACCGGCAAGAACACCTTCCTGCTGGAGTCGGTGGTGGGCGGCGAGCGCTTCGGCCGCTACTCCTTCATCGGCCTGCCGGCCCACACGCTGCTGCGCACCACCGGCAACCTCACCGAAATCGTCCGCAACGACGAAGTGATCGAGACGCACGAGGGCAATCCGCTCGACTTCATCGAGCAATTCCAGGCGCGCTTCAAGGTGGCCCTGCGTCCCGGCCTGCCGCGCTTCTGCGGCGGCCTGGCCGGCTACTTCGGCTACGACACGGTGCGCCACATCGAGCGCAAGCTGGCCGACACCGCCCCGCGCGACGAACTGGGCCTGCCGGACATCCAGCTGATGGTGACCGAAGAACTGGCGGTGATCGACAACCTGTCGGGCAAGCTGTACCTGATCGTGTACGCCGACCCAGGCCAGCCAGAAAGTTATTCGCGCGGCCGCCAGCGCCTGAAAGACTTGCGCATGATGCTGCGCCGGAGCGTCGACGCGCCGGTCACCTCGAGCTCGGTGCGTACCGAAGCGGTGCGCGACTTCAGCAAGGAAGACTATCTGAAGGCCGTCGCGAAAGCCCATGAATACGTGATGGCCGGCGACCTGATGCAGGTGCAGATCGGCCAGCGCATCCGCAAGCCCTACGTCGATTCGCCGCTGTCGCTGTACCGCTCGCTGCGCTCGCTGAACCCGTCGCCGTATATGTACTACTACAACTTCGGCGACATGCAGATCGTCGGCGCCTCGCCCGAGATTTTGGTGCGCAACGAGCTCTCGCTAGACGCCGGCCGCAAAGTCACCCTGCGCCCGATCGCCGGCACCCGCGGCCGCGGTGCGACGCCCGAGCAGGATGCGGCGCTGGCCGAAGAACTGCTGAACGATCCGAAGGAAGTCGCCGAGCACGTGATGCTGATCGACCTGGCGCGCAACGACATCGGCCGCATCGCCGACATCGGCTCGGTCAAAGTCACCGACCGCATGGTCATCGAAAAATACTCGCACGTGCAGCACATCGTCTCCAACGTCGAGGGCAAGCTGAAAGACGGCATGTCGAACCTCGACGTGCTGCGCGCGACCTTCCCGGCCGGCACGCTCACCGGCGCGCCGAAAGTACGGGCGATGGAAGTGATCGATGAGCTGGAACCCGTGAAGCGCGGCATCTACGGCGGCGCCTGCGGCTACCTGAGCTTCGGCGGCGAGATGGACGTCGCCATCGCGATTCGCACCGGCGTGATCAAGGACGGCAACCTGTACGTGCAGGCCGCGGCCGGCATCGTGGCCGACTCGATCCCCGAGATGGAATGGCAAGAAACTGAAAAGAAAGCGCGCGCCGTGCTGCGCGCGGCCGAGCAAGTGCAAGATGGCCTGGATGGGGAGTTCTGACATGCTGCTAATGATCGACAACTACGACTCGTTCACCTACAACATCGTGCAGTACTTCGGCGAACTGGGTGAAGACGTGCGCACCGTGCGCAACGACGAGATCACAATCGAACAGATCGCAGCATTGAGGCCGGACCGCATCTGCATCTCGCCGGGCCCGAAGGCGCCGAAGGACGCCGGCATCTCGCTCGATATCCTGCGCGAATTCAAGGGCAAGCTGCCGATCCTGGGCGTGTGCCTTGGCCACCAGGCGATCGGCGAAGCTTTCGGCGGCAATGTGATCCGCGCCAAGCAGGTCATGCACGGCAAGACCTCGAGCATCGCCCACATCGGCGAAGGCGTGTTCACTGACCTGCCCAGCCCTTTTACCGTCATCCGCTACCACTCGTTGGCGATTGAACGTTCCTCGCTGCCGTCCTGCCTCGAAGTGACGGCGTGGACCGACGACGGCGAGATCATGGGCGTACGCCACAAGGACTACGACATCGAGGGCGTGCAATTCCACCCCGAATCGATCCTGTCCGAGCACGGTCACGCCCTGTTCAAAAATTTCCTGACGCGCTAAGCGCGCGCTTGAAGTCGCTGCACGCACGCCGACACGTCACCGAACACCCGCGTCCCCAGCACGTCATTCCCGCGAAGGCGGGAATCCAAGTCCTCTCCGCAACCCGGTAATTATTGAATACCGGGTACGCAACGAACTTAGGTTCCCGCCTCCGCGGGAACGACGGCTCAAGCGCTAGCGAATACTGAAACCCTACTGGAACCGCCATGCCGATCACCCCACAAGAAGCGCTGCTGCGCTGTATCGAACACCGCGAGATCTTCCACGACGAGATGCTGCATCTGTTCCGCCAGATCATGGCGGGAGAGATGTCGCCGACCATGGTCGCGGCCCTGACCATGGGCCTGCGGGTCAAGAAGGAAACCATCGGCGAGATAACCGCCGCCGCCCAGGTGATGCGCGAGTTCTCGTCCAAGGTGCCGATGGCCGACACCACCCACCTGCTCGACATCGTCGGCACCGGCGGCGACGGCGCCAACACCTTCAATATCTCGAGCGCCTCGATGTTCGTGGCCGCCGCCGCCGGCGCGCGCGTGGCCAAGCATGGCGGCCGCAGCGTCTCGTCCTCGTCCGGCAGCGCCGACGTGATCGAGGCTTTCGGCGCCCACATCGACCTGAAGCCCGAGCAGATCGCCCAGTCGATCGCCCAGACCGGCATTGGCTTCATGTTCGCTCCCAACCACCACGCGGCCATGAAGCACGTGGCGCCGGTGCGGCGCGAACTGGGCGTGCGCAGCATCTTCAACATCCTCGGGCCGCTGACCAATCCGGCCGGCGCACCCAACATCCTGATGGGCGTGTTCCACCCCGACCTGGTCGGCATCCAGGTGCGCGTGCTGCAGCGCCTCGGCGCCGAGCATGCGGTGGTGGTGTGGGGCCGCGACAATATGGACGAAGTCTCGCTCGGCGCCGGCACCCTGGTCGGTGAGCTGGTCAACGGCGAGATCCGCGAATACGAGATCCACCCGGAAGACTTCGGCCTGTCGATGATCTCGAGCCGCAACCTCAAGGTGAGCAATGCCGAGGAGTCGAAGGCGCGTATACTGGAAGCGCTGCGCGGCGAGCCGGGTCCGGCGCACGACATCGTGGCCCTGAATGCCGGCACCGCGCTGTATGCGGCCGGCGTGACCGATTCGATCGAAGCCGGCCTGCAAAAAGCGCGCGAAGCGATCGCCTCCGGCGCCGCCATCGCCAAGCTGGAGCAGTTCGTCCAGGTCACGCGCCAGCTCGGCGCCGTCAATTAAACGTATTGCGAGAGCATCGATGTCCGACATCCTCAACAAGATCCTGGCCGTGAAGGCCGACGAAGTGGCCGCAGCGCGCAAGCACCGCGACCTGTATAGCCTGCGCAGCGAGGTCGAAAGCGACCGCGACGCACGCGCCGCCCTGCGCGGTTTCGAAGCAGGCCTGCGCGCCAAGATCGCTGCTGGCCAGGCCGGCGTGATCGCCGAAGTCAAGAAAGCCTCACCGTCGAAAGGCGTGCTGCGCCCCGACTTCCAGCCGGCTGCGATCGCACAGAGCTACGCCGAACACGGCGCGGCCTGCCTGTCGGTGCTGACCGACGTCCAGTTCTTCCAGGGTTCGACCGACTACCTGAAGCAGGCGCGCGCCGCCTGTGCCCTGCCGGTGCTGCGCAAGGATTTCATGGTCGACCCGTATCAAGTGTATGAAGCACGCGCGATGGGCGCCGATGCGATCCTGTTGATCGTGGCGGCGCTCGACCACGGCCTGATGGCGGAACTGGAAGCCTGCGCCATGGACCTCGGCATGGACGTGCTGGTCGAAGTGCACGACGGCGATGAACTCGATGCCGCGCTCAAGCTCAAGACGCCGCTGCTGGGCATCAACAACCGCAACCTGCGCACCTTCGACGTCACCCTCGACACCACGCTGGGCCTGCTGCCGCGCATCCCGAAGGACCGCCTGGTGGTGACCGAATCGGGCATCCTCGGCACGGGCGATGTGCAGCGCATGCGCGAAGCCGACGTCCACGCCTTCCTGGTCGGCGAAGCCTTCATGCGCGCGGAAAATCCTGGCCGCGAACTGCAGCGCCTGTTCGCCTGAAGTAAAGGAACGGTAGAGGAACTCCGGATGCACGGATGGGTCGAACTGGTACGCCAATACCGGCGCGACCTGCGACTGTCCTGCATCCGCCATGAAGAACTCTTATCGCAGCATCTTCGTCTTTTTCTCACTGGTCGTGCTCGCGGCCCTCGCAGCATGCGGCACGTCGACCCAGCCACCGGCGCCGGCGCCACAAGCCTCAGTGGTGACCATTCCGCTGACACCGATCCCAGCCCCTCCGCCAACGCGCACGCTCGACGCCTATAAAGCCGACGTCGCGCGCCACGTCATGCAGCGCAATCCAGAAAGAGTGTTCGAGGGAGAATTGCCGCCCATGCTGCCAGCGGTGGTGGTGCTGAACATCACGGTCGATCGAGCGGGCCAACTGACCGACGTCCAGGTGCAGCGCTCGCGCGACCAGGGCGCCTCCGAGGTCGCGCTGGCCTCGCTGCGCCGCAGCGGTCCGCTGCCGCCACCCGATGGACTGGGGCCGGCACATGCCGACCTGATGACGTTTTCCGAGACCTTCCTGTTTGGCGAGCGTTACCGCTTCCAGCTGCGCACGCTGGCGGGGCCGCAGCGCGCAGGCTTGTAGTCTGGATTAGTGAGGGTGGCAGGATGCCGGCGCCGGATGGCCGGCGGCGTCCTGTGCGCGAGCGCCGCAACGCTTGCAGTGACGGCGGTTGCGCAGGTGCGCATACAGCAGCATGAAGCCGCTGATGACGGCCAATACCGCTTCGGCGGTTTCGCCGAACAGCGGGCTGACGACGAAGACGGCGCCCAAGAAGATCGCCAGGCCGGCGCAGCCGACCAGCAAGGTGGTCTTGTCGCGATGCTTCAGGTAGCCAGGCACCAGCGCCAGCAAGACCGGCAAGGTGATCGCCGCGATCAGCGTGTCGTGGAAGGTGTCGTGCACGTGGGCCAGTCCGAGCATCGGAAACGCCAGGATCACGAGCGGCATGGCCATGCAGTGCAGCAGGCACAGGATCGATGCCGCCATGCCGGCGACATCGCCGTATTTGATCAGGGATTTCATGAACCCTGTTCCTTTCTTTAAAACCGGCTTCGCGAGAAGAGTCCGCGACGCCGGTGGATTGGGTTCGTTTAGAACAGTACGCGCAGGCCGGCCGTCAGGTTACGGCCGGTGAGCGGTGCATAGTCCTTGATGAACGAGGTGTGGCTGTAAGCCAGGCGATCGGTCACATTGTTCAGGCGCAGGTACAGTTGTGCCGGCAGCGTGCCGATGCGGGTCGAATAGTGCGTGCTGAGGTTCAGCGTGGTGTAGCCGGGCGTCTCGGTTTCGAACTCGGCGATCTTGTCCTGCTTGCCCACGCGGACCAACTCGGCCAGGCCATTCCAGGCGCCCCAGTCGCCTTCGAGCTTGACGCCGATGCGGTGCGCCGGGGTGCGCGGGATGTCGCGGCTGCCCGGGCCTTCGTCGAAGCGGGCGCGGACATAATCGCCGAACAGGGTCGTCTTCCACACCGACGACAAGTTATGCGCAACCTCGCCTTCCAGGCCGGTGAAGGTGGCGTCGCGCTGGGCGTAGTTGATCAGCTGCAGGCCCTGGAACTCACCGCGCGTCTGCGAATAGATGTAGTCGCCGATGCGGTTGTGGAAGGCGCTGAGCGAAAAGGTGGTGCGGCCGGCGAACTTGCGCAGGGTCAGGTCGAGGTTGTTCGACGTTTCCTTGACCAGGTTCGGGTTACCGATCTCATAGGTGTTGGTCGCCAGGTGCGGGCCGTCCGCGAACAATTCTTCGGCGGTCGGCAGGCGGTGCGTGTGCGACAGCGAGGTGCCCAGCGAGTATTCCGGCGCGAATTTCCAGACCGCGCCGACCGACAGCGAGGTGCCGCGCGTGTGGCTGTCGGGCTTGTCCACCTCGACGTCGACGTCCTGCCATTCATGGCGTGCGGCGGCCTCGAAGCGCACATTGCCCAGCTTGTATTCCTCGGTCAGGAAGGCCGCATGCTTTTTGGTCAGGGTCGGCGGCACATAGGCCTCGGCGCCGATGGCCGAGAAATCGCGGCGCGTGGTCTGCAGGCCGAACACGCCATGCCAGCCCGCAATCGGCGCATGCACGAATTCCAGGCGGCCGTCGTGGCCCTTGTTCTTGAAGGTGGTGGCGACCGCGCTACCCTCGACCTCGTCGTGGATGTAGTCGGTGAACGAGGCGCGCAGGCGCACGCGCTCGATGCCGGCCACCGGATTGCGGTATTCGCCGCGCACGTCCCAGCGCTCGCTATCGAGGTCCACCACCGGCGCCTCGATCTCGCCCGCCTCGTTCTCGAAGCCGTGGCCCGGCAGGCCGTACTTGCCGCGCTCCTTGGTGAAGGCGGCGCCCAGGTAGCCATCCTTGCCGACCCAGGACAGGCCGACGGTGCCGGTCTCGGTTTCCTTGTAGCTGCCCGGGACGCGGCGGCCGCCTTCCCAATCCTTGCCGACACGGTAATCGTCGGCATCGCGCTTGACGCCTTCGAGGTGCAGGGCCAGGTTGCTGCCGGCGGCCACGGTGAACTCCGCCGCGCCGGTCTTTTCGCGCGCCGCCGAATTGGCGCGCACTTCGGCGCTGCCTTCCAGGCCGTTCTCGGGCATCGCGGTCGGCACTTTGCGGTCGATGATGTTCACCACGCCGCCGACGGCGCCGCCGCCATAGGCCAGGGCTGACGGGCCGCGCAATACTTCGATGCGCTCTGCCAGGACAGGTTCAAAGGCAACAGCGTGATCGGGGCTGATGGTGGACGCATCCTGGATCTCGGAACCGTCGGACAGGATCTTCACGCGCGGGCCATCCATGCCGCGGATGATCGGACGGCTGGCGCCGGCGCCGAAGTGGCTCGATGTAATGCCCGGCATGCTCGACAAGGTTTCGCCCAGGGTCGACTGACGGGTCCGCACCAGCTCATTGCCGCCGATCGACGTCACCGGCGTGACCATATCGTCGCTGGCTACGCCGAGCCCACTGGCGGACACGACGACAGTCGCAGGGGCCGCGGTCGATTGCGCATGGGCGGCCAACGGCGCGCCAAGCGCCAGCATGCAGGCCAGTGCGAGCGGCGTGCGCTTGCCGGTGAAGTCAGTCATGGGAATCCTTGGTCGTCGAATGCGCCGTGGTGACAATGGTGCACCATAAGCAGAATCTAATGATAACCGATTATCGTTAAGGATTCAACGCAGCGCAGCAATTGTGTGCAGCTATAAAACGGCTGTACACCATCAACGTCGTTCTATCGGCACCATAAATACGTCGTCCCCGCGCAGGCGGGGACCCAAGTCCTTCGCGCAGCCACTACGCTCTACGTAGTCGCGACGCTGGAAAACTTGGGTCCCCGCCTGCGCGGGGACGACGTGCTTGGGCTAACGGTGAACGGTGATCAGAAAATGACGCGAATACCCGCCGTCAGATTACGCCCGGTCAGCGGCGCCGCATTCTTGATGAACGAAGTGTGGCTAAACGCCAGTTCGTCCGTCAGGTTGTTCAGGCGCGCATAGAACTGCGTCGGCACGCCGCCAATGCGGGTCGAGTAGTGGGCGCCGACGTTGAGCATATTGTAGCCGGCGGTCTCGGTCTCGTAGTCGGCCAGCTTGTCCTGCTTGCCCACGCGGTAGAACTCGACCATGCCGTGCCACTGGTTCCAGTCGCCGTCCAGCTTGACGCCGAGGCGCGAAGCCGGGATGCGCGGCAGGTTGCGGCTGCCCTCGCCCTCGTCAAAACGGGCGCGCACGTAGTCGCCGAACACGGTCGCGCTGATCGCCGGGGTCAGCTTCTGGCGAATTTCTCCTTCCAGGCCGGTGAAGGTGGCGTCGCGCTGGGCGTATTCCACCAGCTGGAAGCCTTCGTGGTTGTCCAGCGTGTGCGCGTAGATGTAGTTGTCGACGCGGTTGTGGAAGGCGCTGACCGAGAAGGTGGTGTCGCCTTCGAATTTGCGTAGGGTCAGGTCGACGTTGTTCGAGGTTTCCTTGTCCAGGTCCTGGTTGCCGACTTCATAGGTAGCGGTGGCCAGGTGCACGCCGTCGGCGTACAGTTCTTCGGCGGTCGGCAGGCGGTGGCTGCGCGACAGGGAGGCGCGCAGCGAGTATTGCGGCGCCAGCTTCCAGACCGCGCCGACCGAGGCCGAGGTGCCGCGCGCATCGGTGTCGCGCAGGCCCGGGGCATCGACCTCGATGTCCTGCCATTCGTGGCGGAGGCCAGCCTCGAAGCGCCAGTTCTCGAGCTTGTACTCCTCGGTCAGGAAGGCGGCGTGCTTCTTGGTGAGCGTCGGCGGCACATAGGCTTCCTCGCCGATTGCGGAGAAGTCGCGGCGCGTGGTCTGCAGGCCGAACACGCCGCGCCAGCCGGCCAGCGGCGCATGCACCGCTTCCAGGCGGGCGTCGTGGCCCTTGTTGCGGAACGAGGTCGAGACGACGTTGTCTTCCAGCTCGTCGTGGACGTAGTCGGTGAACGAGGCGCGCATGCGCACGCGCTCAATGCCGGCCACCGGGTTGCGGTACTCGCCGCGGATGTCCCAGCGTTCGCTGTCGAGCTTCACGACCGGCACTTCGCCGTGCTCATGATCATGGTCGTGATCGTGGCCTTCTTCGCCGTGCTCGTCATGGTCATGGCCCTCTTCCTCTTCGTGGCCGCCGCAGTGCAGGTGCGAGCCATGCGGGTGGCAGCTCTCGAACTCGTGGCCGTGGCCCGGGATGCCGTATTCGGTGCGCTCCTTGGTGAAGGCGGCGCCGATATAACCGTTCTTGCCGATCCACGACAGGCCGACGGTGCCGGTCTCGGATTCCTTGTAGCTGCCGTTCACGTGGCGGCCTTCGCTCCAGTCCTTGCCGACGCGGTACTCGTCCGCATCGCGCTTGACGCCTTCCAGGTGCAGGGCCAGGTTGCTGCCGGCGGCGGTGGTGAATTCGAAGGCGCCGGTCTTTTCGCGCGCCGCCGAGTTGGCGCGTACTTCGGCGCTGCCTTCCAGGCCCTTCTCGGGCATCGCGGTCGGGATCTTGCGGTCGAGGATGTTCACTACGCCGCCCACCGCGCCGCCGCCATAGGCCAGGGCCGACGGGCCGCGCAGCACTTCGATGCGCTCGGCCAAAACAGGTTCAAAAGCGACGGCGTGGTCGGGGCTGATGGTCGAGGCGTCCTGGATCTCGGCGCCGTCGGACAGGATCTTCACGCGCGGGCCGTCCATGCCGCGGATCACCGGACGGCTGGCGCCGGCGCCGAAGTGGCTCGAGGTGATGCCGGGCTGGTGGGCCAGGGTTTCGCCCAGGGTCGATTCGCGGGCGCGCACCAGTTCACTGCCGCCGAGCGAAGTCACCGGGGTGATCATGTCGTCGTGGACCACGCCCAGGGCACTGGCGGACACGACCACGGTCGGCACGCTGTCCGGATCCGAAGCCGCACGGCTCGTCGTCTGGGCCTGGACGGCCAGGGGCGCGCCAAAGGCCAGCATCAGCGCCAGGGTCAGCGGTGTGCGCTTGCAGGAAAAGTGAGACATGGTGGTTCCTCGAAATGATTGAACGGCAGGATGCATATAAAGCCGATAACGATAATCCGTTATCATTAACAGTGAAATGATAAGGCATTATCATTAAGCATTCAACCGCTTTTTGATCCTGGTGCGCGCTTTGAGGTATCCTTCGGCCTATGCAACGCAATACACGTCAAAAAACCGCCATCCTGCATGCGATCGAGCATGCGCAGCGCCCGTTATCGCCACAGGAGATCCTGGACGAAGCCAGCCGCGAGGTCAGCCAGCTGGGCATGGCGACCGTGTACCGCAACCTGAAGTCGCTGGTGGACGACGGCGCGCTCAAGGTCGTCACCCTGCCGGGCGAAGGCGCGCGCTACGAGTCGACCAGCGCCGCCGAACACCACCATCATCACTTCCAGTGCACCGTCTGCCAGCGCGTATTCGACGTGCACGCCTGCCCCGGCGACATCGAGCACATGGCGCCGAAAGGCTTTAGCGTCGAAAGTCACGAGCTGACCCTGTACGGCCGCTGCGTCGACTGCCTCAAGTCCTGAACAACCGCACAAAAACAAAAACGGCCGGCGCGCAAGCGACCGGCCGTTTTCATATGGCTTGGCTGTTTATTTGCCGAGCACGTTCAGCACGGCCAGGGTCATCGCCTGGGCGCCGGTCTTGATCGACGGTTCCGGCACCGGCGCGTAGAACGGCGAGTGGTTGAAGGCGATCGGCTTGCCGCCCTCGCGCTCCGCTTCGGCCACCACCTTCGGATCGTAGACGCCGGTGAAGAAGAACATCGACGGCACGCCTTCATTGGCGTACAGCGAGAAGTCTTCGCTGGCGGTCATGGCCGGCATGCGCTTGGCCTTGTCGGCGCCGAAGGCTTCCTTGAACACCACCTCGGTCTTGTTTACCAGCTCGGTGCTGTTGACGATGGCCTGGCCGCCGCCGCCGATCAGCATGTCCGGCTTCGGCGCGCCGGCCATCGCGGCCGAACCCTCGGCCACGCGGCGCACGCCTTCGAGCAGCTTGGCGCGCACAGTCGGGCTATACGAGCGGATGGTGCCGCGCACCTGCACGCTGTCCGGGATGATGTTGCCAACCGTGCCGCCCTGGATCGAACCGACCGTCACCACGCCGAATTCCTTCGGATCCTTCTCGCGGCTGACCACGGTCTGGACGTCGACCACGAACCGCGCCGCGATCGCCACCGGGTCGATGGTTTTATCAGGCGCTGAGCCATGGCCGCCACGGCCCTTGAATGTGATCTCGAGCCAGTCCGAGTTGGACGATACCGGGCCGTCGTTGAAGCCCACCGTGCCATGGGCCAGCGGCCAGGAATGCAGGGCGAAGGCGTAGTCCGGTTTCGGGAAGCGCTTGAACAGGCCGTCGTCCAGCATGGCCTTGGCGCCGGCGACGATTTCCTCGGCCGGCTGGCCAATGAAGACCAGGGTGCCCTTCCACTGCGATTTCAGCTCGACCAGGGTGCGGGCGGTTGCGAGCCAGCTGGTCATGTGAATGTCGTGGCCGCAGCTGTGCATCACGAAGGTGTCGCGGCCTTCGCTGGTGGCGCGGGCGCGGCTGGCGTACGGCAGGCCGGTGCGCTCTTCCATCGGCAGGCCATCCATATCGGTGCGCACCAGGACCGTCGGGCCGGCGCCGTTCTTGAGCACCGCGACGATGCCGGTCTTGCCGACCTTCTCGGTGACGGTGAAGCCAAGCTTGCGCATCTCGGCCGCCAGCTTGCCGGCGGTGCGCACTTCCTGGAAGGCGATCTCGGGATGCGCGTGCAGGTCTTTATAGACCGCGTCGAGCCATGGATACATGGCGTCGACCTTGGCGACGACGTCATTCTTGAGCGGCGCGGCCTGCTGGGCCTGGGCGACGTTTGCGGACAGGGCCAGCGACGCGAAAACGGCGGCTGCCGCGGCGATACGGGTAAAGGTCATGGGATGCTTATCGTTGTGAAGATTCTTGTCCATTACACGGCGCTCGGCCGCTTGATCGCGGCCGACTTGCGCCCGGCCACCGCCTGCGCCAGGCTGATGCCCGGCACGCGGTCGCCCTGCAGGGTGACGTCGAAGGCCATCAGCTCGTCGCGGCGGAAGGCGTGCACGGTGACGCGGTCGCCGACGCGGTAGCGCGCCAGCAGCGCGTCGATGTTGGGCGGATTGCCGTTCACGCGCAGGCCGTCGATCGCAATCACGACGTCCAGCGCCGACAGGCCGGCCTGGTGGGCAGCGCCGCCCTCGTGCACCTGGGTGAGCTTGGCGCCCAGCGGGTCGCGGCCGATGCCGGCGTCCAGCGAGGCCTTTCCGCCCTTGCGCTCGTCGACCAGCTTCACGCCCAGCGGCGCGTACAGCTTGACCAGCGGCAGGTCTTCGGTGCCGCGCACATAGCGCTCGAACATGTTCTTGAGTTTGAGGCCGCTGATCTCGTCGAACAGCGCTTCGACTTCGTGTTCCGTCACGCCGCGGCCGGCGCCGTTGTAGAAGTCGCGTCCGTAGCGCTCCCACAGCGCCAGCATGATGTCGTCCAGCGATTTCGCGCCGCCCGTTTTGGCGCGGATGGTCAGGTCGAAGGCCAGCGCGATCAGCGAACCCTTGGTGTAGTAGCTGATGATCGCGTTCGGCGAGTTCTCGTCCTGGCGGTAGTACTTGCTCCAGGCGTCGAAGCTCGAATCGGCCACGCTCTGCTTGAGGCGCCCGCTGCCGCGCAGCACGCCGCCGACCGTCTTGGCCTGCAGCTTGAAATAAGTCGCTTCGCCGATGATCCCGGCGCGCACCAGCATCAGGTCGTCGTAATAGCTGGTGAAGCCTTCGAACAGCCACAGGAGCGGCGTGTAATTCTCGGCCTGCAGGTCGTAGGGGGCGAAGGCGGCCGGCTTGATGCGCTTGACGTTCCAGGTGTGGAAATACTCGTGGCTGCACAGGCCCAGGAAGCGCAGATAACCCTCGCCCGGTTCGGCCGCCTTCGGCGTGGCCAGGCTAGGCAGGTCGGCGCGCGCGCAGATCAGGGCGGTCGAGGCGCGGTGTTCGAGGCCGCCGTAGCCATCGCCCACGGCCATGGTCATGAACACGTAGCGCTCGAGCGGCGCGCGCTTCGTTCTAGGTTCGAAGAAGGCGATCTGGGTCTCGCAGATCGCTTGCAGGTCGGCCTGCAGGCGCGCCATGTCGAGGTTGGGCACGCGGCCGGTGATCACGATGTCGTGCGGGATACCATGGGCCTTGAAGGTGGCCAGCTCGAAGTCGCCCATCTCGACCGGATGGTCGATCAGTTCGTCGTAGTTGGCGCAGGCATAGGCGCCGAAGCCGTAGCGCTTGGCGCCTGCTTCAGGCATCGCGGTGGCCACGCGCCAGGTTTTGGCGGCCGGGTCGGCGGGGCGCTGGATGTCGACCTGGTGGGCGAGCGACTCCTGTCCCACCACGCGCAGGAACACGCTGGTGCCGTTGAAGAAACCATGGGTCTGGTCGAGGTGGGCGGCACGCACCGACAGGTCCCAGGCATACACCTCGTAGTGCAGGGTCAGGGGGCCGGCGCTAGGGGCGGCGCGCCACGCGTGTTTATCCAGCTTGGTGAGGGCCACGGCATTGCCGCCGCTCTCGGCGCGGATGCGCACGATATTGCGCGCAAACTCGCGGATCATGTAGCTGCCCGGGATCCAGGCCGGCAGCACGAACGCCTGGCCGTCGGGATCGGGATTGGCGACCGTGACGGTGACGTTGAACAGGTGACCGGCCAGGTCCTTGGGGACGATGGTGTAGTGGATGGCGTTCTGCTTTTTCTGCGATGGCTTTTTCATGATCTTCTTGAATGGTCTCTCGGGACGCGCCGAATGGACATAGTGTAATCCATCGAGCGAAGCAAAACGCGCGCCATGCATGGCGGGTGGGTGGCGCGTCGCTTAGGAAGGCAGGTCGGAAGGGGAATCGATGTCGCGCAGGACGCCGGGGTCGGGCACGTCGATCGTGGCGACCGGGCTGCTTTGCAACAGGCGCCGCGCGCCCTGGTCGCCGTCCAGCGCCAGCAGGGCGTCGCGGTGCTGCGCGCCGAAGGCGACCGGATTTCCGCGCCGGCCCTCGAACAGGGGCGCGGCGATGGCGGCGCCCTCCCTGACCGCAGCGTCCAGCGCATGCAGGGTGGATGGGGCGACGAAGGGCATGTCGCCCAGCGCCACCAGCCAGCCCTGGCCGGGCGACTGGTCGTGCAACTGAGCATGCAGGGAATGACGGATCGCGTGCGCCAGCGACAGGCCCATGCCGCTGTCAGCATCCGGGCACACCGTCACCTCGCAGCCGAGCTGGCGCAGCACGTCCCCTACCCCACCGTCGGCGGGCGGCACCACCGCCACCACGCGTGGGAACACGGCCAGCAGCGTGCGCGCGCTGGCGGCGACCACCAGTTCGCCGCCGGGCAGGCGCTGCAACAGCTTGTTGTGATTGCCGGCCGGGTCGAAGCGGCGGCCCCGTCCCGCGGCCAGCAGGATGCCCGTCAGCGCCATGGGGTCATGCCTCCAATGCCGCGGCGGCATCCTTGATGGCCGCGCGGATCCGCTGATAGGTGCCGCAGCGGCACAGATTACCGCTCATGGCGTTGTCGATGTCGGCGTCCAGCGGGCGCCGGTTGGTGCGCAGCAGCGCGACGGCGCTCATCACCTGGCCGCTCTGGCAGTAGCCGCATTGCGGTACGTCGTGGCGTACCCAGGCATCCTGGACCGCCTTGCCGACCGGGTCGTCCTGCATCGCTTCGATGGTGGTGATCGCCTGGCCCGCGACCGCCGCGATCGGGGTGACGCAGGCGCGGATCGGGACGCCGCCCAGGTGCACGGTGCAGGCGCCGCACAGGGCCGCGCCGCAGCCGAACTTGGTGCCGGTGAGGTTGAGGTTGTCGCGCAGCGCCCACAGCACGGGCGTGGCGGGATCGGCGTCGACTTGCAGGTCTCTGCCGTTGATGTTCAAGGTCAGCATGCACGCTCCTGGGCGTCAACCATGACCGGCGGCTGCCTTATTTTGCCGGCTTCGCTTCCAGCGAATCGAATTTGGCTTCGAGCGCTTTCAGGTCGATCGCGCCCGGGATGCGGGTGCCGTCGCTGAAGAAGATGGCCGGCGTACCGGTGATGCGCAGCTTCTGGCCGAGCGCCAGCACCTTGTCGTTGGGCGATTCGCAGGCATTCGGCGCCGCCGGTGGCACCTTACCGTTGATCATCCAGTCATCCCAGGCCTTGTTGCGGTTCGGCGCGCACCAGATGTTCTTCGACTTCGTGAACGAATCCTGGGACAGGATGTTATACATGAAGGTATAGATGGTGACGTTGTCGATCTCGTTGAGCGTCGTCTGGCGCAGGCGCTTGCAGTAGCCGCAGTTCGGATCCTCGAACACCGCGATCACGCGCTTGCCATTGCCCTTGACCTGCTTGAGCGCCATCTCGAGCGGCAGGTCGCTGAACTTGATCTTGTTGATGTCGTCGATGCGCTCGCGCGTCAGGTTGCGCGAACTCTTGACGTCATACACCTGGCCGATCACGAGGAACTCGCCCTTCTTGTCGGTATACAGGATGTCGCCCGCGACCCGTACCTCGTACAGGCCGCCGTACGGAGTCTCCTTGACCGATTCGATCTTGGCGCCGCCCAGGTGCGGTTCGAGCGCCTTCTTGATGTTTGCCTCGACCGTGTTCTGCGCATCGACACACGATGCGAGCAGCGCCGTCGCCAGCAGGACGGCGAGCTTCATTTTGATCATGCTTGATTCCTCAGATTGATGACTTGCCCATCGCATGCGCCATCAGGCGCCGCTTCAAAGCAGGCATTTTATCAAGCAAGTTGAGTCCAAGATTGCGCATTACGCGTACAGGCTCCAGATTTGCCCCGAACAGGCGCTCCAGCCCATCGGTGGCCAGCTGCATCATGACCACGTCTTCCTTGCGCTTGCGGGCATAGCGCGCCAGCACCCGCTCGTCGCCGATGGCGCGCCGTTCCTCGCGCTCGCGCACGGTGGCGAGCAGGTCGACCACGTCGCCGAAACCCAGGTTCATGCCATGCCCGGCCAGCGGATGCACGGCGTGGGCGGCGTCGCCCACCAGCGCCACGCGCGGCGCCACGATCGCATGCGGCTTGACCAGCGCCAGCGGCACCGCCGCCACCGCCTCGGGTTGCAGGGGACGCAGGGCGCCCAGTTTCTCGTCGGCGTACTCGCCGAGCCGGATCGCCAGTTCGCCCAGCGACTCGTCCATCAGGGTGTCGGCCAGGGTCTCGGGCGCCGACCACACCAGCGAGACGCGGTTGCCCGGCAACGGCAGCAAGGCGATGATGCCGTCGGCGCAGGTGAACCACTGGTGGGCCACGCCATGGTGCGGCTTCTCGCAGGCGAAGTTGGTGACGATGGCGCGCTGGTGGTACATACGGTAGTCGACGCCGATGTCGCACTGCCCGCGCACCCAGGATTCGCGGCCGTCGGCCCCGACCAGCAGCGCGCATTCGAGGCGGCGGCCGTCTTCCAGGCGCAGCGCGGCGCCCTCGTCGCTGCAGGTGAGCTCGCAGGCCCGGCCTTCGACCCGCTGCACGTTGTGGGCGAACTTGAGCGCGGCATCCAGCGCGCCGTTCAGGTTATGGTCTTCGACGATCCAGGCCAGGGTGCCGACCCGGGCGCCGAAGGCGTCGAAACCGAGATTGCCGCCACCCTCGCCGTCGCCATGCACGTCCATCGCATCGACCGCGGCGACGCGCGCCAGGTCGAGGGCGCCCCAGACCTTGAGCGAGGCCAGCAGGTCATGGGCCGTATGGTTGAGCGCGTAGACACGCACGTCCCACGGACGCTCCGCAGCCGAGGATGACGACGGCGCCTCGGCCCCGGGACGCGCGGGCGGCGCCAGCAGGGTCACGCTATGCCCGGCCTGGGCAAAGCCGAGGGCGGTGGTCTTGGCGATGGCGCCATTGCCGACGATGCAAACATCGGTCCGGGTAGTGGAGGTCGTGGGCGTGGTCATGGTGCTCATTATAGCGATATGCCAAGCCATGCCTTGCCGGCGTCGCCATGGATTGACGGCTGAGCCAGGGTCGATATGCCGCCCGGCACACACAAAGCATTCAAGAGTACTTGCGCAACTGAAAATCGCTGGCTATAATCATGCCTCTCTTGGCCTGGTAGCTCAGTTGGTAGAGCAGAGGATTGAAAATCCTTGTGTCGGTGGTTCGATTCCGCCCCGGGCCACCAAGAATAAGCCTAACGCAACGCCCACTCATGCAAGTGGGCGTTTTTGTTTCTGCTGTATTCCCGGCCTCCCAGGACGCTTGCCGCCTGACTCCCCAGATCCTGCTTTGGGAGTTAAATCTCCGGCAACGCCACTTCACACCCGCAAACCCCAAAACCTGGCTGCGCGCCGCGCTCGCCCGACGCCAGCCAGTCGATCTTCTTGCGAAGGTAGTCCGTCATCCTCGCCAGGTCGGCGGCCTTCGCCTCCAGTTGCGCCAGCTGCGCCCGCAAAATTTCCACGGCGCGAGCGCCATCGATGCCGTTCTCACGCCGCTCCGTATCCAGCGCCGCAATGTCCTTCAACGACCAGCCCAGCGCCTGACCGATGCGTATGACCTCCACTGCCTGCATGTCCTCGCTGTTAAAAAAATGGTAGGGCTTGCTGCCGCCCTTGCCATTCGTCTTGGGCTGTAACAAGCCCAGGCGCATGTAGTAGCGCACCGTATCGCGGCTCAATCCCGCTGCCGCCGCAAACTCCGAAATCAACATGTCCTATCCCTTGACTGTGGAGCGTGCTCCACACTTACAGTTCCTGCATCCGCAACCCCGGAAGAGTGGCGAATTCTACTCCAGCTGAAATCCGGCAATTGCGGCCTGTCACTACTGTTATCAAACCAACACAGGACTTCACGCATGAACAAAATCAAGACATGGCTGATCACAGGCTGCGCCCAGGGACTGGGCCGGGCCATCGCGGAAACCGTATTGGCCAACGGCGACCGCCTCGTCGCCACGGCGCGCCGCCCCGAACTGCTGGCCGAGCTGCAGCAGCGCTACCGCGCGCAGATCGTCGTGGGCCATCTCGACGTCACCGATGCCGTCGCTGCCCAGGCGGCCGTCCAGCTCGCCGTCAAGCACTTCGGCGGCCTCGATGTGCTGGTCAACAATGCCGGCTACGCCTCGCTGGCGCCGTTCGAGCAAATGGCGGAGGACGACTTCAAGACTCAGATGGACACGAATTTCTACGGCGTCGTCAACCTGACGCGTGCCGTCCTGCCGCTGATGCGCGGGCAGCGGGCCGGCCACATCATCAACATCTCGTCGGGCGCCGGCCGTCTTGGCATGCCCGGCATGAGCGCCTACCACGCCGCCAAGTTCGCCGTGGGCGGCTTTACCGAATCGGTGGCGAAAGAGCTGGCTGCGCTTGGCGTTCAGATGGTGGCCGTAGAACCAGGCAGCATGCCCACCAGCTGGGCGCCAACGGCGCTGAACAGCGCAGCCGCGCTGCTGCCCGAGTACGAGGCCACCGTGGGCCACATGCTGGCCATGCTCGGCGGCCTGCCCGGCAACGAAATAGGCGACCTAAGCCGCTATGCCCAGGTGATCTTCGACCTTTCCCGCGCCGATAGGCTGCCTAATCACTTGATACTCGGCAGCGACGCGCTCTACGCCGTGCGCATGGCCGAAGCAGCGCGCGACCAGGCCACCACCGAATGGGAGCATGTCAGCACCTCCACCGATCGTCCCGGCGCGGACCTGTCCTTCCTCGATGGACTCAAGCACTGAGACGCGTACCAGGCAGATACGCCCAGCCCGGTAATCATTGCGCGCCTTGGCCTGGTAGCTCAGTTGGTAGAGCAGAGGATTGAAAATCCTTGTGTCGGTGGTTCGATTCCGCCCCGGGCCACCAAGAATATCGAAAAAACGCCAACCCTCACCGGTTGGCGTTTTTTTTGTGCCTGCGATCACATTGCACGCGGATCGGCGTTGCTTGCCGGCGTCAGCAGTTTTTCCATGATCGCCAGGCGCACGCCACGGTATTGGGGAGACAGTTCCGGACCGCTCGACGCCGTGCGCTCGCCCATGTGGACGAAACCGAAGCGGGAATAATAGTCGCTCAAGCGTGGGTTGTCCGCCCAGGTATCCAGGCGCAGCCGGTCGAATCCCAGGCGCAGCGTCTCGCGTTCGCTCCAGGCCAGCATCAGCCCGAACAACGACCTCCCTTTCCATAGACGCCCGACGATGATGCGGTTGATATAGCGGGCCGCATGCGGTTGCAAGCCCTGCCACAGATCCTCGTCCATGGGCGATGGCGGACAGAAACTGAAGATGCCGACGGTGTGCATATCGACCGACAACAGATATTGGGCCCCCACGGCAATGTCGGCCTCGACCACTGCCAGGTCCAGCGCATTCCAGTAGGGCAGCCCCTGCCGGCGCTGGAAGGCGATCGCTTCCTCATACAATTCCTTGATTTTCGGTATGTCCGCAGTGTGTGCTCGATGGATGTACATGGTTCTGCCGGGAAGTGGAAAGCGTCCAGTGTGCTGCGGGGCCGATGACCTCGTCTTGTATGGCTGTAACCTCGGCCGCTGCCCGGTTGGCGTGTTTACAGCTGTACAAGCATGCTGAGCAAAAGCCTGCCATCATGTGTTGCGGCTGACGCGACGCCAGGGCAAGCGCGGCCGTGTGCGGCCTTTCGTTTCATTCCTGGCATTTCTTGCAGATAGCGATGGACACAGAGAACCACGACCAAACCGGACCGGAACCGCCATCGAAGGCCGACTGGGTGCGCTATCGCCCCACCGGTGTGCAGGGCGTGACCCTGATGCGCGCTCATTTCACCGACTACACTTTCGAGCGGCACAGCCACCCTGAATTCGGGATCGGCCTGACCTATCGCGGTGTCCAGACCTTCAACTGCCAGGGCAGCAGGCAGGTCAGCGCGCCGGGCAACGTCATCTTCCTGAACCCGGACCAGGCCCATGACGGCTTGCGCGGCAAGACCGACAGCTACGACTACAGCATGCTGTATGTCGATCCCGCCGTGATGACGGTGCTGCGCGAGCAGGCGGCAGGCGTTCTTCCTGCGAGTTATTTTCGCGATGCCGTCGTGCATGCGCCAGAAGCAGCAAGGCAATTGCACGACGCCATAGAGGCCACCGGCCAAGCGCAGGAAGCGCTGCGCGCGGAGTCGCTGCTGCTCAAGGCCTTCATGGGCTTGCTCCTGCGCTTCGGCGAGACCCAGGCGGCGGCGCAGGCGCCTGTGCTCGCCGGCCTGGCCCGGCTGAATCGGGTGCGCGACTATATTCGCGCCCATGCGGGCAACGATATCTCGATTGCCGAACTCGCGCGCGAAGCGGGCGTGTCACGCGTCTACCTGAGCCGTGCGTTCGAACGGCAGTTCGGCGTGCCGCCCCATGTCTACCTGAACGCGGTCCGGCTGGCCAATGCACGTCAGCTCTTATTGAGCGGCATGTCGCTGGCGACGGTCGCGGTGAGTGCGGGGTTTGCGGACCAAAGCCATTTCACCCGGCGATTCAAGGGCGCGGTTGGGCTGTCGCCAGGGGCGTGGCTAAGGCAGATGCGTAGAGGCTGATGTGGCAACCATCATGCCAAGCCTGCATGCCGGGGCCGTGGCGCTGGCTGAGGAACGCGCCGCGACCGCCAGTCGGCATGTTTCCTTCTGGTATCATACGCGCTGACTGATGGTAGTCGGCGCCTGCCCTAAGCTCTAGATCGTCGACGATGCACGCTCAGTCCGATGGTGCGCATCCGCATCGACGACGCGACGTCCGATTACCACCCTCCCTGTTTGCGGCCCTCCCTGGCCAGCGTTTGATATTCCAAGGTTCACATGCACACCCTCCCTCCATGCCCCCAATGCCAGTCCGCCTATACCTATGAAGATGGCGGCGGCCAATATGTCTGCCCGGAATGCGCCCATGAGTGGCCAGTCCAGGCAGCCGCCGCGGCGACCGACAGCGTGCGCGTCTATAAAGATGCGTCAGGCAATATCCTCCAGGATGGCGACACCGTCACCGTGATCAAGGACCTGAAACCGAAAGGTTCGGGCGGCGTGATCAAGCAAGGCACCAAGGTCAAGAATATCCGGCTGGTCGACGCCGACCACGACATCGACTGCAAGATCGACGGCTTCGGCGCCATGAGCCTCAAGACGGAATTCGTGCGCAAGGTATAAGCACGCACGGCTCCCGGCCCCGGGAGCCTAATGCAGCGCGCCCGCCGCCTCGCGGGTCAGTACGATCTCGAGGTATTCGGCCGGCGCCACCATTGAATCCGGCCCGGCCGTGTTGAAGCGGTCGATCAGGGCCAGCAAGTCTTGTTCGAGCGCGTCGGCGGCAGACGGCGCGAGGGCGGCGAACGCCCGGTTGAGCGGCCCGTAGTAATCGCGGAACACATGCACCCAGTGCGTGGGCGACGCGTAACGGAAGTTGAACATCCTGCGCGTGATGCGCGCCTGCAGCGCGTCGGCGCCGAACAGCTGGCGCACATGGTCTTCATTCCCCCACAGTAGCGGCGACGCCACCCCGGCCGGCGGCGCAATGTGCTTGCCGACCGCCTTGAACAGCTGGCCGATGAAGCCTTCGGGCGTCCAGTTCGCCATCCCGATGCGTCCACCGGGCCGCACCACGCGCCGTATCTCGGCGGCGGCGCGCGCCTGGTCGGGCGCGAACATCACGCCGAAGGTGGACAGCGCCACGTCGAAGCTGGCATCCGGGAACGGCAGCGCCTCGGCGTCCGCTTCACGAAAATCGATCGCCAGGCCCTCGGCGGCGGCGCGCGCCCGCCCCTTCTCGAGCAGGGCCGGCACATAGTCGGTGGAGGTGACGCGGGCAAAGCGGCGCGCCGCGGCCAGTGTGGCGTTGCCGTTGCCGGCGGCGACGTCGAGGACGCGCTCGCCGGCGCGCACGTCGACGGCCTCGGCCAGCAGTTCGCCGACGATCTGCAGGGTGACGCCGACCACGGCGAAATCGCCGCTGGCCCAGGTGGCCTGCTGGCGCTGCTTGATGGCCGCGAGGTCGGGGCCGGGAGTGGCCGATGCCGGCTGAGACGACGGCGCGGGTTGGGCTGGCTGGGTCATGATCGGTTTCCTTGAGCAGGCATGTTCTCGATATGACTGGCCGCGCCACCCGTGGTTCGGCGCCACACCTTGTGCCTTCTCAATCCCGAAGTGGGAAATCGGCGCGCCGATGCGACTCCAATGACACAGCAGGCACCGCAGACACGGCGCCGCCTTGGGAGGAAGTATGAAACCGCGCCTTGTTTCGCGTGGCGTCGCCGCCATTACCGCACTCGCCGTGCTTGCCATCGCCGTCATCGGCGCAGTGGCGCTCGCCGCCATGCCGTCGCTCTGGTCCGGGCGCGGCACGGCCAATACCGGTTTCGACCCGCTGTTCGCCGAAACCACCGGCGCCACCTGCGCGCCGGCGCGCGCCGGCACGCCGCCCCTGCTGGCCCATCTGGTGCAGGCCCAGGCCCAGGCACAGACCCAGCCCCAGACCCAGACCCAGACCCAGCCCCAGCCCGAAACCCGCCCCTTCACGCCCGGCCAGCAGGCGCCAGCCAGCCCGGGCGACAAGCCCGCGGACAAGCCGGCCAGGGCCGCACCGCCGCCCCTGTACGACAACCTAGGCAAGCTGCACGTGCCGGTCACCACCGCCAGCAAGCGCGCCCAGGCCTATTTCGACCAGGGCATCCGCCTGACCTTCGCTTTCAACCATGCCGAAGCGGCGCGCGCCTTCCGCGCCGCGCAAGACGCCGACCCCGACTGCGCCATGTGCTACTGGGGCGAGGCGCTGGTGCTGGGCCCGAACATCAACGCCCCCATGTTCCCCGAGGCCGTGGCGCCGGCGGTGGCCGCCGCGGCCGAGGCCAGCCGCCTGGCGCCGCGCACCCGGCCCGAAGAGCAGGCCGTGATCCGCGCCGTGGCGCGCCGCTACAGCGCCGATCCCGGCGCCGACCGCGCCGCGCTCGACAAGGCCTATGCCGATGCCATGACCGAGGCCGCGCGCGACTTCCCGACCCACGACACCATCCAGGTGCTGTTCGCCGAATCGCTGATGGACCTGTCGCCCTGGGACTACTGGGCGGCCGGCGGCGCCAAGCCCAAGAACCGCACGGCCGAGCTGGTCGCCGCACTCGAGAGAGTATTGGCGCGCAACCCGACCCATGCCGGGGCCGCCCACTACTACATCCACGCCATGGAAGCCTCGAGCCGGCCCGAGAAAGCCCTGCCCGCCGCGCGCGTGCTGGCGAGCCAGATCCCGGGCGCCGGCCACATCGTGCACATGCCCTCGCACATCTATTACCGGCTGGGCATGTACCGCGACGCGCTGCGCTCGAATGTCCTGGCGGTCGCCACCGACGAACGCTACTTCGCCGACGCGGCCAGCGATCCCGTCTATCGGGGCGCCTATTACCCGCACAATATCCACTTCGTGATGGTGTCGGCCCTGATGGGCGGCGACGGCCGTACGGCGCTCGAAGCCGCAGGCAAGCTCGACAAGGTAATCACGCCCGATCTCCTGACCGCCATCGGCGCGCTGCAGCCGGTCAAGTCGGCGCCCTACTTCGCCCACGTCCAGTTCAGCGATGCGGACACCCTGCTCGCGCTCCCCGATCCAGGCCCCCAGTTCGTGCTCGTTCAGGCGATGTGGCATTACGCGCGCGCCGTCGGCCATGCACGCAAGGGTGACTTCGATGCGGCCGCACGACAAGTCGCCGCGCTCGACAAGATCGAGAAGAACGGCGACTTCAAGCCGGTGAACGACTGGAATATTCCCGGCCGCGAGATCGTCCAGACCGCCCGTTCGGTGGCCCAGGCCCGGATTGCCGATGCGCGTGGTGACTTGCCGCGTGCGGTCAAGGCCTACCGCAGTGCGATCGCGGTGCAGGACGCGCTGCCCTATATGGAGCCGCCCTACTGGTATTACCCGGTGCGCCAGTCGCTCGGCGTGGCGCTCCTGCGCAGCGGACAGCCGGACGCTGCCGAAAAAGTCTTCCGCGATTCGCTGGCACGCACCCCAAGCAATGGCTGGGCATTGCGCGGCCTCATGGAGGTGTACCGCAAGCGTGGTGACGAAGCCGCGCTCGCGGCCGTGCAAAAGCAGTTCGCGACCACCTGGCTTGGCAAGTCGGATGGGCCGGCGCTGTCCGCACTGTAGGCCTGGAGGCGGTTGCGCGCGCGGCATGGCAAGTACCGTCATGAGCGCGTATGCAAATCATGCGACACAGCAATCCCATTGTCATTTATGCTAGGAGCCCGAATATTTACAAGAGGTTCCGATGAACGCCAAGCCTTCGTTCTTCGCGTCATGCGCCGCCCTGGCCCTGTCCGCCCTGTGCGCCGTTCCGGCGCTGGCAGCAGACAGCGCCCGGCCGCTGCAGCCGATCGAATCGCTCGTGGTGCCGCGCTATATGGGCATCTGGTACGAGATCGCAAAACTCCCCAACGACTTCCAAAAAAAATGCGTCGGTGATACCACCGCCACCTATAACCTGGGCGAAGATGGGCGGGTGCAAGTCGTCAACCGCTGCCGCACCGCCGAGGGCAAATTCGACATGGCCGACGGCGTGGCGCGCCAGCTCGGCGGCGCCACCTCGCCCAAGCTCAAGGTGCGTTTCGCGCCGGCGATCCTGTCCTTCATCCCGATGGTGTGGGGGGATTACTGGGTCATCGACCTCGACGACAAATACCAGTTGTCCGCGGTAAGCGAACCCAAGCGCGAATACCTGTGGATCCTGTCGCGCACGCCGCAGGTCGAACCGGCCGAATACGACGCCCTGCTTGCACGCCTCACGGCCCAGGGACTGGATGTGTCCAGGCTGGTGCGCACGCCGCAAACGCAATTGCAACAACCCGCACAGTAAGACCAGACCGGGCAGACCGCGGCGACCGATGCCGCGTCGCTTGCCACGGTCGATGCCGCCGCACCTGCTGCAGGCGCCAATGCATCTGGAAATCCCGGCAGCCGTCCCCATCTCTCCCACCAGCCCAGAAAACCGCGCCGACTCCATTGGCGTTCTTGCTTTTTAAATTTTTCATCCCCAGTCCATATGGCGCACCGGCTTTGCCTGCAGTCATGCCGTCCTTGAAGAGTTCGATGCCAGGTCCACAATCCCCTGCACTGCGCCGGGCGCTGCTGACGGTGGCGGCCACCCTGCTGGCGCTGCCTGCCGCGTATGCCCTGCCCGCCCAGGCCGGTAGTAGCGATTCCTTGGCAACACTGGTCAATGCCTACCGCGCCAATCCCGGCGCCTGCGACGGCCTTCCCGCCGCGGCCGCGACCGCGCTCGATCCGCAACCGGCCCTGGCCCAGGTACGCATCGGCGCCGGCACCTTCATCGAATCCGCACTGGAACGCGCCGGTTACGCTGCGGCGCAGGCCCAGGCGGTCTACGTCACCGGCCCCGAGGATGCCCAGGCCGCTATGAATGTGTTGGCACAGAAATACTGCAAGGTATTGCTGAGCGATCGTTTCTCGGCCGTCGGCAGCTACCGCGAGGGCACGACCTGGACCGTCGTGCTGGCGCGCCCGGCGCCGCCGCTACCCTCGGCCACCTATCCAGACTGGCGCGAAGCCGGCCGCGCGATCCTGGATGAAGTCAATGCCGCGCGCGCCAGCGCCCGCTCCTGCGGCAAGCAAGCGTTCCCGGCAGCGCCGCCCCTGAGCTGGAACTCCGCGCTGGGCGATGCCGCGCTGGCCCATAGCCGCGACATGGCAACGCGCCGCTACTTCAGCCACCGCGCCAAGGATGGCAGCCAGGCCACCGACCGCGCCCTGCGCGCCGGCTACAGCTGGCGCCGGGTGGGCGAAAACATTGCCTTCGGCCAGCGCTCGCCGCGCGAAGCCGTCGAAGGCTGGCTCGAGAGCCCCGGGCATTGCGCCAACATCATGAACCGCGATTTCATCGAGATGGGCGCCGCCTATGGCGTCACGCCGGAGCGGCAGAGCGGCGTCATCTACTGGACCCAGGTATTTGGCGCGCCGCGCTAAGTTAGTCGTGCAGGGCAAGCGCCATGCCTGCCCCGCCTTCGACCCGGATTGCGTCCTGACTGGTGCATCTCCTTAAAGCTGCTTCGGATAGACTGCCTCTCAACATCAACCTCCCGTCCGCGTCTCGCTGCGCCGGCCCAGAACACATGACCCAGTCCGCCCCGCAACCACGACTCGGCCTCGTCTGCATCACCGTTTCCAAAGACGTGCGCTATCGCGCGCTCACGCGCAAGCGCCTGCTCGAACATTCGGAAGATGGCCAGCGCCGCGTGCTGGAAGACATTTATCGCGACAATATCCAGACCCTGGACAATGCGCTGCGTTATTGTGAGCGCGAAGGTATCGCCCTCTACCGCATGCCCTCGTCGATCTTCCCGTTTTCCGATACGCCGTTCGGGCTGGAGATCCTGCAACAGTTCAAGGAAACCCTGGGCCGCTCGGGCCGGCGCGCGATCGAGCGCGGCATCCGCCTGGTGATGCATCCCGACCAGTTCGTGGTGCTCAGCTCGGACTCGGACGACGTGGTGGCCAACAGCGTCAAGATCTTGCAGATGCATGCCGACATCATGGATTTGCTGGACCAGCCGCGTTCGCCCTGGGCACTGCTGGAAATCCATGGCGGCAAGGCCGACCGCGAAGACAAGCTGGTCGCGCGCATTGCCGAACTGCCGGACGCGATCCGCTGCCGCATCGGCCTGGAGAATGACGAATACGCCTACAGCGCCGACGAGATCCACGCCGTCTGCGTGCGCGCCGGTGTGCCGATGGTGTTCGACGCCCACCACCACATCGTCCACGAAAAACTGGACAGCTACGAACATCCGAGCGTGGCCGAGATGGTGGCCAGGGCGCGCGCCACCTGGCCCGACCCGGCCCAGCAGCTGGTGCACATCTCGAACGGCCGCGAAGGCTTCAACGACCGCCAGCATTCCGACCTGATCGCGACGATGCCCTCGTCCTATCTCGCCGCGCCGTATATCGAGATCGAGGCAAAACTAAAGGAAGAAGCGATCCGCGGCCTGGACGGCTGGTGCGCAAGGTTCACGCCGGCCTGATTCAGGCTTCCGGCACCTGCACCCGCAGTTGCGCCAGCCACGGCACGATCACATCGCACAATGCTTGCGGCGCCTCGAGCGGAATCATGTGCCCGCTATCCTCGACCAGCGCGAACTGCGCCCCCGCGATCCCCGTATGCAGCTCTTGCGCTTCCTCCAGACTGCGCAAACGGTCATGCCCTGCCGCCACCACCAGGGTCGGACAACGGATCTCGCCCAGCAGATGCAGGTCGCCCGGCCGCTCGACCATCGACTGATTACGAAAAGCCTCGCCGCCAAGCCGCACGCCCATCATGCGCACGCGCTCGATCAGCGCCTCGTTATCCACCTCGCGCGGATGCAGTGAGCTGGCGATCGCGGTGCGGCTCAGCCCCGCGAACGAGACCGACGCCGCCGCCCGGGCCACCGTGCGTTTGCCCTGGCGGACGGCGTCGGAATCGGGCCGGGTCGAAGTGGCGATCAGCACCAGCGCGCGCACGCGTTCGGGCGCCTGGCGCACAATCTCGCGCGCGACGTAGCCGCCCATCGAGAAGCCGATCAGGATGAAGGACGGCGGCGCCTCGGCCAATACGCGGCGCGCCAGGTCCTCGAGAGTGGAATCGTGACGCAGGTCGGCATGCGCCAGCGGGCCGAAGGGGGCCAGCCGGTCGCGCATACCGTCCCACAGCGTCTCGTCGGCCATATAGCCGGGAACCAGCAGGATAGTCATCGCGCCATCATAGCAAAGCGCGATCAAGGTCGTATCAAGCGGCCTTCTTGGGCAGGATATCGCTGGCCATCATCTCGCCGAACGGTCCGGTGATCGACTGCTCTCCGTGCTCGGTTCCTTTCCCCAGCAGCGGGAACACCAGCTCGGCGAAGCGATACGATTCTTCCAGGTGCGGATAGCCCGACAGGATGAAGGTCTCGATGCCCAGATCCGCGTACTCGCGCACGCGCGCCGCCACCGTCTCGGGATCGCCCACCAGCGCCGTCCCCGCGCCGCCGCGTACCAGGCCCACGCCAGCCCACAGATTGGGCGAGACTTCGAGCTGGTCGCGCCGCCCGCCATGCAGGGCCGCCATGCGGCGCTGGCCGACCGAATCCATCTTCGCGAACGCGGCCTGGGCCTTGGCGATGGTGTCGTCGTCCAGGTGACTGATCAACTCGTCGGCCGCGCGCCAGGCTTCTTCATTGGTCTCGCGCACGATCACGTGCAGGCGGATGCCGAATTTCAGCGTGCGGCCGTGCTTCGCGGCCCGTGCGCGGATGTCGGCCAGCTTCTCGGCCACCGCAGCCGGCGGTTCACCCCAGGTCAGGTAGACGTCCATCTGCTCGGCCGCAAGCTCGTGCGCCGGTTCGGACGAGCCGCCGAAGTACAGCGGCGGATACGGCTTCTGCACGGCCGGATACAAGGTCTTGGCGCCCTTGACCTGGATGTGGGTGCCCTCGAAATCATAGCCGGCCGCGCCGCCCTCGCCCGCCATGCTGGCGCGCCAGACCTTGAAGAATTCGCTCGAGATCTCGTAGCGCTTGCTGTGGTCGGCGTACAGGCCGTCGGCTTCGAGCTCGCCCTGGTCGCCGCCGGTGACGACATTGATCAACAGGCGCCCGTTCGACAGGCGGTCGAAGGTGGAGGCCATGCGCACCGCCAGCCCCGGCGTCGACAGGCCGGGACGGATCGCAACCAGGAATTTCAGCCTGGTGGTGGCGTTGATCAGCGACGAGGCAACGATCCAGGCGTCTTCGCAGGACCGCCCGGTCGGCAGCAGCACGCCGTCGTAGCCGAGGGTATCGGCGGCAACCGCGACCTGCTTCAGGTAATCGGCATTGACCGGGCGCGCACCCTTGGTGGTGCCGAGATAACGGCTGTCGCCGTGAGTGGGGATAAACCAGAAAATGTTGGGAGTCGACACGGTAAGTCCTCGGGGAATCAGGCAGCAGCCGCGGTCTGCACGCGCGCCTGCAATTCGGCATCGAGCTGTTCGATACCCTCGGCGACACGCTCGGCGATCGGGCCCGCCAGGCGCGTGCCGCGCTCGCTGTCCCAGGCGACCTGCTCGGACGTGGCATAGATGCTCGACAGGATGGCGCGCGCCGACATCGACGCCAGCACCGGACGCAGCGCATAATCGAGCGCCAGCAGGTGCGACTGGCTGCCGCCGGTCGCCAGCGGCAGCACGACCTTGCCGCGCAGACCGTCCTGCGGCAGCAGGTCGAGGAACAGCTTGAGCATGCCGGTATAGGCCGCTTTATAGATTGGCGTGGCCACCACCAGCGCGTCGGCCTGGGCCACCAGCGCCAGCGCGCGCGCCAGTTCCGGGTCGTTCGCGTCCATGCGCAGCAGGGCGGGGCCGGGCAGCTCGCGCACCTCGAGGCGCGTCGTGCGCCAGCCGTGGACGGCGAGTTTATCTCCCACGTGCTGCAACAGGCGGCTGCAGGACGATTGCGACGACGGGCTACCGCCCAGCAAGATGACGCTCATGGTGAATTCCAGTTCTGACAACGATCGCCACAGCGTACGCCGCGCGCGAGATCCGCCCAACGAATCGTTTCGCTCATCGATATGCGTTTGCCGTTTTAACTTTTCGCGCATATTCATGGCCGGTTTTCTTCGTTCACGCGGCGCCGGCTTGGGATGCAAGATGGCAGTTCACCCAACATCGGCACACGGTCCCATGTCCTCCATCCTGCAGCAATTGCGTCCACAAGACGACTACGCCACCGCGGTCACACCCGATCCGCTGGCCATCGCCGCCGACCTGGCCGAGCGCCTGGCCGCCACCGCCGTCGAACGCGACCGCGCCGGCGGCCACCCGAAGCACGAGCGCGAACTGATCCGCGCTTCAAGCCTGCTCACGCTGTCGATCCCCACCGAGTTCGGCGGCCAGGGCACCGACTGGGCCACCGTGATGTCCGCCGTGCGCATCCTGGCCAAGACCGACAGCGCGCTGGCCCACCTGTTCGGCTTCCACCACCTGCAGCTGGCCGGCATCCAGCTCTACGGCACCGAACTGCAGCAACGCAGCCTGCTCACCGCCACCGTGCGCCAGAAGCTGTTCTGGGGCAACGCCCTGAACCCGCTCGACAAGCGCACCCGCGCCACCGCCTCGCCGGCCGGCTACATACTCGACGGGGTCAAGAGTTTTTCGTCGGGCTCGGTGGGTTCCGACTGGCTGACGGTGTCGGCCTGGGACAGTGAAGCCGACGCCGCCCTGATCGCCGTGGTGCCGACCGAGCAGGCCGGCGTGCACGTGGAGGCCGACTGGGACGCCTTCGGCCAGCGCCAGACCGACAGCGGCAACGTCCACTTCGAGAAGGTCTACCTGCCGACCGCGCTGGTGCTGCAGGCCCCCGGCCAGGCGCCGACCGCCCGCTCCACCTTGCGTTCCCAGGTCGCCCAGCTGATCATGGCCAATCTGTATCTCGGCATCGCCCAGGGCGCCTTCGACGCCGCACGCGACTACACGCTGGAGCAGGCCCGGCCCTGGTTCGCATCCGGCGTGGACGATGCGATCGACGATCCGTTCACCCAGCACCGCTACGGCCAGCTGTGGCTGACGGTGCGTCCCGCCGCGCTGCTGGCCGACGAGGCCGCGCGCCAGCTCGATGCCGCCATCCGCAAGGGCGAGGCCGTGACGGCGCGCGAACGCGGCCTGGTGGCGATCGCGGTGGCCGAAGCCAAGGTGCTGGCCCACCGCGCCGCGATCGACATCAGCAACCAGATGTTCGAACTGCTCGGCGCGCGCGCCACGTCGGGCCGCTTCGGCTTCGACCGCTTCTGGCGCAACGCGCGCGTGCACACCCTGCACGACCCGGTCGACTACAAGCTGCGCGACCTGGGGCGCTACGCGCTCAGCGGCCGCGTGCCCGATCCGACGCCCTATTCCTGACCGGCCCGACATGACAGCTTCCGTACCCGTCATCCGCGTCGAACGCGCCAGCAAGGCCTTTCCGCTGCCCGAAGGCGGCCGCTTCGACGCCGTGCGCGACGTCTCGCTCGACATCCTGCCGGGCGAGATCTTCGGCCTGGTCGGCCGCAGCGGCGCCGGCAAGTCGACCTTGCTGCGCCTGATGAACCTTCTCGAAAAGCCCGATAGCGGCAGCATCAGCGTCGCCGGCCAGGAACTGACCGCCCTCGGCGCGCGCGAGCTGCGCGAGGCACGGCGCCGCATCGGCATGATCTACCAGCACTTCAACCTGCTCGCCAACGCCACCGTATTCGAGAACGTGGCCTTCCCGCTGCGTATCCACGGCGCGATGAATGCGCCGCGCCTGAAGGCGCGCGTGACCGAATGCCTGGAACTGGTCGGCTTGCTCGACAAGGCCGGCAGCTATCCGGCGCGCCTGTCGGGCGGCCAGAAGCAGCGGGTGGCGATCGCGCGCGCGCTGGCCAGCTATCCCACGGTACTGCTGTGCGACGAGCCGACGTCGGCCCTCGACCCGGACACCACGCGCAGCGTGCTCGATACGCTGCGCGACATCAACGCGCGCCTTGGCGTGACGATCGTCATCGTCAGCCACGAGCTGCAGGCGCTGGGCAGCCTGTGCCAGCGCGCGGCCGTGGTCGAGGATGGCCGCATTGCCGAGCTGTTCGACCTGCGCGACCACCGCGAGCCGCGCAAGACCTCGCTCGGCCGCGAGCTGCTGTATCACGCCACCGAAGCTCACGCCGCCGAAGCCCATGCCGCCGCCGCCCATGCCGGCCTTCCGCCAGGAGAACTGCATGCTTGAAAAATTCCTGATCGTCGCCCCCGAGCTGTGGCGCGCCTTCGGTGAGACCCTGCTCATGCTCGGCATCGGCCTCTCGGCCGCGGTATTGCTGGGCGGCCCGCTTGGCGTGGTCCTGTTCCTCAACGGATCGGGCGAACCAGGCCGTGGCCGCAGCATCGGAAAAGTGCTGGGATGGCTGGTGAACACCGTGCGCTCCTTCCCCTTCATCATCCTGATGGTGGCCCTGGTGCCGTTTACGCGCATCGTCGCCGGCACCTCGATCGGGCCGCTGGCCGCCAGCGTGCCGCTGTCCTGCGCCGCCATCCCCTATTTCGCGCGCCTGGTCGAGCAGCAGCTGCACGAAGTGCCGCGCGGCGTGATCGAGGCCGCCGAAGCGATGGGCGCCACCCGCCTGCAGATCGTCACCCGGGTGCTGTTGCTGGAGGCCAGGTCGGGCCTGGTGCTTGCGCTGACCGTGCTGGCCATCAGCTTCCTGTCCTATTCGGCGGTGGCCGGCGTGGTGGGCGGCGGCGGCATCGGCGATCTCGCCATCCGCTACGGCTACTACCGCTTCGAGACCGACGTCATGGTGGTCACGGTCGCGATCCTGATCGCCATGGTGCAGCTGATCCAGTTCGGCGGCGGACGCATCGCGCGCCGCCTGGACAAGCGTTGAACCGTCAATGAAAAAAGAAACGGAAGGAACCCCAATGAGCCTGAACCGCCGCATCCTGCTCGCCAGCCCGCTGATCCTGGCCATCGCCCTCGCCGTCGCCACCAATGCGCAGGCGAAGGACCCGAAGGAAATCGTCATCGGCACCAGCGCCGGGCCTTATGCCGACCAGGTCAGGCTGGGCATCAAGCCGATCCTCGAGAAACAGGGCTACAAGGTGCGCATCGTCGAATTCAACGACTACATCCAGCCCAACTTCGCGCTGGCCGAGGGCTCGCTCGACGCCAACGTGTTCCAGCACGTGACCTACCTGGACCGCTTCGCCGCCCAGCACAAGCTGGCGCTGTCCGAACTGGTCAAGGTGCCGACCGCGCCGATCGCCATCTACAGCCGCCGCCACAAGAGCCTCGACGCCGCCAAAAGCGGCACCACCGTGGCGCTGCCGAACGACCCGACCAACCAGGCGCGCGCACTGGTCATGCTCGACCAACTGGGTTGGATCAAGCTGCGTCCCGGCATCGATCCGATCCGCGCCTCGGAACGCGACATCGCCGCCAACCCGAAGGGCATCAAGCTGCTGCCGCTGGAGGCTGCCCAGCTGCCGCGCTCCCTGCAGGATGCCGACTACGCCTTCGTCAACGGCAACTACGCGCTGGCCTCGGGCCTCAAGTTGCGCGAGGCGCTGCGCACCGAGAAGATTTCGCCGGCCTACGCCAACCTGGTGGCGGTCAGGACGCCCGACCGCGACAAGCCCTTCGCGCGCGACCTGGCCGCCGCCTACAAGTCGCGCGCCTTCCTGGACGTCACCAACAAGCATTTCGCCGACTACGCCAAGACCGATTACCAGCTGGCGCTGCAATCCCCTGGAGCCAGGTGATGGCGCGCCGCATCCGTTTCAACGCCTTCCAGATGAACACCCCGAGCCACCAGTCTCCGGGGTTGTGGACCCATCCGAGAAGCGACAGCGAACGTTACCTGACGCCCGGCTACTGGATCGAGCTGGCGCAGTTGCTGGAGCACGGCGGCTTCGACGCCATCTTCCTGGCCGACGTGCTGGGCGTGTACGACGTCTACCGCAAGGGACCGGAAGCCGCGCTGCGCCACGGCGTGCAGGTGCCGCTGAACGATCCGCTGGCCCTGGTGCCGTTGATCGCCCACGCCACCACGCGCCTGGGGATCGGCGTCACCGCCGCCCTGACCTACGAACATCCCTATACCTTCGCGCGGCGCATGTCGACGCTCGACCACCTGAGCGGTGGCCGGATCGGCTGGAACATCGTCACCGGCTACCTCGACAGCGCCGCACGCAACCTGGGCCTCGGCCAGCAACTCGGCCACGACGAGCGCTACGACCTGGCCGACGAGTACATGGAGGTCGTCTACAAGCTGTGGGAGCGCAGCTGGGAGGACGACGCGGTGAAGCGCGACAGGGAGCGCGGCATTTACACCGACCCGGCCAAGGTGCATCCGATCCGGCACAAGGGCCGCTACTACGAGGTGCCGGGCTTTCACCTGTGCGAACCGTCGCCGCAGCGCACGCCCTTCCTGTACCAGGCTGGCGCCTCGCCGCGCGGCGCCCGTTTCGCCGCGCGCCATGCCGAAGCCACCTTCATCAGCGGTCCGAGCAAGGCGGTGGTGAAACGCGGCGTCGACGCCGTGCGCGCCGCCGCGCGTGTGGAGGGCCGCGATCCGGATGCGCTGCTGGTGTATGCCCAGGCCCTCGTCGTCACCGGCGCGACCGAGGCCGAGGCGCAGGCGCGGCTGGAGGAATACCGGCGCCACGTCGACGTCGAGGCCGCGCTCACCCTGCTGTCCGGCTGGACCGGCGTCGACTTCGCGCGCCACCACCTGGACGACACCATCGAGTACATCGACACCGACGCCGGCCGCTCGGCCCTGGCCTCGCTCAGCGCCGCCGACCCGGGCCGCGACTGGACCGTGCGCGAAGCGGCCGAATTCATCGGCCTGGGTGGGCGCGGCCCGATCATCGTGGGCGACCCGCGCCAAGTGGCCGACCAGCTCGAATCCTGGATCGACGACACCGGCGCCGACGGCTTCAACCTCGCCTTCGCGCTGCCGCTGGAAGACATGACACTGGTCGTCGAGCACATCGTGCCCGAACTGGCGCGGCGCGGCCGCTACGACGCTGCACCACGCGGCGGCACGCTGCGCGGGCAACTGCTCGGCCAGGGCCCGCGCCTGGCGCCCGGCCACCCGGGAAGCCGGGTCGACATCGCATCCCCGCTGTCTGGCATCCAGGCAGCTTGACGCATCACACCAGAACCACACCAAAGGACCATCATGAAACGAAGAAGCCTGTTGCAACTGGCCGCCAGCGGCGCCGCCCTCGCCGCCTTGCCCGCACGCGCAGCGCCGCTGCAGGAGCTGCGCCTCGACTACGCCCACTACTCGCCTACCAGCCTGGTGCTGCGCCATTTCGGCTGGCTCGAAGAAGAATTCAAGGCCGACGGCACCCGCATCAAATGGGTGTTCAGCGCCGGCAGCAACCGCGCGCTCGAGTACCTGAACGCGAACAGCATCGACATCGGCTCGAGCGCCGGCCTGGCGGCCCTGCTGGCCCGCGCCAACGGCAATCCGATCCGCACGCCCTACCTGTTCTCGCGGCCCGAGTGGACGGCGCTGGTGGTGCCCAGGAACTCCCCAATCCGCAGCCTGGCCGACCTGAAGGGCAAGAAGGTGGCCGCCACCACGGGCACCGATCCCTATCTGTTCCTGCTGCGCGCCCTGCAGACCGTGGGCCTGAAGCGCAGCGACATCGAACACGTCAGCCTGCAGCACGCGGACGGCCGGGCGGCGCTGGAACAGGGCCGTGTGGATGCCTGGGCCGGCCTCGACCCGCATATGGCGGCGGCCGAACTCGATGGCGGCGCGCGCCTGCTGTACCGTAACGTCGGCTTCAACACCTATGGCTTCCTGAACGTGCGCGAAGAGTTCCTGGCCACCCGCGCGAACGAGACCGCGCGCGTGATCAAGGCCTACGAGCGCGCCCGCGCCTGGACCCGCGCCAATCCGTCCGAAGCAGCGAAGATCCTGTCGACAGAGGCCAAGGTGCCGCTGCCGGTGGCGCTTCTGCAGGTCAAGCTGCGCTCGGACTTCAGCAACGCCCAGCCAACCGCCGAGCACCTGCGCGCGCTGCAGCTGGCGGCGCCGATCCTGCGCGACGAGGCGCTGGTGCGCCCCGGCACGGACCTGGACAAGGCCATCGCCGGCCTGGTCGACACCGGCTTCGCGCGCCAGCTCACCAAGGCCTGACATGGAACGGCAGGCCATCACCCTGGAAGCGCCACCGCAATCACCACCGCCGCGCGCATGGCGCCGCCTCGGCTTCCCTTTGGGCTTGCTGCTGCCGGCCTTGGTTCTGATCGGCGCGGAAGCCGGCGTGCGCGCCGGCCTGGTGCCGGCCAACCTGCTGCCGCCGCCGAGCGCCATCCTCGAATCCCTGTCCTGGCTGCTGGAGAACGGCCTGGCCGGCCACGTCGGCGCCAGCACGCTGCGGGTGGCGGCCGGCTTTGCCGCCGGCGCCCTGCTGGCGCTGCCGCTCGGCGCGCTGGTGGCGCTGAACCGGCGCGCGGAAAGCGTGCTCGATCCCAGCTTCCAGGCGCTGCGCGCGATTCCGTCACTGGCCTGGGTGCCGCTGCTGCTGCTCTGGTTTGGCATCGACGAGGCGCCCAAGATCATCCTGATCGCGATCGGCGCCTTCTTCCCCGTGTACATGGGTGTGGTGGCCGGCATCCGGGGCGTCGACCGCGGCCTGACCGAGGTCGGCTTGCTGTACCGCCTCTCTCCCCTGGCGCTGGCGCGCCGGGTACTGCTGCCGGCGGCCCTGCCCTCGGTGCTGACCGGCCTGCGCAACGGCCTGAGCCTGGCGTGGATGTTCATGGTGGCGGCCGAGCTGATCGCCGCCAGCCGCGGCCTGGGCTATCTGCTGACCGACGGCCGCGAATCGAGCCGCGCCGACATCATGCTGGCGGCGATCGTACTGCTGGCCCTGCTGGGCAAGGCCAGCGACAGCGCGATGCAGGCGCTGGAACGGCGCTGGCTGGCCTGGCGCGACAGCTATGTGGAAAGGACGACGCGATGAGCTTCCTCGAGATCGCCATCGATGACAAGCGCCACGGCGCGCGCACCGTGCTGCGCGGCCTGCGCCTGGGGGTAGGCCAGGGCGAGATCGTCAGCCTGGTCGGCGCCAGCGGCTGCGGCAAGAGCACCTTGTTGTCGATCGTGGCGGGACTGGACGGCGACTACCGCGGTGCGGTGCGCCTCGAAAGCCGCCAGTTGACGGGGCCGGATGCGGACGTCGGCCTGGTATTCCAGGCGCCGCGCCTGTTCCCATGGCTGACCGTGGCACAGAACGTCGTCTTCGGCGGACACGCGCGGCCGAACCTGGATCGGGCCCACGCCCTGCTGGAAGAAGTTGGCCTGAAAGGCTATGCCGATGCGCTGCCCAAGCAGCTGTCGGGCGGCCAGGCCCAGCGCGCAGCCATCGCGCGCGGCCTGTACCTGGAACCGCACGTGCTGCTGCTGGACGAACCGTTTTCGGCGGTCGACGCCTTCACCCGCATGCGCCTGCAAGACCTGCTGGCGGAAGCGGCTCGCCAGCGCGGCCTGACCGTGCTGCTGGTGACGCACGATATCGATGAGGCGATCTATCTGAGCGACCGCGTGGTGCTGATGGATGGCGTGCCCGGCCCGGTACGCGCCGAATTCACGATCGACGCGCCGTGGCCGCGCGAGCGCAGCAAGCTGGCGCTGTCGCCGTTGAAACCGGCGATCCTCGACAGCCTGCATGCGGTGCACGCCATCTGATGACTCAGGTGTTGCGCATCTGCGCCTGCGACACATTGCTGCCTGGCGGGACGCTCTGGGTCAGCCAGACGTTGCCGCCGATGGTCGAACCAGCGCCGATCGTGATGCGGCCGAGGATGGTGGCGCCGGCATAGATAACGACGTCGTCCTCGACGATCGGATGGCGCGGCGTGCCTTTGACCAGGGCGCCGCTCTCGTCGACCGGGAAGCGCTTGGCGCCCAACGTGACGGCCTGGTACAGGCGCACGCGCTCGCCCAGGATCGCGGTTTCGCCGATGACGACGCCGGTGCCGTGGTCGATGAAGAAGCTGCCGCCGATCTGCGCGCCGGGATGGATGTCGATGCCGGTGAGCGAGTGGCCGATGTCGGCCGCCACCCTTGCCAGGAACGGCACGCCGAGGCGATTCAGGCAATGCGCGATGCGGTGGTAGAGGATGGCGATGGTGCCGGGGTAGCACAGCATGATCTCGGCCACCGAGGTGGCGGCCGGATCGCCAGCCAGCGCGGCCTGCACGTCGGACACCAGCAGCGCACGGACGCCGGGCAGGCTGGCGGCGAACTCGCGCGTGATGGCGCGGGCGCGCTCGGCCAGCACGGCATCTTCGGTCTGGTCATGCTCGGAAGAGAACTCGGGCGAAAAACGCAGCGCGCGCCGCACCTGCTCGGCCAGGCGGTCGAGCGCCACGTTGAGCGTGTCGGCGACGAAGTAGTCGATGCTTTCGTCGTTCAGGTCGGGGCGGCCGTAATGCGTGGGGAACAGGGCGGCGGAAACGCCGTCCACGATCTGGCGCACGACGTCGCGTGACGGCAGCTCGCGCACCCTGCCCTGGTGCCGGATATTGTGGGTGGATTCGCGCGAGGTGCGCAATGCGTCGATGACGGGACCGAGCTGCCACTGCACCGATCCGCCTTGATGGAAAAATTCGCTGTTCATTCGCCGAGCCTATACGATTCGTTTTTCAATGACTACGATTTTATTGGTATGTCGATATGCGTGCTTTGACGCGTTCAAAAACGGCCTCCACCTACGGCCGAACTTGCCGCGCAGCAGTTTCTAAGGCAACATCAAGCACCGAATACCTTTTGTAACGACACGACCATGAACCTGCCTTCCCACCAGCTCAGCATGACGGTGCTGATGACGCCCGACACTGCCAACTTTTCCGGCAACGTCCACGGCGGCACCATCCTGAAACTGCTCGACCAGGTCGCCTACGCCTGCGCCAGCCGCTACGCCGGCCGCTACGTGGTGACGATGAGCGTCGACCAAGTGACCTTCCGCCAGCCGATCCACGTGGGCGAGCTGGTGACTTTCCTGGCTGCCGTGAACTACACCGGCCGCAGCTCGATGGAGATCGGGATCAAGGTGATTGCCGAGGACATTCGCAGCAAGGTGGTGCGGCACGTGAACAGCTGCTTCTTCACGATGGTGGCGGTGGGCGACGACAAGAAGCCGGCGGCGATTCCGCCACTGGAACCGTCGACGCCGGATGAATTGCGCCGCTTCGAGGAAGCCAAGGGCCGGCGCGAGTCGCGTCTGGCGCTGGAGCGGGACCATGCGCAGCGGATCTCGTCCAGGGGATAATGGTTGCCGCGCCTGAGTTGTTGACCGGGCGCAAACGCTGCTATAATTGCGGCCTCTTGGCCTGGTAGCTCAGTTGGTAGAGCAGAGGATTGAAAATCCTTGTGTCGGTGGTTCGATTCCGCCCCGGGCCACCAAGATTCAACCCAATGCCCACTCATCGAGTGGGCATTGTCGTTTCTGGGCTGCATTGATGGCGCCGCCGGAGCGGCGCCCCCTGATCTCGTCAGCGCTCCGCCGGATAGTCATACGACGAGCCAATCCCCAACGGCAGCTCCAGCGCCCAAAAAGCGAGCAGGAATGCGGTCCACGTCACGATCAGGCTGAGCGAATAAGGCAGCATCAGTGCAATCAGCGTACCGATCCCTGTCGACTGCACATATTTCTTGCAGAAGACGATAATTAGCGGGAAATACGGCAGCAGCGGCGTGATGATATTGGTCGACGAATCGCCCACCCGGTAAGCTGCCTGCGTCATGTCCGGCGACACGCCGAGCTCCATCATCATCGGCACCATCACCGCCGCGATCAGAGCCCATTTGGCGGACGCGGAACCGATGAACAGATTGACCGTGGCCGACAGAATCACGATGCCCGCCAGCGTGAGGCCCAGCGGGAACGCCATCTCCCTGAGCCACAACGCGCCCTTCAGGGCGATGAGGGCCCCCAGGTTGGACTGTCCAAAGGCGAAGATGAACTGCGCGCAGAAAAATGCCATGACCACGTAGTAACCCATGCCGCTCATCGCATGGCTCATGCCCTTGACGATGTCGCGGTGGTTCTTCGCTGTGCCGGCGACGTAGCCGTAGACGACGCCGGGAATCAGGAAGAAAATGAAGATCAGCGCGACAATCGACTGCATCAGTGGCGCCGACGAATGCGTCAGCTCGCCCGTACTCGGCGAGCGCCAGGCCGAGCCTTCCGGCATCAGCGAGAGCAGCAGCAAGGCCAGGCTGGCCACCATCGCAATGCGCGCCCAGCGCAAGCCCGTGATCTCATTCGGCTGCAGCGCATCCATCGTGGGCAGGCCGGCAGGATCGCCGTCGACCGGCGAACTCTTGTTCAGCCGCGGCTCGATCACCTTGTCGGTGAGGAACCAGCCGACCAGGATCACGAGGAAGGTCGAGGCCGTCGTGAAATAGTAATTATTGAGCGGATTGATCACGATCGATGCAGCGGCCGGGTCGGACGACAGCCGCGCCGCGACCTGGGTCAGGCCGGCCAGCAGCGGATCGAGGCTGGAGGGCACGAAGAAGGTCGCCGAAAAGCCGCCCGATACGCCGGCGAAGGCGGCCGCGATACCGGCCAGCGGATGGCGCCCGGCGGCGTAGAAGATGACGGCGCCCAGCGGAATGACCAGCACATAGCCGGCGTCGACGGCTACGTGGCTCAGGATGCCGACACCGATCAGCACGGGCGTCAGCAGGAACTTCGGTGTCACCGCCAGGATCTTGCGCAGCCCGGCATTGATGAAGCCCGTGTATTCCGCCACGCCCAGCCCCAGCATCGCCACCAGCACCACGCCGAGCGGCGGGAAGGTGACGAAGGTATTGACCATCTTCGCCATGAAATCCGTCAGGGCAGCCGGGGCCAGCAGATTCCTGATCTCGATCGGCGCACCGGTGCGCGGGTCGATGTCGTTGAAGACCAGGCCGGACATGGCCCAGGACGTGGCCCAGACCACGGCCAGCAGCAGTGCGAACAGGATGGCCGGATCGGGCAGCTTGTTGCCTGCCACCTCGATCCAGTTCAGGACACGGTTCAATCCACGCGGTTTGGCGCCAGTTGCTTGTGCAGTCATCGTAGCCTTTGCTTAAAAGGGACTTTGAAATCGTCGATACACGCAGCTGCAAGCCCTGCCTGCCAGCTGTTATCTCCAAGACACATCAAGCCACATAGTACGCAGAAGCCGCGCTGTCGAAAAGCTCCTTGATGAGCAAATATCCTGAGGAAGGATAGTCGTATTTACCGATGCGAGGCAGGTACGGCCGCCAGGCGCGGTCGTGAGAAACAACGCACACCGACAGTGCGCCGAGATGGCGTTGTTGATCTGGGCGAGCAATCCTAACGAACGCAGTCGTTGTGCCCGCTGCGGTACGCTGGCGGCAACCGCACGCCCGTGCGATGGGAGGATCGACCATGCATCACATTCGTTGCGGCACCGGCAAGCCTTTGCTTCTGATTCATGGCCTTGGCGGCCATTGGCAGAGCTGGAATCCCATTCTGGCCGATCTCGCGACGCGGCGCGAAGTCATCGCGGTGGACCTGCCCGGCTTTGGCCAGACGCCGCGCCTGGCCGGCGAAACCTCGATCCGCACCCTGGCCGATGAAACCGCCGCCTTCCTCCATGCCCATGGCTTGAGCGGCATCGATGCAGTCGGCAGCTCGATGGGCGCGCGGCTGGTGCTGGAACTGGCGCGACGCGGTGGGATCGTCGGCGGCGTGGTGGCGCTCAATCCGGGTGGTTTCTGGCAGGGATGGGAGCGTCACGCATTCTTCAGCTCGATCTACCTGTCGATCCGGTTGCTGCGGCTGCTGCGTCCTGTATTGCCGGCGGTCTGCGCGAATCCCCTTGGTCGCGCTTTATTGCTGGCACAATTTTCTGCGCGGCCGACCAAGCTGGCGCAGGACATCGTGAGCGATGAATTGTGCAGCTATGTGGCCTCGTCGGCGTTCGATGAACTGCTGGCCCAGCTCGCCTACGGTGAGGAACAACAAGGGGCTCCTCGCAACAGCATCGCGCATCCGCTCGTCATCGGCTGGGGACGGCGTGACCGGGTCTGTTTTCCACGGCAAGCAAGGCGCGCGCTGGCCTTGTTCCCGGATGCTCGACTGCACTGGTTCGAGCGGTGCGGCCATTTCCCGCACTGGGATGCGCCAGCAGAGACCGCAAAGCTGATTCTAAGCGCACTTGCCGGTGAGCGCACGGATGCCGCGGTCACGCTTTCGCACAATGGCCATGGAGGCCATCCTGAACTACCCTCCAGCCTGCAACTGCCACAATCCACGCTGCTGGTGTAACGCCGCGATCAGCCGTCATGCGACAGTCGCAGCGAAGAATGGACCAACGTGGGAAGATGTACTTTTTGGTACATCACTCGTTCAAGCAAAGGAAATCAATGACGACGCAAACTGAAACCGCCATCCTGGCCGGCGGCTGCTTCTGGGGCATGGAGGAATTGCTGCGCAGTATGCCCGGCGTGCTGTCAACGCGCGTCGGCTACACTGGCGGAGACGTGCCCAACGCCACCTACCGCAACCATGGCACGCACGCAGAAGCGCTCGAACTGGTGTTCGATCCGGGTCAGATCAGCTATCGCCAGATCCTCGAATTCTTCTTCCAGATCCATGATCCGACCACCGAGAACCGTCAGGGCAATGATCGGGGGATGAGCTATCGCTCTGGCATCTATTATCTCAATGACGCACAAAAGCGCATGGCCGAGCAGACCATCGCCGACGTCGACGCGTCCGGCCTTTGGCCCGGCAAGGCCGTCACCGAGATCGCCGCGGCGGGACCTTTCTGGGAGGCCGAGCCAGAACACCAGGACTATCTGCAACGCATCCCGAACGGGTACACGTGCCACTTCATCAGGCCGGGCTGGAAGCTTCCCGTCAGCCAGTGATCTGAGTAATGCTGGTACGGACTGGTCGCCCGCTTGCCAAAGCAGAAGATCGCAAATTCGTGTGTCGGTGCTTCGATGTCACCCTGGGCTCAGCTGCTGATTTAGCTAGTCACTTCCCTGGCGCATCCAGATAGAAGATGGCGTACAGCTTGGCGCCGGAACTGACGGTCGGCTTGTCGATCTTGATCTGGGCGCAGTCCTCGGCCACCAGGCTGCGCCAGTTGGTGATGCCTGCGTTGGCGAACACGGAATTGACCTTGCACGCCAGGCTCATGTCGAGCGCCAGGCGGGCGTTGCGCTGCTCACCCTTGGCGTAATTGACGCCGCGGATCTCGATGCCGAAGCTGCTCAGCCACGGCTCCCACAGGCCCATTTCCACACCCTGCACGATCCGTTCCAACATGGTATCCAGCGATACCCCTTTCTTGACGACTGCACGCAGCAATTGCAGCGACGGCGCCGTGCGCATGTCGGTGCTCTGCTTGCCCGCGCCGCTTTCATTGATGGCGGCCAACTCTTTCGAGAAGGCGGCATCGCGTTCGGTGTAGTCGCGCATCCGGTGGTAGAACTCGGCATCGAGGAAGGGATTTGCCACTCGGCCGGTGGATGCCCCGGCTGGCTGTTTGGCTGGAGGCTGTTGTTTGTTGGTCATGGCAGTGGCTTTGGAGTGTAAGGCGCGCAGTGTAGCACCCGCGCCCAGCGCGTTGCGCGCAAGGAGAGTGCTTACGACGCGGTTTTCCGCATGTGGCCGGCAGCAATCGAGCTCATTCTTTCCGTTCCCTGAATTCACCTTCAATGACCGTATCGTCGGTGCGCTCGGGGCGCTTTTGGCCGGCGAATGTGAACACAGACGAAGACATGCGATCGACAATCGCTCGCCGCAGCCATGGGTAAGCGAGGACAAACGCCGTCGCGACACCGGTAAACAGTGCAGGCACGTAGTCGCCTCGCGCCACGAAGGTGAACAGGCCCAGTGCAAGTATGCTCACGATAAGCGGTCGACGGACAGGCTTGGGCAAGAGGCCGACAATGCGCAGCTTGCCCTGACTTATCCAGGGAAATCTCGCGAAAAGAATGCCGAGCAGCAGCCCTGCCGCGATCCGGCCCGTGCCGAGATAATCGGCCACCACCCCGATGACGAGATAACCCGTATAGGTCATCGTCCCGGCCAAGGCGGCCAACATGAATATCGCAACGGCGGCCGTCAATCTTGGCCTGCCGATTGCCGCAGTGATGAGAAAACGTAGGATGTCTGTACTCCTGAAAATGGGCAGTGAGGCTATGGCAAATTCTAACAGCCGCACCTGTTTCAGGGCGCCTGGCGCCTAGCGCGCCCCGCCCTGCGCCTGCGCCATTTCCACCGCCGGCAAGGTGACGGTCAAGAACGACGACACCTGCCCGATCAAATCCGCCGCCTGCTGCCGCACCTGCTTCATCTGCAGCACCGACAACTCCGCCTGGCGCACCGCCTGCTGGATCAAGGTGCGGCGCTGCACGAGCGCATCGCGCAAGGCCGCATCCGGCGCATCCTCGACGAGTGTCGACACCACGGCCAGCACGAGCAGGTGCAAGCCCAGCCCCTTCGCCGATTCCTCCAGATTGCGCATGGCGACCTCGCTGTCGGCCATCAACTGCATGAGCTGCGTGCGCGACGACGTCAGCACCGGCCGGTACTCGGCAGGCGTTGTCGGGCGACGGAACAGCCGGCCGAACATGCTCGGCGCCCCCTTGGTGGTCTCGAGCGCCGCTTCCAGCAGCGCCGGCACGCCCATCTGCGTGAATTTCAACACGAGTTCGGTGATGGGCTGGAGCAGCGCCGCCTGCTCCATCAGCGGCCCTTCGGCCCACTCGGTCACCAGCGCCAGCCTCACTGGCAAGATGCGGCGAAACAGGATGGCCAGGCGCTGCTCCGAATGCACGAACACATTCGGATACTCGGCGTGGACGGTGGCAAGCGCATCGCGCACCGCCGGATGGTCTTCGCTGTCGAACAGCGGCCGGGCCACGGTTTTCCTGGTCACGGCAGACGCAGCCGGAACCGCAGGAACATCGTCGAAGGACAGCGCCCTGGGCGGACTATTGCGGTCTGGCGTCGCCGGGTCATCGTGCTCGTCGCCGAAATCGAACGCCCGCGGCCCAGCCGGACGGTCGACCGGATCGGAGGGCGGCTCTGGCGCATCGCCGAAGTCGAATGCCTTGGGCTTCTGGTCTGTCATCGGTCTACCCGCCGGCGCAAGCCATTAGCGCTCAGGAAGAGAAAACGTACCGCTGCTCAGACAGTGCCGCCCAGCTTGCGAATAAACGTCGCCAGGTTCAGCTTGAACCCCGCGCCAACGGCCTGGAAGCGCCACTCGCCATCCTTGCGGTACAGCGAACCGAATTGCAGCGCGGTCTTGTCCGAGTAGTCTTCGTTCAGGTTGTATTCAGCGATCGTCTCGCCGGTATCGGCGTTGTACACCTTCACATAAGCGCCAGAGACGCTGCCGAAGTTCTGCTTGCGCACTTCGGCATCGTGGATGGTGACCACGATCGGCATTTCCATCACCGCCGCATCGACCTTGCCCAGGTCGACGGTGATGATTTCGTCGTCGCCATCCTTGTCGCCCGTGCGGTTGTCGCCCGAGTGCACCACGGCGCCATCGGGCGAGGTCGTGTGGTTGTAATAGACGAAGTGGGCGTTGCTGATCATGACCGGATGGTCGTCCACGTCCTTCTTGCACAGGAACACCGACGAGTCGAGATCGAAGGCATGGCCCTCGGCCGCATTGACCTTCCATCCGAGGCCGATCCGTACGCGCTTCAAGCCCGGTGCGGATTTTTCGAGGTTGATGCGGTGGCCAGTCTGGAGCGTCGTCGACATGAGCTCTCCTTGTATAGTGAGTTGAAATTACGCCGCGCCTGGCGAGAACCGGGCGATCAGCTCCTGCTCCAGCGCCTGCAGTTTCGGCAGCTCGTCGCGGCGGCGTTGCTGGCCTTCGTTCGAGATCTGTTCGAGCTTGTCGAACGCGGTCACCAGCTGCGTCTGCACGTGCTGCGCGGTTTCAAGGCTGACGATGGAGCGCTGCTTGGCGCGCGCGACCGTCTCGGTATTTTCCAGCAGCATATCGGCCTGGGCGCGGAAGGCCGCGTCGGTGGCGTCGTAGGCGGCGTTGGCAACCGCCGCGCTCTGCTTGGCTTCCAGCTGCAGCAGGTAGAGCGAGAACACATTGCGCCAGGCCGGGATCGACACGTTGACGATGTCGGTGAAGGTGTCGGTCAACGCGCGCGCATTGTCTTGCGACAGGCGGATCTGCGGCACCATCTGCGTGGCCATCAACATCGCGCGGCGCAGGTCGTCGATGCGTTTTTCGAGACGCTCGAGACGGCGCCTGAGTTCCGTCGCCTGCTGCGCCTCGAAGGCATTGGCCGCCGCGGTTTGCTGCGCGACCGCCTGGCGCAGGCGGTCGGCCCAGGCCTCGCCCTTCTTCACGTCGGCATCCAGGCCTTGATAGTAGATCTCGAGACCCTTGTACATCTCGTCGAAATCGTGGATGCGCGCCCGGTGCACATTGGCGTGGCGCGTCATCTCGGACACCAGGGTATCCATGCGCGACTCGACCACCTGGTATTGCGACAGCATCTTTTCCTTCACCGAGCCGAACATGTTCGACACGCGCGACAGCAGGCCGCCCGATTTGAGCTTGGCCGGGTCCAGCCCCTTCGAGGTGGCGATCAGTTCGTTCAGCTGCGTGCCGAAGACGTCCGCGTCCGAGGCGCGCACGGTGCCCAGCAGCTTGGCCGACACCTTCGCCACACCCGGGCCAGCGGCGCTGCCCAGGGTCTCGATGGCCTTGTCGTCGATGCCGGTGAGGTCGACGGGGATCACCGGTGCTGCGCTCGCCTCCGGCCGCAGTGCCGGCAGCGCGTCCGGCGTGATGGACGGATCCAGCAAGGGCGGCAGACCGGCGGCAGGCGTCACGGGGGTCGTCGACGCGGCCTTCGCTTCGTCATCGGAGGAGAACAGCGGTTTCATGGAATCCCTCTGGGTTGGTATGACAACATCAATAGCTTACCACTGGACAATCGGGCTGCAAGGGTTTCTGCGGCGAGCAGTCTGCCTCTTGTATTGCACCTGGACCATCATGCTATTCTTACATTGCCCTGACCACCTAGAGAAGACATGACCCGCTCGCTCCCCAATACCCTACGCACTGCGCTGCGCACGGCGCTGTGCACTGCGCTATTCGCCGCCCTCCCCGCCGTCGCCCAAGTCAAGACGCCGGCCACGCCGGAAAAGATGAACCAGTTGTATAGCGACTACTGGGAAGACTACCTGCGCGAAAACCCGATCGCCGCCACCTTCAATGGCGACCATCGCTACAACGACCGCTTCGGCCCGACCTCGTCGGCCGAGAGCCGCAAGCAGACCCGCGCGCTGGCCGAAAAATACCTCGCCAGCAGCGACAAGTTCGATCCGGCGCCGCTGCCCTCGGAAGACCGCATCAGCTATGACCTGCTGCGCTACCGCCTGCAGCAAGACCTCGACAGCCTGCGCTTCCCGTCCGACCTGGTGCCGGTGGATCAGTTCTCGGGCCTGCATCTGTTGATGGCCCAACTGGGTTCCGGCGCCTCGACGCAGCCGTTCCAGACCGTGCAGGATTACGAGAACTGGCTCAAGCGCGCCGCCGGCTACGCGCCGGCCGTCGACGACAGCATTGCCAATATGCGCGCCGGCATCAAGCAGGGCATCGTGATGCCGAAGGCGCTGATCCAGCGCGTGCTGCCGCAGCTCGAGAACGTCGGCAGCGACAATCTCGACACCAGCACCTATATGGGGCCGACGAAGAAATTCCCGGCGTCCTTCAGCGCCGCCGACAAGGCACGCCTGACTGCAGCCTACGGCAAGATGGTGCGCGAACAGCTGGCGCCGGCTAACCGCAAGCTGCTGGCCTTCATGAAGGATACCTACCTGCCTGCGGGCCGCGACACGGCCGGCATCGGCTCTCTGCCAGGCGGCAAGGAGTGGTATGCCTTCCTCGCGCGCCGCTCGACCACCACCGATCAGACGCCGGAGGAAATCCACGAGATCGGCCTGCGCGAAGTCGCGCGCATCCGCGCCCAGTTCGAGGAAGCCAAGGTCAAAGTCGGCTTCCAGGGCACGCTGAAGGAATTCTTCAATCACCTCAATACCGCGCCCGAGCTGCGCTTCAAGTCGCGTGAAGAGATCCAGGCGGCCTACGAGGCGATGCGTCCGCGCGTCGAGGCCAAGGTCGACCAGCTGTTCGCGCGCGTGCCCAAGGCGCCGTTCGAGATCCGTCCGGTGGAAGCCTTCCGCGAGGTGAGCGCGGCCCCGGCCTCTTACCAGCGCGGTTCGGTCGACGGCAAGCGTCCGGGCGTCTTCTACTTCAACGCCTACAAGCCGGAGACCCGCACCAACTTCACGACCACCGCCTTCTTCCTGCATGAAGCCATTCCCGGCCACCACTTCGAGCGCAGCCTGGCGCAGGAAACCACTGGCCTGCCGGCCTTCCGCCGCTTCGGCGGCAGCACCGCCTTCTCGGAAGGCTGGGGCCTGTACAGCGAAATGCTGGGCCAGGAAATCGGCATGTACAACGACCCATGGCAGTGGGTGGGCCGCCTGACCGCCGAAATCTGGCGCGGCGTGCGCCTGGTGGTCGATACCGGCATCCACTCGAAAGGCTGGACGCGCGAACAGGCGATCGCCTACTTCATGGACAACGTGCCGCAGAACGAAGTGACGGCGGTGCAGGAAGTCGAGCGCTATATCGCGATTCCGGGCCAGGCCCTGAGCTACAAGATCGGTGAACTGAAGCTGCGCGAACTGCGTACGCGCGCCGAGAAGACCTTGGGCAAGGACTTCGACCTGCGCGCCTTCCATAACGAGGTGCTGTCGCACGGCGCGGTGCCGCTCGACGTGCTCGAAGCGGCGACCGACCGCTGGATCGCGGCCCAGAAGAAGGGTTGATTGCCTCCTACGGCGCAGTCACTTCCACCTCCTGGCTGACCACGGTGCGACGGCCATCCCGGCCGACCACCGTGGCCGTCACCGTGTAGTTCCCCGGCGCCGAGAAACTGTGGCTGGCGCGCGCGCTGGCCACGCCGCCGCGCTCGTCGATCCGGCGCGCCGCCCCACCACTGCCGTCTCCCCACGACCAATCCACGCCGCGCGTGCCGACCTGGTCGCCATCCACGAACGACACCGACGCCTGCAGCGGCGCACCGACCTCGATCGTGCGTGCTGCGACAATCGGCCCGACCGTGGGTCCGGCTTTGCGCCCATCATTCGGCCTGAGTAATACCAGTCCGGCATTCGAACTGGCCACGATTTCACCCCGCTCGTTGATCGCCATCGCGTGTTCAAGCACCAGCGTCGGCGGCACGCGCCGCAGGCGCCAATTCAGGTCCAGCATGCCGCTGCCCGCGGTCCAGACGAAGGCGCGCATGGCGCCGGCCTTGTCCTCGGCAAAGCCGACGATCTGCCCCTTTGCATTGACGCCGCGCGCGACCGAGGTCCTGCCTCCCAGGGTGCCGAGTTCGCGCATGCCGCTGCGCCGTGTCCATGACATCGCACGCTGGCGTCCGTCGGCAAAACCGATGCCGCCGGCGATGTGCAGGCCCGGCGTCATCGCATTGACCCAGGCCGTGGTGCCGCGGCCGATCCCGAGGTCGACCATGCCGGTGGCGCGCGTCCACAGGAAGGGGCGATCGCCGCCATCGTCCCAGGAAGCCAGGCGATTGCCCGCCACCTCGCCCCCGGCGCCTACGGCCACAGGCGAAGATTCGACGCTGCCCAGCGTGTCGATGTCGACCAGGCCGCTCGCACGCGTCCAGGCGAACACGCGCGTGAATTCGTCGTCGATCGTGGTCACGCCCGCGATCAGGCCGGCGTCGTTGAGTACGCGGCCGGCAGGTTGCTGGAAGGCCGGCGTGACGCCCAGGTCTTCCACGCCGCCGGCGTGACTCCAGCGGAACGGACGCGCCGAGTCGCCGAATGAGCCAGTGACGACGCCGCGGTTGTTGATGGCCCAGCCATACGAGCGGCCCCGGCCCGGTTCGGCGCGGATGTCGAGCATGCCGCCACCCGTGCTCCAGACGAAGGCGTTCTCGACGCCCTGTTCGTTGATCGAGGTGCCGGCGATCTGGCCGGCCTCGTTCAGGTCGTTCGCATACGTGATGCCGCCGCCCAGCGAGCCGATGTTTTTTATCGCGGCGCCGTCAAAGAAGAAACCCGTCGTGCGCCCGCCGTTCACCATCGAGAATGCCACCTGGCCGGCGGCGTTGATGTCGGGGTAGGTCGCGATCGTGCCGGGGCCGAGGTTGATTACGCGGTAGCTCGTGCGCTGCGTGCCATTTTTTCCATCCACCTCGCCTGACGCCGGCTGCGCAAGCGCCGTTGCGGATGTCCACATCGCGACCACCAGCAAGGCCAGGCGGGACAGCCCCGATATCGGGCTGCCGGTCGACACATCGTTTCTTCGAGCGATACGCATGCATGTCTCCATTAAAAGTGGTACGTCGGGCCGGTCGCCATGGATGGCGCCGGGAAGGGGCTCCATCATGCGTTGCAGCCGATGCGCACGGTATGTCGCAGCTCGCACTTGCGCCGCCGTTTGTGCTGGACCAATGGCCTCTTCCATGGCCCGACGTTGTCGATTCTCCAGTTCCTATTCCTGCGCTCTATTTCCATCTCATGAGCTTGCGTCAACGCACATCGCCTTCCTATCATGAAGCGAGGCGTCGAACCAACCATCTGCGAGGTGCGTCATGAACACGTTGACGAATGGGCAGTTCAATGAGTTACGGGGTGTAATACGAGGAGAAATCCTCCAGGCCAATGATCCGGGCTACGACGATGCCCGTGCCGTCTGGAATGCGATGATCGACCGGCATCCGGCCATCATCGTGCGCTGCGCCGGCACGGCCGACGTACGCGCGTCGCTGGCCTATGCGCGCAACCACCAGCTGCGGCTGGCCGTGCGTGGCGGCGGCCACAATATCGCCGGCAGCGCGCTGTGCGATGACGGGCTGGTGATCGACCTGTCGCGCATGAAGTCGGTGCAGGTCGATCCGGAGCGACGCCGCGCCTGGGTGGAAGGCGGCGCCACCCTGCGCGACTTCGACCACGAAGCCCAGGCCTACGGATTGGCGACGCCGCTGGGCATCAACTCCACCACCGGCGTGGCGGGCCTGACCCTGGGTGGCGGCTTCGGCTGGCTCAGCCGCACGCTGGGCCTGGCGGCCGACAATCTGCTGTCCTCCGAGATGGTTACTGCCGACGCCGGGCGCCTGCAGGTGAGCGCGACCGAGCATCCCGACCTGTTCTGGGCCATTCGTGGCGGCGGCGGCAATTTTGGCGTGGTCACGCGTTTCGAGTTCGCCCTGCACCCGGTGGGCCCGCACATCAAGGCCGGGCTGATCGTCTATCCGTTTGACCAGGCCCGGTCGGTGTTGCAGCAATACCGCGATGCCGTCGCTACCATGGCGCCCGACCTCACGGTCTGGGCCGTCCTGCGCAAGGCCCCGCCATTGCCGTTCCTGGCGCCGCAAGTGCATGGCCAGGACGTGCTGGTGCTGCCGGTGTTTTCCCCATCGCCGAGCGACGCCGTGGACGCCGGCATCGCGCGCATGGCCAAGCTGGGCGAACCGCTGGGCATGCATGTCGGCCCCATGCCCTATGCGGCCTGGCAGCAGATCTTCGATCCGATGCTCACGCCAGGCGCGCGCAACTACTGGAAATCGCATAATTTCGCGCAACTGAGCGACGGGGCCATCGATGTCGTCATGCGCTATGCCGGCAACCTGCCCACCTCGCAGTGCGAAATCTTTCTTGGTCTGTTGGGCGGCCAGGCCGGGGCGCCGCCGCCGCAGGCGACCGCCTATCCGCACCGCGACGCGCTGTACGTGATGAACGTGCACACGCGCTGGGACGATCCGGCCGACGACGAACGTTGCATTGCCTGGGCACGCGATTTCTTTGCGGATGCCACGCCGTATGCGAGCGGCGGCGTCTATGTCAACTTCATGCCGCAGGACGAAGGCGAGCGTACGTCCGATGCGTATGGCGCCAACTATGCGCGCCTGGCGCAGATCAAGGCGACCTACGACCCGGACAATCTGTTCCGTACCAATCAGAATATTCGGCCGGCGTCCGCTGCAGCTGCGGCCGGCTGACCCGCTGCGGCTTCGCTGGCGCCGCAGAAACGGCGCCAGCGGCCGGAACTCGCCATCGTTGTGTCCGCACTGCTCATTGCAGCAAGCTCGTCGCACGCGCGCACGATATGCGGCGTTGTCTGACACGTGCCTGCCGGGATCGGTTTTGCTGTTAGATTATTAATATCGAATACGCCCGTCAGCCCACTCTTATTTCTGCCATGAAAACCTTTCACTGCGACAAGTGCTCACAACAGATTTTTTTTGAAAACACCCTCTGCTTCAACTGCGACAGCACGCTCGGCTACCAGCCGGCCACGCGCAGCGTCAACAGCTTCGAGCAGACCGAGGAGGGCCTGTGGCGCAGCCTGAACCGCACCGACGCCGGCAAGGTCTATAAACAATGCAGCAACTATGTTCAGCACAATGTATGCAACTGGATGCTGCCTGCGGATGACCCTCACGATTTATGTGCCTCGTGCCAGCTGACCGTGATCATCCCGGCGCTGACCTCCGAAAAAAACCGCATCCTGTGGGCGCGTCTCGAAGCGGCCAAGCGCCGTCTGCTGTTTTCGCTGGCGACGCTGAACCTCACCCCGGCGTCGAAGGAAAACGAGCCGGAGACCGGCCTTGCATTCCAGTTCCTGGAAGACGGCGTGACGGACCAGTGCGTGATGACCGGCCATGCCGACGGCGTGATCACCCTGAACATCGCCGAAGCCGATCCGGCCGAGCGCGAACGCACGCGCGAGCAGATGCACGAGCGCTATCGCACGCTGCTGGGCCATTTCCGTCACGAAAGCGGCCATTACTATTTCGACCGCCTGGTGGCCAATAGCCCGTGGATCGACGAATACCGCTCCCTGTTCGGCGACGAGCGCCAGGATTACGGCGAGAGCCTGAAGCGTCACTATGAGAACGGGCCGGCCGACGACTGGGCGGAGCGCTTCGTGAGCAGCTATGCCAGCTCGCACCCATGGGAAGACTGGGCCGAGACCTGGGCCCACTACCTCCATATGATCGATACGCTGGAGACGGCGCACTCCTGCGGCCTGCAGCTCAAGCCGCGCAAGGCCGACGAGCCGGCGCTCGACGGCATCACCTTGCCGACCAGGACGGACGCGTTCGACGATACCCTGAGCGACTGGTTCGCGCTGACTTATGTGCTCAACAGCCTGAATCGCAGCATCGGGATGCCGGACTCCTATCCGTTCACGCTCAGCCCACCGGTACTGGAAAAGCTGCACTTCGTGCACCGCGTCGTGCGCGCCCAGATCAAGCAAGCGACGGCGCCGGTCAAGCCGGCCGCGACGCCGGCGCCTGCCACGCCGGGCGCCTGAGCCGACGCACCGTCATGAAGCCCGCACCGCCGTTTTCCTCAAAACGGTGCGGCGCGCGCCATGCCGGTGCATCCCGTCACGCCGTCTGGGTCTGGGTTTGCGTCATCCCGCCCAGGGTCTGCGTCTGGGATTGAGTCTGTCCTTCTTCGGAAGAAACCGGCTCGATCGGGATCAGGAAGTCGCGGCTGATGCCGTTGCCCAGTGCGTCGACCGACGCCAGGAAGCGGGTCAGGAAGGCGTGCAAGCCTTCTTCGAGGATGTCGCCGATCGGGGCCGACTGCAGCATGGCGTACAGTTCCATGGCCAGGCGCTCGGTATCGTGCGACTGCGCATTGCGCACGTCCTTCAGGTTGGCCACCACCGCGGCGATGCACGCCACCAGCGAGCGCGGCATTTTCTCTTGCAGGATCAATAGCTCGGCCACGCGCTTCGAGGTGATGGCGTCCCGATAGACCTTGCGGTAGGTCTCGAAGGCGGACACCGAGCGCAGCAGCGCCGCAAGCTGGTAGAACTCCGCCTGCGTCCCGGCCTGGACCGCATCGTGCGCTCCGAACCTGAACTTGACGTCGAGGATGCGCGCCGTGTTGTCGGCCCGTTCCAGGAAGGTGCCGAGGCGGATGAAGTTGAACGCCTCGTCCTGGAGCATGGTGCCCAGCGTGACGCCGCGCGACAGGTGCGAGCGGTACTTGACCCATTCCAGGAACTGGCCGGGATCGTGCTCGAAGGTGCGCTTGCCGAGATGCTGCTGCAGCATCAGCCAGGTCGTGTTCTCGGTTTCCCATACCTCGGTGGTCAGGGAGCCGCGCACGGCGCGCGCGTTCTCGCGGGATGCGCGCAGGCAGCTGGTGATCGAGGACGGGTTGTCCGGATCGCGGACCATGAAGTCGATCACGTTCGCTTGCGTCAGCGCGGGGTACTTGGCCTCGAACTGCGCCTCCAGCTCGGACACGCCCAGCATGCTGCGCCAGCCCTTTTGCTCGGCCTGCGCCGACTGCGGCATCAGCGAATACTGGACCCGGACATCGAGCATGCGGGCCGTGTTTTCGGCCCGCTCGGTGTAGCGGGCCATCCAGAACAAATGATCTGCGGTGCGGCTCAACATGCTAGTTCTCCAAAATCCAGGTGTCCTTGGTGCCGCCGCCCTGCGACGAATTGACCACCAGCGAACCTTCCTGCAGCGCCACCCGGGTCAGGCCGCCCGGCACCATCGACACGGTCTTGCCCGACAAGACGAAGGGACGCAGGTCGATGTGGCGCGGCGCGATGCCCGCTTCGACATAGGTCGGGCAAGCCGACAAGGCCAGCGTGGGCTGGGCGATATAGCCGTCCGGGTTGGCCACCAGGCGCTCGCGGAAGGCCTCGATCTCGGCGTGGGTCGAGGCCGGCCCGACCAGCATGCCGTAGCCGCCCGCGCCGTGCACTTCCTTGACCACCAGCTCGGGCAGCCGCGACAGGGTGTACGCGAGATCTTCTTTCTTCCGGCACTGGTAAGTCGGCACGTTGTTCAGGATCGGTTTTTCGCCCAGGTAGAACTCGATCATGTCCGGCACATAGGGATAGATCGACTTGTCGTCGGCCACCCCGGTACCGATGGCATTGGCCAGGCCGACCCGTCCGGCACGCACCGCGTCGAGCAGGCCCGGCACGCCCAGGGTGGACTCGGCGCGGAAAGCGCGTGGATCAAGGTAGTCGTCGTCGATGCGGCGATAGATGACGTCGACCTGCTTCGGCCCGCGCGTGGTGCGCATATAGACGGTGTCGTCGCTGACATACAGGTCTTGCCCCTGCACCAGCGCCACCCCCATCTGCTGGGCCAGGAAGGCGTGTTCGAAATAGGCAGAGTTATGCATGCCCGGCGTGAGCACGACCACGGTCGGATCGTCGAGGCCGTGCGGCGCCACGGTGCGCAGGTTATCGAGCAGCAGGTCGGGATAGTGCTCGACCGGCGCCACGCGGTTGCTCGCGAACAGCGCGGGGAACAGCCGCATCATCATCTTGCGGTTTTCCAGCATGTAGGACACGCCGGAAGGCACCCGCAGATTGTCTTCCAGGACGTAGAACTCGCCCTCGCCCGCGCGCACGATGTCGACCCCGGCGATATGGGCGTAGATATTCGAAGGCACCCTGACGCCCTTCATGGCGGGCCGGTACTGCGCATTGTTCAGGATCTGTTCGGGCGGGATGATGCCCGCCTGCAGGATATCCTGGTCATGGTAGACGTCGTGCAGGAAACGGTTCAGTGCGGTCACCCGCTGCACCAGGCCGGCCTGCAGCTTGGCCCACTCGGCGGCGTCGATCACGCGCGGGATGATGTCGAAGGGGATCAGCCGCTCCTTGCCGGCATTGTCGCCGTAGACGGCGAAGGTGATGCCCACCCGCTGGAAGGTCAGCTCGGCCTCGGCCCGCTTTTGCGCGATCAGTTGCGGCGACTGCAAGGCAAGCCAGCGCGCGAAGGCGTCGTAGTGAGGCCTTGCTGTTGCCGCAGAGGAATACATTTCATCGTAAAATTTCGGCATCGGATCCTCCAGTGGCATAGGTGCAATCAAGAAACGTGCCAGCTCGGCGGCGCCGCACCAGCGAATTATATTGCGGGTATGAATCATGCTTGTGCACAGTTGAAACAGGAATATATCGATGTGCTGGTATCGTTCGTGACCACCCCTATAAAGGCATTCCCGCATGGCTATCCGGATCGCGCTGCACCACAAGACCAGCTACCGTTATGACCGGCAAGTCGCCCTCTCGCCGCATGAGGTGCGCCTGCGTCCGGCCCCGCATGCGCGCACGCCGATCCTGTCGTATTCGCTGTCGGTGCTGCCACAAGAGCATTTCATCAACTGGCAGCAAGACCCATACGGCAATTACATCGGCCGTTTCGTGTTCCCGGAAAAAACGGACACACTCGAGTTCACGGTCGACCTGATTGCGGACATGACCGTCATCAATCCCTTCGATTTCTTCATCGAGAGCTATGCCGAGAATTTCCCCTTCGCCTATCCGGCGCAACTCAAGGCGGAGCTGAGCGCGTATGCCCAGGCCGAGCCGCCCGGTCCCCGCCTGCTGGCCTGGGTGGAGGCGGCGCGGCGCGAGCTGCTGGCGCAGCCGATGAATACCAACGACTTCCTGGTGGCGATCAACCAGCGCCTGCAGCGCGATATCGCCTACCTGTTGCGGATGGAGCCTGGCGTGCAGACGCCGGAAGACACACTGGAAAAGTGTTCCGGCTCATGCCGCGACACCGGCTGGCTGCTGGTGCAGATCCTGCGCGAAATGGGGCTGGCGGCGCGCTTCGTCTCGGGCTACCTGATCCAGCTGCGCGCCGACCAGGAAGCACTCGACGGTCCGAGCGGCCCCCTCGAAGACTTCACCGACCTGCATGCCTGGACCGAGGTGTACATTCCCGGCGCCGGCTGGATCGGACTCGATCCGACCTCGGGCATGCTGGCGGGCGAAGGCCATATCCCGCTGGCCTGCACCGCGCTACCCTCGTCGGCGGCGCCGGTGACGGGCTTCAGCGACCAGGCCGAGGTCACCTTCATCCACGAGATGACGGTCACCCGCATCCATGAAGACCCGCGCGTAAGCAAGCCGTACACGGAAACCGACTGGCAGGCCATCGACCGTCTCGGCCAGCAGGTCGATGCCGATCTGCTGGCCCAGGACGTGCGCCTGACCCAGGGCGGCGAGCCCACCTTCGTCTCGATCGACGATATGGACGGACCGGAATGGAATACCCTGGCACACGGCGACAAGAAGCGCGAACTGGCCGGCAATCTGATGCACCGGCTGAAAAACCACTTCGCGCCGGGCGGCATGCTGCACTATGGCCAGGGCAAATGGTATCCGGGCGAGCCGCTGCCGCGCTGGGCCCTGAATATCTTCTGGCGCGTCGACGGCCAGCCAATATGGCTCGATCCGTCCCTGTTCTCGGACGAATATATCGACGATGGCTATGGCAGCGAGGAAGCCGGCCACTTCATCGTCGAGCTGGTCAAGTCGCTCGGCCTGCCGGCGGGCAGCGCCATCGCGGCCTATGAAGACGTGCTGCTGCAGGCCCAGCGCGAGCAGGCGCTGCCGCGCAACCTCGATCCCTTGCAAGCCGACCTCAAGGCGCCGGAGGAACGGCGCCGGCTGGCGCGCCTGCTCGAGCGCGGCCTGGGCCAGGTGGCCGGCTATGTGCTGCCGCTGCAGGCGAAGGAATACGACCCGGCCGTCATGCTCGGCACCAGCTGGCGCACCTCGCCCTGGCCGCTGCGGCGCGAAAACCTGTACCTGCTCGAGGGCGATTCGCCGATCGGCCTGCGCCTGCCGCTGGCCACGCTGCCGTGGGTGCTGCCCGAAGAACGCGATCCCGGGTTCGATGTCGATCCGTTCGCGCCGCGCGCCGCCTTGCCGGCCGTGAAGAAGGACCGGCGCCCGGTGCTGGGTCTGGCCGCCGGCAAATCGGCGGACAAGGCCGCCAGGGCCGGCAAACCGGTTACGCCGGCCGCGCCAGCCGAACCGGCCGCGCGCGACGTGATCCACACCGCGCTGTGCGTCGAAGTGCGCGCCGGGCGCCTGTATGTGTTCATGCCGCCGCAAAAGCGCATCGAGGATTACCTGGCGCTGGTCAGTGCGGTCGAAACCACTGCCGCCAGGCTCAAGATGAAGCTGCGGATCGAAGGCTATGCACCGCCGCGCGACCCGCGCATCAAGTTGCTCAGCGTCACGCCCGACCCTGGCGTCATCGAAGTCAATATCCATCCGGCCGCCACCTGGAATGAGCTGGTGCACAACGTGACGACCCTGTACCAGGAAGCACGCCTGACGCGCCTGGGCACCGAGAAATTCATGCACGATGGCCGCCACACAGGCACCGGCGGCGGCAACCACGCCACCCTGGGCGGCGCCAGCGTCGACGACAGCCCGATGCTGCGCCGGCCCGACCTGCTCAAGAGCCTGATCACCTATTGGCAGGTGCATCCGGCCCTGTCCTACCTGTTCTCGGGCACCTTCATCGGGCCGACCAGCCAGGCGCCGCGGGTCGACGAGGCGCGCGACGACAATCTGTACGAGCTGGCGATCGCCTTCCAGCAAATGGACCAGGTGCTGCCCACCCTGCACCCGGGCGACAAGCCGTGGATGGTCGACCGCCTGCTGCGCAACCTGCTGGTCGACCTGACCGGCAATACGCACCGCGCCGAATTTTCGATCGACAAGCTGTATTCGCCGGACGGCCCGACCGGCCGCCTGGGTCTGGTCGAATTCCGCGCCTTCGAGATGCCGCCGCACGAACGCATGAGCCTGCTGCAGATGCTGTTGCTGCGCGCGCTGGTGGCGCGCTTCTGGAAACAGCCCTGCCAGGCCCGTCTGGTGCACTGGGGCACCGCCCTGCACGACCGCTGGATGCTGCCGCATTTCGTCGCCCAGGATATCCGCGACGTCGCGCGCGACCTGCGCGCGGCCGGCTATGCCTTCGAAGACCGCTGGTTCGATCCCTTCATCGAGTTCCGCTTCCCGCGCTTCGGCAGCGTCGTCTACGAGGGCGTCGAGATGGAGTTGCGCCAGGCGATCGAGCCGTGGAATGTGCTGGGCGAGGAAGTCTCGGCCGGCGGTACCGCGCGCTATGTCGATTCGTCGGTCGAGCGCATGCAGCTGAAGGTCACCGGCCTGACCGACGGCCGCCACGTGGTGGCCTGCAACGGCCGCATGCTGCCCTTGCAACCGACCGGCGTGCCCGGCGAGTACGTGGCCGGCGTGCGTTTCCGGGCCTGGAGCCCGTGGTCGGCGCTGCACCCCAGCATCAAGGTGCAGGCCCCGCTCGTCTTCGACCTGGTCGACACCTGGAATGGCCGCTCGATCGGCGGCTGCACCTATCATGTGGTGCATCCGGGCGGGCGCAACGAAACGGGCTCGCCGGTCAATGCCAACGCCGCCGAGGCGCGCCGGGTTGCGCGGTTCTGGCCGCATGGCCATACGCCGGGCCCGTTCACGGTACGCAAGGAAGAGCCCAATCCGGGCTTCCCGATGACGCTGGATTTGCGCTGGCAGCCGGTTTGACCTATTGTTTCGTACCAAACGTATTGCTGCCTTCATGTCCAACCAGTTACTAGCCCATTATCTCGCCGCACCGGACGGTTTCGATGAAATGCTCGACGCGGCGAAGATGCCGCGTGCCCACTGGCGTGCGCTGCTAGCCAACCTGGAGCAGGAAGCGCCGGGCATGATGCGCCAGCGGCGCGAGATGGTGCAGCGCCAGGTGCGCGAGAACGGCGTGACCTATAACGTGGCCGCCGACGCCCACGGCAAGCAGCGGCCATGGGACCTGAACGTGCTGCCGCTGATCCTGCCGCACGAGGAATGGAGCGGCATCGAGGCGGCCGTGATCCAGCGCGCCACCTTGCTCAACAAGATTCTGGGCGATGTGTATGGCAAGCAGGAGATGCTGCACGAGGGCCTGCTGCCGCCGGCGCTGGTCGACGGCCATGCCGGCTTCTTGCGCCCTTGCCACGGCATGCGGCACCACGACGACGTCGCCCTGCATTTCTACGCGGTCGACCTCGCGCGCGCGCCGGATGGCCGCTGGTGGGTCATGGCCGACCGCACCCAGGCGCCGTTCGGCGCCGGCTATGCGCTGGAAAACCGCGCCATCATCGCCCCCACCTTCCCCGACCTGCTGCGCCAACTGAAGGTGCAGCCTCTCGGCAGGTTCTTCCGCACCATGCACGACAGCCTGGTGCACTGGGGGCGCTTGTGCGCGGCGACCGGCGACCATCCCGCGCCGCTGCGCGAGGGCGAGGCGCCGCTGATCGTGCTGCTCACGCCAGGCCCGCGCAGCCAGAGCTACTACGAACAGGCCTACCTGGCGCGCTATCTCGGCCTGCCGCTGGTCGAAGGCGGCGACCTGACGGTGCGCGATGGGGTGGTGTACCTCAAGACCCTGGCCGGCCTGCACCGGGTGCATGTGATCATGCGCCGGGTCGACGACGAATCGTGCGATCCGCTCGAACTGCAGCACTCGCTGCTGGGCGTGGCGGGCCTGACCCAGGCCGCCATGCGCGGCAATGTGCTGGTCGCCAACAGCCTCGGCTCGAGCCTGCTCGAATCGGGCGCCCTGCTCGGCTTCCTGCCGGCGCTATCGAAGCGCCTGCTGGGCGAGCCCCTGAAAATGCCGTCGGTGGCCACCTGGTGGTGCGGCGAGCCGAGCGCGCTGGACACCGTCATCGCCAGGCTCGATCGCCTGGTCATCAAGCCCAGCTTTTCACAGCGTCCGCAGGCTGCGCTGTTTGGCCAGGACCTCGATGGCGAGGCGCGCGCGGCCTTCGTCGCCAGGATGCGCGCCAATCCCAACGATTACATTGCCCAGGAACTGGTGCGGCTGTCGCAATCGCCGGTATGGCGGGACGGGCCGGCGCCTGGCCTCGAGGCGCGCGCCGTCGGCCTGCGGGTGTTTGCCTGCGCCACCCCGAACGGCTATGTGGTGATGCCCGGCGGCCTGACCCGGGTGGCTACCGGACCGGATGCGCGGGTGCTGACGATGCAGATGGGCGGATCCAGCAAGGACACCTGGGTCCAGGCGCGCGCCAGGGTCGAAGTGCACCGCCTGCAGCAGCGCAGCATCTCGGGCCGCGACCTGGTGCGGGAAGACACCAACCTGTCTAGCCGCGTGGCGGAAAACCTGCTGTGGTTCGGACGCCATGCGGAACGCACCGACAATATCTGCCGCCTGCTGCGGGTCGCGCTCGATTTCTTGTTCAACGTCCGTTTCGACCAGCGCGGCGCGGAATGGCCGACCGTCGAGGCGCTGTGCATCTGGTTCGGCCTGCTCGACGAAGGCAAGAAGCCGGCCGGCCCCGGCGCCAGCCAGGCCGGTCCCATCTTCACCGATGCCGAGATCGAGTCGGCCCTGCTGACGGCGGTCGTCTCGCCCACGGTCCCCGGCCTGGCCCGCCAGCAGCAGCAGTTGCACCGGCTCGCCGGGCTGCTGCACGAACGCTTCTCGGTCGACAACTGGCGTGCACTGAACCGGATGGTGCAGCCCGCCGCCGCCGCCGGCGAGCGGCCTTCGCAGTCGGGGGTCATGACGATCCTCGACGATGCCGCCGCCGCGCTGATGACACTGGCCGGCTTCGCCCTCGATGGCATGACGCGCGATCTTGGCTGGCGTTTCATGTCGATCGGACGCCGCCTGGAGCGCCTGCAATTCCAGAGCGTGGTGCTGCAGCGCGCGCTCGCGATGGACGGGAGCGGCAACCTCGACTGGCTGCTGGAGCTATCCGACAGCATCATCACCTACCGGGCCCGCTACCGGGCCCAGCCCGAATGGCTGCCGGTGCTCGACCTGCTGCTGCTCGACGAGACCAATCCGCGCTCGATCGTCTTCCAGCTCAACGGCATCCTGGGCACGCTGGGAAAGATCGAACAGACCAACGGTCCTTGCGGCACGCATATGCTGGCGCCCCTGAAAACGGAGCTGCTCGCGCTCGCTCCGGACACCGACCTGAAGCACGGCAATCCCCTGCTCGGCGGTTTGCTCGACCGGATCGGGCGCGCCAGTGCGGCCCTGTCCGAGCAGATCAGCGTGCAATTTTTCAGCTATACCGACAACGGCCGCCAAAGGAACCGCACGTCATGATCGATTTCGCGGCGAACGGCGTATGCGCGCGCTATCGCGTGGTGCATGAAACCCGCTACCGATACAGCAGCACGGTGACCCTGTCGCAGCAATTCCTGCACCTGACGCCCCGCTCCTTCGCCTGCCAGCAGACCGAATCGCACCTGATCTGGCTCGACCCGGCCGTCAATGACGGCAAGGATGGCGTCGATTACTTCGGCAACATCACCCGCCACGTGGCGCTGGCCGTGCCGCACGACAGCCTGCTGGTGCATGCCGAATCGACGGTCTCGCTGCGCGCACGCTACACCCTGGCGCAGATCGCCGCCACGCTGCCCTGGGAGTGCGTGCGCGACATGATGGGCAAGGAAAAAAGCGCCGCGACGCTCGAAGCCTGCCGCTATCTGTACACCTCGCCCCACGTCAAGAGCTTCCCGGAGCTGGAAGCCTATGCCCGTGCCAGTTACACCCCCGGCCGGCCGCAGCTCGATGCTGCGCTGGACCTGACGCACAGGATCTTCGACGACTTCGAGTTCGATGCCAAGGCGACCGAGATCTCGACCCCGCTCGATCAGGTATTGCGCGGCCGGCGCGGGGTCTGCCAGGATTTCGCCCAGCTGATGATCGGCTGCCTGCGCAGCATCGGCCTGCCCGCGCGCTATGTCAGCGGCTACATCCTGACCCATCCCCCCGAAGGCAAGCCGCGGTTGATCGGCGCCGACGCTTCGCACGCCTGGGTGTCGGTGTTCTGCCCGGCGCTGGGCTGGGTCGATTTCGATCCGACCAACCGCTGCCTGGTGCAGCATGAACACATCACGCTGGGTTGGGGCCGCGACTTCAGCGACGTGACCCCGTTGCGCGGCATCGTGCTCGGGGGAGGCAAGCAGGAACTCGAGGTCCAGGTGACGGTGACGCCTTTGCCCTTGCTCGAAGGGGCGTAACTAGGCGCCATCCTTGTGCCCAAGTCCGGCGGGGATGGGCATGCCCCCGCCGCCGCCGTCCATGCCGCCGCCCCGGTTTCCACCGCCGCCGGCCTCGCCTTTCGCACGACCGCCACCACCCTGCGTGCGCGTCGGTCCTTGCAGCGGAATCATCACCTCATCCGGCATCGGATCAAGATCCAGCGCCGCGCGAATGAAGGTGCGCAGGCTGACGACCAGCTCCGCCGTATGAATCGGCCGCCCCGCCGCAAGGTCGGCCGCCGCCTGCGCCGCCAGCCGGCAGTGCTCTTCGGTGCCAAGCAGCAGGATGTCCGCCAGCGCGGCTTCGACGGCATCGCGGATGCGGCGTGAGCGGTCCGAGCTCGCGGTTCCATCACTTCCCCCCTCTTCGCCCGATCCGGCCCGCTCGCGCAGGTCGCGCAGATGCGTCGGATCGACCGTCAGCTGCCCGGTGAACGAGCCGCCCAGGGTGCGGTAGGCGGCGATCAGGGTTTTCAGGCGCTCGTTGATCTGGCGGTTCATGCGCTCGCGGCGCTGCTGGATGGTCTGAATCATGAGGATGCGGATGCCCACCCCCAGCAAGGTAAACACGGCAAGCCCGATGATCGTCGTCATCGCGCCTTGCCACGAACTGAAATCCATATAGCGCATGCTGGTTCCGGTGCTTGTCATCGATGCAAGACAGTGTACCGATTCAAGAAAATACGCCTCGGCCGATTGATTTTTTGCGCGCGATGTCACACAACCGTCGCCTCGCTCGTCTACCAGGCAGCCGGCCTGTTCGCCGGCATCGACTCGTTCAACCTGAGGAAACAAGACAAATGAATCGCGAAAACTGGATCCAGGCCTCGCCTGAAGGCGCCCAAGCGCTGGGCGGCGTCCATCACTACGTCACGAAGAACACCAATCTTCCCTCCCCACTGATCCACCTCGTCTTCCTGCGGGTGTCGCAAATCAACGGCTGCGCATATTGCATCGACCTGCACTCGCGCGACCTGGTCAAGGAAGGCGTGTCGGTCGACAAGCTGGTTCTGGTCCCGGTCTGGCACGAAGCGGCCTACCTGTTCTCGGACCAGGAACGGGCGGCGCTGGCCTGGGCCGAAGAAGTTACCCGCGTCAGTGAAACCCATGCGTCCGACGAAGCCTATGCCGCAGCCTCGAAAGCATTCGATTCCAGGGACCTGGTCGACCTGACGATCGCCATCGCCGCCATGAACGCGTTCAATCGCATGGGCATCAGCTTTCGCCTGAAACCGGCCGCCAAGGCCTAGCCGCAGGCAGGCTTGAATGAAGCTGTGTCCTGAAAACCTCAGTCAAGCCTGCATCCTCACGTCGCGCATCGCAAACGGCGAACATCCGCCGTTTTGTCACACGCCTGTCATTACGTGGGCGGATGATGGTCAAAAGTGAGCTCCGGCATGTGTTCACGCCGGACCGGCCAACGCTACCCGGATGCGCAGACATCATGTACAAAAGCGACAAGAAGCTCTTGATCCTCGATGCGGACGGCACCACCATCGATGCCTTCTCCGCCATCGAAGCGGCATTCTCCCACCATGGACTGGTGATCGGCGACGAGACCCGGTTCCAGAAGCGGCACAAGCTGCTCAAGTACATGGGCGGGCTGAAGGAATTCCCCTCGATCATCCGCAAGAACCTGCGCAAGAACAGCCGCGCCCAGCTGATCGACACCCTCACCGGCATCTACCGCCAAGAGGCCCGGCTCTATGACGGCATCGCCGACCTGATCCGCGAGCTGATCGCCGCGCCCGACATCACGGTCGGCATCGTCACGCGCAACGTCACGATCGAACCCCTGGAAACCCTGCGCCAGCTATTCCTGCGCCACGACATCGACATCGCCGAACTCGACTTCCTGGTCCACATTCCCCTCAAGGAGACCAAGACCGCCCAGTTCCGCGCCACGCGCGAACAGTTCGGCGTCAACCCGGCGCGCGCCTTCATCTGCGGCGACGAACACAAGGACTTCATGGCGGCGGTCAGCACCGGCATGCACCCGTTCATGGTCTCCTACGGCTTCGAATGCCACGACCGGCTGACGACCAAGTTCGAGATCCCGCACGAGCTGATCTCACGCAGCTCGGCCGAGCTGTGCTGCCGGATCCGGCACGCGCTCGACCTGGGCGTGCTGGCTCAGGCGCCGTACCAGAACAGCAGCAGGCTGATGGCGCCGAATATCCAGTAGTCGACCGGCGCGCCGAACGCCCAGTGCTTATGCCAGGGCACGAGTTCCTGCTTGAAGCGGCGCCAGCCGAAGGCCGGGTTGATGACGAACCACAGGTAGTCCTCGACGATCCAGAACAGCATGATCGACGCCGCCACGCAAGCTTCCAGCTTCCATGACCACTGCCCCATGAAGAACAGCGGGAAGTGGAAGATCAGGCCGATGAAGGCGAACATCCACAGATGGTAGCCGGTCAGCGCGCGCCCACCCATGAAGATGTCGAGCAGCGGATGCTGTTCGATACGCCAGGTCGGCAGGTTCGCCGCCCAACCGGCTTCGCCCTCGATTTCCACTTCCACCCGCGCGAACAGGTAGGCCGCCACCAGTACCGCACCCACCATCGATACGACCCTGCCACCATCCGACAATTCAACCATAAGCCTCTTCACATAGATGTTCACACTGCGGTTTGCACTGCGGTTCCAACTGGCCCAGCACGGTTTCCAGCACCTGCATGGCGGCGTGCGGCCGGCCCAGCGCCCGCGCACGGGCGGCCATGGCCTGCAGCTGTTCGGGATGCGCCAGCAGGTGGCGGACCCGGTATTCGAGGGTGGACAGGTCGGACGCCTTGAGCGCCGCCCCCTGCTCGAGCAGGTAGTTCGCGTTGTGCTCTTCCTGCCCCGGGATCGGCGCATTCACGATCATCGGCACCCCCATCGCCAGGCATTCGGCGCTGGTGGCGCCACCCGGCTTGGTCACCACCAGGTCGGCGCAGGCCATCAGGCGCTCGACACGGTCGATAAAGCCCTGCGGCGCCAGCCGGCCCGGATAACGCACCGCCAGCCGCTGCAGGGCGGCCAGCTCGGCGGCATTCTTGCCGGCCAGGGCGATCAGCTGGAAGTCGCCGGGGATGTAGAGGAGTTTTTCCGCCACCCGGCTCAAGCCGCCCAGCCCGGCCCCGCCGCCCATCAGCAGCAAGGTCGTCAGCGCAGGGTCGAGGCCGAGCTCGCGGGCGCATTCTTCACGTTCGTGCACCTGGGAAAACGCCGGCATGGTCGGAATGCCGGCCACGTGGACCGCCTGCGCCGGGATGCCCTGCTCGCGCATGCGGAACGCCACTTCGTCGTTGGCGGCGAAGTAACCGGCGACGTGCGGGTGGATCCACATGCGGTGCAGGTCGAAGTCGGTCACCTGCACCCAGACCGGGCAAGCCAGCTTGCCGGCCGCGATCTGCTGCGACAGGATCTCGGCCGGCTGGAAGTGGGTACAAATGACGGCGTCCGGCGCCAGCGCGGCGATCTCGTCGGCCAGCAGGCGGCAATCGCGCCGCTCGACCCAGCGCCGCAGGCGGTTGAACCAGCCGTCCGGATTGGCCTCGTCGGTCAGCCGGTACACATGGCGCCACAGGCCGGGCGCGCGGCCGATCAGGAGCAGATAGAAGTTGGTGTAGACCTTGCGCAGGCGCGGCGCGGCGAAGGCCATCGCGTCCAGGTGAATGACCTTGACGTCGCCATAGTCGGCTGCAGCGCGGGAACGGATGGCCTCGGCGACCCGGGTATGGCCGGCGCCAGCAGGAATGCTGAGCAAGAGAATCTTTTTCCCAGCAATGCCTTGTTGAAAGTCGCCCTGCCTCATGCACACGCCCCTCGGGTCACGGTATGCAGGCGAATGTAATCGCGAAATATGACCCGCCCATGACGGCGGGGTGGACAATTACGCCAGGGCCAGCGACTCGCCCTGCTTGAGGATGGAGCGGAACAAACGCAGCTGGCCGGCCGTGGTGTCATCCCAGCTGAAGCCTTCGGCATAGCGGCGCACGGCGGCGCGGTCGGGGTAGTTCGCGCGCAGCCGCTTGACGCCTTCGGCCACACCGTCGGAGGTCCGCTCGTTCATCAGCACACCCGCCTCCGGCGCCGCCACGACTTCGGGCGTGCCATATACGCGGCTGGCCACCACGGGGGTGCCGCAGGCCATCGATTCGAGCAGCACATTGGCCCAGCCTTCGCGGCTGGACGACAGCACCATCGCGTCGGCCTTGCCATACTGGACGCGCAATTCCTGCTGCGAGACGGCGCCCAAAAAGGTGACGCGGTCTTCCAGTTTCAGTTCGCGCACGAGATTTTCGAGCATGCCCCGGTTCGGGCCTTCGCCTGCGATCACCAGGCGCACGCCCGGCAACTGGGGCAAGGCGCCAATGGTCAGTTCCTGGGCCTTGACCGGCACCAGGTGGCCGACCGTGATCAGGGTGAACGGCCGCTCTTCACGCTGCTCCGGCGGCCGGAACAGCTGCAGGTCGACGCCATTGCGCAGCGCGACGACGCGCGCCGGATCGATGCCCAGCTTGACCACCTCATCGCGCAGCGCATTGGCCACCGTGATGATGCCGTCGGCGCGGCTGGCGGCCCAGTGGATCATCTTGCGCGGCAGCGCGAATTTGGGGAATAGCGTGATGTCCGAACCGCGCGCCGTGATCACGAAAGGCTTGTTGAAGTAGCGCGCCAGCATGGCCGCCGCCACGCCGTCCGGATAAAAATAGTGGGCGTCGATCAGGTCGAAATCATAGCCCTCGTCGATCATGCGCGCGATCGTGCCCTTGGCCGACTGGAACAGCAGCGCCGGCGCCACGTTCATGCCGATCTTCGGCACCACGAGATAGGGCGGATGCTCGACCTGGATGCCGTGGCGCACCTCGCGCCGCGGCACCCTGGCCTGGCGCGCATACTGGCCGAAGCGCGGGTTCTGCGACGGGAACCACGGCGCCGGCGCCACCACGCGCGCCTCGACCTGGCCGCTGGCGACCAGGTGGCGCAGCCGGGTTTCCACAAAAATGCCGTGGCCCGGCTTTTCGCTGTTCGGGAACAGCGTGCTGAACGTCAGGATCTTCATCAGGCCGCGGCTCCGGTCAGGCGGCCGTAGATGCTCTTGTAGCGGCCCACGCTGGCTTTCCAGTTGCGCTCGCTCTCCACGAACTGGCGGCCGGCCGCGCGCAGCGCCGGCCATTCGGCCTGGGCGTCGATCAGGGCGCCGACCTTGACGGCCAGCGCCTGCGGATCGTCGGCCTTGAACAGCACGCCGGTCTTGCCGTCGACGATCAGTTCCTTGTGGCCGCCCACGTCGGACGCCGCCAGCACCCGGCCCTGGGCCATCGCCTCGAGCGGCTTGAGCGGCGTGACCAGGTCGGTCAGGCGCATCGACAGGCGCGGATAGACCAGCACGTCGAGCAGGTCGTAATACATCTGCACCTGCTCGTGCGGTACGCGGCCCGTGAACACCACCTTGTCGACGATGTCCAGGTCCTTGGCCAGCTGGCGCAGGCGCGCGTCTTCGGGCCCGCCGCCGACCAGCAGCACGCGCAGGTCTGGACGCTCGGCGGCCAATGCCGGCACCGCGCGCAGCAGGATGTCCAGGCCCTCGTAGGCGTAGAACGAGCCGATGAAGCCGATCAGGCGCGCGCCTTGCAGGCCGAGCTTGGTCTTGAGGTCCTGGTCGGCCACGCCGCCGACGGCGAACTTGTCGATGTCGACCGCGTTGGGGATCACCGTGATCTTGTCGGCCGGGATGCCGCGCGCCACGATGTCGCGGCGCAGGCCTTCGCAGATGGTGGTGACGGCGTCGGCCTGCTTGAGCGCATGGGTTTCCAGCGCGCGCGTCAGGCGGTAGCGCAGGCCGCCCTCGCTCGAGGTGCCGTGGTCGACCGCGGCGTCTTCCCAGAACGCGCGCACCTCGTACACCACCGGGATGCCGAATTTTTTACCGGCGCGCAGGGCCGCGATCGCGTTGAGCGACGGCGAGTGGGCGTGCAGCACGTCCGGCTTGATCTGCGGGATGATCTCGGACAGGCGGCGCTCGAGACCGTCGATCACCTGCTTCTGGTTCAGCACCGGCAGCTTGGCCAGCGGGCTGTCCGCGACGGCCGTGCGGTAGAAATGCAGGCCGTCCACCGTTTCTTCGCGCATGTCTCCCGAGTTCTGCTTGGAACCCGTCACATGGAAGGTCTCCCAGCCCAGCGCGCGCTGTTCGCGCAGGATCGATCGGGTGCGGAAGGTGTAGCCGCTGTGCAGCGGAATCGAATGATCCAGGACGTGGAGAACACGCATGAGGAATTCCTTTACGAGCGTTAGCGGCCGGTGGCGCTGAGGTAGCCGCAGGTATCGATGATCACCTTGTCGGCGAACAGCGACTCCTTGAGCGCCAGGAACGGCTTGTGATTGACCAGCATGACGACGATCTGCGAACGCGCCAGCGCATCCTGCGGCGTGCGCAGCTCGCCCTTGTCCAGGCTGGCCGGCAGCGCCGAGATGTTCGGCTCGACCACGATCACGCGGCTGCTGTGCGTTTTCGCGATCTCGGCGGCGATGTCGAGCGCCGGGCTTTCGCGCAGGTCGTCGATATCGGGTTTGAAGGCCAGGCCGAAGCAGGCAATGGTGACGTCCGATTCCTTGCGCTCGGGGTTGGCGGCCAGGTAGTTCTGGACTTCTTCCCTCACCTTTTCCAGCACCCAGTGCGGCTTGTAGTCGTTGACTTCGCGCGCCGCCCTGATCAGCTTCGACTGCTCCGGCGCGCTGTGCACGATGAACCACGGGTCGACCGCGATGCAGTGGCCACCCACGCCCGGACCCGGACGCAGCACGTTCACGCGCGGATGGCGGTTGGCCAGCGCGATCAGTTCCCACACATCGATATCGAGCTTGCCGCAGATGACGGACAGTTCGTTGGCGAAGGCGATGTTCACGTCGCGGAAGGAATTCTCGGTGAGCTTGCACATCTCGGCCGTGCGCGAGTTGGTCTCGATGCACTCGCCCTGCACGAAGGTCTGGTACAGCGCGATGGCGCGCTCGGAGCAGGCCTTGGTGATGCCGCCGATGATGCGGTCGTTCGACACCAGCTCGTGGATCACCTTGCCCGGCAACACGCGCTCGGGGCAATAGGCCAGGTTGATGTCGGCTTCGTCGTCCGGGCCCAGCGGGATCTTGAGGTCGGGGCGTTCTTCGGCCAGCCATTTGGCCAGGCTTTCGGTGGTGCCCACCGGCGAGGTCGATTCGAGGATGACCAGGTCGCCTTTTTTGAGCACCGGCGCGATCGAGCGCGCCGCCGCTTCGACGTAGCTGACGTCGGGTTCGTGGTTGCCGCGGAACGGCGTCGGCACGGCGATCAGGAAGGCGTCGGCCGGCTGCACCGTGGTGGACGCCTTCAGGTAGCCCTGGTTGACGGCCGCGGCGACGATCATGTCCAGGTCGGGCTCGACGATGTGGGTCTGGCCACTGTTGATGGTGTCGACCGCATCCTGGTTGATATCGACGCCGATGACGTTTTTCTTGCGGGATGCAAACATTGCAGCGGTTGGGAGACCAATGTAACCCAGACCGATCATCGAGATAGTATCAAAGGTGCTGCTCATGTTTTTCTCTTAAAAAGTTAAGGATGCGGGTCGCGGCGGTGCCGTCGCCGTAGGGATTGGTGGCCGAGCTCATGCGTTCGTACTCGGCCGGGTCGGTGAGCAGCGTGCGGATGCCGCCGACGATGGAATCGATGCCGGTGCCGACCAGGCGCACGGTGCCGGCCGCCACGGCTTCGGGCCGCTCGGTGGTGTCGCGCATGACGAGCACCGGCTTGCCGAGCGATGGCGCTTCTTCCTGGATGCCGCCGGAATCGGTCAGCAGGATCGCCGCGCGGTTCATCAGGTAGACGAAAGGCAGGTAGCTCACCGGATCGATCAGGTGCACGTTCGGGTTGCCTTTCAGGATACGTTGCACCGGTTCCTGCACGTTCGGATTCAGGTGCACCGGATACAGCACTTCGACATCGGGCATGCGGCTCACTTCATCCAGCGCGCGGCAGATGTTCTCGAAGCCGTCGCCGAAATTTTCGCGCCGGTGACCGGTCACGAGGATCAATTTCTTCTTGCTGTCGAGGAAGTCGAATTGGGCTTCCATCTCGCGCTTGAGCCCGGTATCGGTTTCCAGCCGCTTGACGACGTCCAGCAAGGAATCCACCACGGTATTACCCGTGACGCAGATATTCGCGGCCGGCACGCCTTCGTTCAGCAGATTCTGTTGCGCATGCTCGGTCGGGGCGAAGTGCAGGCTGGCGATCACGCCGGTCAGGCAGCGATTCACCTCCTCCGGCCACGGCGAGTAGATGTTTCCGGTACGCAGGCCCGCTTCCACATGGCCGACCGGTATCCGCTCGTAATACGCGGCGAGGCTGGTCGCAAAAGTCGTGGTAGTATCGCCGTGAACAAAAACAACATCCGGACGCCACTCGCGCAGCACGCCGCGCATCCCGGTGAGCACCTTCGAGGTGATGTCGGAAAGGTCCTGCCCCGGGGTCATCAGGTTCAGGTCGAAATCGGGCGTGAGCGAAAACAGGCTCAATACCTGGTCCAGCATTTGCCGGTGCTGGGCGGTGACGCAGACCTTGACGTCGACGTCGGGCGATTCGGACAGTACGCGCACCACGGAAGCCATTTTGATTGCTTCCGGTCGCGTCCCGAAAACGGTGAGAACTTTAATAGTCATCTAATTGATTGCTGTCGTGAGACGATCGGAGGCGGCAAACGCCAGTGCGCATTCTGGAAGGATGTCAACGGCGTTATGTTTCCTGGTGGATAATTTTTTGACCAGGAAATTATACATCAAGCAATCTGATACGATTTTCAATCGTGCGTTCCTATCGGAAAGCCCAACACCCCCTCCCAGCCCCACCGGATGCGGCCTCAAGGCGTAAAGACACCTGCGATACTACCGCATCCGTTAAAAATAAAATAAGCGATTTTTGTGGTCAATAGCACAACCATACCGTGGTTGCGCCATTGATAACTTGACCATACCCCGCTACACGACGCTATTCCACGACTTCGACAGACGCATGGCGCAGTTGATCAGGCCAACCATCGAATACGTCTGCGGGAAGTTGCCCCACATTTCACCGGTGACCGGATGCGTGTCTTCCGACAGCAGCCCCAGGTGGTTGCGCGCCGCCAGCATGGCCTCGAACACCTCGCGCGCTTCCTTCGTGCGCCCGATCCGCGCCAGCGCGTCGATGCGCCAGAAAGTACAGATATTGAAAGCGGTCTCGGGTACGCCGAAATCGTCCGGCGCCTCGTAGCGGCGCATATAAGGGCCGTCGCACAGCGATTTTTCCAGCGCGTCGACGGTGGCGACGAAGCGCGGATCTTTCGGATCGATGAAATTGATCTCGGCCATCAGGAGCACGCTGGCGTCCAGGTCGCGTCCGCCCAGGCTTTCGGCGAAGGCCTGGCGCTCTTCGCTCCAGGCTTCGGCCAGCAGGCGATTGCGGATCAGTTCGGCGCGCTCGGCCCAGTAGGCGGCGCGGTCCGGCAACTCCAGCACGTCGGCGATCTTGGCCAGGCGATCGCAGGCGGCCCAGTTCATCAGCACCGACGAGGTGTGCACGCGGGCCCGGGTGCGCAGCTCCCACATGCCGGCGTCCGGCTCGGCCCACACGCGGAAGGCTTGCTCGCCGACCGCCTCCAGCAGGCGGAACTCGGGAAGGCCTGCGCGGCGGAACAGGCGGTGGTCGAAGAAGGCCTGGGCTGCGCCGAGCACGATATTGCCGTACACATCGTGCTGGAAGTGTTCTTGCGCCTGGTTGCCGATGCGCACCGGGCGGTGGTTGCGGTAGCCGGGCAGGTGCTCGACGATCGATTCCGGCAACTGCTCCTCGAGGCCGATGCCGTACAGCGGCTGGATGTGCCCGCCCTTGGCGCGCGCCACCACATTGCCCAGCCAGCGCAGGTAGTCTTCCATGGTGCCGACCTCGGACAGGCTGTTCAGGGCCCGGATCACGAAGAAGGCGTCACGCAGCCAGCAGAAGCGGTAATCCCAGTTGCGCTCGCTGCCCGGGGCTTCCGGGATGCTGGTGGTCATGGCGGCGATGATGGCGCCGGTGTCCTCGAACAGCGACAGTTTCAAGGTGATCGCGGCGCGGATCACGACGTCCTGCCATTCGAGCGGCAGCGCCAGGCGGCGGGTCCAGGTGCGCCAGTAGCCGATCGTTTCTTTCTCGAAGCGGTGGGCGGTGTCCTTGATGCCGTCGGCCAGGGTCTCGTCCGGTCCCAGCATGAAGTTCATCGGCCGGTCGAGCAGGAAGAACGATTCGGACAGCACGTAGCTGAGCGAGGCGTCGGTGTTCAGGCGCAGCGTCTGGTCCGGTCCGACGTAGCGGATGTGGTGGCTGCCCTGGGTGACCTCGGGCTTTTTCGCGCCATATTCAAAGCGCGGCCGCAGCTTGATGCGCACGCGCACGCCGGCGCCGAGCGGTTTCACGCGCCGGATCAGCATCAGGGGCCGGAACATGCGGTCGCGGCTCAGGAAGCGCGGCGCGAAGTCGGTGATCTCGATGCCGTTGCCGGCCGCGTCGTACAGGCGCGTGCGCAGCACCGCCGTGTTCGGCTCATAGGCTTGCTCGCTGCGCACGACGTCCTCGAGCTCGATGCTCCACAGGCTGCCGTTCTCGCTCGGGTCGAGCAAGGCGTTGAACACCGGATCGCCGTCGAAGCGCGGCAGGCAGGACCACACCACGCGACCCATGCGGTCGATCATGGCGCTGAAGGCGCAATTGCCGACCACGCCACAATCGAGGGAGCCCGGCGCGTCGTGCACTGCGGTCGATGTGCACTCTGGGGAAATATCATTCATGCTGAATCCTTTCCTAAGGTTGACGTGGCGGCGGCGTGCGCCAGCGCATCGCGCACCGCCTGGCTCGATGCGATGCGGCAGCTGGCCACTGTCGGCCCCGGCCCGACCTTGAGGCCGATGCCGCCGACGCGCTCTACGTGATCGAAACCGGCTTCGTCGGTGGTGTCGTCGCCGATGAACAGCGCGCGATGACCGAGGAACGGCGCCTCGGCCAGGAAGTCGCGGACCGCCGTGCCCTTGCTGACGCCGGCGGCCTTGATCTCGACGATCATCTTGCCTTCCATCAGGAGCAAGCCCAGGCTGCTGCGCACCGCGTCCGCCATGGTCTCGACGCACAGCGCCTGCAGTTCCGGCGCCTGGCGATAATGCAGCGCCAGCGCGCCATGCTTTTCCTCGACCCAGAGGCCAGGATGGCGCGCCGCCAGCGCGTGGGCCTGGGTGCGCACCGCCGTGAAGTCGGGCGCCGGCAGTTGGCGCAGCACGCCGTCGAAGCCGCGCCGCTCCATGCCGTGCACGCCCGCGGCCGGCAGCACCAGCGGCGCCAGCAGCCGATCGAGTTCGGCGACGGGGCGGCCCGAGACGATGGCCAGCCGGCCGTCCAGCCGCGCTTGCAAGGTCGCGAGCGATGTCAGTAATTCGGGCGTGACGACCACTTGGTCCGGGCGCGGCGCGATGTCCACCAGCGTGCCGTCGAAATCGAGGAACAGGGCGCAGTCGGACGCGGCCAGCAGGTCCAGCGCCGACTGTTCGTTGGTCAGGATAGTTGAGCTCATGCGTCCCCCTTTCTCACCCGGTTCTGGCTCAGCGAATTGATCCTGGAGCGCACGCGCTCGCGCTGACGCAGGCGCGCCGCGTCCTGCAGCATGCGGCCGGCCCAGCGGTAGACGTTGAAGTCGCGCACCCGCAGGCGCATGGTGCGCATGCGTTCGCGCTGCTCGTCCTGCGGCATGCGCAGGGCGCGGTACAGCGCCTCGGCGCCCTCTTCGATGTGATACGGGTTGACGATCAGCGCCTCGTGCAGCTCGCGCGCGGCGCCGGTGAACTGGCTCAGGATCAGCACGCCCTGCTCGTCGTCGCGGGCGGCGATGAATTCCTTGGCCACCAGGTTCATGCCATCGTGCAGGCTGGTCACGCTGCACACCTCGGAAGCGCGGAAATACGTGCGCAATTGTGCTTGTTCATGGTGTTCGGTCTTGAGGATGATAGGCAGGTAACTGCCGCTGGAAAAGCGCTGGTTGATGCGCTGGGCCAGCGCGCGCACCCGCGCTTCGAAGTTCTGGTACTCGTCGAGCGAGGACCGGGTGGGCGCGGCGATCTGCACGAAGGTGAATTTGCCGACCATGTCCGGATGCAGCTCGAGCATGCGCTCGACCGCCTGGAAGCGCTCGACGATGCCCTTGGTGTAGTCGAGGCGGTCGACGCCGATGCCCAGCAACTGGTCGGCCGGCAGCGACAGCGCCTGGCGGATCTCGGCGCGGCAGGCCGCCACGTCGCACTCGCCCGGCGCCGGCTCGGGCCAGGCGATCGAGATCGGGTACGGCTTCACCTGGGTCAGCTCGTTTCCGTAGCTGACGGTCGAGGCCTCGTTCTCGATGCGGGTTTCGAGATAGCGGTCCACCGTGTCGAGGAAGTTCTTGCGGTGGAACGGCGTGTGGAAGCCGAGGATCGTGCTGCCCAGCATGCCGTCGAGGATTTCTTCGCGCCACGGGCAGATGCCGAACGATTCCGGATTCGGCCAGGGAATGTGCCAGAAGGTGATGATGGTGGCCTTCGGCAGCACCGCGCGCACCATGCGCGGCAGCAGCGCGAAGTGATAATCCTGGACCAGCACCACCGGGTTGTCGGAGCGCGCCTCCGCGATCACGGCGTCGGCGAAGCGCTGGTTGACCCTGACGTATTCGGCCCAGTCGGTCGAGCGGAACACCGGCCGCACGTGGGCGATATGGCATAGCGGCCACAAGCCCTCGTTGGCGAAACCATAGTAGTAGCCCTGCTCTTCTTCCTTCGACAGCCAGACCCGACGCAAGGTATAGCTCGGGTTCTCGGGCGGCACGCGCACATGGTCGTTGGCGTCGACCGTGTCGCGGTCGGCCGAGCCGGCGCCGTGCGCGATCCAGGTGCCGGAGCAGGCGCGCATCACGGCCTCGACCGCGGTCACCAGGCCGCTGGCCGGGCGCTGCACCTTGACGCCATTGGGCGTGTTCACGTGGATGTAGGGCTCGCGATTCGAGACCACCAGGATCTCGTCGCCCGCCAGGTCCTGGTTCAGCAGGGTCTTGAGCGTGTCGGCGCCCCAGGTCTGGGATTCGACGCCGCTGCCCTGCAGGTCGCGGTTGTATTCGTTGAGCAGGGCGCGCAGTTCGCTCGCCAGCGGCGCGATTTCCGGCGACATCGGCCCCGGTGGACGGGGCGACAACTCGCCGCGCAGCATCTCGCGCACGCCGTTGAGCCAGCCGTGCCAGCTCAGGTGGGCGATCAGTACGGTGATCAGGGAGATGGCGCCCGCCAGCACGACGAACAGGCCGATGATGTATTTCTTGGTGTCTTCGCTGCGCCGCTCGATGAAGCTCATGTCCTGCACCAGGATCAGGCGGCCGGCGGAGATGCCGTCCTGGGTCAGCTCGCGGCTCGAGACGTGGACCGGCCCGCGCGGCAGCTGCACGACGGGACTGGCGTCCTCGCCGTCCGCGCCCTGGCTGCAGCCGAGGGTCACCGGATAGGTATCGGTCTTGTACAGCAGCGTCCCGTCGGGCGTGCAGAAGGCGAGCGCATACAGGCGCTCGTCCTGGATCGCACGGCTGAACGCATCATTGATACGTGCCGAATCATCGTCCTCGAGGTAGTTGAGCAACGGTTGTTGCAAGGTACTCGAGACCAGCTGGGAACGCGTATCGAGGTCCCGTACGAACCAGCGTACGGTGAGATTTTCCATCCATGGAATCGCGAAATAACCGAACAGCGCCAGCACCAGGGCCAGCGGGACGATGAAGCGCATGGATAGTTGTACCGATCTGAACCGCATGAAGCTCCTTCAAGATGGGACGACGTCGCCGACCATTTGAGTATAGCTATTTGCAAATTATCACGTCGCAACGTTGCGCACTGCAACATGCGGCCAGATCGGCATGGCACTAGCGCCGTGGAAGTTTATCCCTGTATGCGCTGCAACACGAATTCGGCACGCGGCTTGGCGTGACGCTCCAGGCGATAGGTCAGGGTCTTGCCATCCTCGCTCAGGGTGACGGTCCAGACATTCGTTTCCGCACCGGGTACGAGGTCCGCGGTGTATTTATCGGCCAGGAAAGCCTGGGAGAGCGCGCTGCCGCCCTCTTTCGCCATGCCGCCGTACATCGTGACCTTGTGTGGCTTGCCGTCGGGGTAGCGGTGATCGTGGCGCAGTTCCAGCCCGGCTTGCGGACGGGTGAAGATCCAGGTGCGCGAACGGTCTTCGCCGACTTGCACCGGCATGCGGATATCCGCCGCGCTGCAATTGACTTGGGTCGAGATCTTCTTGCCGGCAAATTCATTGTTCGGGTCGACCGCATACGATTGCGCGCCTTCGAAGCGCTGGCCGCACATGCCTTGCAGCGTGGCCATGAATTGATCGCGCGAGTCGGCTGGCGACGGGGTGGCGGCGCAGCCGGCAATCAGGGTGGTCACGGCAAGGATCGGCAGGATGGCTTTCATGGGTTTCCAGGTTGTTATTGGAGGAATAGCAAGAGTAGCACGACGGCATCTACACAAATCGCTCTTGCTTTCTCACTTATATTCTTTGCACACTTACATTCCTGCATTCAAGATAGGCCTGCACATGCCCTTTTCCGATCGCCTGCGCCTCACCGGCGCCCTTCTCTTCGCCATCTCCGCAATGAGCCTATCCACATCGTCCAGCGCCACCACCATCCTCTTTGTCGGCAACAGCTTCACCTATGGCGCCGGCGCCCCGACGGTGAACGGCTTCCGGCCGCACACGGTAACCGACCTGAACGGCACGAAGATCGGTGGCGTCCCCGCGCTGTTCAAGGCGATGACGGAGCACGCGGGACTGGACTACGAAGTCAGCCTGGAGACGGAAGGCGGCGCCGGCCTCGACTTCCACTACAAGCAGCGCTTCGGTGTCATCGTGAAACCATGGGATGTCGTGCTACTGCAAGGCTATAGCACGCTGGACCAGGACGTTCCCGGCGATCCCGCCAAGCTGATCCATTACAGCGGCCTGCTGGCCCAGGCATTCCACAAGCAGAATCCGCAGGTTGACGTACGCCTGAGCGCGACTTGGTAGCGCGCCGACCAGACCTGGCTGGCAAGCGGCGCCTGGTACGGCAAGCCAATCTCGCAAATGGCGCTGGACGTGCGGCGCGGCCATGACGCGGCCCATGCCGCTTCCCGCTTCATTGACGGCGTGATCCCGGTTGGCGAAGCATGGAACCGTGCGATCTCCAGCGGCGTGGCCGCCGCCAATCCCTATCGCGCCATACCGGCCGGCCAGGTCAATCTATGGGGAGATGACGCCTATCATGGCAGCGTGTATGGCTATTATCTGGAGGCGCTGACCATCTTCGGCAGCGTGACCGGAGGCGATCCGCGCTCGCTCGGCGCCGGCGATGCGATCGCACGTGAGATCGGCATCGACGCGCATACCGCCGCTGCACTGCAGGGCATCGCGGCGAAACAGCTGGCTTCTAAAAAAATCCTCGAAGCGGCCTTGCCCTGACGCTTGAAATCCGGGCACAAAAGAAAACGCCACCTCGACGGTGGCGTTTTCTTTTGTGCGACCGACACGCGTCAGCCGAAGATGAAATACAGAATGACGAGCACGACGGCAGGAATACCCAGCAGCCAACCAATGAAATATTTACCCATGATTTACTCCTCTCACATGCTTGTTGTCGATGGGTTCATGATGCCGGGCATGAGCACAATGGTCAGTTAGGTACTGCACATCCCAAGAGAAATTGATTGCGGCCTTGTTTCAACAGCGCAAGACGCGCACGCCAGAGAAGTCGGTGCGCCGGGCATTTTCATGCAGGGCTATACTGAATCATCACTTGTCGCCATGCAGAAGTCCTGGCTCAACATTATCGGGACGATGTTGCGGGCGATTTCATCACACCATTTTTACAGGGGGTAATATGCCAACAACCTGGACGATCGCAGCCAATGCCGGCCGTGCACGCATTTTTTCCGACGCCGATAACGCGGCATCCTTGAAAGAGGTCGAAGACCTGGTCAATCCGGCCGCGCAACAGCGCGTGCTGGACATCGTCACTGACAAGATGAGCCCGCGTTCCGCGCAGAATAGCGGCCACAATATCGGCGGCGGACAAGGTGGCGGATTCCAGCACGCCGCGCCTGCCGGCGCACAGGGCAACGATTACCAGCCTGCCGTCACGCCGGCCGAGCACGAGACCCAGAAATTTGCCAAGGATGTGTCGAACTACCTGCAGCAGGCACACCAGGCCGGCCGCTTCCAGCAACTGGTGATCTCGGCCTCGCCCGAGTTCCTGGGCGTTCTGCGCACGCAAATCGATCCGCAACTCAAATCGCTGATCAGGCGCGAAGTCAACAAGGACTATACGCACTCGAACGGCCAGGAGCTGCGCGCGCAGCTCGACGCGCACCAGGACAAATCGGCGTAAGCCCGCGTCGCGCCAGATGAAAGGCCCGCCCTGGTGGCGGGCCTTTTGCATGGCGCCTCAGACCTGCACCATCCCGCCATCGACAAACAGCTCGATGCCGTTGATGTAGCTGGCGGCGCTGGACGCCAGGAAGGTCACGGCCTTGCCGATTTCTTCCGGCTCGCCCAGGCGCCCCATCGGCACTTGCGCGGCCAGGTGGTCGAACAGGCCCTGGCGGCTCGCATCGTCGACCAGGCCGCCCAGGCCCGGGGTGCGGATCGGGCCGGGGCTGATGACGTTCACGCGGATGCCACGATCCTTCAGGTCCATCGCCCACGAGCGGGCGAAGTTGCGCACCGCTGCCTTGCTCGCGCTGTAGACACTGAAGCCGGGCGTGCCCTGCACCGAGGTAGTCGACGCGGTGAGGACGATCGCGCCGCCGTCCACCAGCAGCGGCAGCGCCTTCTGTACCGTGAACAGCACGCCGCGCACATTGGTCGCGAAGATGCGGTCGAAGTGGTCTTCGGTGATGGCCCCGAGCGGCATCATGTCGCCGCCGCCGGCATTGGCGAACAGGATGTCGAGGCGGCCCGCGTCGCGTGCGATCTGCGCATACACTTTATCCAGGTCCGTCAGGCTCGAAGCATCGGCGCGGATGCCGGTGGCGGCCGGGCCGATGGCCTCGACCGCGGCGTCCAGTTCGTTCTGGCGCCGGCCAGTGACATAGACGCGTGCGCCCTGGGCCGCGAATTCGCGCGCCGTCGCCAGGCCGATGCCCGAGGTGCCGCCGGTGACGAGGGCGATCTTGCCGTTCAATTGGGTGTTCATGGTAGGTCCTTTCAGTGATGGAGCGGTTCGTTGGTGCCTGTCGCGTATCGAAGGCATGGATGAACTTTAGCGGCCGTCTGTTTATTGATAAATCCTGAAAAGTGAAATACATTATTTACGCACGTAGATAATGCGGATGCTTGAAAGGACACCCTTGGACCAATTGCTCGCCATACGCGCCTACGGTCGCGTGGTCGAAGCCGGCAGCTTTACCCGCGCCGCCGATTCGCTGAACATGCCGAACGCCACCTTGAGCAAGCTGGTGCGCGAACTGGAAACGCACCTGGGCGTGCGGCTGCTGCAGCGGACCACGCGCCGCGTCACCGTCACGCCCGAGGGCCGCGATTACTACGAGAAGACGGTGCGCATCCTGGCCGACCTGGAAGAGATCGATACCTCGTTCGACGTCGCGCGGGCCAGGCCGCGCGGCCAGCTGCGCATCGACATCGGCTCGTCGACGGCCAGCGACGTCCTGCTGCCGGCGCTGCCCGAATTCCTCGCGCGCTATCCCGACATCCGGATCGAGCTCGGCGTGTCGGACCGGGCGGCGGACCTGATCGCCGACAACGTCGACTGCGTCATCCGCGGCGGCGGGCTGAACGACTCGTCGCTGGTGGCGCGCAGCATCGGCCGGGCCACGATGGTGACCTGCGCCGCGCCGTCCTACCTGAAGCAGTTCGGCACGCCGGCCTATCCGGACGAACTGAAAAACGGCCATCGTCTGGTCAGCTATGTCCTGACCTCGAATGGCCGCGCCCTTCCATTCAGGTTCGCGCGCGGCGGCGAGAGCGTGGAAATCAAGGTAGAGCACCGTGTCGGCATCAATGAAAGCAATGCGCACCTGGCGGCCGCCGTGGCCGGGCTGGGCATCGTCCAGACCTTCAGCTATTGCGCCGGCAAGCACCTGCGGGATGGATCGCTGGTCGAGATCCTTGCCGACTGGCGCCCGGACGGCTTTCCCTTCCATGTGGTCTATCCGCAGAACCGCCACCTGACGCAGCGCCTGCGGGTGTTCATCGACTGGCTGACGGAGAGCTTTGCGCAGCGTGTCAGTGGATGAGCGGCTGCGGTTGCCGGTGATGATGCTCTGCGGTACTCTTTCCGCATGCACATCAGTGAACAACCAACCCACACGCTGGACCTGCGCGTGCGCGAGCTGCAGCAACTGTTCAACTCGCTCGACCCGGCGCCTTTCCTGAACAAGGACCTCGACCACGCCTGCGAGGCGTATATCGAGAACTGGGCGCTATCGCTGCCGCCGGCCAGCCTCTTGCACCTGAACATCCACGTCGCGCAGTTGCCGCCGGTGGGACAGGCCGGCGACATGGTCGCGGACGCGATCCACAACTACTATGGCTACAAGGTGGAATTGGTGCGCGGCGAACTGACGCAGCTGCTGCGCCAGGGCCGGATCAGCCTGGCGATCGGCCTGGCTTTCGTCGTCAGCTGCCTGTTGCTGGCGGCGGCCATCGAGACGTTTTCCAGCGGGCACTTCGCCAGGATCGCGCGCGAAAGCCTGACCATCATCGGCTGGGTGGCGATGTGGCGGCCGGCGCAAATCTTCCTGTACGACTGGTGGCCGTTGACGGGCCGCATCAAGGTGTTCGAGAACCTGCGCTTCGCGCGCGTCAGCGTGGTGCAGGACTAGCATCCAGGGAGAAGATGGCGCGCAGATCATCCGCCTGCAGGCCCGGCGCAAGTTCCGTCTCTTCCTCATTGCTTAGCACCGCATTGGCCAGCTCGCCCTTGCGGCGCTGCAGTTCCTGGATTTTTTCTTCCAGCGTGCCGCGCGCGATCAGCTTGTAAACGAACACCGGCTGCCGCTGGCCGATGCGCCAGGCGCGGTCGGTGGCCTGGTTTTCGCTGGCCGGGTTCCACCAGGGATCGTAATGGATGACGGTGTCGGCCGCCGTCAGGTTGAGCCCCACCCCGCCGGCCTTCAGGCTGATCAGGAATACCCCGACCTGCCCCTGCTGGAAGGCGGCGACCTGGGCGGCGCGGTCGAGCGTGCTGCCGGTGAGCTCGACGAAATCGGTGCCGCGCTCGCGCAAGGCCGCACCGACCAGCGCCAGCATGCTGGTGAACTGCGAGAACACCAGCACCTTGCGGCCTTCGCTGGTCAGAGTGTCGAGCAACTCCATCAGCGTATCGAGCTTGGCCGAGCCGGTCGCGCTCGCAGGCTCGATCAGGCGTGGATCGCAGCACACCTGGCGCAGCTTGAGCAAGGCCTCCAGGATCACGATATGGCTGCGCGCCAGGCCCTTGCGGTCGATCTCGGCCCGCACCTTGCGGTCCATCGCCACCCGCACCGTCTCGTACAGGTCGCGCTGCGCGCCCCCCAGCTCGACCGGCAGCACGATCTCGGTCTTGGGCGGCAATTCGGTGGCCACCTTGTCCTTGGTCCGGCGCAGCATGAAAGGTTTGACGCGGCGCGCCAGGAATTCCTTGCGCTGCACGTCGTTCCCCTGCTCGATCGGCTTGCGGTAATCGGCCTTGAAGGATTTTTCGTCGCCCAGCAGGCCCGGCATCAGGAAGTTGAACTGCGACCACAGTTCTCCCAAATGGTTCTGCACCGGCGTGCCGGTCAGGCACAGGCGATGGCGGGCATCGAGCAGGCGCGCCGTCTGCGCGGCCTTGGTGCGGCTGTTCTTGACGTACTGCGCTTCATCCAGGATCAACAGGTGGTAGCGGTGCCGGCGCAGCGCGTCTTCGTCGCGGCCCAGCAAGGCATAGGTGGTCAGCACCAGGTCGTGTTCGCCGATGGCGTCGAACTGCTCCGCGCGCTCCTTGCCGTGCAGGAGCAGCACCCGCAGGCCGGGCGCGAAGCGCGCGGCTTCGGCCTGCCAGTTCGGCATCAGGCTGGTTGGCGCCACCACCAGGGCCGGCGCATCGAGCCGCCCCGCCTCTTTCTCGAACAGGATGTGGGCCAGGGTCTGGACGGTTTTACCCAATCCCATGTCGTCGGCCAGGATGCCGCCGAAGCCGTATTCGCGCAAAAACTGCAGCCAGGCCAGGCCGCCCAGCTGATAGGGACGCAAGGATGCCTGCAAGCCCGTCGGCGGCGCGACAGCCTGGATGCCGCCGAAGCTGTCGAGCTTGCGGCCCAGTTCGCGCAGGCGCTCGCCGCCGATCCAGCGCAGCCGCGCGGCGCGCTCCAGTTCGGCCAGGCGCGCGGCGTCCATGGCCGGCAGGCGCACCCCTTTGCCCAGGCGCTCGCCGAAATACAGCTCGCCCAGCGTGGCCAGGATCGGCTTGACGCGGCCCCAGGGCAGGGCGACGCGCTCGTAGGTATACAGCTCGACGATCAGCGCGTCCTCTTCACCGCGCGCGGCCAGCGCCGGCGCGGCGAAATCGCGCGGCGCGGCGCGCACCATCTGCACCAGCAGGGGCAACAGCGCATGGCGCTCACCACCGACGACGATGCCGAGCTCCAGCGAGAACCAGGCGTTGCCGCCCTCGCCTTCTTCGTCGAGTTCGGCGTACCAGTCGTCGACCTGCGCCAGGTCGAAGCGATAGTCGCCTTCCATCTCGATCTGCCAGCCGGCGGCCTGCAGACGCGGGATGTCCCGGCGCGCGAAGCTTACCCAGGCGGCTTCGTCCGCGAGCATGAGCGCATGCGGAAAGTCTTCCAGCGGCGAGTCGGCCGGCGGCTTGTAAAAGCCGAGTCCGGCCAGGAGGTCGGCGGCGGTGGCTTCGGCGGCATGGTCACGTTCGATGAGCTGGACCACGCCGTCCTGAACTGCACGAAGCACTGGTTCATCGACGTCTTCGGTGGACTGGCCGTCGTACTCAAAGGTCAGCAATGCGTAGTCTTGCCAGAGCTCGTTGCGGCCCCAGCCCAAGTCCATGCTGTCGAGCAGCAGGCAGGGCGTCGGGGCGATATCCTTGCGGACCCGGGTCTCGATGGCCTGCGGCGGCGGCACGAGGCGTTCCAGCCCCAGCTCGGCCAGGCGCGCAGCCATGCTGGCGCGCTGCTCGGGCTGCAGGCGCGGCGCCTGGGAGACCAGGTTAAGCAGGGATGTCGGCGGCAGCGCCGCCAGGGCGTCAGGCAGCGCCAGCTCGCCGAGCATGTAGTCGTGCACGTACAGGGGCGGATCGGTAGGCAGCACGCCGATCGGGGTATCAATATCCCGGCAGAACCAGTCGAGCCGGACGGCGTCGTCGCCAAAGGACGAACGCCAGCCGAGCGTGGCTTCGCGGCGCGGACCGGGACGCAGGTAATAGAACTTGTTGCGCCGGAGGTCATCGTCGGACCACGCCAGCAGCAGCCGTTCCTCGGCGCACAGGCGCGTTACCAGGCGTGCGCCAACCGCCCCCGACGCCGCGGCGTCGCTCGCAACCAGGCCGCCCGCCTGCAGCGCTGCAAACTGGCGCAGCAGTTCTTCATCGCCAGGATCGCGCGACGCCGGCAGTGCGCGCAGCAAGGCATGGACATCGTGGATCGGTGTGGTGCCGCTGATGTCGCCGTTCTTGCGCAAGCGCGCGCGGCGCAGGTGCAGGCGCGGCGCGCCGCCGGCCGGATCCGGGGTCAGCGTCCAGGCCAGCTTGAAGGAAGCGCCTTCGGTTGCCGTGGCTTTCGCCGGGGGCGCCTGCGACAGCCCCGCCATCTGCTGCAGCCAGTCCTCGGCGCGCGCCGCGATGGCCGCCGGCGACTGCGCCATCTCGCGCCGGTAGCGTTCGAGCTCGGCAAGCAGCACCGCCACCACGTGCTTGCAGTTGTAGCTCATGGGACAGCTGCAACTGCCCTGGAAATCGATGCCGCCACGGCCCGACTTGAAGCGGATGGTCTGGCGGTACAGCTCGCCGCCGCTGCCGCCGACTTCGCCGATCAGCGTGTCGCCGTCGCGGCGCGCGGTGCGCACCTTGCCCTTGCGCGCGACGTCTTCTCCGCGCTGCAGGGTGCCGGCGTCGAAGTTGCGGGTCAGGTCGGCATGGTCGTAGTACATGGGCGGCATGGCGTGACGGTCAAACCGCCATTATCGCCCACGCCGCCCACCGCAGAGCTTAGTTGCTCACGACCTTGATCTGCTCGACGTCCAGCTTCGATTCGCCGAACATCTCCTTGTCGAACTCGCCGGTCAGCTCGACCGTGGTGTTGTGGTCGACCTTCACGCCTTGCGGGAAGCGGTCGGCGTCGATCTCGACGGTGATCTTGCCGCTGGCGTCGGTGAACTCGTAGTCCTCGTCGCCCTTGTGGCTGGTCAGCTTGCCTTTCAGACGCACGTACTGGTCGTCCTTGCCCTTGGCCTGCAAGTCTTTCGCCGTCATCAGCGGGGCGCCCGACGGGCCGGTGTAGCCCGAGACCGGCTTGACATCGACCGCCGCGCCGGGCGGCGCATCGGCGATATTCTGTGCGGCAGTAATACCCGAAGCGGCGAGCAGCGCGGCGATGCAGGAGATCTGGAAGATGCGTTTCATGGTCGGTCCTTTGTCTTGGTCTGTTGGGTTTGCCTGCACTGCTTGGCAGGCACAGGCGCATTACAACGGCCGGACATTAAACCGATCTTAAGAAGGCTGATGACTGGCTCAGGACGCATCGTCCCGGCGGTCCTCCTTCCGCACAAGGGGTCCGATGCGTTTCTTCTTCTTTTTCACGACGACGGCCTGCTCCTGCGCCGGCTTGGTAGCCGGCGGCGGGGCGACCGGTAATGGAAAGCCCAGGAAAGCCATCACGAAAAAGATCGGCAGAAGAACGTAAAACAGGGGCCGCTTCCAGTTCAGTTTCTGTTTTAGCATGCCCAGCACATAATGCCGAGTTGGCGCAATACAAGTACCAATAGTTACCCAAAGTGGATAATCTATAAGGAGGGCAAGTCCAAAGTCACGCCCAGGCCACGGCCGTCGATCCCGGGCCCGAACGCCAGGTCAATGCCATGCAGGTCGGCGATGCGCTTGACGATCGACAGTCCCAGCCCGCTGCCCTGCTGCCCCTGCCCCAGCACGCGGAAGAAACGCTCGGTCAGGCGTTGGCGGCTCTGTGCATCGACGCCGGGGCCATCGTCGCGCACCGCGATGCGTGAGTGGCCGGCGTGCTGCACGGCCGCAATCTCGATCCGGCTGCCGTCCGGGCAGTAGCGCAGCGCATTGTCGACCAGGTTGCGCAGCACGATCTCGAGCATCTGCGGATCGGCCTGCACCTCGTTCACCTCGCAGCGCAGCGCCAGCGCGATGCCTCGCGCGGCCGCCTCTTGCGCATGCATGGCAGCCACGCGCTCGAACAGGGGCGGTAGCGGCACCGGCTGGCGCACCAGCTGTTCGCGCGCCAGCGGATCCAGGCGCGCCAGCGTCAGGAGGCTGTCGACCAGCGCCGTCAGGCGCGCGATGTCCTGGCGCAGCTTCTGGAATGGCGCGGCCAGCTCGGGATGCTGGCGCTGCAGCAGCTGCACGTGCATATGCAGGCCCGCCAGCGGCGTGCGCAGCTCGTGGGCGGCATCGGCGGTGAAGCGGCGCTCGGCCTGCAGGGCCGCGTCCAGCCGTCCCAGCACGCCATTCAACGCTTGGACGATCGGCAGCACCTCGCGCGCCTGACCCGCGGTCGGGACCTGGGCCAGGTCGTCGGGCGTCTTGGCCGCGATGCTGGTGGCGGTGCGGCGCAAGGGCTTCAAGACACGGCCGGTCAGGACCCAGCACACCAGCGCCAGCAGCAGCAAGAAGCCCAGCACGGGCAGCCACAGCGAATCGGCCAGTTCTTCCAGGATGTCATACCGCTTGTCGACCTGCTGGCCGACCTGCACCTCGAAGTTGCGGGCCTCGTCGCGCACCACGAACACGCGCCAGCGCTCGCCGTTCGCCAGCGCCTCGGCAAAGCCGTGGTCGTCGTCGAAGTTGGACACATAGGGCCGCAGCGGCGCATCGCCGGTACGCTGGATCACGCGGCCGTCGACCACGATCTGGTATTGCATGTCGACCTTGCGGCCATGTTCGCCGCTCGCTCCCGCCTGCGGCAGCAGGCCGCGTTCGTTCCAGTCGGTCGTCGCCGCCATGATCATGTAGCCCGACTCTTCGAGCGCGTCGTCGAACACCTCGTTGGTTTCCTGCCAGGCGATCACGGTGACGATGCCCAGGCTCGCGAGCCACAGCACGGTGCTGGCGGCCACGATGGCGGCCAGCAGGCGGCGCCGCAGCGACCATGGCGCGTCCGTGGCCACGGGCTTATTCGCCATCGTTCTTCAACCGGTAGCCCAGGCCGCGCACGGTGACGATGCTGTCGCCGCCAAGCTTCTTGCGCAGGTTGTGGATGTACACCTCGATCGCATTGCTTTCCACCTCGTCGCCCCAGCCGTACAGGGTTTCTTCGATCTGGGCACGGGTGACGATGGAATTCTTCCTCAATAGCAGCGCATACAGCACATTGTATTCACGCGCGGTCAGCGCGACCGGCTGGCCGGCCAGGGTGGCCTGTTTGGTGTCGAGGTTCAGGGCGATATCGGCGTGGCGCAACTCGTTGCTCACCTGGTTGGCGCCGCGCCGCACGGCGGCGCGGATGCGGGCCGACATCTCTTCGAGCTCGAAGGGCTTGACCAGGTAATCGTCGGCGCCCAGGTCCAGTCCCTCGACCCGGTCGGCCAGCGCATTGAAGGCGGTGATCAGGATCACGGGCACGCCGTTGCCGGCCTTGCGCAACTGCGCCAGCAGGTCGTCGCCGGACAGGCCGGGCAGCCCGCGGTCGAGCAGCACGCAGTCGTAATGGTGGGTCTTGAGGGCGGTGTCGGCGGAGTCGCCGCGCTGGACCCAGTCCACCGCGTGCTGGTCCAGGCGCAGCCAGGCCTGGATGGTTTCGCCAAGGGAGATATCGTCTTCGACCAACAGGATGCGCATGCGGGAGTCCGGCAACAGGGGAACGCCAGTATGGCGTAAACAACCCGCCGCCGAGCATGCCGCGCGAAGGTGAAGCGAATCTTAAGCGCAGTCCATCAAGCCTTCTTCAGCGATCCCGGCTTGTGCGCCGCCTCGGCCCCGGTCTTGTCGCTGGCGACCAGGTATTCCGGGTTGTCCTTCGATGCCGCCACGTGATGGCTCTTGATGTCGGTCGGCGTGGTCAGCTTCTTCTTGACCTTGCCCGTGACCGTGCCTTGCGACGACTTCCACTGCACCTTGTCGCCTGCCTTGAATGCCTGCGTCATGCCGCACCTCCGAAGTGACTGGATGAAGCGGTATTTCACCATACATCCGACGCCCGCACGCGACGTCAGCGGGACAAACCGGCGACAGGCCCGCCGAAGCGGGCAAGATATTTTGATGCCGTAAAGACATGATTTCTAAGGCAAAAAATGTAGAATGCGCCGTCCGCCCCCGTCGAGACGGGACAGCCATCTTCCTCCTTCACCTGGACCCACGAATGCAGAATGCTTCCCCGCTGGTCACCAACGATGCCGTCGTCCTCGGCATGCTGGCCGTCATCCTCGGCGCCGTCTTCTGGAGCGCTTCCCGCAAATCCGGTTTCTGGCACAAGTTCTATACCTATGTGCCGGCCCTGCTGCTGTGCTACCTGATCCCGGCGCTGCTCAACACCGCCGGCATCATCGACGGCAATGCCTCCGGCCTGTACCCGATGGCGCGCGACTACCTGCTGCCGACCGCGCTGGTGCTGCTGTGCGTGGCGATCGACTTCGGCGCCGTGCTGCGGCTCGGCCCCAAGGCCATCGTCATGTTCCTGACCGGCACCCTGGGCGTGATGCTGGGCGCCATCGTGTCCTTCGTCGCGATGGACTTCATCCATCCCGAGACCGTGGCCGGCGACACCTGGCGCGGCATGACCACCATCACCGGCGCCTGGATCGGCGGCGGCGCCAACCAGGCTGCGATGAAGGAAGTGTTCGAAGTCGACGCGACCCTGTTCGGCCAGTTCGTGGCGGTCGACGTGCTGGTCGCCAGCCTGTGGATGGCGGTGCTGCTGTTCCTGGCGGGACGGGCCCAGGCCTTCGACCGCTGGACCGGCGCCGATGTTTCCGCCATCACCGCGCTCAAGGACAGCATCGAGCATTACAAGGCAGAGCATGCGCGCATTCCCACGCTGACCGACGTGATGGTGGTGCTGGCCGTGGGCCTGGGCGCGACCGGCCTGTCGCATGCGCTGACCGGCCCCACCGTGGCCTGGATCTCGAGCCTGCCGGCCGAATGGCGGTTGCAGGACTACAGCCTGACCTCCAGCTTCTTCTGGATCGTGGTGTATGCCACCACCATCGGCCTGGTGCTGAGCTTTACCCGCGCGCGCAGCCTGGAAGGCGCCGGCGCCTCGACCATCGGCTCGGCCATGCTGTACATCCTGGTGGCGACCATCGGCATGCACATGGACCTGAACGCCCTGCTCGACCGCCCGTGGCTGTTCCTGCTGGGCCTGATCTGGATGGCGGTGCACGGCGGCCTGATGCTGCTGGTGGCCAAGCTGATCCGCGCGCCGCTGTTCTTCATGGCGGTCGGCTCGCAGGCCAATATCGGCGGCGCCGCCTCGGCGCCGGTGGTCGCCAGCGCCTTCCATCCGGCGCTGGCCCCGGTCGGGGTACTGCTGGCGGTGATCGGCTATGCGCTGGGCACCTACTGCGCCTACATCACCGGCCTGCTGCTGCGCGCGCTGGCCACGTAAGACTTTCGCGCGCCCCGTCCAGGGGCGCGCTTTCCTTCTTATTTTTCGACCATCTGGCGCATGCGGCGGCGCAGTTCGCGCTCGCGCTTCTCGTGCGCCGTCCAGTCCTCGCACACGGCACGGTGGAGCGAGACCATCATCAGCACGATCACCACCGTAAACGGCAGGGCGAACACGATGGTCGCCGTCTGCACCGCCTTCAGGCCGCCGGCCAGCAACAGGCTGATCGCGATGCCGGCCACCAGGGCGCCCCACATCAGCTTGGATTTGTTCGACGGGTTCGGATTGCCGCCGCTGCTCATCATGCCCAGCACCAGCACCGCCGAGTCGCCCGAGGTGACGAAGAAGATCAGCACCAGCACCGTGGCCACGGCCGACATGATGGTGCCGAACGGCAGCGCGTCGAACAGTGCGAACAGCGCGGTCGAGGTGTCGGCGCGCACCGCGTCCGAGATCGGGATGTGCTGCCAGATCTCCATGTGCAGCGCGGTGCCGCCGAAGATCGAGAACCAGACGAAGGCGGCCAGCGACGGCGCCAGCATGGTGCCGACGATGAATTCGCGGATCGTGCGGCCGCGTGAGACGCGCGCGATGAACAGGCCGACGAATGGCGACCAGGAGATCCACCAGGCCCAGTAGAAGATGGTCCAGCTGCCGACCCAGGTGCTGTCGCGGAACGGGGTGGCGCGCAGGCTCATGCGCACGAATTCGGTCGCGTAGCTGCCCAGGGTACTGGTCAGGGTGTCGATGATGGCGACCGTGGGGCCGACCAGGAACACCACCAGCGCCAAGAGGCCCGCCATGATCATGTTCACGTTCGACAGCAGCTTGACGCCGCGACCCACGCCGCTGATGGCCGAGGCCAGGAACATGGCGGTGGCGACCAGGATGATGCCGATCTGGGCCATGTCGCTCACTGCCAGCCCGAACACCTTGTCCAGGCCGCTGTTGATCTGCAGGGCGCCGACGCCGAGCGAGCCGGCCACGCCGAAGGCGGTGGCCACCACCGCCAGGCCGTTGAACAGGCCCGACATGCGCGCAAAAGCCTTCCACGGCAGCGCGCTGATGCTGCTGCTGACGAGGGCGCTGCCGCCGCGGCGGTACTGGAAGAAGGCGATGGCCAGCGCTACCGCGCTGTACACGGCCCACGGGTGTATGCCCCAGTGGAAGAAGGTGAAGCGCATCGCCACGCCCGCCGCTTCGGGCGTACCGGACACGGTGCCGGGCGGCGCATCGATGTAGTGCGAGATCGGCTCGGCCACGCCGAAGAACACCAGGCCGATGCCCATGCCGGCCGCGAACAGCATCGAGAACCAGCTGCCGATCGAGAATTCGGGCTCGTCGTCGTCGTCGCCCAGCTTGAGGTTGCCGTAGCGGCTAAATGCCAGGAACACGGCGAACACGACCATCCCCAGCACCATCCACAGGTAGAGCCAGCCGAAGTTGCGGGTGATCGAAGCGAGGGCCGTGTCGAACACCGACCCCATGGTGGCGGGCGAGATCACGCCCCATAAAACGATGGCAAGGATGAAACCCGCCGAGAGTGCTGTCTGCATGTGTTCTCCCGTAGACAGTAACGCGCGTCGGCGTTCTTATGTTATGAAACTATTCATCATTGTAAGTGATTTATTCACTTATTGCAGCGCAGCAGGACTTCTTGCGTAACGATCGATCTTATACTTTTTACACGAAAATGCATGTACAGTTGCGCAAGCTCATACTGTTGTCGTGGATACACACAGTTCGCCATGTCCAGGCGTTTGGCCGCATAATTGATTCAGTTTTGTAATGACATTATGCGATGTCCGCTCCCGCCCCTCCCAGCGTCTCTTCCATGCCACGCACGCGCATCGACTCGCGGCCCGCCGGGCGGGCTACGGCGCGCGATTCGCGCCTGTACGAGGTGATGGACCTGATGCTCGATTCGGTTGGCGACCCGCTGGCCCTGGGCAGCCTGGCCGCCTCGGCCAGCTATTCGAGCTACCACTTCGACCGCATCTTCCGCGAACTCACCGGCTTCTCGGCGGTCGAATACCAGCGCAAGCGCCGCCTGCGCCGCGCCGCCCACCTGCTGCGCCACGAGCCGGACGTGCCGGTCGGGCGCATTGCCCAGGATTGCGGCTTCCCGTCCAACGCGGCCTTCTCCAAGGCCTTCCGCCAGCAGTTCGCGATGTCGGCCAAGGAGTGGCGCGACGGTGGGTGGCGCGCCTATATGGACGCCCAGGTCGGGCGCGAGAGCGACGTCAGTTTCTTCGTGGCCGAGCCGAGCAACCTGGCGGCCCTGCAGGCGCCCTACTGCCCGCCCGAACCGGGCAGCATCGCCGCCCGCGTCACGGTGCGCAGCCTCCCCGCCGTCAGCCTGCGCTACCAGCGCTTCTTCGGCCAGTCGGGCGCCGCCCTGTCGCTGGCCTGCAATGCCTTCATCTGCGAGCGCGAACGCTCTAGCCTGGCGCGCGGCACGGCCTGGTATGGCGTGTTCGACGAGGATCCCGGTTTTACGGGCGAGCGCGAATACTGCTATGACTTCGGCCTCAAGGCCGATGAGCCGGACGACGACCCGACGCTCGGCCTGCGCCTGCTGCCGGCCGGCAGCTACGCCTGCCTCGATTTCGACGGCGACTGGCCGCGCTTTCGCGCGATGTACGAAGACTGGCTCGAGCGCCAGGCCGTATGGCGGCTGGACGCCACCCGCCCGCATATCCAGAAGGTCGAGCGCGATGGCGCCGGCGGCTGGCGCGGCTGGCTGGCGCTGCCGGTCAAGAAGCGCTAGAGGCGGACTTTTCCCCGGGCGCGATCCGCATGAAGCGGCTCAGCACCAGCACCGGCACGCTGGCCAGCAGCACCCACAGGAAGAAATCGCGGTAGCCCAGCGCCTGCTGGATGTCGCCGCTGATCGTGCGGAACAATACAAAGCCCAATTGCATGAAGCCGGTGCCCAGCGCATAGTGGGCGGCCTGGTAGCGACCGCTGGCCACCACCTGCATGATGAACAGGATCACGCCGACGAAGCCGAAACCGTAGCCGAACATCTCGATCCCCAGCAGGCCGACGATCAGCGGCATCGACTCCGGTTGCGCATGGCTCAGGTACCAGAAGGCGGCGTTCGGCAGGTTCATGGCCAGGATCAGGATCGGCAGCGCGCGCTTGAGGCTCAACCATGCGGTGAAATAGCCGCCGGCGATGCTGCCCACCAGGAAGGCGGCGGTGCCGACCGTGCCGTAGGCCCAGCCCACTTCGGCGGTGGTAAGCCCCAGGCCGCCGACCTCGCGCGCATCGCGCAGGAACAGCGGGCCGATCGACTGGATCTGCCCTTCACCGGCGCGGAACAGGATGATGAACAGGATCGCCACCCAGATGCCAGGCTTGGCGAAGAAGGTCTTGATCACGTCCAGCAGGGTGGCGCCGATGGCGCCCAGGCTGCGCGCCGTACCGCCCACCTTCGGCGTGGCCGGCAGCGCACGTATGTGATACAGCCCGAGCAGCGCCATCAGCCCGCCCAGCAGCAGGAATACCGCGGTCCAGGCGGCCTCGATGCCGAAGCGCTGTTCCAGCGCCCCGGCCAGGATCAGCAGGCCGCCCAGTGAGATGAATTTAGCGGCATTGAAGAAGGCGCCCTGCCAGCCGGCATAGGCGGCCTGCTCGCGCGCATCGAGGCTGGCGATATAGATGCCGTCGGCGACGATGTCGTGGGTGCTCGAGGCCAGCGACACGATCGCCAGCAGTGCGATGCACAGGGCAAACCACATGGGCAGCTGCAGCGCCAGGGCCACCAGCGCCAGGCAGGCGCCGCCGATCAGCTGGCAGGCGACCACCGCCAGGCGGCGGCTGGGGGCGAGCTCCATGAACGGACTCCACAAGGCCTTGAAAGCCCAGGCCAGGCCCAATAAACCGGTCCAGCGCGCGATCTGGTCGTTGGGCACGCCCATACTCTTGAGCATCTGGCCCGCCACCAGCGCCACCGCGTAGAACGGCAGGCCCTGGGCCAGGTACAGGGTCGGGACCCAGGACAGCGGATGGCGGCGTTCGATCTTGGCGACGGGAGCGTCGTTCATCGCGGTCATGGCAATTCCAGGTTCAGGGTAACGATGCGGCTGGCGCGGCCACGGGTGTCGACGCTGGCCAGCTTCACGCTGCGGCTGCCGGCGAGCGGCACCGGCGCCGTGTAGCGCGGGCTGTGGGCGCCGGGCGCGCTGCCATCCAGAGTGTAATGCACGGCCAGGCCCGGCAGGGCGATATTCGCCTGCAGCCGGCCCTCCCTGACCACCGCGCCGGGCGGTGGCAGGCGGTAGGCCCAGGGTTGTGGCTGACGGTCCAGGCGCGGCAGCTCACGCTGGCCGAGGCGGTTGGCGAACTCGTTCCAGTCGGCGGCCAGTTCATCGGGATGCTTCCAGCCCGGATCGGCGCTCCAGGCCCGTTCGGCCAGGCCGATCAGGCGCGGCAGCGCCAGGTACTCGACCCGCTCGCGCGAACGCGCATTCTCGCCCCACAGCTGCCCTTGCAAGCCCTTGATGCGCCCGCGGCCCGCGGGGTCGAGCGGTGCCAGCGCCGCCACCCGCTCCGGCGCGGGCGCGCGGCCCATCGCGTCATGCTGAGGCAGCAGCGGCGCATCGAGGGGAACCATGCCGAACGGCTCACGGGCATCGACGAAGCCGGCCCAGTAATAGCCCGGCTCCTGAGGATGCTTGGCGTAAGCGAAATCGAAGTACAGGCTTGCAGCGCTGGAGAGCACCACCTCGTGGCCGGCATTGGCCAGGCGGTTGGCGCAGTCTTCCTGGCCTGAACCCCAGCCGTTGTTCCAGACGTAGACGTCTGACTCCTGCCCTGCGCCGTTCGAGGTCAGCGCGGTCTCTTCCCAGCCGCTGAAGGCGATGCCGTGACGCGCCAGGATCGCGCGGCAGCGCGCCTGGAAATCGTCGCGTAACTGGCGCGCCTCCAGCCAGCCGTGTGCGCGCATGCGCGCCTGGCAGGCCGGTGAGCCCAGCCAGGCGCCGACCGGCACCTCGTCGCCGCCCGTGTGCAGCACGTGCAAGGGTGCGCCGGCTTGCCGGTACAGCGCCGCAACCTCGGCGACCACGGTGTCGATGAAGCGGTCGACCGAGGGCAGCGCGATGCACATCACGTTGTCGTGCCACAGCTGCACCGATTCGTAGACCGAGGCGTCATTTGGATCGCTCAGCAGGTACTCTTCGGCGCCGGCGGCATCGCCCGCCGCCATCAGGCGCGCATGGCGCACCCGCATCGCCTCGACCGCCGCGCGCGCGTGGCCCGGCATATTGAATTCGGGGATCACCTCGATGTGCAGGCGCTGCGCGTGGCGCAGGATGGCCACGAATTCGTCGGCCGTATAGAAGCCGCTGCCGCCGGGCGCATGCGTGTCGGCGCCGGAGCCGAACGATGGCGGCAGGCAGGGCTGCTCACCCGGCGCGGGCACGCCGCGCCGGGCGCCGACCTCGGTCAGCTCGGGCAGCGCGGCGATCGCCAGGCGCCAGCCTTCGTCGTCGGTCAGGTGGAAGTGGAAGCGGTTGAGTTTATAGGCCGCCATGCAGTCGAGCAGGCGCAATACCGTGTCGACGCTGGAAAAGTGGCGCGCCACGTCGAGCATCATGCCGCGGTAGGCGAAGCGCGGCGTATCCACTACCCTGCCACAAGGCAGCGTGCCGTCTGGCGCCAGGAGCTGGGCCAGGCTTTGCAGGCCGTTGAACACGCCGTGCGCGCCGGCGCCGCGGACCAGGACGAGGTCGGGCGCGATCTCCAGCAGATAGGCTTCGGCTTCCATCCCCGGATGGGTCTCGAGCACGATGCGGGCGCCGCCTTCGCCATCGGGCAGCGTTGCCAGGAGCGAACGCAGATACGCCGCCTCGTTATCGAGGTCCGCGCCGCTGTCGATCGGCGTCGAGCGTCGGAGTACACAGCTGCGCGCATCGAAGCGCGCCATGCGCGGACGCGGCGTGATGCGGCCAACAGCCTCCTGGTCCAATAGCGACAGCGCCTCGTTCTGCGCATGACGCCAGGCCGCATCGGCCGTCGGCAGCAGGTCGCCGCGCATGCGATGGCGCTGCTCGGGCAGCACGAAGGGCGCGATCTCGGGATCGCCCAGGTCGAACGCCCTCCCCGCCGCATCCAGCAGATAGAAACCCAGGGGCGCATCGGTGATGCTGATTGCCCAGTGCAGGGACTCGTAGACGATCTCGTATTCCTGGCCGGGCAGCCATTCGCCCCCGTCCGGCAGCTCCAGGCTGAACAGGTCGCCGTTCAGGTGCGTGGTGCGAAAACCTGCGCTGACCGTCTCGGGCAAGATCTTGCGGCAGGTGTTGAAGCACAGGGTCCAGCCTGACGCGATCGCGTCGCGGCCATCGTTGCGCAGCGTGAGCCGCGCCGTGAACGCGTCGTCGCGCGTGAAGTTGGAGAGGCATTCCCAGGCGATCGCGATCGCCGGGCCGCCGTCTGGTCGGTACGTCATGGGATGTATTCCAGGTTGGGGAGGCGCGCGCGGCGCCTCCCCTTGGTGACTTACAGCTTGCCGCGCAGGCCGAGGTAGAAGGTGCGGCCGTTCGAGTAGAAGGCGCGCGGCCGGTCCTCGTTTTCGGCGTACATCTTGATGGTCTCGTTGGTGAGGTTCAGCGCATCGAAGGTCAGCGTCAGCTTGTCCGTCAGCTTGACGTTGACCGAGGCCGCCAGCGACGGCATGTCGTCCACGTGCTGGCTGGCGCCGCGGTCCACGCCGGCCTTGTACTTCGAGCGCCAGTTGTAGGCCAGGCGCGCCGAGAAGCGCTCATTCTCGAAGTAGCCGGTCACGTTATAGGTGTTCTTCGAAGAGTTGAGCAGCTCGCCGCCATCGTCCAGCTCACCGTCGGCGTAGGTGTAGTTGACCAGCATGCCGAAGTTGTCCAGGAACGGCTGCTGCCAGCTCAACTCCACGCCCTTGTTCTTGCCGCTGGTGTTATAGGGCGACGTGATCAGGTAGTCGGTGAAGGTCTCGCGCTTGTTGTTGTAGTAGTTGCCGGTCGCCGTGCCCTGGGCCACGATCGAGCGCAGGTCCATGTAGAACAGGCCGGCCGACAGCAGCGCCTTCGGCGCGTAGTACCACTCGGCGCCGATGTCGAAGTTGGTCGAGCGCACCGGGTCGAGGTTCACGTTGCCGCCGCTGCCGCTCAGCGCGTCGTCGTTGAGCGAAACCGAACCGCCCAGCGCGCTGTAGTCGGGCCGCGCGATGGTCTTGGCCAGCGCGGTGCGCAGGGTCAGGTCGGGCGTCACGTTGTACTTCAGGTTGGCGCTCGGCAGGTAATCGCGGTAGGTGCGCTCGAAGGTGGTCGGGGTATAGGGACCGAAGGCCGAGCCGGTGATCGGCGTCGGGCCGCCCGGCAGGTTGACCACCGTGCGCTGGCGCGTCTCGATCGCGCGCAGGCCGATATTGCCGCTCCAGCCGTCGCCGCCGAAGTCGACCATGCCGTACAGCGCCGTGGTCTTCTCGGCCACCTCGAATTCGTTCATCCAGTTATGGCGCAGCACGTAGTCGAGCAGGCGGTTGCCGGGGATCGCGCCCCAGGCGCCGAGCGCCGCGCCGTCGTACTTGAAGTAAGGGATGCCGCTGTAGCCGCCGATGTCGCTGCCGAAATCGCTCGGGTACATCTGGCCGCTCCAGGCCGGCTGCGGATTGGTGAAGCCGACCGGGCCGGGACGGGTTTCGAGCGGATGCTCGGCGGTGCGCTTGTGGTCGGTCCAGCGCGCGCCGAAGCGCAGCGACTGGAAGGTCGGATTATCCAGGCGCAGCTCGCCGTCGAGCTGGGCGTATTCTTCCTTGTCCACCGATTGCGATTCGCCGCCGCCAGCCCAGGCGGTCGAGCCAGGCACGGCGGTGTTGCCGCCGGGGTAGCTGACCGAGGCCGGCGACAGGCCGTTCAGGGCGTAGACCATGCCGCCATCGACGTTGTTCTGGTAATAGACGTCGTCGCGGTCCCAGCCCACGCCGTGGGTCTTGCCGACTTTGCCCGACAGGCTGAAGCGTTCGCTGACGCGCCACTTGCCGTTGAAGTCGAGGTACCACGATTCGCCGCCCGCATCCGGACGGTAGATATTGTCGACCTCGCCCGCATTGCGGGTGAATCCGGCGCCCACCAGGGTGCCGTTGCGCACCACCGGATTGATCGGGATCAGGCCCAGGCTGTTGATCGAGTTGGCCGGCGCCGCCAGCGAGTTGGTGTTCTGGTGCGGCGCTTCCAGTTTCGAATAAAAGCCGTTCAGGTCCAGCGTCAGGTCTCGGTTGGGACGCACCTCGATGTCGAAGGCGCCGCCTTCGCGTTTCTTGGTCTGCTCGAACAGGGCGGCGCCGATAAAGGTCGGCACCACCACGCCGGCCAGCGCCGGGTTGGCGATGGCCGCCGCGCTGGTCCCGCTGATCGGGGTGTAGCCCAGGATTTCCTGGCCGTCGCGGCGCACGCTGGCCTTCTCGGAGAAGCCCTGGAGCAGGATGCCGGCGGTGTTGGCGGCGTTCTTCCAGCTCACCAGGCCCGACAGGTGCGGCTCGGTCTTGCCCGACAGGTCATTGTAGTTGGCCTGCACCGAACCCTCGACCGTCAGCTGCTGCCTGAAGTCGAGCGGACGGCGCGTGATGACGTTGATGGCGCCCGAGACGCCGCCTTCGACCAGGTCGGCGGTGGGGCTTTTCTGGACCACGATCGAGCCCACCAGCTCGGACGGCAGCAGCGAGAAACTGCTGGAGCGGCCGACGTTGCCGCCGATCTGGTTCAGCACGAACCAGTCGCCGGTGCTGATCGCATGGCCGTTGAACAGGGTCTGCTGCAGGCTGGGGCTGGTGCCGCGCAGGCTGACGCGGTCGTTCTCGCCGAAGCCGCCCTCGCCGCCGGCGGACGATTGCGTGTTCACGCCCGGCAGGCGCTGGATCGCATCGGCCACGTTTTTATCGGGCATCTTGCCGATGTCTTCGGCGGTCACGACCTCGACCACGGCATCGGCGTTGCGCTTCTGGCGCAGCGACTGCTCGAGGGCGGCGCGCACGCCGGTCACCACCACGGTCTGCGGTCCGGCAATGGGCGCCTCTTGCGCTTGTGCCTGCCCCATCGACATCGCCACCCCTGCCACCGCCGCCGCAATCGCGGTGCGCTGGTACTGCCGTGCCATCAACTCGTTCATGTGCTTCTCCAAAGCCAGATTGGTTGTTCTCACCCGCGGTCGCGACTTCCTGGACGTTCGGGCGTCTCTTGATGTCTATTTATGAAACACATTCTGGCGGCATCCAACGCACTGGTTTTGTCAAATCTTGCTATCCAATCTGCAATTTTTCATCGTGATGACATCTGCATGTGGCAGGCTGAGGCGCGCGTACGCCTTCCCGCCCGGCCGGGCAGGAAGGCATACGACTGGCGAGAAGAGAAGATCAGGCGGCGGTGAATGCCGCCTTGGCCATGGCGCGCTTGAGCGCGTCGAAGCAGGCGGGGTCGAGCGCGGTCCCGACCGTCTTTTCCATCATCTCGAGCGCCTGGGGAATCGGGATGGCGCCGCGGTAGGGACGCTCGGCGGTGATGGCGTCGAAAATATCGGCGGTGGTGATGATGCGGGTTTCCAGGCGAATCTCTTCGGCCGCCAGGCCGCGCGGATAGCCGCCGCCGTCGAGCCGCTCGTGATGGGCGCCGGCGATCGCGGCCAGCTCGGAGAACGCCGCGATGCGGCCGAGGATGGTCTCGGTGAACTCGGCATGCTGGCGCACCGCGTCCCACTCGGTGCGGTCGAGCGAGCCCGCCTTGTCGAGCACGCTGTTGCTGACGCCGAGCTTGCCGACGTCGTGCAGCAGCGCACCACGCTTGAGCCAGCGGCGGCGCTGCGGCGACAGGCCCAGCGCTTCGCCGATCATGTCGGTGTACAGCGCTACCCTGGTACTGTGGCCGCTGGTATACGGGCTCTTGGCATCGACCACCTGGCCAAAGGCGGCGGCGATATCGTCCAGGTAGTCCTCGTCGAGCGCGACCTCGTGGCCGGCAGGCTCCAGCGCCAGGATGTCGCGGTCGATCCCGGGGCTGGCCAGGATATCCCAGAACGCATCGTCTTTTGCACAGGCTTCGAACGCCGCCACCAGGCGCGGATCGAACCAGCTACCGGCCCGCGCGCCGGCTTCGCGCAGCGCCGCTGCGCGCCCGCCGGCGGTATGGAACACGTCGATCACCTGGGCCAGCAGGGCGATGCGCGCAATGACCGGAATGGATTCGCCAGCGAGCTGGTCCGGCTTGCCCTTGCCGTTGAAATGTTCGTCGAGCGAATAGATGCCTTGCGCTACGCCCTCGGGAAAACGCAGCAGGCGCGCGATGTCGGCGCCGCGCTGGCAGCGGGTGGCGATCAGGCCCTGTGCGATCTCGGGACCATCACGCAGGATCGTCATCACGCTGCGAAAGCGTTCCGCCAGCCCGGCCTTCAGCCCGGTGTGCTTGAGCACGAAGCCCAGCACCTGCGGCAGGCTGTCGCCCACGGTCTTGAAGTCGCGCTTGAAGTCCAGGTCGTCGGTGAGATAGAGCTCGCAGATGCGGGCCGCGTTGCTGCTGCAGCCGAGATCCTTCAGCAGCAACGCGTAATACAGTTCCCACAACTGCGGCTCGGAGAGGCCGGCGGCGCGGCCGATGTGCATGCCAATCCAGCAACAACGCACGCAGTGTCCCGCCGGCTGGCCCTCGGTGATGTCGAGCGCATAGCTCAGCGCCCCGATCAGTTCGGAGAGCTTCATGGCGCTAGGCAGCAGGGTTTCAGGGGGAACGGCGAGCGGCTTCATTTTAATTCCGGTATGCAATAAGAGTGGATACTAAGCCATAAAAGTCGCGATGCGCACGCCCTCCGCCAGAAATCCCCTGCGATGCGGCAACGACGCCACATCGTGCACCCTGCTTCGTGTCGGCGCGCTAGACTGGCTTTCACAATTGGCGGAAATCGGTGGACTTGATCATGCGCGGCGCGACCAACGGCAGCTCGACTTCGCTCTGGATGGACACCGCCACGGTGCCCGTCTTCCCCCCGCTCGTGGGAGCGCAGGAGGCCCAGGTGTGCGTGATCGGCGCCGGCATCGCCGGCCTCACCGCCGCCTATCTGCTGGCGCTTGAAGACAAGGACGTGGTCGTCGTCGACGCGCTCGGCGTCGGCGCCGGCGAGACCGGCCGCACCGCCGCCCATTTCTTCCCGCCCGACGAGTGGTACCACGGCATCGAGCGCCGCTTCGGCCGGGCCCAGGCGCGCCTGGTGGCCGGCAGCTATGCCCATGCCCTGCAGATGGTCGAATCCATCGTGCGCACCGAAGGCATCGCCTGCGAGCTCGAGCACCTGGACGGCTACCTGGCGGCCCGGGATGCGGGCGACAGGCCGCGGCTCGAACGCGAATGCGACGCCGCGGTGCGCGCCGGCGTGCAGGCCGAGATGGTTGCAGGCGTGCCGGGCCTGGGGTTCGAGAGCGGTCCCGCCGTGCGCTATCCGGGCCAGGCCCAGTTCCATCCGCTCAAATACCTCGACGGCCTGGCGCGCGCCTTCATCCGGCGCGGCGGCCGCATCCATGGCGCCAGCCACGCCCACCGTATCCGCGGCGACCAACGGCGCCAGGTCGTATCCCTCGACCATGGCGAGATCCGGGCGCGGGACGTGGTGGTGGCCACGCACACGCCGTTCAACGACCGCGTCGTGATGCATACCAAGCAGGCCGGCTACCGCAGCTATGTGATCGGCCTGCGGGTGCCGCACGGCACGCTGCCGCACTTGCTGCTATGGGATCTTGGCAGTCCCTATCACTATCTGCGGCTGGCGTCCGGCATCGACGGCGACGAGGTGCTCATCGTGGGCGGGGCCGACCACAAGACGGGCCGCGATGCGCATCCCGGCCACCGCTACGACGAGCTGGAACGCTGGGCCCGCGAACGCTTTCCGACGGCGCGCGAACTGGCCTGGCGCTGGTCGGGCGAGGTGATGGAACCGAGCGACGGCCTGGCCTTCCTGGGCCGTAACCCGATGGACGACGACAACGTCTACCTGATCACGGGCGACTCCGGCAACGGCATGACCCACTGCACCATCGGCGCCATGCTGGTGACCGACCTGATCATGGAGCGGCCGAATCCCTGGACCGCGCTGTACGACCCGGCGCGCAAGCCCGTGCATGGGCTCGGGGAATTCGCCAGCGCTCAGGCGCATGTGGCGGCGCGCTACGGCGACTGGCTGCGCGGCGGCGAAGTCGATTCGGTGCAGGCGATCCCGCCAGGCGAAGGCGCGGTGCTGCGCGACGGCTTGCGCCGCGTGGCGGTGTATCGCGATCCTGACGGGGAACTGCATGCGCTCTCGGCCAGGTGCACCCATCTCGGTTGCGCGGTGCACTGGAACGGCGCCGAGCAGTCCTGGGACTGCCCCTGTCACGCCTCGCGCTTCGATATCGAGGGCAATGTGCTGCACGGCCCGGCGCCGACGCCGCTGGCGAAGGTCGCGCTGGCGCCCGGCGACGCCCCGCCGCCGCAGGACAGTCACGGCGGTGCGCGGCGCGGCATGCCTTAGCAGGTCACGTGCGTAAACGCGAACACCGGCGCGAGCCGGTGTTCGGGATGGCGGCCGGGGACGCCGCCGTTATTGCTGAAGCGCTATCGGCTGGATCAGTAGCCGCGGCCGGTGGTGCCGGTCGTACCGGTGGTGCCAGTCGTACCGGTGGTGCCGGTGGCGCCAGTCGTACCCGTGGTGCCCGTGGTGCCGGTCGAGGTGCCGGTGCGGCCGGTGTCATCCATGGTGCCGGTGGAACCGCTGGTGCCGGTACCCATCGATCCGCTCGAACCGCTGGTCGTGCCGGTGGTACCGGTAGTGCCCGTGGTGCCGGTCGTACCCGTGCCGGTCGTGCCCATCGTACCCGAGGTGCCGCTGCTGGTGCCGGTTTTGCTGCGGCGGTCGCGGTCACGCTGGGTCTGCGTATCGGTGCTCTGCATGCTGCCGGTCGCGCCGGTCGATGAGCTGCCGCTGGTCTGGTCGCTCATGGTGCCGGTGCGATCACGCATCGGGTCGGTCTGGACGGTGCCGATCGGGCTGGTCGTCGAGGTGCCGGTGGTGGTGCCGGTGGTGCTGGTCTGGGCGTGGACCGCAGTGGCGCCGAACATGGCGGCGGCAACCGAAGCGCCGAGCATTCCTTTGAGTAGCGTATTCATTTTCATGGTGTTCTCCTCGATGTAACTGATATGTCAGGGGCGATACCCGGTGCAGATGCCACAGTCGGTGGCGTGCTGCGTCGAGTGAGGAGTCCAGCTTACGGTCAAGCTACGGATGGGAGCGCACGGTAGCCGCGCGGAAACACATCATCTTCTTTTAATTTTCATTATCTCGTCCTTATCTTTCGCTTATTGCAGAGCTCCACGGACGACCTGAGCAGAGAGCGTACCGAGCTGCGTGTATAGCGGCAGCACCACGCTGCCGTCGTCCGGATAGACCCGGTTCGACAGGAAAACATAAAAACTTTGTGACTGCGGATCGACCCACAGGATGCATCCGGTGAAGCCGGTATGGCCGTAACTGCCGAGTGGATAGAGATCGCCGCGCGGACGCTTGGCATACGGCGAGTCGATGTCCATGCCCATGCCTCGCAGCGCCGCGATGCCGGGCGGCGACTGCACCGTCGTCAACAGGCGCACGCTTTCCGGTTTTAATATCCGCACACCATCCAGCGCGCCATTGCCCAGCAGCATACGGCCGAAGCGGGCGACGTCGCCCACGGTCGAGAACACGCCGGCCGAACCGGCCACGCCGCCCATGCGGCGCACGGTTGGATCGTGCACCACGCCTTGCAGCGGCGCACCCGGCGCCAGGTCGCCGTGGGCCGTCGGCAGCTGTGCCGCATCGCTGGCGCCGCGCTGGGTCGGCGCGATGCGCGCCGCCGGCATGCGTTCCAATGGGCGGTAGCCGGTGTCGGCCATGCCCAGTGGGAAAAAAATACGCTCCTGGGCAAAGCGGTCGAGCGGCATGTCCGCCGTGCGCTCGACGAGCAGGCCCAGCAGGATGTAATTGATGTCCGAGTAGCGGAAGAAACTGCCCGGCGTATGGGTCACCGACTGCCCACAGGCCAGGGACAACGCCGCCGCCTTGCCCTGCCACGCCGGCTTCGCCGGCAGGCCGGACTTCAGGCCCGACACATGCGTCAGCAGGTGCCGGATCGTGATCGCTTCCTTGCCGCCGCCGGCACATTCGGGAAAATAGCGTATGAGCGGCGCCTCGAGGTCGATCTTGCCCTCCTCGGCCAGCATCAGCACCGCCGGCGCCGTCACCAGCACCTTGCTCAGCGAGGCTGCATCGAATACGGTCGCGGGCGTGACGGCGGCGGCGTCCTCTTCGTAGCTGAGCCGGCCGTAACCGCGTTCGTACCGCGCACCGCCGCGTTCGAGGTGATACACCGCGCCCGGCAGCTTGCGGGCGGCGATCGCGGCTTCGATGGCGTGGTCGACCGCGGCTACGCGTTCAGGATTGAATGGGGGTTCGGAGGTCATGGCACTCGGCTGGTGGGCGCAGCCGACGAGTAGCATGGCGGCAGAGAAGGTGGCAGAACGCAGGCGAAAACAGTGTCGGGGCATCATGAAGAAATAGTAACCCAAGCAGCGGCCCCGGCGTTTTTGGGTGGCCGCGCACGCGCTTTTTCGCATCGGCGTATCATGGATCCATGATTCCTTTCTCGATACTCGACCTCTCGCCGATCGCTGAAGGCAGCGATGCGGCCACCTCGTTCCAGCGCTCGCTCGACCTCGCACAACATGGCGAACGCTGGGGTTACAACCGCTTCTGGCTGGCCGAACACCACGGCATGCCGGGCATTGCCAGCGCCGCCACCGCGGTGCTGATCGGCCACGTGGCGGCCGGCACCTCGCGCATCCGCGTGGGCGCCGGCGGCATCATGCTGCCGAACCATTCGCCGCTGGTGATCGCCGAACAATTCGGCACGCTCGAGGCGCTGCATCCGGGCCGGATCGACCTCGGCCTGGGCCGCGCGCCCGGCTCGGACCAGACCACGGCGCGCGCCCTGCGCCGCAACCTGGCGTCGGATGCCGACGAATTCCCGCAGGACGTCGTGGAGCTGATGGATTATTTCGCCGGCTCGACCCGCCGCCCGGTGCAGGCCGTGCCCGGCGCCGGCCTGGACGTGCCGGTGTGGATCCTCGGCTCGAGCCTGTTCGGCGCCCAGCTGGCGGCCCACCTCGGCCTGCCGTATGCGTTCGCCTCGCATTTCGCGCCGCAGATGATGATGCAGGCGATCGATATGTACCGCAGCAACTTCCGCCCATCGGAACAGCTCGACAAGCCCTACATCATGCTGGGCTTTAACGTGTTCGCCGCCGACACCGACGAAGAGGCGCACTTCCTGGCGACCTCGATGCAGCAGGCCTTCGTGAACCTGCGCACCGGCCGCCCGACCAAGCTCAAGCCGCCGGTGAGCGGCTACCTGGAAGCGCTCGACCTGCCCGAACGCATGATGCTCGACAGCGTGCTGTCGTGCTCGGCGATCGGCTCGCGCGTGACGGTGGCCCACCAGCTGCGCGCCTTCATCGAGAAGACCAAGCCGGACGAGCTGATGATCACCTCGCAGATCTACGACCACGCGGCGCGCCTGCGGGCCTACGAGATCACGGCGGATATCCAGCGCGCGGGTTGATCCCATTGACCGGCGTCACGCGGCGCCGGTCCCTGCCTGCAACACGTCGATCAGGGTGCGCGTCGAGCGCACCCGCCCCATCTTCGGGAAAATCTTCTCGCACGCGAAACGGTGGGCATCCGCATCGAAGCTGCTCATCGCGTCCTCCGCGAATACCAGCTTGAAGCCGAAGTCATAGGCCGCGCGTGCGGTCGACTCGACGCCGAAATTGGTGGCGATTCCTCCCATGACCAGCGTGTCGATGCCGCGCCGCCGCAGCTGCTGCTCGAGTTCGGTGCCATAGAAGGCGCCCCACTGGCGCTTGACGATGACGAGGTCTTGCGCCTCGACGCCGGCCTCCGGCGCCAGCCACGAGGCATCGGGCGGCGCCGCCGGCGCGCCCTGCGGCCGCAGCGGAGAGTCGGCCGGCACTTGCGGCAATTCGTTCAGCAACACGTGCACGTAGATGACCAGGCCGCCGCGTTCGCGCATCTCTTGCGCCAGCAGCACGCAGTTGCCGACCACGTCCTCGGCGCCGTGCGGCGCGAGTGCGTGCTTGACGTTGCTGTTCTGAAGATCGATCAGGACCAGCGCGGTATGCGCCGGGTCAAGTGTGAGTTGTTGGTCCATGAGCATTCCTCCTGCCCATAGTGTCCCCGAAAGCGGACATGCCCGGCGCACAGGCCGGGCATGCTTTCATCGAGAGACATTTACGGCAGTGGCTTGCCGTCCACGTCGATGCGGCGCACCTCGCCCAGGTTCAGGGCGCGGATGTCCTTCTCGACCTTGGCCATGTCGCCCACCACCACCCACACCAGCCGATCGGCCACGAAGCTGCGTGCGGCCAGGGCGTTGGCCTGCTGCGGCGTGAGCGCCAGCGCCTTCTCGGTAAAGGTGTTGAAGTAGTCCTCGGGCAAGCCATACTGCAGGATCGTGGAATAGGCCCCGGCCAGCTGGCCCGCGGTCTCGAAGCTGCCCGGCAGGCGCAGGGTTTTATTGTCCTGCGCGAACTTGAGCTCTTCGTTCGCGATCGGCTTGGCGCCGGCGATGTTGCGGTACTCGCCCACCAGTTCCTTCAGCGCATCGCCGGTCTTGTCGGTCTGCACCGGCGAGATGCTCACGAACTGGCGCTGGCCGATCGCCGGCGACACCTGGCTGCGCACGCCATACGACCAGTGCTTGTCCTCGCGCAGGTTCATATTGATGCGCGAGCTGAAGGTGCCGCCGAACACGTCGTTGACGAGTTCCAGCGGCAGCGCCTCTGGGCTGTTGCGCGGCGGCGCCAGCTGGCCGCCCAGGATCACGCTCTGCAGCGCGCCGGGACGGTCGACCAGGTAGACCACCGGCGCGGCACGCGGCGCCACTTCGGCAATCGCTTTCTTCGGCACCTCACCGGCTTTCCAGGCGCCAAACGCTTTCTCGAGCATCGGCTTGATCTCGGCCAGCGTGGTGTCGCCCACCACCAGCAGGGTGGCGTTGTTCGGCTTGAACCAGGTCGCGTGGTACCTGGCCAGGTCGGCGCGGGTCATGCGCTTGACGGCGTCTTCGGTGCCGGTGCCGGTGCCCGGCTTGGCGTACACGTGATCCTGGCCGTACAGCAGCGCCGGCGCCACGCGCATCGCGATCGATTGCGGATCGGATTTTTCGCGCGCGATCGCGGCCAGGCGGTCCTGCTGCAGGCGCGCGAACTCATTCTGCGGGAAGGCGGGGTTGAGCACCAGGTCCGAATACAGGTTCAGCGCCTGCGGCAAGGTGGCCTTGAGCGCGTTCATGGAAACGAAGGCGCCATCGAGATTGGTGCCGGCGCCAAAGCTCGCACCCAGGCTTTCCAGCTCCTCGCCGATCTGCAGCGATTTGCGGCTGCCCGTGCCTTCTTCGAGCATGCGCAGAGCCAGGCTGGCCACGCCGGGCATGTCAGCGCTGTCCGAGGCGTAGCCGCTATCGACCAGCATCTGCAGGTTGACAATCGGTGCCTCATGGCGCTCGGCCAGCACCACCTTCAGGCCGTTCGACAGGGTGGTGCGCTGCATCGGCGGCAGCTTGAGCGACATCGCCTTGCCGGTGTCCGGCGCCTTGCTGCGGTCCAGGCCGGTTTGCGTAGCGGCCAGGCCGGTCGGGAACGGGTCGATCTGCAGCACGAAGTCGCCGTCGCTGAGCCAGTCGTTCATGGCCTTCTTCACCATGGCCGGAGTCGCGTCCTTGATGCGCTGCAGATAGACCTTGTAGCAGTCCGGATTGCCGGTATAGGTCTCGCACGAGGCCAGCAGGTCGCTCTTGCCGCCGAAGCCGCCGACACGCTCGATCATGCGCGTGTACTGAGCCAGGGTCGCGGTCTTGGCCAGGCGCAGTTCAGCCTCGGTGGGGCCGTTCTTCATCAACGCGCGCAGCTCTTCGTCGGCGATGCGTTCCATCTTCTTGACGTCGCCGCCCGGACGCGCGGTCAGGGTCATGCTGAACTGGCCGCCGATCTCGGACGAGCTGTCGCTTGCGGTAGCACTGGTGGCCAGTTGATCCTGATACACCAGGCGTTTGTAAAGGCGCGAGGTCTTGCCGCCGCCCAGCACGCGCGCGGCCAGGTCGAGCAGCGCTTCCTCTTGCGTGTGCGCGCCCGGCACATTCCAGGTGCGGTAGATGCGCGATTGCGGCACGCGGTCCTGCGCCACCGTGCGGTGGGTGCCGGTGCGCTTGGCGATCCAGGCGTCATGCTTGGCCAGCGGCGGGCCGGGCGGGATCGCGCCATAGAAACGCTCGACCTTCTCGCGCGCTTCTTCCGGCGAGATATCGCCCGACAGCACTAGCACCGTGTTGTTCGGGCCATAGTTCTGCTTGAACCAATCCTGCACGTCGGTCATCGAAGCCGCGTCGAGGTCTTCCATCTTGCCGATCACGGTCCAGGAATACGGGTGGCCGGCCGGGTAGGTATTGGTGGTCAGGAGTTCCCAGGCGATGCCATAGGGCTGGTTCTCGTACTGGCGTTTTTCGTTCTGCACCACGCCGCGCTGGATGTCGAGCTTCTTCTTGTCGACCGTGCCCAGCAGATGGCCCATGCGGTCGCTCTCGGCGAACAGCGCATAGTCGAGCATCGAGGTCGGCACGTTCTGGAAGTAATTGGTGCGGTCCTGGTTCGTCGTGCCGTTGAGGTCGGTCGCGCCGATACGCTCCATCGCGTTCAGGTAGGTATGGTTGAAGTTGTCGCTGCCGCTGAACATCAGGTGTTCGAACAGGTGGGCGAAGCCGGTCTTGCCCACTTTCTCATTCTTCGAACCGACGTGGTACCAGGTATTGATCGCCACCACCGGCGTCTTGCGGTCTTCGTGGACCAGAACCGTCAGCCCGTTCTTGAGCGTGAATTTGGTGTACTTGATATCCGGGATCGGGATGTCCGGCGTGGCAGCCGGTTTTGCCGGCGCGGCCTGGAGGGAAGACGTGCCAAACGCTAGCGCGAGCGCTGCGGCCAGGCCGATGGTGCGACGAACGGAAACTGCCATGCTGCTCCTCCTGAATGGGTCGGGACGGGAATGAAACGCACAAGGCGCGCCTCAGGGACGCGCCTTGCAAACATTCATTCTAGGCAGGTTTCACGTTGTCAACAAACAAAAACATGTGTGCATACGCCAGTCTGGCGTCACTTCATGCGCCGCGCATTACTTGGGGACCTCAGCGCGGCACGATCCGCAGCAGGCTGCCCTTGGCTTCATCGGTCAGTACGTACAGCACGCCGTCCGGGCCCTGGCGCACGTCGCGCACGCGCTTGCCAACTGGCAGCAGTTCCTGGGCCGTCACCTTGCCCTGGGCGTCGAGCTGGACCCGGCGCACGTCCTGGCCGGCCAGGCTGCCGCTGAACAGGCTGCCCTGCCATTGCGGGAAGGCTTTACCCGTATAGAAGGCCAGGCCCGACGGCGCCGGCGACGGCGTCCATACGACGATCGGCTGCACCGTGCCCGGCACCACCTTCATGCCGATCGGCTCGCGCGTGCCGTAGTCCAGCGTATAGCTTTGCAGCGGCCAGCCGTAGTTGTTGCCGGCCTCGATCACATTGATCTCGTCGCCGCCGCGCGAGCCGTGTTCGTTGGCGTAGACACGGCCGCTCTTCGGATCGCGCGCCAGGCCCTGCACGTTGCGGTGGCCGTAGCTGTAGATTTCGGGGCGGGCGTTGTCCTTGCCAGCGAATGCCCCCTTGCCGACCGGCTGGCCGGCGTCCGTCAGGTGCAGGATCTTGCCCGTGTGCGAAGCCAGGCTCTGGGCCTGGTCGCGCGCCAGCATATTGCCGATGCGCTGGGGCGTATTGCCGCCATCGCCGATGCTCATCAGGATGGTGTTATCGGGCAGGAACAACAGGCGTGAGCCGAAGTGCTGGCCGCCGTTCTTGGCGAGGTTAACCGCGAAGATCTGCTTGATGCCGGTCACGCGCTTGCCATCGAACACGCCCTGCACCAGCACGGTCCGGTTCTCGTCGTCAGTGCCGCTGGACATCGTCAGGTAGATGCGCGGATTGGTTTTATCGGCGGGATGGACCGCGATGTCGAGCAGGCCGCCCTGGCCGCTGGCGTACAGGTTCGGCAAACCGTCGAGAGGAATTTGCTCGAAGCTCTTGCCGTTCAAGACATGCAGCGTGCCCTGCTTGCCGGTAACGAGCATGCGGCCATCCGGCAGCCACGCCATGCCCCAGGGTTGCGGCGCGCCGGTGGCGACCGTTTCGAGCTTCCAGCCCTTGGCCAGTGGCGGCTTGTCGACCGGCGTTACCTCTTGCGCCACGGCGGCTACGCCGACCGTTGCCAGTGTGGCGGCCAGAACTAGTTTTTTGCTCAAGAACTTCCTGACAATACTCGGCATGACTTCCTCTTTTAAAAAACGTTAAACAGTTGACATCGTAGCTGATTCGCCTCAATTTGCGACATTTTGTCTGCACAATTACGGCAATCGGCGTATCATTGATGGTTCACTGAACCAGCGTAAGGACTCCCTTCAATGATCCAGCGACGCTCCTTCCTCAAGAGCTCCCTCCTCCTCGCTTCATCCTCCCTCGCCCTTCCAACCCTTGCCAAGAATACATCACCTGACAGCAGTATCCTGTCCGGCGAGTGCTGCCTGCGTTTCTATAACACGCACACCGGCGAGAAGCTGACGAGCACGTTCTGGGCCGAAGGCGAGTTCGATCAGGGCGCCCTGAAGGACATCAACAAAGTGCTGCGCGACCACCGCAGCAACAAGATTGCAGAGATCGATCCGCAACTGCTGCTGCTGCTCGGCCAGCTCAATGGCAAGCTCGACAACAGCAAGGAACTGCACATCATCTCGGGCTACCGCGCGCCGGAATCGAACGCCTTCCTGCGCAGCCACGGCAGCGGCGGTGTCGCCAAGCGCAGCCTGCACATGGATGGCAAGGCGATCGACATCCGCCTGCCGGGCACCGACCTGCGCAACCTGCAGAAAGCGGCGATGTCGCTCAAGGGCGGCGGCGTCGGCTATTACGCCAGCTCGCAGTTCGTCCACATGGATACCGGCCGCGTCCGGTATTGGTAAGACCTTGACGCGGCAGATCGTCCGCGTTGTTGCTTCGCTTGCCATGGGCTCCGCGCTCATGGCCGCTTCCTTCTGCCTGCCGGCCCATGCCGCCGGCCAGAACACCGTCACCGTCAAGTCCACCCGCGACCCGGTCGACAAGTCCTACCGCAAAATGATCCGCGGCATGGAACGCTTCGAGCGCGAACGCGCCTTCGCCCCTAACGCCACCCTGCGCTTCCAGTTGCTGCCACGCCTGCCATCGACGGACATGCGCGGCATCACATTGCGCATCGCCGGCGACACCGTGTCGGTGCCGGTGCCTGTCGACGAGGACAATTTCTTCGTCCTGCCGCGTCATGCGCAAGCCCTGCAGGAAGACGCCGCCGTGCTCGCCAGCCGCAAGACCGCCAGCATGACCTGGCGCGCGCGCATCGAAACTCCCGGTTTGCCAGACGGCACGCGGCGCCTGGGCGACCTGCGCCTGGAATGCCGGGTCGGCAAGGAAGCCGGCCTGGTCTCGAACAGCTCGCCGCTGTTCGGCTGGATCTCGGATGCGCTGAACACGCCCGAGGGCGTGTGCACCAGCCCGGACGGCAACTACCTGTTCTTCGCCGAGCGGCCGATCTTCGCGGTCACGCTGCGCGCGGGCGAGCGGGTTGAAACATTGCCCTTCAATATGCTGTATGCCGGCGGCGAGCAGACGCCCGACATGCTGCCCTTCTGCGACTGCCAGGTGCTGCTCGACCGCACTTATTATGTGCCGCTGTGGGATGCGAGCTGGCCCGACGATACGCTGGTCGAGTTCGAATACATGGTCGATGCGCCGGCCGGGGTGGCGCCATGAAGCTGCGCCTGTTGCTGTGCGCGGCGCTGCTGGCGGGTTGCGCGACACAACCGGCGCCACCGGGTTCCGTCGTCGCGGCCGAGCGGCTGTCGGCGGCTGTGGTGGCCGGACGCACCACGAGGGCGGAACTGCTGGCCGCCTTCGGTCCGACGAAAAGCGTGCGCTTCGACAGCGGCTATGAAGCCTGGGTCTACCAGTCGCCGGCCGGTGGTGGGCAATTCTCCGAATTCGTCGTGCTGGTCGATCCTTCAGGCGTCGTCAGCAAGACGCGCACACGCGCGCCATCAACACAGTGAACTGCCGGTGCGCCGGATTCATCGACAGTGTGTAGCACCTAACAAACGTGATTCCCGAACTCTGCGATGGTATTGGCAGGGCGAACTCCGCCACCTGTCCACACATTCACGGAGGAATCATGGCTACTACTGCAAACGACAATTTCAACGATTGGCTGCGCGATGCCCACGCAATGGAAAAGCAGGCCGAGCAGATGCTGACCGCGCAGGCCGAGCGCCTCGAACATTATCCTGAGCTGCGCGCGCGCATCGTCCAGCACATCGACGAGACCCGCTGGCAGCACAGCGTGCTCGATGAAATCCTGGCCCGCCGCGGCACCGACAACTCGGTCCTGAAGGACATCGGCGCCCGCCTGGTGGCCTTCGGCCAGGCCGTGGGCGGCATGGCGGCCAGCGACGAAGTCGTCAAGGGCGCGATGGCCGGTTATGTGTTCGAGAACGTCGAGATCGCGAGCTATACCGCGCTGATCGCGGCGGCGAAATCGGTGGGCGATGCCGCGACTCAGGCCCAGCTGGAGCAGATCCTGGAACAGGAAAAGGCGATGGCGGCCTGGCTGCTGGATCACCTGCCGCAGATCACCCAGGCCTTCCTGGCGCGCTCGGCCACCCCGGGCGTCGAAGCGAAGAAGTAATCGCACATAGTTGACGCTGCCCATCTATTGGGCAGAGATAATGGTTTGGAATGGTGCGGTGTGTGCTGTTCCAAACCATTTTTTTGCACCGGTGTCGAATTCTGGAGTGTTGCTTCGTCGTAGTATTCAGAGGGATGTCCTCTATTACTGCCACATAAGGAGACCAGCCATGGCCACCAGTACCGTTGAGCTGCACCGCGTATTCAAGTCGACCCCAGAACGCCTGTTCCGCGCCTTCACCACTCCAGGCGCCTATGCGAAATGGCTGCCGCCCTATGGCTTCTTCGGCACTGTCCATGAGATGGATGGCCGGGTCGGCGGCCGCTACAAGATGTCCTTCACCAACCTCACGAACGGCCGCAGCGAGTCCTTCGGCGGAGAATACCTGGAGCTGGAGCCCGGCAAACGCGTGCGCTACACGGCCGAGTTCGACGACCCGCAACTGCCCGGCCAGATGCAGACCACGGTCGTGATGCGCGAAGTGCTGTGCGGGGTCGAGGTGCATATCACGCAAGAAGGCATTCCGTCCCAGATTCCGGTCGAGCTATGCTACCTGGGCTGGCAAGAGTCGCTCGAACAACTGGCGAAACTGGTCGAGCCCGAGATCCGGGACTGAGCGCGCGGAGGCGGCCATGCGCATCGAGCATCTGCGGACCATGCTGTTGCTGTTCGGCGCCATGCTGATCGGCATGGTCCTGCTTGCCTGCGGCGGCGGTGGCGGCAGCCCGGGCGTCACCGGCGCGGTCCCGCCACCGGCCAGCACCGGTTCGCTGGCCGTCAGCGCCAGCGGCTTGCCGGCCGGCGTCAATGCCGCCTTGCGTGTTACCGGCCCCAACAACTACCTGCAAGAGCTGACCCAGTCCCAAACCCTCGGCAACCTGGCGCCCGGCAGCTATAACGTGTCGGCCTCGCCGGTCACGAGCGGCGGCGTCACCTATCAGCCGGCGCCGGCCTCGCAAGCGGCGACCATCAGCGCGGGCGCCACCACGGCCGCCACGGTGAGCTATGGCAGCGGCCCGCTGACACTCGTCACGACCCAGGTCGTCGCCGGGCTCGACTACCCGACCTGGCTGACCGCCCCGCCTGGCGAGCGCCGCCTGTTCGTCACCGAGCGGCCGGGCCGGGTGCGCATCGTCGACAACGGCAGCACGCGCGACCAGCCCTACCTCGACATCGGCGCGCGCGTGTCCACCGAAGGCGAAGGCGGCCTGCTGTCGCTCGCCTTCGATCCGCAGTTCGACCGCAACGGGTATTTCTACGTCTACTACACCGACTTGCAGCGCAATATCGTGGTCGAGCGCTTCAGCGCCGGCGCCACGGCGACGGCCGCCAATCCGACCTCCGGCCTGGTCATCCTGCGCATTCCGCATCCGACTTACCAGAACCATTTCGGCGGCCAGCTCGCCTTCGGCCCGGATGGCTATCTGTACCTGGGTACCGGCGATGGCGGCGGTGGCGGCGACCCGCTAGGCAATGCGCGCAACCTGGCCAGCCTGCTCGGCAAGCTGCTGCGCATCGACGTTGCGGGCGCTACCGCGGCCCAGCCCTATGCGATCCCGGCCGGCAATCCCTACCGCGACGAGGCCGGGCGCCGCCCCGAGATCTGGGCTTTTGGCCTACGCAATCCGTGGCGCTTCAGCTTCGACGCCAGCCAGCTCTACCTGACGGACGTCGGCCAGGACCTGCGCGAAGAAGTCAATATCGTGGCCGCAGGCCAGGCCGGCCTGGACTATGGCTGGAACGTCTTGGAGGGGACGCTGTGCTACGCCGCCACAACCTGCGAGCGTGCCGGGCTGACCTTACCCGTGTTCGAATACGATCATGGCGCGAACGACGTCAACGGCTGCTCGATCACCGGCGGTTTCGTGTACCGCGGCCGCGCCCTGCCCGAGCTGGCGGGCCGTTATTTTTATTCCGATTACTGTGGCGGCTACCTGAAAAGTTTCCTTGTCACGGGCACCAGCATCGTCGAACAGCGCGATTGGGAGATCGACGACATCGGCCCCGTCGTGTCCTTCGGCCGGGATGCCGAAGGCGAGCTGTACTTACTCACGAGTGGCGGGGCCATCCATAAAATTGGACGCGGCGCCACACAATGAGTTTAGAATAAAGAGATGGCACGCTTACAACTCAATCTTCCCGAAGACCAGTTTTACTATTCGACGCAGCTGACGGTAAGGGTCACGGACATCAACGCCGCCAACCACCTGGGCAATGAATCGATGATCGCGATGATCTCCGAAGCCAGGGCGCGCTTCCTGTTCGAATTCGGTGTCGCCGAGACCGAGCGCGACGGCAATGGCATCATCGTCACCGACCTGGCCGCGACCTACCGCGCCGAAGCGTATGGACGCGACCAGTTGCTGTTCGAAGTCGGCGTCATGGATTTCAATAAATACGGCGGCGACCTGATCTTCCGCATCACCCGCCCGCGCGACAAGACCCTCATCGCCATGGCCAAGTCCGGCTTCGTCTTCTACAACTACAAGTCCAGCCAGGTTTGCTATATGCCGGAGGACTTCCGCAACAAATTCGAACGCGTGAACTGGATCGACTGAGTCGGCCACCACTCATAGGCACGCCCCGTCCCGGTTTCCGGCACGGGGCGTTTTGTTTTTTAAAAATAATTGGAACTTTTTGAGGCCCCCGGCGGAATACAAGAAAAGAAGACTGCCATGACCTTGACGACAGACCAAACTGACACCGAACTGCTGCGCCAGGTCCACGCCGGACAGGCCGATGCATTCACGGCGCTGTACCGGAGACACCAGGGGCCCTTGTACCGCTATGCGCTGCTGCGCTGCGGCTCGGGCGAAGCGGCGGCCGACATCGTGCAGGAAGCCTTCATGGGCCTGCTGACGGGACGGCTCGGCTACGACCCGCTGCGCGGCCAGTTGCAGCACTTCCTGTTCGGCGTGGCGCGCAACCTCGCGCTCAAGCTGGACGAGACGCGCCAGCGCCATCCGCAGTTGCCCGAACCCTCGGACGATGACGGTGAGCTGGAGCTGGACACCGCCAGCGACGCCGCCGGACCCCTGGCGCGGCTGCTCGGAAACGAAATGGCGGAAGAAGTACGGCGAGGCCTATCGCTACTGCCGCCGCACTACCGCGATCCGGTGATCCTGTACGAGCTGCATGACCTGTCGTACCAGGAAATCGCCACTGTCTGCCAGGTGGACATCGGCACCGTGCGCTCGCGGCTGGCGCGTGGACGACAGGCGCTGGCCAAGCGGCTGCACGGGCTGCAAGGCACACCGTCGAACGATGCGCATCTCGCATGAAGCCAAAGATGCTGGAAGGAAGAATGATGAACGACCACAACGACAATCCCGACCCACGACTCGCCGCCGGCTTCGCCGCGCTGCGCGCCGAGCTGGCCGGACACGACGCGCCACGCTGCGTGGAAAAGGAGTTGATGCAGGCCTTCGCCCGCCAGTTCCCCAAAAAGCAGCCCTGGTACCGCAAGCTGTCGCTGCCCCAATGGGGCACGGCCGGCGCCCTGGCATCGATGTGTGGGGTGGCGCTGCTGCTGGCGCTGTCGCCGCACCAGGCGGTCACGATCGGCGCGCCGGTGATCGGCTTTGACGACGGCGCCGCCTTCATCGCCCTCGAATCGCTGGAACGGATCGAGAGCGAGCCTTATACCCGGGTGGTCGAGGCCGAGCTGCCGCAGAGCGCGCTGGCGCCGCTGGGCATGCCGCTCAATCCGCAGACCGCGGGCGAGACGGTGCGCGCCGAAATGCTGGTGGCGCAGGACGGCCATCCCCTGGCGGTGCGCCTGAGCGCCGTCAACTGACACGATTGACTGTGAGGACTGTATGAAGACCAAAAACATCCTGATCGCCACCCTGCTGGCAACCGCCTTTGCTCCGGCCCTGGCCGAGGACTACACGATCGACCAGGGTAGCGACGGCGAACGCCGCATCGTGATCCGCCAGGGCACGGTGACCCTGCCGCCCGGCCAGCAGGCCGCGCAGCGCGCCGGCGACACCACCACCCTGACCGCATCGATGCTCAGGATCTCGAGCTCCGGCATCGTCAAGAACGCACCCTACAGCGCCGAAGCGGTCTCGGAGAGCATGCAGCGGCTGGCGGACGGCAACCAGATCGTCAACACCTCACGCTCGATGCAATATCGCGACGCCGCCGGCCGCACCCGCACCGAGGTGCACGGCGAGGACGGCGAGGTGCGCACCGTCACCATCAGCGACCCGGTCGAAGGCGCGCGCTGGATCCTGAACCCGCAGCGCAAGAGCGCCACGCGCCTCGACATGAAGTCCGAGCTCGCCCGAGCCGAAGCGGATGCCGCGCGCGCCGCGGCGACGCAGGCCCGGATCGCCGCGGCCCAGGCCCGCGCCCAGGCGGAAGGCGCGCGCGCCATCGCCGACCAGCAACGGCGCGCGGCCGACCAGACGCGCGAGCGCATCGATCAGCTACGCAAGGAAGGCAAGCTGCCCGAAGGCACGCACGTCATCGTCAAGGACGTCCAGCGCGGCCTGGACGCGACCGAGGTGCGCGTGCGCGTTGCCCAGCCGGCCGCTGCGGCCATGCCGGCGGCGCGGGCGATGTCGGCCCAGATCGCGCCGATGATCATCGGCGCCGTCAACGATGGGAAATGGTCGGCCAAGGCGGTCACACGCGAACTGGACGGACGCGATTTCTCGGGCGTGCGCGCCGAGGGCAACCAGCGCAGCTACACGATCCCGGCCGGCGAGATCGGCAACCGCGCGCCGATCGAGGTCAGCAGCGAAACCTGGTATTCGCCCGAGCTGCAGGTGACGGTGTACCACAAGCGCAGCGATCCGCGCAGCGGCGACGTGGTGTACCGGCTCGACAAGCTCAAGCGCGGCGAACCACCTGCAGCGTTGTTCAGCGTTCCATCGGACTACACGGTTCGCGATCCGCTCAAGGTGAGCAGTACCAAGACGGGCGGCAAGGACGATTAACGGCTGGCCTACCCGCAATCTGGACTTTTTTCGTCAGCCCCAAAACGTCGTCCCCGCGGAGGCGGGGACCCAAGTGCTGCAAACGTCGTCGCAACGCTTGCAAGATTGGGTCCCCGCCTGTGCGGGGAGTCGTTACTGCCAGTGGCAGCAACGACGTGCTGAGGACAACGGCAGGTTTGCCGTTATCGGTTTATCGGAGAACTGACCACTCAACTCCCCCGCTTCTTGGCCAGGATGGTCTTGTCGAACCACTCATCGATCATGCGCTTCTCGGCGCGCAAGCTGTCGCTGTCCGACATGCGGTTGATGCGCTGCATATAGTTCATGTCGGCCAGCCGTGCGTCGCCGCCCTTGAGCACCTGCCCGTTCTGGGTCAGCGAATAACGCAGGTTGATGATCGGCCAATCCGCCGTGCCCTTCAGGATGCGCAGCTCACGGCCGCCGCGGAAGTTCGGGTACTCGCGGCCGGCGAGGTCGATGTCGGTGACGTCGATCGTCAGGTCCTGGCCTTCCGGCAGCTGGGCGCCCAGCTTGGTGAAATAGTCGCTCAAATCCTTGAGCACCTGCTCGCGCTCCCACGGCGCGAAAGGCAGGTCGGCAAACTTGTCGGATTCGATGTAATTCACGGTGACGCCGGCCGACGCGGCGCCGGCTGTCAGTGCGAACAGGCCCGCGAAGGCCGTTTTCATCAGTAATGATTTCATCGCTAGCTCCTTGGATTGCTTTTATCGTTCGTATTCCATTGAAATATACGCCGCTTCATGCAGCCGTGCCCGTCTCGAATCGTCGTAGTTTGTATCCAAATGTTAGGCCCCGCACATGAGCAATAGATGGTGCAAGCTGAGAATGGCACAAGGGAGAATTCCATGCCAGAAGGTCCATCGCTCGTCATCCTGAAGGAACAATCGGCCCGTTTCGTGGGCCAGGACATCGTGCGCGCCGGCGGCAACGTCCGCGCCGTCGACCCGGGGCGGCTGGTGGGCCAGCGCATCGTCGGCCTGCATACCTGGGGCAAGCATTTCCTGATCGAGACGCCCGAGCTCATCCTGCGCATCCATTTTTTGCTGTTCGGTACCTACCGCATCGACGAGCGGCGCGACAAGGAGCCGAGACTGTCGATCGAGACGAAAGACGGCGGCGAAATGAATTTCTACGCCTGCGCGGTTCGCGAGATCGACCGCGCGACCTTCGAGGCCTACGATTTCAGCGCCGACGTCATGTCGGACAGCTGGGATCCGAAACAGGCGCGCAAGAAGCTGCGCGCGCAGCCCGAGTTGCTGGCCTGCGACGCCCTGCTCGACCAGGACATTTTTTCAGGCGTCGGCAACATCATCAAGAACGAGGTGCTGTTTCGCATCCGCGTTCATCCGCTGTCGACCATGGGGGCGCTGCCGGCGCCCAAGCTGCGCGCCCTCGTCGATGAGGCGCGCCAGTACAGCTTCGATTTCCTCGGCTGGAAAAAAGCGTTCGTGCTCAAGCAGCACTGGCTGGCCCATGCCAAGAAGATCTGCCCTCGCTGCGATATTCCTTTCAAAAAAGCCAATCTCGGCAATACACGACGGCGCGCCTTTTATTGCGAACGTTGTCAAAAACTCTATGCCTGAGGCATGCTGTCTACTGCCTGCAACAGACCTATCACTTTCGCCAGAGTAGCTGTTACATTGTCGCTGCACAATTTCAATATTGCCTGTTGTTAAGGGTCATGTGTCGTACTACAATCGACTTGACTCTGGGCTACGTTTGCGTTCAGAAATTGCATGTCCAGACAACTTTTCCCACGATATCGGATTCGTCTATGTCCTTCCTGTCTTCCGCTGCGCCCAAGCTCGCACCCTGGAAAGTATTGCTGGTCGATGACGAACCGGACATCCACGACATTACCAAGCTGACCCTGGCGCGCTTTCGACTGGACGGCCGTGCGCTCTCCTTCGTGCATGCCTACAGCGGCGCCGAGGCGAAGGAGGTGCTCGCGCGCGAGAAGGACATCGCGCTGGTCTTCCTGGACGTGGTGATGGAGCGCGAGGACAGCGGCCTGGAAGTAGCGCGCTGGATGCGCCATGAGCTCGACAATCAATTTACCCGCATCGTGCTGCGTACCGGCCAGCCGGGCCAGGCGCCCGAGGAACGCGTGATCGTCGACTACGACATCAACGACTACAAGGAAAAGACCGAGCTCGACCGCACCAAGCTGTTTACGACCACCTTCGCCGCCCTGCGCGCCTACCGCGACATCATGAAGGTCGAGGAAGCGCGCCGCGTGCAGCAGACCTACCGCGAAGGCCTGGAACGGGTGATCGCGGCCTCCGCCCACATTTTCCAGCAACGCAACCTGAAGGACTTCGCCAACGGCCTGCTGCAGCAGGTGGTGGCCCTGCTGCGCCTGGAACAGAGCATGCTGCTGCGCCTGAAGGCCGCCAGCGTGATCACCGGCACCAGCCAGTACGAGGTGCTGGCCCAGATCGGCGAGATGGGCGAGGAAGAGATCGGCCCGGAGTTGCTCAGCCAGCTGGACGACGCGCGCCACAACCGCATCTCGCGCCTGCACGGCGACACCTACGTCGGCTACTTCCCGAACAATAGCGGCAAGGCCTCGCTACTGGTGCTCAAGGGCGTGGACGAGATCTCGGACATCGATGCCCAGTTGCTGGAGGTGTTCTGCTCGGGCGTGGCAATCGCCTTCGACAACATCCTCTTGAACCAGGAAATCACCGATACCCAGGCCGAACTGATCCTGCGCCTGGGCGACGTGGTCGAATCGCGTTCGCACGAGGCCGGCAACCACGTGCGCCGCATGTCCCAGGTCTGCCACATGCTGGCCCAGGCCTCGGGCATGCCGGAAGACGAAACGGCGGTCTTGATGCACGCCGCGCCGATGCACGACGTGGGCAAGATCGCCACGCCCGACGCGGTGCTGCTCAAGCCGGGCAAGCTCACCGAAGAAGAGTGGGAAATCATGAAGCAGCACCCGACCATCGGGCTGCAGATCCTGGACGGCTCCCAGCGCCCGATCCTGAAAGCGGCGGCGGTGATCGCCCACCAGCACCACGAGAAATTCGACGGCAGCGGCTATCCGCAAGGCCTGCGCGGCGAAGCGATCCACCCGTATGCGCGCATCGTGGCGGTGGCCGACGTGTTCGACGCGCTGAGCCACAAGCGCTGCTACAAGGATGCGTGGCCGCCGGCGAAGGTGACCGAACACCTGCGCGAAGTGGCGGGGCATCATCTGGATCCGCAATATGTCGATCTGCTGATCAAGAATATGGATAAGGCGCTGGCGATTAACGAGAAGTGGCCGGATTAAACTGACCCACGCACACCCGTCGTTCCCGCGCAGGCGGGAACCTAAGTCGCTCGAATAGCCACAACGGCGATATCTATCCGCAACTGACTTAGGTTCCCGCCTCCGCGGGAACGACGTGCGGGAGTCGCAGGCAAAAGATCACGCCGCGGCTTTTTCGGCGCGCAGCGACTGCGGAAACCGCAAGTGATACCGCAGCCCCTCCCCCGGCGCACTCTCCACCCTTACCGTCCCGCCAAGCGCCCCCGTCACCAGGTTGTACAGGATATGCGCCCCCAACCCGCTCCCCCCCGTCCCCCGCTTCGTGGTAAAGAACGGATCGAACAGCTTGTCCAGCGTGCCCTTGTCCATCCCCGCCCCATCGTCGGCATAGTCGAGCACCACCCAGCCATCTTCTTCGACCGCCGCCCGCACCGTGATATTGCCCGGCTGATCACGCTCAAACCCGTGCACCAGCGAGTTCATCACCATATTGGTCACGATCTGCGATACCGCCCCCGGATAACTGTCCAGCACCAGATCCTTCGGACAATCGACTTCCACCTTGACCGGTCGCCCTTTCAGCTTCGGCTGCAATGACAACAGCACTTCCTTCAAGTACGCGTCCAGATTGAAGCTGCGAATATCGCCCGAAGACTGATCCACCGCCACCTGCTTGAAGCTGCGCACGAGCGCCGCCGCGCGCTGGGTATTGGTGGTCATGATGCGCAGCGACTGGTCGACCACGTCGAAGAAGGTGGCCAGGCTTTCTTCCGTCATCTCCCCCGCCGCCAGTTCTTCGCGCGTGAGCTTGAGTTCCTGCACCAGGTGGCTGGTCGCGGTCACGCAAATGCCCAGCGGGGTATTGATCTCATGCGCCACGCCCGCCACCAGCCGGCCCAGGGAAGCCAGCTTCTCCTGGCGCACCAGTTCCGACTGCGCCTCCTGCAGCGCGTGCAGGGCGTCGTTCAGCGCCGCATTCTGCTGCTCGAGTTCCTGCTTGGCCTTGCGGATCTTGCGATCGGCCTGCATACGCGCGATCGCCACCGCCACGTGGCTGGCCATGAAGGCCAGCAAATCCAGGTCGGCCTTGCTGTACACGATCGCCGGGTCGTAGCTCTGCACCACCAGCACGCCATACGGCTTTTCGTGGACCAGCATCGGCGCCCCCATCCAGCTCGCGATCTCGGTATTGCCGAGAGGCTCAGTGACAATGCCGTTGGCCACCAGTTGGCGGAAGCTTCCCAGGTCGTGCAGCTGCGCCTGCTTGCTCGACAAGACGTAGGAGCACATGGCCTTGCCGAACGGGAAGCGCTGCAGCGAGGGCGCGCTGTCCTTCTGGTCGACGAAATACGGGATGCTGATCTCTTGCGTATCCGGGTGGTAGAGCGCGATCAGGAAGTTGTCGGCCACCATCAGCTCGCCGATGATCCCGTGCAGGCTGGCGCTCAGTGCGTCGGTGTCGAGCGCCTGGGCCGACAGGTCGGCGATCTGGTACAGCGCGTGCTGTACCTTTTCGGCGCGGCCGCGTTCGGCCACCTCGTGTGCGAGGGCCGCGGTACGTTCCTGCACCGCGCGCTCCAGCCGGTCCATGCTCTGCAGGCCCTGCAGCGCATTGGACACGTGGTTGGCGATCAATCCGAACAGCGCCTGGTCTTCCTCGCTATAAGTCTCGTCGGGGGAGTAGCTCTGGATGACGATCGCCCCCAGCGCCTGGTGATTCTGGTCCAGCAGCGGGCAGGCGACGAAGTGTTCCGGCACGCTGCCATCGCCCCAGCGCCCGCTATTCTTCAGGCGTTCGTGGAAATCGGCCGCCGTCAGCACCAGCGTCTGGCGGTTGAGCAGCACCCAGGCCGTCGGCGACTGCTCGGGCGAGGCCAGGGTGATCCGTTCGTTGGGATCGCGGGTACCGTCGGCCTCGTCGACGAAATAAGGGAAGCGCACCGTACCGTCTTCGCGGTCGGCCAGTGCGACGTAGAAATTGGCCGCATACATGATGCGGCCCAGCGCCCGGTGCACGGCCTCGATGAAGGCGGTGATGTCGCTGCAGCTGGTCGATAATTGCCCGATCTCGAGCAGCATCGACTGGACCGCTTCCAGCCGGTCAAGACGTTCCATGCTTCCCCCACGTAATCATAAAATGCGTAGAGGAAATAGTAGCAGCTTGCCGCCCGCCGCAGCGGTCTACGGCGAGTAAATGTGGCTTTTCAGCGCGGTGCGCGGAAATCGTTCTCGATCCAGGCCAGGGCCGAGGCCTGGGTCAGCTTGAAGGTCGGGGCCACCCGCACCTTCGCGACCTGCTCGCCCATCTCGTCCGTCGCGGCCAGCATGGCATAGGGGTCGTCGTCGTCCGGCACGATGTCGAGCGTCACCTTCAGCTCGCCCTCGCCGGTCGACACGAACAGGTTCTTGTGCAGGATCGCGTGCATGTGCTGCTCGTGGCGGCGGATCACCTCGGACGCGGTCTTGATCAGCGTATTGAAGGCATTCACGTCGAGCGGCTTCGGGTTCTTCTTGTCGCGGCCCATGGTCCACGGGCCGACCAGCGCCGGTTCCGGCTCGCCGTCCTTGTACATGGCCACCGCCCAGCCTTCGTCATCGTCGTTCTTGATCACGCGCGCGGTCCAGCCATTGCCCTGCCACAGGCGGGGTTCCTGCACCGGACCGGTGTCCTGCTCTTCTTCGTCGTGATCGTGGGTCTGGTCGTTCATCTGCTTCCTTCGGCGGGCTCGCGCCCAAAACCACGATCATAGAGGAAACCGGACCCATGAAAAAGCCCGCACGTGCAGCCAGTGCGGGCCTTTTGACGGTGACTCGACAATATCAGGCCGGACAGTCGTCGACGATGCGCGGACAGCGCCAGTCGGGGCCTGGCGGCGGCACGATCGGCGGACCCACGGGGATAGGCCGCGGGTCGCCGTTTGGCGCCGGCGTATGCCGGTTGAACGGATTGATGATAATCGGCGGTATCGCGGGCGGCGCGGATGGCGGATTCTTGGCGCCGCCGCCGGCGTGGGCAAGGCCGCCCCGGATTCCATGAAATACAGCGTACATAGGCTCCCCCTGTAACAGAGAGAACCAGTATAGGAAACCCGGCAGGCATTTCAAGCAAAAATTGCCGACAGTTCTGTCCGGCCCCGGCTATGCACGTTTCGTCCCGCAAAACGTGCGGCCTGTCGCACACCGGTGGCCGCGCTTCTTGTGGAGGCATACAGTTCGAGCATGCAAGAGCAAAACGCTGAACCGACTACTACCCCAACTGCGAGGACCGCCATGAAAAAATATGCCCCCTACATCATCCTGTTCCTGTTCGCCGCGCTGCTGTTCAACAGCTGGGGCAATGACATGACGGTGCACTTCGACGGCGACGAGATCGACGGCCCGCTGGGCTGGATGCTGGCCACCCTGTTCGCGGGCGGCGGCGCCTTGCTGGCACTGTTCATCACCATCATGGTGGGCGTGCTGCTGGCGGTGGTGTTCGCCGGTGTCGGCGTGATGCTGCTGGGCTCGCTGGGCATCGGCGCCATTGTCCTGGCCCTGGCCATCTCGCCGCTGCTGCTGCCGCTGGTGATTCCGGTGGCCCTGGTGTGGTATCTGGTCAGCCGCCCACGCAAGGTGAGCCTGGAAAAGCCTGCCAGCGCCTGAACGACACCACGATTCCTCTGTTGGCCGGGCTCGTCCCGGCCTTTTTTTATGCCTGCTTGCGCGCCACGTACTGCTCGTAGCCGCGCGCGCGCAGGGCGCAGGCCGGGCAGGTGCCGCAGCCATGGCCCCAGGGATGCGCGTCGCCCCGCTCGCCCAGGTAGCAGGTGTGGGTGTCGAAGCGGATCAGGTCCACCAGGGTGTCGCCGCCCTCCTGCTGCGCCAGTTCCCAGGTCTGCGCCTTGTCGATCCACATCAGCGGGGTCTCGACCTTCAGGCGCGTCGCCATGCCCAGGTTGAGCGCAACCTGGAGCGCCTTCATGGTGTCGTCGCGGCAGTCCGGATAGCCCGAGAAGTCGGTTTCGCACATGCCGCCCACCAGCACGTTCAGGCCGCGCCGGTAGGCCACCGTGGCCGCCACTGTCATGAACATCAGGTTGCGGCCCGGCACGAAGGTGTTCGGCAAGCCGTTCTCCTGCATGGCGATCTCAACATTGCTGGTCAAAGCCGTGTCAGAGATTTTCGAGATCAGGGACAGGTCGATCATGTGATCGTCGCCCAGGCGCGCATCCCAGCCGGGATTGAGCGCGCGCAGCTTCGACAACAAGGTTGGGCGTACCTCCAGTTCGATCGCATGGCGCTGGCCATAATCGAAACCGATCGTCTCGACCCGCGCATAGCGCTGCAGCGCCCAGGCGAGGCAGGTGGTGGAGTCTTGGCCGCCGCTGAACAGGACGAGCGCGGTGTCGGGAGATTGAATAGTCATGGTGTGAAAGAAGGTTCGCCGCTACAAACGGCGAATTTTGTCATAAATCCCAAGCACCGTGTGCGGATGCTGTCCAGAGGCGCACGCGCAACATTTCGCGTCCGACATCGACTTTGCCAATCAGTTAAGATGCAAAGGAGTATCTTTAGTGGAGTGCCAAGTTGTTACCTCGATCGATTCCCCGCCTGCGTCTCCTTCCCCAACTCATGCGCCAAGCGCTACTGGGTATCGGGGCAATGATGTTCGCCACCATCGTATATGCACAAGACGCGCAGGGAGTCGATTACACGGTCCGCATCGACGCCCCGCGCGCCCTCGAAGAACTGCTCGAGGATAACCTCGACCTGATGCGCTGGCGCGGCAATGCGCGGGTCGACCTCGAACAATTGCAACGCCTCGTAAAAGAAGCGCCCGAGCAGGCGCGCACCCTGATCGCCACCGAAGGCTATTACTCGCCCAAGGTCTCGGCCGGCCTGGATACCAGCGGCGCGCGGCCAGTGGCGCGCGTGATCGTCGACCCCGGCCAGCCGGTGCTGGTGGGCGACGTCGACCTGGTACTGCAGGGCTTCGCCCCGTTCGAGCAGGGCGGCGCGCCGTTCGACGCCAATGCCCTGCGCAACCGCTGGACGCTGCCGGTCGGCAGCCAGTTCCGCCAGGGCGACTGGGAAGGCGCCAAGCGCGGCCTGCTGCGCGACGTGGCGCAGACGCGCTTTCCGCGCGCGCGCCTGGTCGAAACCAGCGCCACGGTCGACCCGGACTCGCGCCGCGCCCTGCTGCGGGTGGTGATCGACTCCGGCCCCGAGATGCGCTTCGGCGAGCTGCGCATCCGCGGCCTCAAGCGCTATCCGCGCGAGGTCATCACCAATCTCAACAAGATCAATCCGGGCGACGAATACAGCGAAGCCGCCCTGCAGGCCCTGCAGTCGCGGGTGCAGGACACCGGCTACTTCAGCAGCGTCGAGGTCAGCACCGATATGCGCGCCGTGCTCAATGCCGAGATCGCCGACATCAAGGACGATGACGACGACGACGCCAACCCGGCCACGCCGCAGCCGCCGACCGGCCCGACCGTGCTGCCGGTGGTCGTGCGCGTGAGCGAGAACAAGCAGAAGAACGTCGAAGCCGGCGTCGGCTTCTCGACCGACACCGGCGCCCGCGCCTCGCTCGGCTACGACGACCTGAGCGTGTTCGGCAAGCGCTTCAAGAGCGACCTGATCTACGAACAGAAACGCCAGACCGCAAAGGGCGAATTCTTCTGGCCGACCTCGTCCAAGGGCCATAACGACAGCGTCAGCGCCGGCGTCGAGCGCGAGGACGTGCGCGGCGAGATCACCACCCTGGCCAGCGTGGCCGCGCGCCGCACCTGGGGCTCGCCGCTGCTCGAGCGCAGCCTGACCCTCGAGGTGCTGACCGAGAAACGCGAAGTCGAAGGCCTGGAAGCCACCCGCGCCAAGAGCCTGCCGCTCACCTACAGCATCACCCGGCGCAAGCTCGATAGCCTGATCCAGCCGACCAACGGCTATGTGTGGAACGCCCAGTTCGGCGGCGCCGTGCTGCCGATCCTGACCGACGAAAAATTCCTGCGCCTGTACCTGCGCGGCATCTATTACAAGCCGGTCGGCGCCGCCGGTTCCCTGATCCTGCGCGGCGAGACCGGTGCCGTGGCTTCGAAAGAGAAGCTGGGCGTGCCGAGCACCTTCCTGTTCCGCGCCGGCGGCGACCAGTCGGTGCGCGGCTACGGCTACCAGGAACTGGGCGTGCAAGAAAACGGCGCCACCGTCGGCGGGCGCTACCTGGCCACCGCCAGCGCCGAATACCAGTACTGGTTCAAGCCGCCCTGGGGCGTGGCCGTGTTCTACGACGTCGGCAATGCCGCCGACAAGTTCGGCGACCTCAATCCCAAGTCGGGCTACGGTGTGGGCGCGCGCTGGCGCAGCCCGGTCGGCCCGATCAATGTCGACCTGGCCTATGGCCACGCGGTGCGCAAGGCGCGCCTGCACTTCTCACTCGGATTCACGTTCTGATGGAAACCCCTGACAACAACGCGGCGCCAGCGCCGGACCAGCCTCAGGCTCATCAAACCCGCCGCTGGCCGCGCCGCGTGGCGATCGGCGTCGTCGCCACCGGCGTCATCGTCGGCGGCACGCTGTGGTATCTCGGCCGCGAGACCACCCTGCAAATGATCGTCCAGCGCGTCGCCGACGCCACCGGCGGCAAGCTCACCGTCACCGGGGTCACCGGTTCGATCTACGGCGCCATGCACATCGAGCGCCTCGTCTGGCGTACCGACGAACAGATCGTCACGGCGCTCAAGATCGACGTCGACTGGTCGCCGTCGCAGATCCTGTCGGGCGGCATCCTGGTCGACAAGCTGTGGGCCGCCAGCGTGCGCATGCAGACGCTGAAGGAAACCGACGAACCGTCGGTACTGCCGACGAGCCTCGCACCGCCGTTCCGCATCGAAGCCGACGACGCACGGCTGAATCGCCTGACGATGGTGAACATCGCCGGCGCCGAAACGACGATCGACAATATCCGCGTGCGCGCCAAGGGCGACAAGCGCAGCTGGGTGGTGCAGGATGCCAAGGCCAGCACGCCCTGGGGCCAGGTGGCGGCCAACGCCACGCTCGGCGCCCAGCGTCCGTTCAAGATCGACGCGTCGGGCAGCCTCACGCAATCGCAGGCCAGCGCCGGCGCGCGCGCCGCCCAGCTGCAGCTGAAGGTGGGCGGCGACATCGAGAACGCGACCCAGATCGACGCCACCGGCCAGGCCGGGCGCGCCATCGGCGACGCCCATTTCACCATCTCTCCCTACGCCGAGATTCCGCTGCGCGCGCTGCGCATCAATGGCCGCAACCTCGATCCGGGCTTCTTCAACCCCGCCCTGCCGACCGCCGACCTGACCCTGGCCGTGGCCGGCAAGCTGGATGCCAACCGCAATATCAGCGGCAGCGTCGACATCACCAATACCGGGCCGGAAGGCACGATCGACCAGCAACGCCTGCCGCTGCGCTCCGCGCGCGGCCAGCTGGGCGGCAGCCTGGATGCGGTGCGGATCTCCGACGTGCTGCTGGACTTCGGCGCCGCCGGCAAGTTCACCGGCACCGGCGGCGTCCAGCGCGAGAAGGACGAAGAAGGCATCGGCACCGCGCGCTTCGCCCTGCAGACCGAGCGCTTCAACCTGCGCGAAGTCCATTCGGCGATGAAGCCGACCGCGATCAAGGGTTCGATCGCCGTCACCAACGAGGCTACGCGCCAGACCCTGGAAGCCAATCTGGCGGACGCCGGCCTGCGCCTGTCGGCCCTGGCGACATTGGAGAACAACGTCGCGACGCTCAAGGAAGCGCGCCTGAACGCGGGCCGCGGCAGCGTCACCGCCAGCGGCAGCATGAACCTCGAGGGCGACAAGGCCTTCAAGGCCACGGCCAGCGCAAACCGTTTCGACCCGTCGGCCTTCGGCGACCTGCCAGTGGCCGATATCAACGCCACGATCAATGCCGCCGGTGCGCTCAGTCCCGAGTGGAAGGTCGACGCCGACTTCGCCGTGCGCCAGAGCCGCCTGATGAACCAGGCGCTGTCCGGCAGCGGCAAGCTGAGCGCCGATGCGAAACGCATCAGCGGCATCGACGCCAACCTGGCGCTGGGCCAGAACAAGGTCGATTTGAAGGGCGCCTTCGGCGGCGCCGGCGACCGCCTCAACTGGCGCCTGGATGGCCGCCAGCTGGCGGCGGTGCGCAGCGACCTGTATGGCGCGGTCATCGCCAATGGCGTCGTCAGCGGCACCATGGAAGCGCCGCGCACCACCTTCGAGGTCAACGCGCAAGACCTGGGCTGGGTCGCAGCCCAGCGCAAGAACGGCAGCGGCGTGCTGCGCGCCAGCGGCGAAGCCTGGCTCGGCGGCGCTGAGGGCGCGCGCGCGGTCGAAGTCAAGGCCAGCGGCAGCACCCAGCGCTTCAACCCGGCGGCCTTCGGCTCTCCGCTGGCCGGCAACATCAATTCGACCTTCAGCGGCAGCGGCCGCGCCGGCGCCGACTGGCGCGGCGCGCTCGACTTCAAACTGGCCGACGATTCGACGCTGGCCAACTCGCCGCTGCGCGGTCATGCGCGCCTGACGGCCGACCGCCGCCACGTGTCCAATGCCGACGTCGACCTGCGCATCGGCCCGAACGTCATCGCCGCCAACGGCGCCTTCGGCCTCGCGCGCGATGCGCTCAACTGGAAGATCGACGCGCCGCAACTGGCGGCGCTCGGCCCTGAGTTTGGCGGCGTGCTGCGCGGCTCGGGCGTGTTGTCCGGCACCATGGACACGCCTTCGCTGACCGCCACGATCGAAGGCCAGAACCTCAAGGCACTGGGCACGCACAATGTGCGCTCGCTGCGCGCCAGCGCCAACCTGGGTTCCGGCCGCGGCGCGGCCGATCCGCTGGTCAGCAACGTGGAGGTGCTCGACTACGCCAGCGGCGAGACGCGCGTGGCGTCGGTGCGCCTGCAAACCGAGGGCACGCGCGGCGAACACACCGTCAAACTGTCGGCCCTGGGCGACGCCTTCGATGCCAACACCGAGATCCGCGGCGGCTTCAATCGCGACACCTGGAGCGGCACCCTGGCCGCGTTGCAAAACCGCGGCCGCTACGCCATGCGCCTGCAAAATCCGGTGCCCGTCACGATCGCCGGCGCGCCGGGCTCCGGCCTGGGCGGCCTGGCCAGCCCGGAACGCATCGCCTTCAACGGCGCCGTGATCGCCCTGCCGAACGGCAGCATCACGGTCGACACGCTCACCAAGGATGGCCCGCGCTGGAGCAGCCGCGGCCACGCCGACAAGGTGCCGCTCACCTATCTTGCGCAGTTCTCGCCGGCCCTGGCCGACAATGCACGCGGCGACCTGACCCTGGGCGCGGCCTGGTCGGTCGACATGCGCGCGCCTGTCGCCAACGGCGCCGCGCCTTCGCTGGCCGGTAACGTGCGCGTGTTCCGCGAAGCTGGCGACGCCATCGTCGGCGGCGACACGCCGGTGCCGCTCGGCCTGCGCCGGCTGGAAGCGTCCGCCGAAGTGGTCGGCAGCAGCCTGCGCGTGAACCTGGACTTCGACGGCGCCCGCACCGGCGTGGCGAAAGTCGAGGCGAATGCCCAGATGCTGAACGGCCGCCTCGAGCGCGACAGCCCGCTGCGCATGACAGCCAATGCCGACATCCCGTCGATCGCCTGGCTGGCCTCGCTGGCCGGCCAGCCGGGACTGGAACTCGACGGCGCGCTGCGCCTGGCCATGACGGGCAGCGGCACCATCGGCAGCCCGAGCCTGAACGGCAACCTCGATGGCGACAAGCTCGCGGTGCGCTGGGCCGAACAGGGCGTGCGCCTGCAGAACGGCGAATTGCGCGCCCAGCTCGGCGGCGACCAGCTGCGTGTGGAACGCCTGACCTTCCAGGGTCGCCAGGGCAGCGCCGCCGCCAGCGGCTTCGTGCGCTTCGCCGACGGCGCGCCGACCATGGACCTGCGCCTGAACATGCAGAAGCTCGAAGCGCTCTCGCGCCCCGACCGCACCCTGATCATGAGCGGCCAGGCCTCGCTGGTGCGCGACGCCAGCCGCTTCGCGCTGGAAGGTAAATTCCGCGCCGACCGCGCGCTGATCGAATTCGCGCCGCAAGGCACGCCAACCATTTCGGACGACGTGATCGTGCTGGGCCGCGGAGCCGAGAAGAAAACGCCGACCACCAAGGAAAAGGAAGTGCCGCTCACGGTCGATCTCGCGGCCGACCTGGGCGACGACTTCCACGTGCGCGCGATGGGCATCGACGCCTACCTGGCCGGCAATGCGCGGGTGCGCATGACGGGCGCCGGCCAGCCGCGCATTAATGGAACAATTCGGGCTGTCAATGGCACCTACGCCGCCTATGGCCAGAACCTGTCGATCGAGCGCGCGGTGCTGACCTTCAGCGGCCCTTACGACAACCCGTCGCTCGACATCCTGGCGGTGCGCAAGCGCCCCGAAGGCGAACAGCTCTCGGAAACCAACGTCGAAGCGGGCGTGCAGGTGCGCGGCACCGCGCAGTCGCCTACCGCGCGCCTGGTGTCGACGCCGAACGTGTCCGACAGCGACAAGCTGTCCTGGCTGGTGCTGGGCCACAGCATGGAAGCGGCCAGCGGCGACCAGAAAGGCGTGCTGACGGCAGCCGCCAGCGCCCTGCTGGGCGGCAGCGGCGGCACCGGCGGCATCCAGTCCAAGATCGCCAACTCGCTGGGCGTCGACGAACTGGGGCTCAAGCAGGGCGCGGGCGGCGGCGATTCGTCGGGCCTGGAAAGCACAGTGGTCACGGTCGGCAAGCGCATCTCGTCGCGCGCCTACCTGAGCTTCGAGCAGGGCACCAGCACCGCCTCGAGCCTGGTGCGCCTGCGCTACAAGCTCACGCCGCGCATCGCGCTGCAGTTCCAGACCGGGACCAATAGCGCGCTCGACGTGCTGTATTCCTGGGCCTTCGACTAAGGACGCGCGGGATTGAGAGCGGTCGCCTGCCTCCTGCCTGCGCTGCTGGCGCTCACCGGCCCGGCCACGGCGCAAGACCATGGCGACCTGCTGCAGGCGCCCGAGCGGATCGAGTGGGAGGCCGGTGGCCTGTATGAAGGCCGCTTCCCGGACGGCAGGCCGTTCCAGGTCGCGCTGGCCTATCCGGCGCCTGGCGGCCTGCCGGGCGACGCCGCGAAGATCATGGACAACGCCTACTGGTTCCCGCGCGACTACATGGGCAAGGCCCGCAGCCTGGCAGTGCTGGAGGCGCCGGTCGGCGTGACGAACCTGGCGCCCCTGCTCGACTCCGGCGCCCAGGCGCCCGAACGGTTCTCGATCGCCCTCGACGCCGACCGGCACACCGGCAAGGGCAGCTGGACGCAGGAAGAGCCGGCCAAGACCTTGCCATTTTCGTTGAAGCGCATCGTGGCGTACCATGCGGTCGCGGTCACCCGGCCGTCGCCACAGGCGCAGGCCGAGGGCTCGGACCAGCCATTCGTGTTTTCCGCCGTGTTTCCGGTATTCGGGGACGAGGTGCTGGACGCCTGGGTGCGCGAGATGGCCGGCCGCTGCGATGCGGATACCGAATGCACCAACAAGATCCTGGTGCGCTGGCATTCGAAGGGCCAACTGTCGCTCGACGCCAGCGCCTGGACCTTCGGCTATGGCGCCGCCCACGGCAACTACGCTTCATTGATGCGTCACTATGCGCTTGGCGGCGGCAAGGCCGTGCATACCCGTTTCACGGGCTTCGTCGACGCCGGCACGGCCTGTCGTGACAAGGTCTCGGCCGCGCTCGTGGCCAGGTTGGCCGCGCAAGGATTGTCGTGGGCCGAACAAGGGACGCTGGACGTATTCAAGGAACCGAAGTTCATCCCGACGCCGACCGGCATCGAGTTTCACTGGGATCCGTATGAAGTGGGCAGCTTCGCCCAGGGCATCCCGAGCGTGTTCCTGACCCGCGCCGGGCTGGAAGGCTGCGTCAGGAATCTGCCGCACGGCGGCTGACGCAGGCGCGAGCGTCGAACCCGACGTCGCGCAGCAGGCGGCCCAGGAAGTAGCCGTTGAAGACGCCGAACATGGCGCACACCCCGGCCGCCACCATCGGCTGGCCCGCCAGGTCCGGACGCACGGCCAGCAGCACCGACGTCACGTACTTGAGCGTGAAGATCGACAGCATCAGCACCAGCGGGACGACGCTGCCGGCCACGCGCACCCGGCCCGGCGCACTGCCGGGCGCCACGCGCACGCGGCCGAAGCGCCAGGCCAGCAGCGCCGCCGCGGCAAACGCCGCCGTCCATGCGATGAACGCAGTCGCGTCGAATCCGAACTTGCGCGCGATATCGTGCAGGGACAGGATCAGCATCACCAGCGGCAGCACGAACATCCGGGGCATGGCGATCTCACGCTCGCGCAGTTCGGCGACGCCGCGCCACACGAGGAAGGCGAGGATGGCCCAGACATAAAGAGGCGTGTGGCTCAGGATCTGGATCAGCATGGCGGGCTCCGGCAAGTGGTTGGAAGTGGCGCCAGTATGTCGGCCCGCCGCCCGGGCCGCGCCACGATGCGACGAAGCGCCGCCGCCGCGGCGCGAAACGCATGTGCGCGGCGCGAAATTCGCCGCAGCCGGTTAGAATCCGCGCATGCCGCGCAAAAATCCCATCTTCCCTGGCCCACGCACCGCACGCGGCGCCGTGCTGGCCGTCCTGTTGTCGGGCGCCGACCAGACCGGCGCCGAACCGCTGCGCGGCCGCGTGACCCTGGCCGCCATCGTCCGCGCCCTCAAACGCAAATACCACTGGCCGATCGACACCACCAGCTTCCCGTCCAATGCCGCCGACGGCCGCGCCACCTGGGCCACGGTCTACAGCCTGCCGCAGGACGTCATCGACGCCGCGCTGGACGCGAAGGGCCGCGACTGGCTCAAAAGCACGAATCCATGAAAAATAATCATTGATGCACGGCCTGTTTGATGTTCCTGTATCATCAATCAATGGCCCGTGACAACATCAACGATATCCTCGTCTTTCTCGCCGTCGCCCGCGAGCGCAGCTTCACGCGCGCTGCGGCGAAGCTCGGCATGACCCAGTCGGCGCTCAGCCACATCGTGCGCTCGCTGGAAGCGCGCCTGGGCGTGCGCCTGCTCACGCGCACCACCCGCAGCGTGTCGCCCACCGAGGCCGGCGAGCGCCTGCTGCAGAACGTGGGCCCACGGCTGGAAGAGATCGAGGCCGAGATCACGGCCGTCAGCGACCTGGGCGACAAGCCGGCAGGCACCATCCGCATCACCGCGATCGACCACGTGATCGACACCATCCTGTGGCCGCGCATCGCGCCGCTGCTGCCGCAATACCCCGACCTGCACGTCGAGATCAGCTCCGACTACCGCCTGATCGACATCGCCGCCGAGCGCTACGATATCGGCGTGCGCCATGGCGACCAGCTCGAGAAGGACATGATCGGCGTACGCCTGACGGCGGAGGTGCCGATGCGGATCGTCGGCGCCCCCGCCTATTTCGAGCGGCGCCCGGTGCCGGCCTCGCTGCAGGACCTCATGAAGCACAACTGCATCACCTTGCGCCTGCCCAGCAGCGGCGGGTTGTATGCGTGGGAACTCGCTCACGAGGGCCAGCCGCTGGAAGCGCGCGTGCGTGGGCAGTCGGTGTTCACCAACGTCTACCACATGCTGGACGCCGCATTGCACGGCGTCGGCCTGGCCTTCCTGCCCGAGAGCCTGGTCGGCCCGCATTTGCAGGCCGGGCGGCTGGTGAGCGTGATGGACGACTGGTGCGTTCCCTTCGAACCCCTGCACGCCTTCTACCCCAGCCGCCGCCATTCCTCGCGCGCGCTGATGCTGGTGATCGACGCCATCCGTTTCAAGGAGTAGCCCCGATCGCCTGCCGTCAAGCCAGCGACGGCATCTTCTGCAGCATCTTGTCGAGCGTGACCGGATAGTCGCGCACGCGCACGCCGGTGGCGTTGTAGATCGCGTTTGCCACCGCCGCGCCGACACCGCACAGACCCAGTTCACCGATGCCCTTGGCCTTCATCGGCGACGTCGTCGGATCGGTCTCGTCGATGAAGATCACCTCCTGGTGCGGGATGTCGGCGTGCACCGGCACCTCGTAGCTTGCCAGGTCGTGGTTGACGAAGAAGCCCAGGCGCTTGTCGACGGCCAGGTGTTCCATCAGCGCGCCACCCACGCCCATCGTCATCGCGCCGATCACCTGGCTGCGTGCCGACTTCGGGTTGAGGATGCGGCCCGCCGCGCACACCGACAGCATGCGCCGCACGCGCACCTCGGCCGTGGCGACGTCCACCGCGACCTCGACGAAATGGGCGCCGAAGGTCGACTGCTGCATCTTCTTTTCCAGGTCGCCGTATTCCATCGTGTCCTCGGCCACGATGACCCCGCCCTTGGCCACCTCGGTCAACGGCACCGAACGAGCGCCCACGCGCACCGCGCCGTCATGGAATTCGGCCTTGGCCGCATCCAGTCCCGCCTTCTGCGCGATCTGCTCGCGCAGCTTGACGCAGGCCGCGTAGACGCCGGCGGTGGCGCTGTTGGCGCCCCACTGGCCGCCCGAACCGGCCGACACCGGATAATCCGAGTCCCCCAGGCGCACGTTGATGCGCTCGACCGGCAGGCCGAGCATCTCGGCCGCGGTCTGCGCGATGATGGTGTAGCTGCCGGTGCCGATATCGGTCATATCGGTTTCGACCGTCACCTTGCCATCGCTTTCCAGGCGCACGCGCGCGGCCGACTTCAGGTTCATATTGTTGCGGAAGGCCGAGGCCATGCCCATCCCGACCAGCCACTGGCCCTCGCGCACCTGGCCGGGCTTGGCCTGGCGTTTATCCCAGCCGAAGCGTTCGGCGCCCTGGCGCAGGCACTGCACATAGCGGCGCTGCGAGAACTTGCGGCCCGGTTTTTCGGGGTCGACCGTGGTGTCGTTGACGACGCGGAAGGTGACCGGGTCCATCTTGAGCTTCTCGGCCATCTCGTCCATCGCCACCTCGAGCGCCATCATGCCCGGCGCCTCGCCCGGCGCGCGCATCGCATTCCCCTCGGGCAGGTCGAGCGTGGCCAGTTGCAGGCGGGTCAGGCGATTAGCGCCCGCGTACAGAAAGCGGGTCTGCTGGACCGCGGTTTCCGGTCCGCCGCCCGGCAGGTCGCCCGACCAGCTTTCGTGGGCAATGGCGTTGATGCGGCCTTCGCGCGTGGCGCCGATGCGGATGCGCTGGATCGTGGCCGGCCGGTGGGTGGTGTTGTTGATCATCAGCGCGCGCTGCAGCGCGACCTTGACCGGCCGCTTGGCCGCGCGGGCGCCGAGCGCCGCCAGCACCGCCTCGGAGCGCAGGAACAGCTTGCCGCCGAAGCCGCCGCCGATATAAGGCGAGACTAGGCGCACGTTGCGGGGCGGGATGCCGAGCGTCTTGGCCAGGTCTTGCTTGCCCCAGTCGATCATCTGGTTCGAGGTCCAGACGGTCACCTTGTCGCCATCCCACGAAGCGATCGAGGCATGCGGCTCCATCATCGCGTGCGACTGGTCGGGCGTGGTGTAGGTGGCGTCCAGCTTGACCGGCGCGCCGGCGAAGGCGCCGTCGAAATCGCCGACCTTCGACTCGGCATCGCCGGTCTTGGGCGTGACCGCCGCGTTCATCGCCGCGGCCAGGTCGTATGAGCCGTTCGCCTTCGCGTACTCGACCTTCACCAGCGATGACGCGGCGCGCGCCTGCTCGAAGGTCTCGGCCACGACGACGCCGACCGCCTGGTGGTAGTGCTGCACTTCCGGGCCGGCCAGCAGGTGGGCGGTATTGAAGTTGCCCTTGCCCAGCTTGCCGGCGTTCTCGTAGGTGACGACGGCGATCACACCCGGCGCGCGGCGCGCCGCGGCGGTGTCGATCGACACGATGCGGCCCTTGGCGATCGCGGCGCCGATGACGTAGCCGTAGGCAGCATTCGGCGCTGCCGCATGCTGCTCGTAGGCGTAAGGGGCGGAGCCGGTGGTCTTCTGCGGGCCGTCGATGCGATCCAGCGGCTTGCCGACGACCTTCATCTGGTCGATCGGATTGGTGGTTTCTGGTTTGGTGAATTTCATGGTCTCAAGCCTTTCATTCAGCTCGCGCGGGCTTGCGCCAGGATGGCATCGAGCGTGCGCTCGACGAGCAGGATCTTGTACGCGTTGTCGTCGGTCGTGCGGGCGCCGGCCAGCAATTGCGCGGTGGTGGCCTTGCCGCCGCGCGGCAGCTGGCTTTCCGCCGCCGGCACGCGCCACGGCTTGTGCGCCACGCCGCCCACGGCCACGCGGCCGCTGCCATCCGGCTGCACCACGGCCGCCACCGAAATCAAGGCAAAAGCGTACGAGGCGCGGTCGCGCACCTTGCGGTAGTAATGCTTGCCGCCCAGCGGCTTGGGCAAGGTCACCGCCGTGATCAGCTCACCCGGCATCAGGGTGTGCTCGATGTGCGGCGTCGTGCCCGGCAGCCGATAGAAGTCGGCGATCGGGATCGTGCGCGCGCTGCCGTCGGACCGCACGGTCTCGACGCCGGCGTCCAGCAGTTGCATGGCCACCGCCATATCGCTCGGATGGGTGGCGATGCAGGCATCGCTCTGGCCCACGATCGCATGGCCGCGCGTGTGGCCGCCGATGGCCGAGCAGCCGCTGCCGGGAAAGCGCTTGTTGCACGGCATATTGGTGTCGTAGAAGTAGGGGCAGCGGGTGCGCTGCAGCAGATTGCCGGCGGTGGTCGCCTTGTTGCGCAACTGGGTCGAGGCGCCGGCCAGCAGCGCGCGCGACAGCACCGCGTAATCCTTGCGCACGCGCGCATCGGCCGCCAGGTCGGTGTTGCGCACCAGCGCGCCGATGCGCAGGCCGCCCTCCTTCGTCGCCTCGATCTTGTCGAGCGCCAGGCCGTTCACGTCGATCAGGTGGGCCGGGGTTTCGATCTCGAGCTTCATCAGGTCGAGCAGGTTGGTGCCGCCCGCGATGAAACGCGTGTTGGGGTTCTTGGCGGCGGCCGCCGCCGCTTCGGCCGGGGTCGCGGCCTTCTGATAGCTGAATGCCTTCATGCCTTGACTCCTCCGACTTCCTTGATCGCGTCGATGATGTTCGAATAGGCGCCGCAGCGGCAGATATTGCCGCTCATGCGCTCGCGGATCTCGTCGACGGACAGCAGCGGCTTGGCGTTCAGGTCGCCGGTCACATGGCTCGGGATGCCCTGGCGGATCTCGTCGATCACCGCCACGGCCGAACAGATCTGCCCCGGGGTACAGTAGCCGCACTGGAAGCCGTCATGCTTGACGAACGCCGCCTGCATTGGATGCAGCTTGTCGGGCGTGCCCATGCCTTCGATGGTGGTGATCTCGGCGCCGTCGTGCATGATCGCGAGGCTCAGGCAGGAATTGATGCGGCGGCCGTCGACCAGCACCGTGCAGGCGCCGCACTGGCCCTGGTCGCAGCCCTTCTTGGTGCCGGTCAGGTGGAGGTTTTCGCGCAGCGCGTCGAGCAGCGTGGTGCGGGTGTCGAGCGTCAGCTCGCGCGGCTGGCCGTTCACGCGCAGGGTGACCTTGCTGGTCACCGGCGCCGGCGTCTGGGCCGCGCCGGCTGCGCCTTGCGCCGCCTGGGCGCCTGCCAGCGGCAGGGCCGCCGCCGTCGCGCCGAGCGCGCCGCCGATCAGGACACCGCGCCGGGTCTGGTTGATGTTGGTGGAGTCGTCCATCAGGTATGCTTCCTTCTGTCAGCGGTTAAAAAATCCGGTTGATGTTACGGCAAGCCCTTCCTGCGATTCATGAAGGACACGGCATAGCCTTATGTTTCCTGCTCATGAATCGGCATGGCGCGCCGACCGTGCCGCCAGCAGGGCAACTACGGCGGCGGCAACCAGCAGGCCCGCGCTCAGGTAAAAGGTCGCGCGATAGCCGCTGGCGTCGAACAGCAGGCCGCCCAGGGTCGCGCCGAGCATGATCGCGAGCTGGACCACGGCCACCATCAGGCCGCCGCCGGCTTCGGCGTCGTCCGGCAGGGTCTGGGCCAGCCAGGTCCACCAGCCGACCGGCGCCGAGGTCCCGACCAGGCCCCAGAGCGCGAGCAGCACGGTCACCGCGGCCGCCGAATGGCCGAAGGCGACCAGCGCGCCGGCCACCAGCGCCATCGCGAGCGGCATTGCCACCAGCACCCGGTACAAGCGATCCTTGAGCACGGCGCCGATCAGGGTCGTGCCGACGAAGCCGGCCACGCCCAGCACCAGCAGCATCAGCGACAGGGTCGCGGCGCTCACGCCGGTGACGCCCTCCAGGAATGGGCGCAGATAAGTAAACAGTGCGAACTGCCCCATGAACAGCAGGCTTACCGCCGCCATGCCGAGGACGACCGCCGGCCGCCGCAACAGGCGCGGGATGCCGCCCGCCGCCGGGGCCTGGCTGGCGCGCAGCGCGGGAAGGCTGAACAGCAGCCAGGCGAGCGCGATCGCCGCCACCGGCACCAGGCAAAAGAAAGCGCCGCGCCAGCCGATGATGGCGCCGAGATAGCTGCCGGCCGGCGCCGCGATGACGGTCGCCAGCGCATTGCCGCCATTGAGCAGGGCCAGGGCGCGCGGCACGTCGCGCGCGGGCACCAGGCGCATGACGGTCGCCGCCGACATCGACCAGAAACCGCCGATGGCAACGCCGATCAGCGCGCGGCCGACCATGAACAGGAAGTAGTTGGGCGCGAACGCGGCCACGGTGCCGGAGACGATCATCAGGCAGGTCAGGCCCAGCAGCAGGATCTTGCGGTCGAGCCGTCCGACGATCGAGCCGAGGAACAGGCTGGTAAACAGCGCGAAAAGGCCGGAAATCGCGATCGACTGGCCGGCCTGGCCTTCGCTGATGCGCAGCTCGGCGGCCAGCGGCGTGAGCAGGCTGACCGGCATGAATTCGGAGGCGACCAGGGAGAAGGCGGCGAGCGACATCGCCATCACGGCGCCCCATGCCGCGGGCTGGGCCGGCTTGCTGTCGCAAGCGGCGGAAATGGTTGGATTCATTGTTGAGCAAACAGGGTTGATGCGGGACGAGCGGCGACGCCGCTCGTGAAGGCCCGCGTTGCGGGCTAGAGGATGAATCAAGCCGCCAGGCTGGCGTTATCGATCACGAAGCGGTACTTGACGTCGCCCTTGAGCATGCGCTCGTAGGCGCCGTTGATGTCGTCGGCGCGGATCATCTCGATGTCGGCCACGATTCCATGTTCGGCGCAGAAGTCGAGCATTTCCTGGGTTTCCGGGATGCCGCCGATCATCGAGCCGGCGATCGCGCGGCGCTTCGTGATCAGGTTGAACACCTGCGGCGACGGATGCGGCGACTCGGGCGCGCCGACCAGCACCATGGTGCCGTCGCGCTTGAGCAGGTTGAGGAAGGCGTCCAGGTCGTGCGGCGCGGCGACCGTGTTGACGATCAGGTCCAGGCGCTGGGCCTGGGCCGCCATCGCGGCCGCGTCCTTCGAGATCACGACTTCGTCTGCACCCAGGTCCAGGGCATCCTGGCGCTTCGATTCCGAGGTGGTGAAGGCGACCACGTGGGCGCCCAGGGCATGGGCCAGCTTGATGCCCATGTGGCCCAGGCCGCCGATGCCGACGATGCCCACGCGCTTGCCGGGACCGGCGTTCCAATGGCGCAGCGGCGACCAGGTGGTGATGCCCGCGCACAGCAGCGGGGCCACGGCGGCCAGCTGCTCCTGCGGATGGGTCACGCGCAGCACGAAGCGCTCGTTGACCACGATCTGCTGCGAATAGCCGCCCAGCGTGTGGCCCGGCGCATCCGCGGTCGGGCCGTTATAGGTGCCCACCATATTGTCGCAATAGTTCTCGAGACCTTCGCCGCAATCCGCGCACGCCTTGCAGCTGTCGACCATGCAGCCGACGCCGACCAGGTCGCCGACCTTGTGGCCGCTCACGTGGGCGCCGACCGCCGACACGCGGCCCACGATCTCATGGCCCGGCACGCAGGGGTACAGGGTGCCGGCCCATTCGGCGCGCACCGTGTGCAGGTCGGAGTGGCAGACGCCGCAGAAGTCGATGTCGATCTGGACGTCGTGGGCGCCGGGGGCGCGGCGGGTGATGTCCAGGGACTCCAGGGGTTTGTCGGCGGCATGCGCGCCGTAGGCTTTGATGGTCATGAGATTTTCCGTATCGTTCAATAATTTTTATGGCGAACGCACGGCCGCCGGCGGCGGACGTGGCGCGATTTGTCAGGGGAGCATCGTAGCGGCAAACCCATGCCCGAAACGGGTTCGAACTTAACTGGGCTTATGAGCCTGGTTCATGAATGTGCTGCGCTGGACAGCCGCGCCAACCGGCGGCACACTATCGGCCATGAACCAGGAATTACTCGACGCCGTTGCCAACTACGCCCGTGCCCACGCGAACCGCGACGGCCTGGCGCTCACGCCCATCCCGGGCCTGCGCATGATGTGTCTCGACCAGCCGGGCGACAAGCTCGAATCGACCTACCGGCCGCTGGTCTGCCTGGTGCTGCAGGGCGAAAAGCACTTGCTGGCCGGGCGCCAGGAAAAGCTGTGCGCCGAAGGCCAGGCGATCGTCGTCAGCGCCGACCTGCCGGTGACGGGCCAGGTGGTGACGGCATCGGCAGAGCGTCCCTATATCGCGCTGGCGATCGAACTCGACATGGCCATGCTGTCCGAACTGGCCGACCAGCTGCGCGAGAACAGGCCAGGCCCGCCCGACCCGGCGGCGACACTGCTGGTCCAGGATGTCGACGCGGCGATCCTCGATTGCGCGCGCCGCCTGATGCACCTGGTCGCGCACCCCGAGGCGGTGGCGATCCTGCATCCCGGCCTGATGCGCGAACTGCATTTCTGGCTGCTCAACGGCGCGCATGGCCGCCAGTTGCGTGCGTCCATGGCGCCCGAGGCGCATCCGGTGCGGCTGAACCGCGCGGTGGCCATGCTGCGCCTGTCTTACCACCAGAAGCTGCGGGTCGAGGAACTGGCCCAGGCTGCGTCGATGAGCCTGTCGGCCTTCCACAAGCACTTCAAGGACTACACCTCGCTCACGCCGGTGCAGTACCAGAAGCGCCTGCGCCTGATCGAGGCGCGGCGCCTGATGCTGTATGAGGGGGCCACCGCCAACAAGGCGGCGTTCGAGGTCGGCTACGAAAGCAGCTCGCAGTTTACGCGCGAGTATGCGCGCCTGTTCGGCGCGCCGCCGCGGCGCGATGCGCGGCGTCCGGCCACCGTTGCGGCGCCGGAACTCGCAATTTAAAGGACGTCTTCGATCCGGATCGGCAGCCGGCGGATGCGTTTGCCGGTTGCGTGATGCACCGCATTGGCGATCGCCGCCGCCACGCCCACCATCGCCACCTCGCCCAGTCCCTTGACGCCGCTCGCATTGAGCAGCGGGTCGGGCCGGTCGATGAAGCCCACGTCGATCTGCCCGATATCGGCATGCACCGGCAGCACGTATTCGGCCAGGTCGGCATTCAGGAAGCCACCGTAGCGCGGATCGACCTCGCTGATTTCGCGCAGGGCGGCGCCGATGCCCCACACCACGCCGCCGCGCACCTGGCTGTCGGCCGTCACGGGGCTCACCACGCGCCCGCAGTCGATCATGCTCACCACGCGCGGCACGCGGATGCGGCGCGTCACCGGCTCCACGTTCACCTCGACGAAGTGGACCGCGTAGCTCATCGACACGAATTCCGGATACACCGGCCCCGCCGGCGCCGGCATGCCGCCCTGCAGACGGCCGTAGACGGCGTCCGGCTGGCCCGGCGCCTTGCGCCGCACCTCGGCCTCGATGCGCTCGCGCTGCGCCAGCGCCAGCACCTCGGCCGGTCTCAAAGCCGAATCATGGCCAGGCGCCAGCTGCGCCAGTGCGTCCAGCAGCGCCTGCGCGGCTTCTTCCGCCGCCGGCACCACGCTGGCCGTGCCCCAGGAGCCGGCGGTCAGGTGCTGGGGCGCGCCGCGGGTGTCGCCGATCTGGATCACCAGCGCCTGCGGATCGACCCGCAAACGGCGCACCAGCACGTTGGCGATCGCAGTGCGCATCCCCTGCCCCATTTCGTGGCCGGCCACCGTGAACAGGATGCGGCCGTCGCGGGTGGCGGCGATGCGCGCGATCGCCGGGCTGGTCGCGGCCTTGTAGGCGCCGCAGGCCACGCCCCAGCCGATGGCGGCGCCGTCCGCCGCCTTCATCGAGGAGGGGCGCGCATCGCGCCGGCTCCAGCCGAAGCGGCGCGCGCCTTCGCGCAGGCATTCGGCCATGAAGCGCGAAGACAGCGGCTTGCCACTGAGCGCATCGGTTTGCGTATCGTTGCGCAGCCTGAGTTCCACCGGATCGATGCCCAGTTGCTGGGCCAGTTCATCGACCGCCGATTCGAAGGCGAAGGACGCCGGTTGCTCGAACGGCGCGCGCATATAGCCCGGCGTCTGCACGTCGGTGCGCACCAGCCGCTCGCGCCCGCGGAAATTCGGGATGCCGTACAGGCGCGCGCTCATGTCGGCGTACGAGGCCGGGAACAGGTCGTGGCGCGAAGTCTGCTGGTCGGCTTCATGGATGGCGGCCACCATCTTGCCGGAGGCGTCGGCGCCCAGCTGGATGTGGTGGCGGCTGGCCGGGCGGAAGCTGGCGTCGTGGAACAGCTGGCTGCGCGGCACCACCAGCTTGACCGGCTGGCCGAGCCTGCGCGCCGCCACCGCCGCGAACAGGGTCTGCATCTGCAGCGAGTTCTTGAGGCCGAAGCCACCGCCGCACTGCGGCGAGATCACTTCGATGCGCGCCGGGTCGAGGTTCAACTGGCGCGCCAGGCCGTGGCGGATCGCCCCGCTGTTCTGCGTGCCCTCGTGGATCACCAGGGTGCCCTTGCGCCACTCGGCCACGGTCGACACCAGCTCGATCGGGTTCTGGTGCTGGGGCGGATGCAGGTATTCGGCATCGATCTTGTGCGCCGCGCCGGCGTAGGCGGCGTCGGCATCACCCGCCACCTTGTCGGCGAACATCTGCTGCGGCAGCGGCGAACCCTGTTGCGGCACGATGTCCTTCGCCGGCGCGTCCAGGGTCACCTGGAAAGGCTGCTCGTCATACTTCGCCCGGATCAGCGAGGCCGCTTCGAGCGCCGCTTCCAGCGTGTCGGCCACCACCAGCGCGATCGGCTGGCCGCGATACGCGATCCCTGACTCCAGCATCGGCTGCATGCTCTGGAAGGCGAAGCCGCCGCCCAGCACGTGGCCGGCCGGCTTGTAGTCGCCCATGTCGGCGTGGGTCAGCACCAGCCGAACGCCCCCTACCTCCCGCGCGGCCCGGGTATCGATCGACCGCACCGCGCCGCGGTTGATGGTGGACACCGCCAGCGCCGCATGCAGCATGCCGGGCAACGCCTGGTCGGCCGCGTACAGCGCGGCGCCGCGGACCTTGTCGCGCGCGTCGACGCGCGGCTGTTTGGGGAATGCCGAATCGTTCATATTGAAGTCCTTTGTGCTGCGATCATCAGCGCGTCGGCCACAGTGCGGGCGCCGAGCTCGATACGGAAGGCGTTGTGGTGTCCGGCCCTGGCATCCGCGAAGGCTGCGAAGCCGGCCGCCAGCGCGGTCTCGATGGTCAGTTCGCGGCCGGCCAGGCCCTGCGCGGCCAGGCGCGCGCGCCACGGCTTGGTGGCGACGCCGCCCAGCGCGATGCGGGCCTGCGCGACCCGCTTGCCGTCCATCGTCAGGGCCACGGCGGCCGAGCTGAGGGCGAAGGCATACGATTCGCGGTCGCGGATCTTGTGATAGGTCGAGGCGCGCCCGAGGGGCGTGACCGGCACCCGGATGCGGGTGATGATCTCGCCCGGCGCCAGCGTGGTCTCGAGGTCGGGCCGGTCGCCCGGCAGCCGGTGCAGCGCCTCCACCGGGATGCTGCGCACGCCGTTCGGCCCCAGCACATCGAGCACGGCGTCGAAGGCGACCAGGGCGACCGCGAAGTCGCCGGGATAGGTGGCGATGCAGCTGGGGCTCGTTCCCAGCAGGGCGTGGCCGCGGTCGATGCCGTCCAGCGCCGCGCAGCCGCTGCCCGGCAGCCGCTTGTTGCAGGCGAACGGCTCGCCGCCGCGAAAATACGCGCAGCGCGTACGCTGCAGCACGTTGCCGCCCAGGCTGGCCATATTGCGCAACTGCTGGGAGGCCGCGCGCCACAGCGATTCCGACAGCGCCGGATAATCCTTGACCAGGCGCGGGTCGGCCGCTACGTCGCTCATGCGCGCCAGGCTGCCGAATACCAGCTCGCGCGCGCCGGACGTGTCGAAGGCGCGCAATTCCTCGATCGCGTTGATGTCGACGATGGCAGGTGGACGCTCGACGCCGAGCTTCATCAAGTCGTACAAGGTGGTGCCGCCCGCCATCAGGCGCGCTTCCGGATAAGTGGCCAAGGCTTGCACGGCCTGCTCGGGCGAACGGGCACGGATCAGGGTGAATTCACGCATGGCTCATACCTTTCCCATGTCGCCAGCGGCCTGGCCGATGGCGGCCACGATGCCGTTGTAGGCGCCGCAGCGGCATAGATTGCCGCTCATGTACTCCTTGATCCGTTCCGGCGAACCCGCATTGCCTTCGCGTACACAGGCGATCGCCGCCATGATCTGGCCCGGCGTGCAGTAGCCGCACTGCAGGGCGTCGTGGTCGATGAAGGCCTGCTGCATCGGGTGCAGGCTGCCGTCGGGCCGCTGCAAACCTTCGATGGTGTCGACACGGCGGCCCTCGAGCTGCAGCGCCGGCGTCAGGCACGATACGACGCGGCGGCCGTCGACGTGGATGGTGCAGGCGCCGCACTGGCCATGGTCGCAGCCTTTCTTGGCGCCGGTTAGCGCCAGCCGCTCGCGCAGCAGGTCGAGCGCCGACGTCCTGGGATCGACCGTCAGCGCGCGCTGCTCCCCGTTGACCACGACGCTGAGCGGCACGCCGCCGGTGTGGACTTCCAGCGCGGCGTCCACAGGCTGGGCCTGGGCTTCGCCGGCACCGACGGCGCCGCTCGCCGCGGCCACCGACAGCACCGACAGCACGAACTCGCGCCGGTTGACCTGTGTCGCCTGGGGAGGCAGGCTGGATGGATCGGGGCCGGTCGTCATGGCGAACTCCTTCTGGAATGGGGTAATGCCGAGAATGTAGACCAGGCTTCGCGCGCGCACGAGCCGCACCAAACGAAAAGGCAACAACTGTGCAGGATCAGGCAAGCGCAGGCGCGCCGGAGCAGTCCGGCGACAGGCTTTTCTTTCTGATGGCACAATTTTTGGACAGCATCGCAACCTTATTTTGGTGAGGCGCATTGAATCCATCCACCGACAACCTGGATACCCACGTCGATCGCCTGAGCGGCAAGCGGCGCCCGGTCGTGCGCCTGGTGGTAGCTGCCACCGCCCTGGGCTGTAGCCTGCTGGTCGCGTTCGCGGCCTGGTTCATCTGGTCGTCGCGGCATACGCAGATCCAGCAGACCGAAGTGGCAACCTCAAACGTGGCGCGCATGGTCGGGGTCCAGGTCGAGACCGCGATGAAGGCCACCACCATGGCCCTGGCGAACGTCGTCGAGCGGGTGGAACATGATGGCACCGATGCGGCCGCGATGAAGCGGCTCCAGGCCCACCTGGTCGTGCTGACCAGGACCACGCCCGAGCTGCACGGGATCTTCGTGTATGCCGCCGACGGCCGCTGGCTCGCGTCCTCGCTGATTGGAACACCCCAGGGCGACAACTCGGACCGCGCCTATTTCCAGCACCACCGCACCCATGCCAGCCGCGACATCTATGTGGGCCATCCGGTTCGAAGCCGCTCCACCGGCGTCTGGGTGCTGCCGATCTCGCGCCGCATCGACCACCCCGACGGCAGCTTCGCCGGCGTGGCGCTGGTGACCCTGAAGGTGAATTTCTTCGAACGCATCTACGACGAGCTGGACGTCGGCAAGACCGGCACGGTCCTGCTGGCCCTGGAAGACGGCACGGTGATCTACCGCCGTCCTTTCGACGACAAGCTGATCGGCACCAATCTCGCAGGCGGCGCGATATTCAAGGCCATCAGGGACAATGCGGTCGGCTCGGACTTCCTGGTCGCCCGGATCGACAATATCGAGCGGCTGTACAGTTACCGCCGGGTCGACGACTTCGCCTTCGTGATCGCCGTCGGCCAGACCAAGGACGAGCTGCTCGGCCCCTGGAAGCGCTCGAGCATGCTGATCGGCGCCGCAGTGGTGCTGATCGCCGCCGTGTTCGCGCTGTTCGCCCGCAAGCTGATCCGGCAATTCGCCATCCGCGACCGCCTCGACCAGAAGCTGCGCGCCTATTCGCACGATCTGCGGCGCGACAACCTCGGGCTGCAGGAGCTGGCCCATACCGACAAGCTGACGCAGCTGGCCAACCGGCGCCGCTTCGACGAGGTGCTCGCACATGAGCTGCGCCATGCGCGGATTGCCGGCACCCCGACCGCCCTGCTGCTGCTGGACGTGGACTACTTCAAGAAATTCAATGACCGCTACGGCCACCCGGCCGGCGACGCCTGCCTGCAGGAGGTCGGCCGCATCCTGGCGGCCCAGGTCAACCGCAACCGCGACCTGCCGGCACGCTACGGCGGCGAGGAATTCGCGGTGATCCTGCCGGATACCGAACTGGCCGGCGCGCTGGCGGTGGCGGAACGGCTGCGCCACGAGATCCAGGCCCTGCAACTGCCGCACCAGGAGTCGCCGTCCGGCGTCGTCACGGCCAGCATCGGCGTCGCCGTCCTCGTCCGGGCGTCCGGCAGCGATGTGGACCCGGGTGAACTCGTCGCGCACGCCGACCGGCATCTGTACAACGCGAAGCATGCGGGCCGCAATCGGGTGGACGCCGGTCCTGCGACTTGACGCTGCATCCGCACTAGCGCGAGGCCGCGTCCCACAAGCGCATCGCCTGCGTGATGGCCGCATCCAGGCTTGCATGCGTCGCGCCATCGCGCGCCAGCGTCGACAGGCCGGTCAGGAAGCTGTCGAACACCGTGGCCAGCGCCTGCGGGTCGGTCGCGGGCGCGAGCTGACCGTGCGCGATGCCGCGTTCGACGCAGGCCAGGATGCCGGCGCGCGTACGTGCGCGCGATGCACCCAGCGCGGCCGTCACGCCCTCGTTTCCAGCGCCGCTCGCGCTCATCACACCGAGCGACACCATGCATCCTTTCGGGTGGCCCTCCTCGCACTGCATCGCCGCCGACCTCCTGAGCGCCAGCTCGATGGCGGCGCGCGGTGCGAGGTCGGCATCCCACAGGCATTCCGTCACCCGCCCATGGGACGTGAGGTAGCACGTCACCGCTTCCTGGAACAGCGCCTCCTTCGACGCGAAGGCGGCGTAGAAGCTCGGCGCCGAAATGCCAAGCCCGGCCTTCAACTGGCTGAGCGAGGTCGATTCATACCCGTGCTCCCAGAACAGGTGCATCGCGGTCTTGACCGCCGCGTTGCGGTCGAATTGTCGGGGGCGGCCCATTGTCGCCATATCGTTCTCCTTTTCACACGATTTCAATACTAATCGGTACAAAAGTCGTTGACAAGCCATGCTTGCCCGAACTACATTTATACCGATCAGTATATAAGTAACCTGCCAGCCTGGCCGGTTCATCGTCTACAGGAGTCTCGATGGAAGCAACACATACCCCCCACCCGGCCGCCCGCGCCGGCAGCCTGCCGGTCGCAGCGCTGCTGGCCCTGGCCATGACCGGATTCATCTGCATCGCCACCGAAACCCTGCCGGCCGGCCTGTTGCCGCTGGTCGCCGAGGGTCTCGGCGTGACCAGTTCGATGGCCGGACAGACCGTCACCGCCTATGCCCTCGGTTCGGTGCTGGCGGCGATTCCGCTCACCATCGCCACCCGCGGCTGGCGCCGCCGCAGCGTCCTGTTGCTGACCATCGTCGGTTTCCTGGTCTTCAATACGCTGACCGCGCTGTCGTCCGATTTCACGCTCACCCTGGCGGCGCGCTTCTGCGCCGGGATGGCTGCGGGCCTGGCCTGGAGCCTGCTGGCCGGCTACGCGCGCCGGATGGTCGCCGTCCACCAGCAGGGGCAAGCCATGGCCATCGCCATGGTCGGCACCCCGATCGCGCTGTCGCTCGGCGTGCCGCTCGGCGCCTGGCTCGGCGGCGCGGTCGGCTGGCGCACGGCGTTCGGCCTCATGTCGGCGCTGTGCGTGGTGCTGGTGGTGTGGGTGGTGGCCAAGGTGCCCGACTATCCCGGCCAGTCCGACCGCCAGCGCCTGCCGCTGCGCAAGGTGCTTGCCACGCCGGGCGTGCGTCCGGTGCTGGCGACCGTGATCGCGTGGATGCTGGCGCATAACATCCTGTACACGTATATCGCGCCGTTCGTGGCGCAGGCCGGGCTGGCCGGGCGCGTGGACGTGGTCTTGCTGGTGTTCGGCATCGCCGCGCTGGGCGGAATCTGGATCGCCGGCCGGCTGGTGGACAGCCATCTGCGCGCCACCGTCCTGGCCAGCCTGGGCGGTTTCGCCATCCTGTCCCTGCTGTTCGCCTGGCAGTCGGCGGCGCCGCTGGTCGTGTACGCGGGCGTGGCCGCATGGGGCCTGAGCTTCGGCGGCGCAGCCACCTTGCTGCAAACGGCGCTGGCCGACGCCGCGGGCGATGGCGCCGACGTGGCGCTGTCGATGAACGTGGTGGCATGGAATGCCGCGATCGCGGGCGGTGGCCTGCTCGGTGGATTCCTGCTCGACCGCTGGGGCGCGGCGTCCTTCCCATGGTCGACCGCCCTGCTCGCTACGCTCGGCTTCGCGATCGCCTGGTCGAGCAGGACGCACGGCTTCCGGCCCGGCGCCCGTAGCGGCCCGGCCGTTGCCGTGCATTGAATTCAGGCGGCGAGGCCGCGCAGTGAAGCAACGATATCGTGCAGGCTGGCGACCTCGCAGCTCGGGATCGCCTGCGAGTCGTTGGCCAGGCGATCGGGATTGAACCAGCAGCTCTCGATGCCGAAGCGGTTGGCGCCGAGGATGTCGGCGTCCAGGCGGTCGCCGACGATCACGGTCTCGTGCTTGGTGAAGGTGCGCGCCATCTTGCTGGTGAACTCGAAGAAGCGGCTGTCGGGCTTGGCGAAGCCGCAGGCTTCGGAGGTGGCGACGAAGGACAGGTGGCCCTGCAGGCCCGAACTGGCGATGCGGCGGTGCTGGATGTGGTGGGCGCCATTGGTGATGATGCCCACTTCGCCGATGCCGGCCAGGGTTTCGCACAGCTGGGCGGCGCCGTCGACCAGCACCACGGTATCTGCCAGCGATTCGATGTACAGGTCGCTGGCGCGCTGCGGATCGATCTCGATGCCATTGTCCGCGAAGGTCTTGCGGAAGCGCTCGACCTTGAGGAAGTCCTTGGTGACGGTGCCTTGCTCAAAATGGCGCCACAGCGCGAGATTGGTCACCTGGTATTGCTGGAACAAAGCGCCGACCTGCTCGCGCACACCCAGTTGGTCCATGGTGCGCATGAATGAGCGCTGTTCGGAGGCGCGGAAATCGAGCAGGGTGTCGTCGAGGTCGAACAGGAAGAGTCGGTGTTTCATTACGTCGGGATGAGAGTACAACTATGGCTTCATGGTAGCACGCTCATCCCGGACGTGCTCCGATCGAGTCAACTCGGCTTGGGATCGGGCACCGGCTCCTCGTCGTGCGGCAGGTGCACCGGCTGGTGGTGCGGGTGCGGGGTGTCGAAGGGCTCGGGCACGGGTTCTTCGATCGGGGCCGGATCGGGCGCCCGATGAGCGTGGATCGGAATGCGCGGCGGCATCCGATTAATGCGATGGGCGGCATGAGGGGCGGCGTGCATGATGCGGTCTCCTTGCAGGAATGCGGTTCGGGCTACCTTATCATGCGGCCCGGCGGCGCGGCGCGCGCCGGCAGTGGGCTACAATGCGGTTTTTCCTGAACACAGCCTTTTCGCCGCACATGGAATTCTCGATCACGACCCTGGCCCTGCTCGTCCTGACCCCGTTGCTGGTGTGGCGCATCTACAGCCGCATCAAGAAGCAGATGCAACGCCAGCGCTCGATCGGCTCACGCCACTACACCGGCGTGCTGGTGTTCGGCGCGATGATCCTGGTGCCGCTGACGCAGCTGTTCGACACGCCCTACAACCTGGCGGCGCTGCTGGTCGGCGCCGGCGGCGGCATCGGCTACGCCGTCTGGGGCCTGAAATTGACCCGGTTCGAGGAAACCCCGCAGGGTTACTTCTTCACGCCGCCCGCGCGCCTGGGGCTGGTGATGTCCATGATCCTGGTGGCGCGCCTGCTGTACATCGGAATCGAGGTGTATGCCAACCAGGGCAAGGGCATTCCGACGCAACAGCTGACCGACAGCCCGCTGACCATGCTGTGCGTGGGGATCACGGCGGGTTATTTTGGCTACTATTCGGCGGCGCTGCTGCGCTGGCGGCGCAAGGTGCGCAAGGCGATCGATCAGGTTTGATTGTGGGGGTATGCGGGCGACTTAGGTTCCCGCCTTCGCGGGAACGACGTGTTTATGTACGTGTCCGAAATAGCCGCAGTGTCCGGCTCGCTAAGCAAAACAGCGTCGTTCCCGCGAAGGCGGGAACCCAAGTGCGTAGCCCACCGCAAACGCGACCAATAATGAAAAAGGGATCCATCAAGGATCCCTTTTTTCGTTACGCGGCCTTCGCCTCGTCCTTCCTTCGCTGCAGCACGAAGATCGGCTGCGCCCACTGCATGTCCTTCTTCTTCTTGCTCGTGATGAGCGTCAGTTCCGAAGGATCGTAGACGTCGGTGTTGTGCGTCAGCGGCGTCGTCATCAGGTACTGGGCGTCGGTGTTCTTCAGGAACTCGCCGACCAGCTGGATGTTGCGAATGTCCAGGTGGGCGAACGGTTCGTCGATGAACACGAAGCCGCCCGAACCTTCTTCCGATTTCAACAGGCCGATCAGCAGGACCAGTGACTTCATCACCTGCTGGCCGCCCGAGGCTTCGCCATCGTTCATCCCGATCTGGTCCTTGCCGTCGAACTTGAAGCGCACGTGCAGGCCGGCCTGGGACAGTTGCACGTCGTCGTTCTCCAGCCGCACCGGGTCGGCCTGGACGTCGATGCCGGCCAGCGCACCCAGTTCGCGGATGTTCTTGGTATAGGTCTTGATCGTGTAGCGCAGGCGCTCGATATAGGCGCCGCGCGCATTGCCGGTGGCCTCGATCGCGCGGTTGTTCTGGTAGCGGCGCTCCTCGGTCTCGCTCTGGCGCGCCTCGAGCTGCTCGTGCAGGCGTGCGTACTGGTCGATCACGGTCGGATCCAGTTCCCAGTCCTCGCGCGCCAGCGAGTGTTCCAGCGAACCGAGACGCAGGTTGACCTGGTGCGCGTTCTGGTGTTTGGCCACCAGGTCGCCGCGCCAGTTGGGATTCTTCCAGGCGCCCGGCACCGCGCGCCAGCCGCGGCGCATGTCCAGCAGCGCCTTGGCGTGCTCGCTGCGCTGCTCGATCTGGCGGCGATGGTTCAGGCGCATGCCGGCTTCGGCTTCCGACAGCGCCATGCGCGCGTTCTGCCATACGGTGTCGGCGCGGGTGCGGTTCACCGTCGCGTTCTTGCTCAGGGTCTGCAGCTCGCCCAGGCGCGCGCCGACTTCCAGGCGCTCGGCCTTGAGCGGCGTGATCGCGCGCACGGCTTCCTCGAATTCTTCCTGGCGCGCCGACAATTCCTTGGCGGCGTCGACGCCGGCGATGCGCGCCTTCAGGCCGCCCACTTCGGCGGCCAGCTTCGAGATCGCGAGAGTCAGCTCGTCTTCGCGCTTTTCCAGCGCCGGCATCAGTTTCTGGATCGCCTCCAGGCGCTGGGTCTTGCCCGCTGCGCCGAAGCGGTAACGCGAGGCTTCGACGAACAGCGAGCGGCCGCCGCGGCGTTCGCGGTGGTAGGCGTCCGGCGTGATCCATTCGTCCGAACGGCTCTTGAAGCCTTCGTCGACCGAGTCGACGCGTTCGATGCGTTCCAGCTGGTCGATCAGCCAACCCGGCGCTTTACCGGAGAAGCGCACCACCGACAGCAGGCTGTCGTCCTTCACCACCGGCGCATTGACGCAATCCGGCACGATGAAGTGGCGATAGCGTTCTTTCTCGGCCAGGCGGTAAGCCGCCGGCGCATCTTTCGCATTCTCCAGCAGCACCACCGAGGCATAGCCGCCCAGCACGCCCTCGACCGCGCCCTGCCACTTCGGATCGGTCACCTCGACGATGTCCGACAGCATGGCGTGAGCGATGCCCTCGTCGCGCAGTGCGCGGCGCATCAGGCGCTGCGCTTCCGGCTCCGGCATCGAGGTCTTGCCCTGCAGCGCCGAGATGGTCGCCATCTCGCCCGCGATCTTGCTCGACACCGCCTCGCGCGCGCTCTTCTGGCGCGCCAGCTCGGCTTCTTTTTCTTCCAGCTGCTTGGCGACTTCCGCGATGTCGGCGCCGGCGTCGGCCGACAATTTTTGCAGGCGGTCGCGCTGCTCGAGCAGGCTTTCGAGGGGCTTCAGGCGCGTGTTGACCTCGGACAGGCGCTTGGCCAGTTGGCCGCCCTCGGCTTCGAGTTCGGTTTCCTGCTTCTGCGCGTCGGTGAGCGCGCGCTGCTGCGCCGCCAGCTGGCTGCGTTTCTCGGCCAGTTGGCCGTCGGCCTGCACCAGCGGCTTCTTCGCCTCGCGCAGCATGCGGCTGTTGTTGGCGGCCTTTTCGCGCGCCTCGTGGTATTGCAGCGCCGGCAGCACTTCTTCGTGCAGCTCGCGCTTTTCCTTGTTCAGGTCAGACCACTGGTGGTGGTTGGCCACGCGCAGGCGCAAGCCCTCGAGGTTGGTGCGCGAGGTTTCGAGTTCGGTCTCGAAGCGCTTCAGCTCGACCTCGGTGTCGCGCTGGTGGCGCTTGGCTTCGTCGTAGGCGTCCAGCACTTCCTTGTCGCCGAAGACCTGGAACACCAGGTCCAGCAACTGGCGCGGCGCGTATTCGCACAGTTTATCGGTCTCGCCCTGCTCCAGCGCCAGCACCTTCGACATCGCCGGCGACAGGCCTGCCGAGGCCAGGCGTTTGCGATAGTTCTCGACGCCCAGCCAGTCGGTGGCTTCGGTCACTTCCTCGATCTCGACATTCCCCGGACGCATCAGGTACTGGCGCTTCCAGTCGCCGCCGTTCTTCTGCACCTGGCAGAACAGGGTCACCTCGTCGTCCGAGAAGAAGCCCGAATGGCGGAACGGCCGGTTCGACAGCTGGCGGCCGATCGGCTTGTTGTCGACCACGGCGCGCAGCCAGGCGCTTTGCTGGCCCGAGTGGCGCGCATAGTGCTTGTACGTGCGGCCCATCGAGCAATCGAGGCCGAACAGGGTGCGCATCGCGTCGAGCAGCGTGGTCTTGCCCGAGCCGTTCTGGCCGGCGATCGTGATGATCTTGGCGTCCAGCGGGATGTTCTTGATCCGCTGCCAGTAATCCCAGTGGACCAGTTCGAGTGATTTAATATGGAACATCGGCTATCTCAGTTCGGGGTATCGGTTGCATCGTCGGCCGCATCGGGAGACTCGACCGCGAGCGCGTCGTTGGCGGCTTCCGCGTCGACCGCCACCTTGCGCGGAGCGGCCGCCAGCGGCGCGCGCTTGAAGACTTCGGACAGCGCGCCGTTGATGATGCGCTCCTTGAGCACGTCGGTGTCCATCATCAGGTCCAGCAGCGGGCCTTCCAGGATCACGTCGCCGCGCCGTTCGATGAAGCCCAGCTTGGACAGCACGCCCAGGTTCATGTCCATGCGGGTCTTCTTGCCGAGCTTGTCGCCGAAGTCCGACAGCAGCGCGGTGTACGAGATGCCGATCGACGCGTCTTCGGCGCGCGGGATCGGCGTGTCCTTCTCGAACATATCGTTCTGGTCGTCGTCCACCGAGGTGTGGGTTTCCTGGCGCTCGCGCTTGGGCAGGATGATCTGGGCCCACAGCACCACCAGCAAGGCCACGCCGTCGCGGGTCAGGCCGAAGTTATTGTTCTGCCAGATGTCCTTGGCGCCGAAGATCTTCGGCTCGACGTTGCGGTGCAGGGCCACGGTCACGTGGTCGGCATAGACGTTGTCGAGCAGTTTGAGGCCGGATTCGAGCAGGCGCTTGTCGACTTCGGCGCGGAACTGGTCGTCCGACAGCGCGCGCTTGACCATCTTGTCGTCGCGGCGCAGGGTCTGGTGCGTCAGCAGGCGCGCGATCAGGATTTGTGCATCGTCATTCATGTGGGCGTGCCGTCCGAAGGGAGATCTAGATTGATGGAGAGGGTCGCGATCGACATGGCCGCCACTTCGGGGTCGTCGAGTTCGATCAACTGGTCCTGGGCCTCGAAGGAGAGCGGCAGGCGCGCCAGGTCGGCGGTCGCGCCCTGCAGGCTGGCCTCGGACGCGTCGCCCAGCAGCGGCAGCAGCGAGGCGCGGTAGGACGCCAGCGCGAAGCTGGCCGGCAGCAGCGATTCATGCAGCTGCACCCGGCGCGGGCCGACTTCCGAGAATTCAGGGAAGTTGCCCAGGTTGGCGAAGTCGGCCAGCTTGTTGATCCAGTCGTTCAGCTCGACCATCATGGCCGGGTTGTCGTTGATCGTCAGCGGCGCATCCTGGCCGCTCGGCAGGCCTTTCGGGCCGGTCGAGATCACGCGCTCGGCCAGCAGCTCGGTCTCGGCCACGTCGATCATCTCGGCCGGGGTACCGAACAGCGGCGTCACCGGGCGGTCGATCGCGCCCGAGGCCAGGCTGGCCAGGTCTTCATGGGCCAGCAGCCAGCGCTTGACGTCGGTGGTCGACAGGCCGGACTGGCCCAGGTGCACGCGCTGGCGCTCGATCTGGTTCAGCGCGCGCGAGAACATGCCCTGCATATTGAGCAGCGCGCTCTGGGCCCGGCCGATGGCCTGGGCCGCGCGGTGCGTTGCGCTGTCGGCGCGCTCGTCCGAGGTGATGGCGCGCAGGATGACGGAACCCTTCTCGACCCAGTCGCAGGCCATATGCCACTTGGCCTGCGAGGTGCGCAGGCGGAATTCGGAGCCGGAGGCGATCGCATCGCGGAATTCCTCGGTCAACTCGATCAGGCGGCCCAGCAGGTGCTTCAGCTGGTCGACGGTCACACCACCGACCGCCTGGGCGCCGGCCACCTGCGACAGCAGGAAGCCCATCTCGGCGTCGTCGTCTTCCGGCTTGCCCAGCGCCAGCAAGGTCTCGAGCGCGGACAGGACGTTGCGCGCCAGCGGCGTGATGCGGTACACCGCGGCCGGGGCATCCCAGGCCAGCAGGCCGTGGCCGCGCAGGCGGTTGAGCACCGTCTCCAGGCTCTCGGGAATCAGGTAGGCCAGCTTCTGGTTGATGTCGGCGCGCGAGAACGCCGAGCTGGCGGTGTCGCCAGCCAGTTCGCGCAAGACGAGCAGGCGCACCAGCACCCCATCCTGGGTGCCGTGGAACAGGGCCGTGAAGGCCGACAGCATCGGCTGGGCACGCTTGAGGTGGAAGACCTGCTCGATTTCGTCGGGAGCGACGCCTTCCTGGAAGTGTGCTTGCAGCGGATCAAGTTCCGGCGCTATGGCCGGGGAGTCGGCAGCGAGGGCCGCGCCGGCAAGGGGATCGATCATCGTTGTTACCAGTCTCTCGTGCGCGGTCGAGACGGGCCTGGCATCAGCAATATTGACAATATTGACAATATCTACATGAACGTATTGACAGGCCCGACCGGCTTCGCGGGGGCGTCAGTATAACAGGCTGGACTGGCCAATCAGCGATTGCCGGCCCCGACCGGGGGCCGGCAATCGCGGGAAAGACACAGATGTGACTTACGGTTTAGCAATACTCTTCAGCGTTTGTTCGATGGTTTCCTTGTCGCCCTCCGTGAAGCGGATCTTGACCGGATACCATTCGTGCTCCGGCGCCAGCCACACCTCGATGCTCTGGTCGCGGCTGCCCGGCAGGGCTTCGCGGCTGACCAGCACAGCGTCGACCTGGCCCAGCCCGGTCTTGACCTTCTCGCGCTTGACCACCTTGAAGGTCCAGGCTTCGGCGCTGCTGCGGCCGGCCACGAAGAACGGCCATTCTGAACCCGGCTTGAACTTGTCGCCGGCGGCGCGCGCCACGGCCGCCAGCTGCCAGGTGATCGATACGCGGTCCTGCTCGCCGCCCTTGAGCGGGTAGGTCTTCTCGCCTTCCGAGAAACTCATGACTTTTTCGCCACGGTCGAAGGTGATCGAGGTCGGATCCTTGCGCATCCGCTTTTCGGAGAATTCCGCCGGGGCCAGACCAAATTCGTCGATGGCGCCCTGGCTGCGGTTGTCGAGCAGGGTGCCGAGGATGGCCACGCGCGATTCGACCTGCAGCTCGTATTTACCGTCGCCGGCGCGCCAGGTGACGGTGGCGTCGCCCTTGAGCGACAGGCCGCGCTGGCGTGCGCTCAGGTCATAGTGCAGGTCGGCCGATGGCGGCAATTCGAAGGCGCGCTTGACGGCTGGGTGCGCCGCAGCCGTTGGATTGGCGGCCTGGACGGCGGTGCTGCCCAGGGCGAGTGCCAGCGTGCATGCGACGCCAGCGTTTCGAATGTTGTCTAGAAGCATATCAAAATCCTGAATGGTTCAAGACGATATTATTCACTGTTTGCGTGGTTACTGCTCCATTGGCTTCCGAATTGCGAATCCGCACTGGGTACCAGCCATGTTGCGGGGCCAGCCAGATGTCGAGCGTCGACTTGTAGGAACCGGGCAGCGGCGGGCGGGTCAGGTGCCAGGTTTGCAGCTTGCCGAGCCTGGTGTCGATCTCTTCCTGCCCTACCACCTTGAACCGGTAAACGCTGGCGTCGCGGTCTTCGCCGACAAAGATGTCGATATCGCCGCTTAATTGCTTGGCGTCGCCGCGTGCGATCGCCGCCAGCTGCAGCGGGACGCTGGCCTTGTCCTGGGCTCCGGCCACCAGCGGATAGGCCGCCTGCGATGCCGAGAAGGTCAATTTGTTCTCGCCCCAGTTGAAATGCGTTGCCGTGAGCGAACGGCCGCGCCGCTTTTCCGTCATCTTGATCGGCGCGAAGCCGGTGGCGGCCACCGCGCCCTCGCTGTGCAAGACCACCAGATTAACGCGCGTAAATACCACCCGGATGCCGGCCTCGACCTGGATCTTGTAGGTGTCATCGTTCAGTTGCCAGGCCAGCAAGGCCTCGCCCGACCATTCGGTGCCGTCCTTGTCGGTGCGGGCGACATCCAGCGTGATCGAGGCCGGGGGCGGCATGTCGACCTTGTAGCGGCGCATCTCGGGAGCGGCGGGGGCGGCCGGCTCGGCGGGCGCCGGCGCTTCTGGAGCTGGGGGCGCAGGTGGCGGCGCTGGCGCCGGCGCGGTGGAAGCCGGCGCGGGCTCCACGCCGCTTCCCCCCGGCATGCCATCGGCCGCCCCGGGCTCCATCCCGACGGTGAAGCCGCCCGCCTGGGCCGGCATGCCGAATTCGATCGGCGGAATCACGGGCAAGGGCAGCGGCGCCGCCTCCGGCACCGGCAGGGGCGCGGGCGGCGGCGGTGGCGGCGGCACGGTGGCCGGCAAGACTTGCGCCAGGATCGTCGCCGCCCCGCCTTCGCCATGATTCTGGCGCGGCAGCTCCAGCTTGACGTCGAGCAGCACGCTCAGCACGATCCAGTGCAGCAATACGACCAGCGCGACCGGCAGCAGCCGGCGGCGACGCGGAAGTAAAAGTGGTGCGGATTGCATATCCGCTAGTGTAACGCGGGCAAGGCCCGCGCTGCACGGCGCCTGGATCTTCCTTTCTCGACCTCAGGTGATCGCCCCGCCGTCGACGGTGAGCACGGCGCCGGTGATCTGGCGCGCCGCCGCGCTGGCCAGGAAGGCGACCGCTGCCGCCACGTCGCGCGGCTCACCGAAGCGTCCCAGCGGGATCAGGGACTTCTGGAATTCGGCGAAGTCGCCATTGGCCGGGTTCATCTCCGTGTCGGTCGAGCCCGGCTGCACCAGGTTGACGGTGATGTCGCGCGCACCCAGTTCGCGCGCCAGGCCGCTGGTGAAGGTCTTGAGCGCGGCCTTGGTCAGGAAATACACGGTGGCGCCCTCGCCCACGATGCGGTCGGCGCCGGCCGAACCGATATTGACGATGCGGCCGCCCTGGCCCAGGTGCGGGATGGCCGCCTGCGCCGCCAGGATCGGACCGCGCACGTTCACGTCCAGCAGGGCGTCGATATCCTCCACGGCGATGTCGGCGATTGGCGCATAGCGGGCGATGGCGGCGTTATTGACCAGGATGTCCAGGCCGCCCAGCATCCGCGCCGCCTTGTCGACCGCACGGCGGATCGCGGCCGGGTCGGCGCTGTCGGCCTGGATCGCGATCGCCTTGCGGCCTCGGCCCTCGATGGTGCGCACGACTTCCTGGGCCCGCTCGGCCGAACGTTCATAAGTGATCGCCACGTCGGCGCCCTGCTCCGCCAGTTCGATGGCGATCGCGGCGCCGATGCCGCGCGATGCGCCGGTGACGATGGCGCGTTTTCCTTGCAAGTTACTCATGACATTTCCTTTATGTGTTGATCGATACAGAAATAGTAGATCGGCCGGCGGGACGCTGTCAATTGATTTTTTAGTGATCGACACATATATTGTAAAACGGCGTGCGGCGTTGTCCCGACCCGCGGCCGGACATATACTGTGCGCGATGCAAACGCCCGACCAACCTCTCCACGACGAAGCGGCCGCCCCAGCGCCGGCGACCCGCGCCCGCGGCCGGCCGCGCGCCTTCGACCGCGAGGCCGCCTTGTCGAAGGCCATGCGCCTGTTCTGGCAAAAGGGTTACGAAGCCACGTCGCTCGCCGATCTCACCACCGCGATGGGCATCGCCTCGCCGAGCCTGTACGCGGCCTTCGGTTCCAAGGAGGCGTTGTTCGTCGAGGCACTGAACCATTACGGCGCCACCTATGCCTGGGGCTGGAAGAACTTCCTCGACGCCCCGACCGCGCGCGATGCGGTAAAGGCCTGGCTGATGGATTCGGCCGCCTTCCTGACCGGGGGCGTCGAAGACGTTCCGCTCGGCTGCATGGCGACCCTGTCGGTGATCGGCGCCGCCGGCCACCAGGAACTGTGCGAGCAGACGCGCACTGCGCGCGCCGCGCCGCGGGCGGTCGTCAGGAAACGCCTCGAACAGGGCGCCGCGAACGGCGAGATTCCGGCCTCGGTCGACCTGGACGCACTCGCCCGTTTCGTACAGATCGTCCAGAACGGGATGTCGCTCCATGCGCGCGACGGCGCCAGCCGCGCCGAACTGGAGGCGGCGGTACAGGTGGCCATGCGCAGCTGGGACGCCCTGGTCGAAGGCTAGCGCGGTCAACGCAGCCGATTCAGCGTAATGCTGTCAAATGGCTGCCGAGGCGATGGCCCAGCGCGCAGATGGTCAACGATGGATTGACGCTGCCGGCGGTCGGGAACACCGAGCCGTCGCTCACCCACACGTTCTCGAAACCGAATACCTTCAGGTCGGGGTCGACGACGCCATGTTGCGGCGTCGTCGCCATGCGCGCCGTGCCGAGGTGGTGGGCGGCGGAGGCGCAGGTATCGCGCCAGCCCGTCATCGGGTCGGCCCGGCAGCCGCTTACGTCGCCGTGCCCGCGAAAGCCGTCCATCAGCAGCTCGTGGTACTGCGTGAACATCTCGATGTCCTGCCTGGAAAGCTGCCAGTGCACGCGCGCGATCGGCATGCCATAGCGGTCGCGCTCATGCTCGGACAGGCTGACTTGGCTGTCCGGGTTGGGCAGCTGTTCCGTCATGAAGAACAGGTCGCCATGGTGCGAGCGCAGGTCCAGCGGCAGCTTCTGGTGCGCGATGCGCCACAGGATGTAGGGATGGCGCACCAGCAAGGCTACGTGCGACAGGCCGATGTCGCGCGGCCCGCGCACGCCGAGGAAGGACATCACCGCCTTGTTCGGCACCGGGCGCCGGTTGATGCCCTTGCGGATGAACACGGCGTGGTTGGGCAGGCGGTGCGTCTGCTGGAATTCGCGCCTGAGCATCAGCCCCGGAAAAACCTGGACGTCTTCCTTGCCCGCGCTGGCGTGCGCCTTCGGCCTGGCCGCAAGCGGCTGGCGGAACGTGACTTGCGACAGGTAGCCGGCGGGATGGTCGATCAGGTTGCGTCCGAGCCACCAGGACGGCGGCTGCGCCATGCCATGCCGGCCCAGCGAATTGAGCAACAGGCGCGGCGTCTCGAGCGCGCCCGCCGCGATCACGAAGCGGTTCGCGCGCACTTCGAAGCGCTGCGCGCCGCTGCCTACCAGCACGCTTCCTGCCAGTCCTTGCGTGCCTCCATGCCGTTGCCGTAGTTGCAGCGCGGTGCTGTTGTACACGCAGCGCGCCTTGCCGTCGCGGCACCATTCGCGCAAGATCGGCTTGCCCCTGAACGGCGGCGAGCGGTAGCGATACGCCTTGGAGGCCAGCATATTGCCCATGCCGTGAGCCATGCCGCCGTGGTGGCCCGCGGTGTCTTGCGGCATGTCCTGGCCGCCGCACAGGAAATCCAGCGCCAGCGCATACCAGGGATCGAGATCGGCGCGCGTGATGGCCCAGCCGCTATGGGCGATCCAGGCGCGCGCGCGAAAATCCTCGTCGTCGAGCGGCGCGCACACGCCATGCCAGAAAGCGGTGCCGCCACCCACCTCCAGCCCGCGGCTGGTGGCAATGCCGAAGGGACGGCCGACGCTTTCGATGCGCACCGAAGGCGGATCGCGGCGTGACGCCGTCATCGGTCCGGTCTCGATGAACAGCACGTCGCGTCCGGCGCGCACCAGGGGATGGGCCGCGGAAATCGCCCCCATGCCGGTGCCGACGATGCAGATGTCTGCCTGGAGTGTCGTGCCTGCTGCTAACTGCCTGCCATCGATGAGCATCGGATTCACCACAAAAGGGGTTTTTGCCAAAATGCAATTTTGTGTGGCACAACTTTTCCATCGTAAGGTAACGATGATATTTGCTCAATAGACAATATTCCTGATAGTTCAGGCTGTCTTGGGTCCAGCGCAAACCATGCGTCTTCCAGCCCATGCCCCGCATGGCCCATCCTGGCGTTATCTGCTAACCTTGCCGCACAACCACTGGAGACCAACCATGCTGAACCAGCCCATGCCAGGAATGACCGACACGCTCGAATTCGTCAAGAACCTGTGGGGCGGCATGAACATCCCCGGCGCCATGCCCGGGATGGGCAGCATGCACATGCCGGGCGCCGCCCTGTCGGTGGAAGACCTGGACAAGAAGATCGCCGACCTGAAGGCGGTCGAGTCCTGGCTCAACCTCAACCTGGGCATGCTGCGCGGCTCGATCCAGGCGCTGGAAATCCAGCGCGGCACCCTCGCCACGCTCAAGGCGATGGGCGACAGCATGGCCCAGGCCATGAGCCAGACCGGCGCCGCCAGCGACGCCGCCATGGCGCCGTTTGCGCAATTCTTCACCCAGGCGGCCCAGGCCGCCGCGCCCGCCGCCGCCAAGCCCGCGGACAGCGCCGCGCCACCGCCGCCGGCGCCATCCGCGGCGGCGCCCGACACCCCGGCCCCGCCACCAGGCGCCGAGGCATCGGGCGCGGCCATGCCGGCCGCGGTCGCCTGGTGGAATCTATTGCAGGACCAGTTCCGCCAGGCCGTGGCCAGCGCCATGCCGCCGGACAGCGCCCATTCCGACAAGGCCGGCGGCGCGCCGCCCGATGGCGACAGCAAGCCCGAAGCCGGCGCCGCTGCCGCCGCCAAGCCATCCGCCGCAGGCCAATCCGCCAACGCCCACAACGCCAACGGCACTCCGGCCCCGGCCCGGCGCAGTACGCGCGGCAAGACCGACAAGGCCTGAACGCTTGATCCAGACGGTGGCGCTCGCCTCCAAACCGTGCTGAACTGACCCGGCGGCCCGGCCTGCCCGGCCCGGCCGCTTCCCCGTCCAGCCGGAGCGAGCGCCATGTTGCCGAGCGACCTGACCCACCTGACGCCCTCGCAGGTCGACGACCTGCGGCGCAAGCTCGCCGCCGCCGGCTGCGATCCGCCACCCGGCGCGCACACCGTGGCCGAGCTGCAAGTCGCCTTCGCCCTGCTGCGCAAGCGCCACGGCCTGGCGCCGTCGGACAAGATCGACGCGGAGCTGCTGCGTTGCCTCGACGCCGCCGCCGGCCATCTGTTCGGCGAGGTGCTGCGCGACGAACTCGATATGCTGCGCCCCGCATCGACCGAAGAAGGCGGCGCCGCGCTCGACGCCGCCCTTCCGCCCGACCGCGAACGCCTGTTGCAGCGCGCCCACGGCGGCATGCTGGCCGGCCTGGCCCTGTCCGGCGGCGGCGTGCGCAGCGCCACCTTCAGCCTGGGCGCCCTGCAGGCGCTGGCGCGCTGCGGCCTGCTGCGCCATATCGACTATCTGTCCACCGTGTCCGGCGGCGGCTTCGTCGGCGGCTGGCTGTCCAAATGCCTGCATGCCAACGGCGGCGACATCGGCAAGGTGGAAGCCATGCTGGCGCCGCAGGCCGGCAGCGGCGAGGCGCCGGAACTGCGCTTCCTGCGCCAGTACAGCAACTACCTGTCGCCGCAGGGCGGCATGTTCAGCGCCGACACCTGGACCCTGGTCGGCACCTATGTGCGCAACACGGGGCTCAACCTGGCCATGCTGGTGGCCTGGATGTGCGCCCTGCTGCTGCTGCCGCGCTTCGCCGTCTGGGCCGTGCACCGCGTGGTCGCGCCGGGCGGGCCATGGACGCACCTGGCCGACATCGCCTGGATCGTCGGCGTGCTGCTGTTCCTGTTCGCCGTGTTCTGCATCGCGCTGTCGATTTCGAGCAAGCCGGAAAGCTCGCGCGGGATGCGCCGCTTTCCGCTGTCGCAGGGCGCGGTCCTGTGGTGCATCAACCTGCCCCTGCTGCTGGCGGGCTTCCTCGGCAGCCTGGGCCTGTGGCGCCACGGCGGCGCGGCGCCATCGAGCATCCTGCCTACCCAGCTCGAGGGCCGCTGGCACTGGCTGCTGGCCCCGGGCCTGGTGTATTTCATCGTCTGGGCCTGCGGCTGGTACCTGGCCCACGACCGCTCCAGTCCCTACCGCCGCACCGGCTACACCGTGTGCGCCGCAGGCAGCACCAGCGTGCTGCTGGTGCTGCTGGAAGCCGGCCGCGCCTTCGCCCCCGGCATCCTGGCGCTGCTGCGGGTCGACGCCGCCCGGCTGTCGCTGCTGCTGTGCGCGACGGTCGGCCTGCTGCTGGTGCTGGCCGGCTGGCTGGCCATCTACACGCGGCTGCACGCCGACCCGCCGCTGCGCGACCTCACCCGCGCCGAACTGGGCGAAGGCCTGTCGCACTTCCTGTGCGCGATGGGCGCGCTCACCCTCGGCACCCTGCTGCTGCTGGGCGGGATGGCGGTGCTGCCCGATCCCGCCGGCCAGCGCGTGCTGAACGACGCGATCGCGCTCGCCACCTTCGGCATGCCGCTCATGATGGCGCTGTTCGCCGCCACCATGACCCTCATGATCGGCCTGGTGGGCCGCCTGTACAGCGACGCCAGCCGCGAATGGTGGAGCCGGCAAGGCGCCTGGACCGCGATCTTCGCCCTCCTGTGGTTGACCGTGTACGCCACCTGCTTCTACATTCCTCCCTTGCTGCACTGGGCCTGGCTGACCTACGAGCCCTGGTCGAACCTGGGCACCCTGCTCGGCTGGCTGGCGATGACCGCCTTCGGGCTCAAGGCCGGCAGCAGCATGTCGACCGGCGCCCGCGGCGCCCCGGACCCGAAACTCGAACTGGTGGCGCGGCTGGCGCCCTATGTGTTCACGGTCGGGATCTTCGCCCTGTTGAGCAGCCTGGTGCAGGCCACGGTGGCGCTGCCGAAGGTCGCCTGCCCCAAATCCGAGCTGGCCTGCGTGCTGCGCGCCCATGCCGACGCCACCCTGGCCACGGACGGCGCGACCCTGCTGCTGGCCTTCGGCGCCTTCCTGGGCGCGGCCCTGCTGCTCGGCTGGCGGGTCGACATCAACAAGTTTTCCCTCTATATGCTGTACCGCAACCGGGTGGTGCGGGCATGGTTCGGCGCCGGCAACCGCGCGCGCCAGCCGCATCCCTTCACCGGCTTCGACCCCAACGACGACATGCTGCTGGCCGAGCTGCGTTACGGCCGGCCCTACCCGATCGTCAACACCGCGCTGAACCTGGTCAGCGGCGCCGAGCTGGCCTGGCAAACGCGGCGCACCGCCTCGTTCGCCTTCACGCCGCGCTGGTGCGGTTACGAGCAGGCCAGCGCGGTGCCTGGCAGCGCGGGCGCGCCAGCTGGCTGCTACCGGCCGACCGACGGGTATGCCTCGCGCTCCGGCGTCGGCCTGGACGACGACGCCGGCGTGCGGCTCGGGATGGCGGTGGCCTTGTCCGGCGCGGCGGCCAGCCCGAATATGGGCGCGCACTCGTCGCCGCCCCTGAACTTCCTGATGACGATGTTCAACGTGCGCCTGGGGCGCTGGTGCCCGAATCCCGCGCGCCGCGCCTGGACCAGCGCCTCGCCGCCGATCGGCCTGTTCAGCCTCTTGTCCGAGCTGTTCGGCCAGCTCGACTCCGACGCTGCCTACGTCCACCTGACCGACGGCGGCCACTTCGACAACCTCGGCATCTACGAGCTGGTGCGGCGCCGCTGCCGGCTGGTGATCGCGGTCGACGTCGGCAGCGACCGTTATCTCGCCTTCGAAGACCTGGGCAATGCGATCCGGCGCTGCGGCACCGACCTGCACGTGCGCATCGACCTCGACGTCTCGCGCCTGGCGGCCGACGGCGACAAGGGCCTGTGCGGCGCAAGCTGCGCGGCTGGCAGCATCCGCTACAGCCTGGCCGACCGCGGCGCGGCCGACGGCGTGCTCCTGTACGTGAAGCCGGCCATCGTCGGCAGCGAGAACGCCGACCTGCTCAACTACCGCAAGCTCCATCCCGACTACCCGCACGAGAGCATCGCCGACCAGTGGTTCGACGAAGCCCAGTTCGAGAGCTACCGCGCGCTGGGCGACCACATCGTCGATTGCGCGCTGCGCGAGGCGGCGCGCGCCACCGTGGGCGCGAACGGCGAACAGGATATCGGGGCGCTGTGCGCGCAGCTGCTGCAGCGGCATGGGCCGGCGGCGCGGAATCGCACGGGCGCGTGAGTCAGCCCGCCAGTAGTGGTGAGCGTGCCGGTACGCTGTGCGCCGCCAGCAACCGTCCAAGGCAGGCCAGCGCCAGCAGCGAAAACAGCACCGCGCTGCCCAGCGTCAGGCGATAGTCGTGCCCCGAGTGGTCGAGCAGGGGTCCGATGCAGCTGGCCACCAGGATGTTGGCGAAGGCGACCAGGATGTCCTTGCTCGCGTTGTAGCGCACGAACTCGTCGCGCGGGAACAGCGCGAGCGGCATTGCCGCCGCCGCAGTGAAATAGGCGCCGGAGCAGATCACGTGGGCGACGTAGAACGGGCGGAAGCTGTCGGCGCCGTCGACCAGCAACCAGCCGCCCAGCGCGATCGCGAAGTACAGCGCCATCATGGCGGCGGCCACGCGCACCGCGCCGCGCCGGTCGACCAGCCAGCCGATGACGAAGGCGCTGGCGATCGACACCGCATAGGCCAGCGCGGTCAACTCGCCCAGTTCCGCCTTCGACAAGCCCAGGTCGAGCGCATAGTGCAGCGAAAAGGTGTTGAAGGGGACGAAGGTAACGGCGGCCAGCATGAAGGCGCCGAAGATCCACAGGTAGCGGCGCTGGGCGCAGCACAGGCGCAACTGGGTGCGCGCCAGCGCCAGCCGTCCGCCCACCGCTGCGGCGGCAGCGTCGTCATGCGCGACAGGCGCCGGCGGCGGGTAGTCCCCCTCACGCACCATCAGGCACATCAGCGGTATCGTCAGGCCGAAGATCAGGGCGATCGCCACCAGGATTTCGGCCAGCCAGGCTTCGCTCAGGGCGAACAGCGTCATATTGAAACCGATCGCCACGCCCAGGCCGACGACCCGCACCGCGGCATAGAAGCGGCCCGCCAGCCCGAAGGGAATGACGTCGGCCACCAGCCCGGCGAACAGCGCCATCGTGGTCATGGCGGCGGCGTCGAACACGGTCCAGAACAGGCAGAACAAGCCCAGTTCGAGCGGGCGCAGGCCGGGCGAACTGGCGCCCAGCAGCGCGTGCGCGCCAGCCGCGAACGCCGGCGCCAGGGCCACGCACAACATGGCGGCGGCGGCCAAGGGCGCGCTGACCAGCAAGAAAGGGCGGCGCCGTCCCCAGCGGCTGCGGCTGCGGTCCGATCGCAGCCCGATCGCCGGCACCACCAGCAGGCTGATAAGCGCCGGCACGGTCGACAGCAGCATGGCGACGGCGGTGTCAGAGGCGTCGTGGTTGCGCAGCACGAGCAGACCGATCGGGCCGGCCCAGCGCTCGCGCACCGCGATCCCGAGGGCGCCCACCAGCAGCCAGCCGATTAGCACGCACAAGCCCCAGGCGCCATAGCGCAGCGTGCCGGCCTGCCAGCTTGCGTTCGCGAGGGCGGCGCGCCGCATTCTGGATCTACGCCGGCGCGGGGCCGGTCGAGTCGCGCACTACCAGCTCGGTGTCGAAGGCGATGCGGGCGGCGGCCGGCGGGCGGCCTTCGATCATCTCGACCACCTCGTGCACCGCGCGCTCGGCCAGCGCCTCGTAGGGTTGGTGCATCGTCGTCAGGCGTGGAAACACGTGGCTGGCGGTCGAGATGTCGTCGAAGCCGACCACCGAAACGTCGGCCGGCACCTTCAGGCCGCGGCTGGCGACGGCGTCGATGGCGCCGAACGCCATCTCGTCGTTGGCGGCGAAGATGGCGGTGGGCGGCGCCTCCAGGTCGAGCAGGCGGCGGGTGGCGGCGAAGCCGCCGGGCTGGTTGAAGGCGCCGTCGACCACCAGGGCCGGGTCGACGGCGATGCCGGCCGCCGCCAGCGCCTCGGTATAACCGCGTTCGCGTTCGGCGCTCTGGCCGGTGCGCTTGGTGCCGGCGATGAAGGCGATGCGGCGGTGGCCCAGGCCGATCAGGTGTTCTACCGCACGCCGCGCGCCGATGCGGTTTTCCAGCACGATGGTGGGCAGCGCCAGCTGGCGCGCATCGAAGAACACCAGCGCGCAATTGAGCTGCTGGCGTTCGACCGCGTCCAGAAAGCGGTCGTCGGCGGTCGGCATCAGCAGCAGCAGGCCGTCGCACAGCTTGCTGAGCGTGGCGCAGGTGGGCATCCGGTCCGGGCTGTCGAAGCGGTCGGCGTTGAACAGCAGCAGGTCGTAGTCGCGTTTTCTCGCCTGCTCGCCGATGGCGCGCACCAGCTCGTGCAGCACCACCGGGCCATAGTTGTTCATGAACACGCCGATCAGCTTGCTCTTGTCGCCGCGCATGCGGCGCGCCAGCATGTCCGGCGTGTAGTTCAGCTGGGCTGCGGCCGCCATGATGCGTTCGCGCGCCGCGTCCGACACATAGCCGGTGCCGCGGATCGCGCGCGAAGCGGTGATCGGCGCGACGCCGGCCAGGCGGGCCACCTCGCTCAGTTTGCTGGCTTTGGCCATTGGTCTCCTTCAATCGATCATGTTGTTGAGCGTTTGCAGTAACTCAACACCAACCTGTGGTTACGATACCACGTCGAGCTCGGCCGATTCCAGAGTTTTTTCAGCAAAATCAGGCGCTTATCCTTAAGGTACGGCAGCCAGCCCATCCTTGTTGAGTATTTACGAAGCACATGGTAACGTAACCATACGGTTGTCATATAAGCAGCGATGGTCGGCGACCGGTGCTTCATCTTCAGCCGCACGTGCCGAGCACGGCGGCCCGACATTACAAGCGAACCTCGAAGTTCGCGGTCAGGAGACACTATGCAGAAGAAGATTTTGGCCGCGGCGCTGCCGCTGGCTTTGGCCGCCGCATACATGACACCCGCGCTGGCCCAGCAGGCGCCCACCACGCCCGACGCCACCACCCCGGACACCCCCGCGACCACGGAACCACCAGCGGCCGACAGCACGGCCGCGCCCACCACCGTGGTGGTCACGGGCTTTCGTTCCAGCCTGCAGAAGGCGCTGAACCTCAAGCAGCAGGCGATCGGCGTGCGCGATTCGATCGTCGCCGAGGACATCGGCAAATTCCCCGAGGCGAATGTGGCCGAGTCGCTGCAGCGCGTGCCTGGCGTGATCCTGAACCGCGACGACAGTTCGGGCGAAGGCCAGCGCATCTCGATCCGCGGCCTGCCCACCGAGTATTCGGTGACGACCCTGAACGGCGCGCCGGTCAACACCACGTCCACCAGCACCATCGGCAGCGCCGCGCGCGGCTTCAACTACGACGTGTTCGCGTCCGAACTGTTCGGACGGGTCGACTTCTACAAGTCGCCGCTGGCCGAACTGACCGAGGGCGGCATGGGCGGCATCGTCGACCTGCAGACCCCTCGCCCATTCGACAGTCCCAAGCGCACCATCCGCTACGCGGTCTCCGGCGCCTACAACACCAGCGCCAAGGAGGCCGATCCGACCGGCTTCGCGCTGTATTCGAACACCTGGGGTCCGTGGGGCTTCCTTGCCGGCGTGGCCCATTCGAAGGCGGTCAACAACCGCTCCGGCTTCGAAGCCACCGGCGGCTACAACAGCTCGGCCAACGGCAGCCGCAATCCGGTGCTGGGCAACTTCGCCCTCGCCCTCGACTACGACGACCCGCGCGCCAACCTGTCGGGCTACTCGCGCGAGCAGATCGACAACGCCCTGCTGCCGCGCATCTACCGCTACTACGGCTCGCAGAACCGGCGCAGCCGCGACGGCCTGGTGAGCTCCCTGCAGTTCAAGCAGGGCGGCCTGAACCTGAGCCTGGACGGCCTGTACTCGCGCCTGGAGAACAGCCGCGACGAGCTGTATTACGGCCTCCTGATCCGCAACACCCGCACCACCAACCGCAACGCGCCGCCGGGAACCAACGGCCACAACGGCCTGGTGCCGATCGACGTAAAGATCGATCCTGGCTCGAACCTCCTGACCGGCACCTTCGGCAACACCTCGTACAGCAGCGGCGTGACCTATGGCGAAGACAAGACCGAGTTCGGCTACCTGGCGCTCAACGGCCGCTGGGAAGCACGCCCCGGGCTGGTGGTGACCGGCCAGGTGAGCGCCAACAACAGCAAGGCCACCAGCTATTCGGATACCCTGTCGGGCCAGATCTTCGGCGTCGACACGACCATCGACTACGGCACCGACCACGTCTACCCGTCGATGTCCTCGCCGATCGACTACACCGACCCCGCCAATTTCAGCGGCTTCGACGTCACCACCGGCTGGACCCGCGAACGGGACAAGGGCCGCCAGGCGCGCCTGGTGGTGGACTACGACTACGACCTGTTTGGCGGCTGGACCGGGCGCCTCAAGACCGGCCTGGTCTACGTCGACACCAGCAAGGACGTCGAGAAACGCAATGCCGGCGCCGCCATGAAGGCCAAGATGGTCGGCCTGGGCGACGCCAGCGTGCGCGCCAATATGGTCTCGGTCCTGCCGATCCCCGACCTCGACATGGGCCCCGGCTGGCCGAACCGCTTCGGCACCTTCACCCGCGACTATGCCTTCTCGACCTACGATCCGGTCGCCTTCAACACGAGCGAAGCGTTCACGCCGGCGCAGAGCTTCGGCGCGGTCGAAAAGGTCAGCACCGGCTTCGTGCAGTCCGATTTCAAGGGCGATGTGCTGGGACGCGAACTGCGCCTGAACGCCGGCGTGCGCTGGTCGCAGACGAAGCTCGACATCGACAACTTCAAGCGCAGCGGCAGCGGCAACACCTACCAGCCGAACAGCGAACAGGGCAAGTACACCAATGTGCTGCCGGCCGTCAGCGCGGCCTGGGACCTGAACGACGAGCTGATCTTCCGCACCTCGTGGGGCAAGACCATCAGCCGCGCTTCGCTGTCGATCATCGCGGCCCAGACCGTGATCCCGAACGCCTTCGACAACACCGCGACCGCCGGCAACCCGAACCTCAAGCCCCAGCAGTCGAAAAACTTCGACACCAGCCTGGAATGGTATTTCAAGCCGGGCAGCCTGCTGTCGGCGGCCTACTTCAAGAAGAAGCTGACCGACGCCACGGTGTCGACCACCACAAACACCACCTTCGGCGCGCTCGGCCTGCCCGATACCGCACTCGGGGCGATCTTCCAGGACCCGAGCGGCCGGGTCGACCCGAACCTGCCGATGGTGCTGCGCACCTACAGCAACGCCGGCGAACAGACGCTCAAGGGCTACGAACTGGCCTACCAGCAGGATTTCACCTTCCTGCCCGACCCATTCAAGGGCTTCGGCGCGCTGGCCAGCTATACCCACATCGATCCCTTCAACAGCATGCGCTGGATCACCAAGGCCGGCAAGGAGATCGAGGTCAACTCGGTGCCCAAGTACGCCTACAGCGTCACCACCTATTACGAGCGCGGCCCGCTGGCGATGCGCCTGTCCTACAACTACAAGGACCGCTCGCTGCATGGCGACAATCCTCGTAACAACGGCGACGACCTGATACGCTGGCGCGCCGCGCGCGGCTACCTGGACGGCACCATCAGCTACAAGCTGTCCGAGAACCTGGAGCTGCGCCTGGACGCGCTGAACCTGACCGACACCCTGAACTACGACTACTTCGAGGACGCCAACGGCCAGTACGGCAGCGGCAAGCACACGCGGATGGACTACGCGAAGTACGACGGGCGCACGTTCAAGATCGGCATCCGCGGCAAGCTGTGATGCGGATGACCGGTTTCATTCATCGCTGCGGCGGGATCGTGATTGGCGCGGTGCTGCTGCACGGCTGCGCCACTGGTCCCGCAGTTGGTCCAACCTTCAGCCAGGTCGGCTCCGGCTGGGCCGGCAACTCGGTCAACGCCGTGGTGTTTCGCAAGAACGCCCTGGCCAGCGACGGCGCGCACCAGTACATCGCCTACTACGATGGCGCCGGCCAGGTCGTGCTGGGCAAGCGCCGCCTCGGCGGCGACGCCTGGGAACTGCGCCAGACCGCCTGGCGCGGCAATGTGCGCGACGCCCACAATGCGATCAGCATCATGGTCGATGACGAAGGCGTGCTGCACATGGCCTGGGACCAGCACAACAACGCGCTGAACTATGCACGCGGCGTCTCCCCCGGCAGCCTCGAACTGCGGACGGCGCCGATGCTGGGGCGCGACGAAGCGTCGCTGTCCTATCCGGAGTTCTTCCGCATGCCCGATGGCGGCCTGCTGTTCCTGTACCGCGACGGCGGTTCGGGCCGCGGCAACCTGGTCGCCAACCGCTACGATCCTGCCACCGGCTGGCGCCGCGTGGCCGATAACCTGATCAGCGGAGAAGGTCAGCGCAACGCCTACTGGCAGGCCGGCGTGGATGGCCTCGGGGTCATCCACCTGTCCTGGGTCTGGCGCGAATCGCCCGACGTCGCCAGCAACCACGACATGGCCTATGCGCGCTCGCGCGATGGCGGCGCGAGCTGGGAAGACAGCAACGGCAAGCCTTACCGTCTGCCGATCACCGCTACCAGCGCCGAATACGCGGCGCGCATCCCGCAGAACAGCGATTTGATCAACCAGACCTCGATGGCCTTCGACACCCGCGGCCGGCCCTATATCGCCAGCTACTGGAGGACAAAGGACAGCGCCGTGCCCCAGTACCGCGTGCTGTACCGGCGCGACGAAGGCTGGCGCCGGCTCGACCTGGACTTTCGCAAGACCGCCTTTTCGCTCGCCGGCATGGGCACCAAGGCGATCCCGATCGCGCGCCCGCAGTTGCTGATCGATGGGAATGCGGGCGAGCCGTCGGGCCTTCTCGTGTTTCGCGACAGCGAACGCGGCGAGCGGGTGTCGGTGGTGCGCATCCCCGGCTTCGACGCGCCGCGCTGGTCGGTGCACGACCTGACTGACAGCCCGGTCGGCGCCTGGGAGCCGAGCTACGACACCGAGTTGTGGCGGCGCCAGGGAGAACTGCACCTGTACCTGCAGGCGGTGCGGCAAGTCGATGGCGAAGGGCTGGCCGACGTGGCGCCATCCACCGTGCAGGTCTTGCAGTGGCGCCCCGCAAGCGACAACCACATTCCATGAAAGACGACATGACGAGACGACTTTACCTCAAGCTTGCCCTGGCCACGCTGGTCACCCTCGCCGGCGGTTGCACCAGCACTGTTGGTCAAACACCGTCGCGGACCGACGTCCTGGCCGACCTGACCCGCGCCAACGATTACTGGCAGCGCAATCACGCCCCGCAGCAATGGGCGTTCTGGGACGTCGCCGCCTACCACACCGGCAATATGGCGGCCTATGCCCTCACCCGCAACGAGGCGTACCGTGATTATTCCACCGCCTGGGCCGAGCATAATCGCTGGCGCGGTGCGGACTCGGACAAGCGGGCCGACTGGAAGTACAGCTATGGCGAGACCCAGGAATATGTGCTGTTCGGCGACTGGCAGACCTGCTTCCAGACCTATGTCGACCTGTACGAACTCGATGGCCGCAAGGACCCGCGCCGCATCGCGCGTGCGCGCGAGGTCATGGAATACCAGATGAGCACTTCCAATCGCGATTACTGGTGGTGGGCCGACGGCATCTATATGGTGATGCCGGCGATGACGAAACTGTACAAGGCCACCGGCGAGCAGCGCTACCTCGACAAGCTGCACGAGTACTTCACGTATGCCGACCAGCTGATGTACGACCCTGATGCCGGCCTGTACTACCGCGACGCCAAGTACATCTACCCCAAGCACAAGTCGGCCAATGGCGGCAAGGACTTCTGGGCGCGCGGCGATGGCTGGGTGTTCGCCGCTCTGGCCAAGACGCTGGCCGACCTGCCGCCTGACAATCCGAGCCGGCCGCTGCTGACCGAGCGCTTCCGCCGCATGGCGGCGGCCCTCAAGCCGCTGCAGCAGGACGATGGCTACTGGACCCGCAGCCTGCTCGACCCGGGCCATGCGCCGGGGCCGGAAAGCAGCGGCACCGCCTTCTTCACCTATGCCTACGCCTGGGGCATCAACAACGGCTACCTGGACCGCGCCGCGTATGCGCCGACCGCCCTGCGCGGCTGGCATTTCCTCAGCCGGGTCGCGCTGCAGGCCGATGGGCGAGTCGGCTATGTGCAGCCGATCGGCGAGCGCGCGATCCCCGGCCAGGTCGTGAACCAGGACTCGACCGCGCCCTTCGGCGTCGGCGCCTTCCTGCTGGCGGCGACCGAGATGGCGAGTCTGGTCGATAACGCGGGAGGCAAGCGATGACGCCTACGCTGCCTCGCCGACGCCTGCTGCAGGGCGCCGCGGCCAGTTCCGCGCTGGCGCTCTTGCCCGTCCAGGCCCAGATCCAGGCTGCTGCCTCGCCCCGCTTCACGATCGGCCGCGAAGATTTTCTGCTGGACGGCAAGCCGCTGCAGATCCGCTGCGGCGAGATGCATTTCTCACGTGTGCCGCGCGAGTACTGGACGCACCGCCTGAAGACCATCAAGGCGATGGGCCTGAACAGCGTGTGCGCCTACCTGTTCTGGAACTACCACGAGTGGCGTGAAGGAAAATTCGACTGGGCCGGCCAGCGCGATGCCGCAGAATTCTGCCGGCTGGCGCAGCAGGAAGGCCTGTGGGTGATCCTGCGCCCGGGTCCGTATGCCTGCGCCGAATGGGAGATGGGTGGCCTGCCCTGGTGGCTGCTCAAGCAACCGGGCGACGCCTTCCTGCGCTCGACGGGCGAAGCCTTCCTGGCGCCGTCGCGGCGCTGGCTGCGCGAAGTCGGCCGCGTGCTCGGTGGGCAGCAGGTAACACGGGGCGGCCCGATCCTGATGGTGCAGGTCGAGAACGAATACGGTTTCTACGGCGAAGACCTGGACTATATGCGCGCGCTGCGCCAGGCCGTGCTGGACGCCGGCTTCGACGTCCCCCTATTCCAGTGCAACCCGACCAATGCGGTGGCCAAGACCCACATCCCCGAGCTGTATTCGGTGGCGAACTTCGGCAGCAACCCCGAGGCCGGTTTCAAGGCGCTGGCCGAGGTGCAGCAGGGACCGCTGATGTGCGGCGAATACTATTCCGGCTGGTTCGACACCTGGGGCGCGCCGCACCGCCGTGGCGGCGTCGAGAACGCCGTGGCCGACATCAAGACGATGCTGACGGCGAACGGCTCGTTCAGCCTCTACATGGCGCACGGCGGCACCACCTTCGGCCTGTGGGGCGGCTGCGACCGGCCGTTCCGGCCCGACACCACCAGCTACGACTACGACGCCCCGATCAGCGAAGCCGGCTGGATCGGCGCCAAGTTCGAGGCCTACCGCGCTGCGATGACTCCCTTCCTGGCTCCAGGTGAGACCTTGCCGCAGCCGCCGGCGCCGATGCCGGTGATGACGATTCCCGCCTTCGCCCTGAACGAGACCGCGCCATTGAGCGCCAGCCTGCCGGCGCGCACGATCCGCGACGCGTCGCCGCGCCCGATCGAGGAATACGACATCAGCCGCGGCATCGTCGCCTACCGCGTCACCTTGCCGGCCGGTCCGGCCGGGGTGCTGGCGGCGGCCAAGGTGCGCGACCTGGCCTGGGTGCGGGTCGACGGAAAATTGGTGGGCACGATGGACACGCGCCACCGCCGCTTCAAGGTGACGATCCCCGCGCGCAGCAAGCCGGCGACCGTCGAGATCCTGCTGTACACGATCGCGCGCGTGAACTTCGGGGTCGAGATCCACGACCGCAAAGGCCTGCATGGCCCGGTCACCTTCACACCAACCGGCGGCGAGACCCAGACGTTGGAAAACTGGGAAATCCGCGCCATCGATTTCGACGCCGAAGGCGTGCTGCCGCCGCTGGCGTTCAAGCGCGGCCGCAGCAAGGACGCGGCTTTCTGGCGCGGCAGCTTCGACACGAGCGCCACCCACGACACCTTCCTCGACATGTCGGGCTGGGGCCAGGGCATCGTCTGGATCAACGGCCGCTGCCTGGGCCGCTACTGGAGCATCGGGCCGACCCAGACCATGTACCTGCCGGGGCCGTGGATCAGGCGCGGCCGCAACGAGGTGATCGTGCTCGACCTGACCGGCCCGCGCGAGGCGCGCATCGCCGGCCTCGCCAAGCCGATCCTCGACCAGTTGCACCGCGAGCGCGACCTCGAACGCCCGCCCAGCAGCGTCAGGCTGCAGCTCGGTGGCGTGCAGCCCGCGCACGAAGGGGCATTCGCGCCCGGCTCCGCGACCCAGGACGTGCGCTTCGCTGCGCCGCTGCGCGCGCGCCAGTTCTGCCTGGAGTCGCTCGACGCCTTCGACGGCAAGCCCTATGCCGCGGTGGCCGAGCTGGCGCTGCTGGACAAGAACGGCAAGACGATCGAGCAATCCGCCTGGACCATCGCCTGGGTCGACAGCGAAGAAGCGCACAAGGAAGATGGCGGCGCGCTCAATGCGATCAACGGCCAGAACAGCGACTACTGGCACACGGCCTACAGCGGCCCGGGCGCCGGCACGGCGCACCCGCACCGCCTGGTGATCGACCTGGGCAAGGACGTCGAGGTGGCCGGCCTGCGCTACGTGCCGCGCCAGGGCAAGGACGACGTTACGGGCCGCATCCGCAGGTATCGCGCCTATGCCGGCGAGCGGCTGGCCGGCGAGCCCTGAATACTCACATACCGACAAGGAGACACGATGCAGAGACGAGATTTCATCGGCAGCCTGGCGGCAAGCGCCGCACTAGGGGGCTTGTCCGCGCCCGCGCTGGCCGCAACCCCATCCGCTACGACCGGCGGCGACCGCGCATACATGGCCGGCCTGCTGCAGAAGATGGCCGAACCGGTACTGTCGAATATGGCGCGCGGCGAACTGAAAAAGAACTTCAAGCTCGAGGTGAGCCCGAGCTCGGATGGACGCGACAACAACGTGGCCTACCTGGAGGCCTTCGGCCGGCTGATCGCCGGCGCGGCGCCGTGGCTGGCCTTGCCCGACGACGCCAGCCCCGAAGGCAAGACCCGTGCGCGCCTGCGCCAGATGGCCTTGCAGAGCTATGTGCATTCGGTCGATCCGAAAAGCCCCGACTACCTGACCTGGCGCGGCCACGGCCAGGCGTTGGTCGACTCGGCCTATTTCACCAATGCGCTGATGCGCGCGCCGAAAGCGCTGTGGGAGCCGCTCGACACCACCACCAAGCAACGCATCGTTGCCGAGATCAAGGGCCTGCGCCGGATCGAGCCGCCCTTCATCAACTGGCTGCTGTTCGCGGCGATGAACGAGGCCTGGCTGCTGTCGATCGGCGAAGAGGCCGATCCGCTGCGCACCAATGTCGCGATCCGCAAGGTCAACGAATGGTATGTGGGCGACGGCTGGATCAAGGACGGCGAATCGTTCCACTTCGATTACTACAGTTCCTTCGTGATGTACCCGATGCTGCTCGAGATCCTCGAGGTGCTCGAACGGCACAACGCGCCGTTCTGGAACGGCAAACCGGCCGAGCTGCGCGCCCAGGCCCTGAAACGCACCCAGCGCTATTGCGAGCACCTGGAGCGCTTCATCTCACCGCAGGGAACCTTCCCGCCGATCGGCCGCTCGCTCACCTACCGCAGCGCCGCCTTCCAGCCGCTGGCCCTGCTGGCCTGGCGCAAGCAGTTGCCGCAGACCCTGCCCGAGGGCCAGGTGCGGGCGGCGATGCAGGCGATGCACAAGGCCTTGTACACCGCGCCGGACAACTTCACCAGGGAGGGCTATCTCACCATCGGCTTCGCCGGCCACCAGCCGGAGCTGGGCGACTGGTATTCCAACAGCGGCAGCATGTACATCGCCTCCGCCAGCTTCCTGGCGCTGGGCCTGCCGGCCGACGATTCCTACTGGACCAGCCCGGCCCAGGACTGGACCCAGAAAAAGGCCTTCAGCGGCGCCAGATTCCGCAAGGACTACCCGGTCGATTATTGAGAAAAGGCGCAGCGTCCTCCCGCCGATGGCAGAAGGCGCAGCGCTTGACCGCCTGGCGGCTTCGGCGGATAACATCGGTATGGAACGTTCACGGGAAATGCCATGTCGATCGTCAGCCGAGAGGAGATTGCCGGCGCGCTGCGCCGGCGCGAGTTCGTCCTGTACTACCAGCCCAAGGTATCGCTGACCAGCAACCGCATCGTCGGCGCCGAGGCCCTGGTGCGCTGGCAGCGCCCCGACGGCACGCTGTTGCCGGCATCGGCCTTCATCGGCGCCATCGAGCGCGCCGGCCTGCTCAAGAGCCTGACCCGGCGGCTGCTGCCACAGCTGGTGCGCGACCTTGTCGACGGCGGCCTGGCGGAACAGTTCCAGGTGTCGTTCAATGTCTGCTCCTGCGACCTCGAAAACAGCACGCTGACAAGCATGATCCTCGACGCCATCGTGCGCGGCCGGCTGCCGCCGGCGGCGCTCGAACTCGAGATCACCGAAACGCAGGCCCTGCAGGCCGCCCCCTGCGTGCTGTACAACGTGCAGGCGCTGACCGAGGCCGGGATCGGCCTGGCGATGGACGACTTTGGCATCGGCTACTCGAGCATCGATACGCTGAGCCAGTGGCCGTTCACGACCATCAAGCTGGACCAGGGCATCGTGGTGCGCATGCTCGACTCGCCCAAGAACGCGACCATCGTGCGTTCCTCGATCCGCCTCGGCCACGAACTCGGCCTCGAAGTAGTCGCGGAAGGCGTCGAAACGCTCGCGCAGCACGATTTTCTGGTGGAAGCCGGCTGCGGCGTGGCCCAGGGCTTCCTGATCAGCCGCGCGCTGCCCCTGGAGGGCTTCAAGGCCTTCTGCGCCGCCGCCGGCAAGTGCCGCGGCCTGCCGGTGGGCCTGGTGCACATGGCGATCGTCGACCACGTGCAGTGGCGGCGCCAGCTGGCCAGCTTCGCGATCCGGCGCGCCGCGCTGCCGCCCGATGCGCCACTACGCCAGTCGGCCGGCCACCCGACCCTGTGCGTCACCAAGTGTTCCCTCGGCCGCTGGTACCTGAACGAGGGCCGCTATTTCGCGGGCACGCCGACCTATCACGCGCTCGATGCGCCGCACCGCAGGCTGCACGACATCGGCGCCCGCATCGTCGAGCGCATCCGGGCCGGCGCCGGCCAGGCCGACATCGCGCCCCTGATGCGTGAGCTCAAGCAGCAGTCACTGATCCTGATCGGACTTCTGGAAGATATCGAGGACGCCGGCTTCGAGAGCCTGTTCACGCCGGCGGCAGCCATTCACGCCAGCAGTCCGCCAGCCGCTCACGCAGCGCTGGCGGCAATGCCCGCGCCGCTGCACGAAAGCTCGTGACGTCGAGGGCCGCCGCGTGGCCGCCGGATACGATGGCGGCGTCCCAGCGCACGCCGTAGCGCGCGAACAGCGCGGCGACGGCCGCATGCTCGAACCCGCGCTGCGCGACCATCCGCTCGAGCAGGCGGAACGCCTCTTCCACCGCCCCCGGCCATAGCGCGATGCCGACCAGCGCCGGCCGATCGCCGTATTGGGCGATGCGGTGCGCCGTTCCCGCTTCCAGCAGCATCGCCTGGCCCGGCCGCAGCAGCGGGCGCGGTTCGTTTGCACCGGTGCGCAGTGCAAGGCTTCCTTCCAGCGCGACTACCAGCTTGGTTTCGTGTGCATGCGACAGCGGAAAATTCACGCCGCGCGGCGGCAGCGCGAAACGCAGCGCCGTCCCCGCGCCATCGACCTGGCGCTGTGGCACGTCGATATGGACCGGATAGCCGCCGGGATACAGGGTCAGCACGTCGTTCATACGGCCTCTCACGGATGGAATGGATTCATTCTAGTGCCGACCGACGTCGGGAAAAACAACGCCACCAGCAACGCAATCTTTCGCCACCTGAAATAGCGAACTACAATAGGTTAAACGTTTTCGTGGAACTGTCATGCGCCATCCGCTTTCGTCCTGCATCGCCCTGCTGCTCGTCCCTGGCGCGGCATTCGCCTGCGCTCCTGCTCCGCCGCCCGTGCACGACATCGACGCCAACCGCTATTACACCGACGCCCGCAGTTCGATCGTCGACCCGGCGCTCAAGGCGCGCAACGAGGCGGCGGTCAAGCCGGTCAACGACTATCTCGGCCATGTCGCGCGCAGCGCCAGCGACTGGCAGGCCGGGCGCGATCCCGACGGCGCGGGCTGCGCGCTGGCGTGGCTGCAGGCCTGGGCCGGCCACGAGGCCCTGCTCGGCACAATGACCACCCGGCAGTCGTACTACACCCGCAAATGGACCCTGGCCGGCCTGGCGCTGAGCTATGCGCGGGTGCAGCGGGAGGCGGCACCGGCACAGCGCGCGGCCATCGAGGCCTGGCTGCGGCGCCTGGCCGACGTCACCATCGACCACGCCGAACAGCACAAGGGCGTGCGCAACAACCACTATTACTGGGAAGGCCTGGCGGTGACGGCCGTCGGCGGCGTCACCGGCGACAGTCGCTACCTCGACTGGGGCCGCAAGGTGTTCTCCCACGCGATGGGCCAGGTCGCGCCTGACGGCTCGCTGCCGCTGGAAGTCGCGCGCGCCGGCAAGGCGCTGAGCTATCACCTGTATGCGGCGGCGCCGCTGGTGATGATGGCCTCGGTCCTCGACCTCGACGATCCTGCCCTCGAGCGGCTGCTACGCTTTTCGGTCCAGGCCGTGGCCGACCCGGCGCCGCTCGCACGCCTGGCCGGCGCGCCGCAAGAGACGCCACCGCGTGTGCCGGGCTGGATCGCGATCCACGAGCGCCGCAGCGGCCAGCGCATCGCCCCGCAAGCGCCGCCGGCAGACAACTGGGATGCGCGCATGGGCGGCGACCGCAATCTGGTCAATCCGCTCGAGCATCCACGCGCAGGCCAGGGATCATAAAAAAGCGCCCGGGCCGGCGGGGAGGTCGCCAGTGCCGGGCGCAAGGAGATGACCTGCTCGTCTACTGGTAACGGATCGTCCAGCTCACCTCCAGCGGCTCGCGCATGCTGAAGGCGCCGCTGGCGCAGCTGACCACCGTATTCATCTGGCCGTAGGGCGCCTGCCAGGCGGCGTCGCCGGCCGCCGGCCGCGCACTGCAGGTGGCCAGGCCGCCCACCTCGAAGGCCTGCGCCGCGCCGTCGCTGAAGCGCACCTTGTTGCCCTCGACGGTCGCGCCCTTTGAAAACGCGCCGAATTCCAGGGTCAGCTTCGCCACGTCCAGCGGCGCGGCCGGCGTATACCGGTCGGTGCGCGTGATGGCGCCCGGCTGCAGCGTATATTCGGTCTCGACGCGGATGCGCGGATCGGCGACCGGCACGTTCTTGCCGAGGCGGGTCAATGCGCCCTGGCGATAGGAGACCGTGTGGCCGCTGCCCTGCTCCCGCGCCTCGATGTCCTTCATGAAGGCGGTGGCGATCAATTCGCTGCCGTCGGCAAGGGTGAACTTGGGCATCAGTTGAGGATGCGAATAACCGCTGTCGGCGACGCCGGACACGATGCCGTGCGCGAACGGCAGCGGGTAGTAGGGGCTGTTCGCATGCTGGCTCTGGCCGCCGTTGATCAGGGACAGGCTGAACACATGGCCCTTGTCGCGCCAGATCGCCAGCGCGCGGTCATGCTCGCCGCGCGCGAAGCGGGTCAGGGAAAACTTCGGCCGGCTGCGTTCGAGCCAGGCCGCCAGGTCCTGGCGCGGCGCCACATCCTTCATGCCGGCCCGGTTCCACATCTCGTTGGTCGCGATCAGCTGGTGCAGCAGCGAGAAGTTCTCGCCCAGGATGCGGTGCTTGCCGCGATAGGCGTCGGTGCGCCGCCCGTCGTTCCACATATCGACCGAGCGCATGCCCGGCTGGTACCAGAACGCCATGTAGCGCTCGGCGATGCGGGCGGAGTAGGCATAGGCATACTCTTTCTCTTGCGGCGTGAGCACGTCGAGGTAGGCGGCGGTCGACAGGATCTCCAGCATCGCTGTCTCGCCGTACGGCCCCAGGCTGCGGCCCATGGTGAAGCCGGTGCCGTCAGCACTCGCGCTGTTCAGGGCGACGTCAGCTGACTTGCGCAGCAGCGCCTTCAGTTCCGGTGTCACTTCCAGGCCGGTCTCGATGAAGCGCTCGCAGATCTCGGCGCTGAGCAGGATGCTGTAGCGGTCGAAACGGCCCTGGCCGTCGGTCTCGTCGCTGAAGCCGTATTCGCCGGAGTATTTGGCGTAGTGCTTGAGCATCCGGTCGAGCAGCACTTCGCTGCCGGCGGCGTCTTCCCAGCCCATCAGCATGCGCAGGCGCGCGATGCTGAAGGCGACGCCATAGTAATTGGTCGGCAGGTCGATCAGCTCGTAGCTCGGCAGGCGCACGAAGCTGCGCCAGTCCAGCTGCTTGCGCAGCCGCTCGAGGGTGGCGGGCCGCACGGCCTTTTCGAGCAGGCCCGCTTTCTTGAGGCGATGCAGGGCACCGATGTAGTAGTAGATACCCCAGGATTCGTTGTTCATCCCGATCGTCAGGTCGGCCAGGTCGGCGTAGTCGCGCAGCATGCCGGGCAGGCGCGGATCGTTGGCCGGCAGGTGCACCAGCAGGTCGGCCAGGCCGGTGGCTATCTTCCCGGGCAAGAACTTGTCCTTGCTGTTGAGGGCCTTCTCGCCGTCCATCACGATCCCTTCCCTCTCCTTCACCAGCTTCTGGATCAGGAATTCGAGCTGCGGGTAGGCTTGCTCGACGCTGCGCTGCAGCGGCGGCGTGGCCGTCGTGGCGGCCGAGGCATGAACGGGAACGCGAACGGGAACGGCCAGCAGGGCAGCCGCCGCCAGCAGGGGAAGTGCGTGACGCATGCGATGTCTCCGATATTGTTAAACGTTTTCCAAAGGATATGGCAACGCTATCGGAAAGTAAAGCGGTACAAAATGGCGGTGGGCGCCGCCGAGTGAAGATCAGCCCTTGCGGGCCTGGGTCGAGGCGCGCAGCACCAGCTGTGGCGCGACTTTGGTCAGTCTCTCGACCTGCTCGCCGCGAATCACGGCCAGCAGCTTGGTCATCGCGGTCGCGCCCATGCGTTCGCTCTGCAGGTCGACGGTGGTGAGCGCCGGCGTCACGTACTTGCCGTAGGCGATATTGTCGAAACCGACCACCGACAGGTCGCGCGGTATCGACAGGCCCAGGTTGGCACACTCCTTCATGAAGCCCAGTGCCATCAGGTCGTTGTAGCAGATGACGGCGTCCGGCCGCTGCGGGCCGAGCACCACGCCGGAGCACAGGCGCTCGCCCTCCACCATCGATGGGTTCTCGCCGTCGTGCACGGTCAGTTCGATGCCGGCGGCATCCAGGCATTCGCGGATGCCGCCCAGGCGCTCTTCGTCGCGGCGCGAGCGCGAGAAGCCCAGGTAGGCGATGCGCTTGTGGCCCAGCATGCGCAGGTGCTGGGCCAGCATGAAGGCGCCGCCGTGGTCGTCGCTGGCCACGGTCGGAATCGCCAATTCGTTAAGTGAACCGAAGAACACCAGCGGCTTGTCGATACCCGCCATCCATCCCATCTCGTGTTCGCGCATGCGCGAAAACACGATCATGCCGTCCACGCGCCGGCTCAGGTCTTCCAGCGTGCGGCGCTCGCGGCTCGGGGTTTCCTCGGTATCGACCAGCAGCACCGAGTACTCCTGCTCGTGCGCGACCCGGTTGGCGCCTTTGAGGATGCTGCTGAAGTGGGGGTTGTTAATGTCCAGGACCGACAGCCCGATGGTATTGGTGCGCCCGGTGATCATCGACTTGGCCAGCGGATTCGACCTGTAACCCAGGGCCGCGATGGCCTCATCGAGCGCCGCCTCGACCTTGGGCGAGAAGCGCTGCGCACCGTTGATGTACTTGGACACCGTGGCGGTGGATACCTGGGCGGCGGCGGCAACGTCGCGGATGGTCGGGGCGGAGCTCTTCATGGAGGGGTAATCGTTATTTGACGGAGCATCTTATCACGCGTGTTCGCTGCAATCTCCTCATGGGAACGTTGACGCTGCCAGGCATAGCCGCTACTCTAGTTAAACGTTTAACACACTGGAGCCCATTCATGAACGAAGCGATCCCGCGCAAGCCCTTCAAACGTCTGCTCCTGACCGGCGCCGGAGGCGGCCTGGGTACGATGCTGCGCGAGCGCATCAAGCCCTGGGCCGACGTCGTCCGTCTCAGCGACGTGCGCGATATCCCGGCCGCCGGCCCGGGCGAGGAAGTGGTGCGCTGCGACCTGGCCGACCGCGACGCCGTGCTGGACCTGCTCGACGGCGTGGATGCGGTGCTCCATTTCGGCGGCGTCTCGGTCGAGGAAGAAGTCGACAAGATCGTGCAGGCCAATATCGTCGGCCTTCACCACCTGTACGAAGCCGTCCACAAGAAAGGGATCAAGCGCGTGATCTATGCCAGCTCGAGCCACGTGGTCGGCTTCTATCCCACCACCGAACGCGTCGACGCCACCATGCCGCTGCGCCCCGACTGCATCTATGGCGTCTCGAAATGCTTCGGCGAAGCGCTGTCGCGCTACTACTACGACCGCTTCGGCATCGAGACCGTGTGCCTGCGCATCGGCTCCTCCTTCCCCGAGCCGCGCAACGCGCGCATGATGGTCACCTTCCTGGCCCATGACGACCTGGTGGAACTGGTGCGCTGCGCGCTGTTCACGCCGCGCGTCGGCCACACGATCACCTTCGGCGTCTCCGACAACAAGACAAGCTGGTGGGACAACCGCCATGCCGCCCACCTGGGTTTCGAGGCCCAGCATAGCTCCAGCACCTTCGCCGGGCGCTTCCCGCAGGATGGCGCCCGGCCGCCGGCCGACGACGTCACCGCCACCTACCAGGGCGGACCGTTCGTCGTGGCCGGGCCGATCTACAAGAACTAAGCCGGTAATTAGAAAGCGGCGCCTCGAGAGGCGCCGCTTTCTTTTATACGTCCAGCGTCAGAACTTGACGTCGAGCTTCACGCTGAAGTAACGGAACACGTCGCGCGGCGGCACCCAACTGTTGACCGTGATCGCCGGCGAGGTCGAGGTCGGGCCGGCGCGGAAGCTCGGACCGCTCGCATTGGCGTTCGGGATGTAGAAGCGGTCGAACAGGTTCTTCACCTGGAAGCTCAGGCGATAACGGTCCTTGTCGTCGCGGATGCCGAAGCCCAGGTCGGCGATCGTGTAGCTGTCGTTGACCGAGCGCGGATCGTTATTGATATTGGTCTGGTAGTCGCTCTGGTAGCGCACGTTGCCGTTGATGAAGGCGTCGAAGGGCAGCGACGGCAGGCGGATGTCGTAGTTACTGCCGATATTGACCTTGACCTTCGGCGTGCCCGGGAAGATGCCGCCCGACAGATCCTGCACGCCGGTGGTGGCGCCGGGACGGATCGCGAAGCAGTCACGGTTCCAGCCGCCCAGCGAACCGCCCTCGCCCGCACCGGTGCCCGGAATGACGGGGTTGGTGTTGTCCTGGTAGCAGGGGCCGTTCTTCCAGTCGGCGATCTCGGGGCGGGTATAGGCCAGCGAAGCGTTCATCGACCAGTTCGAGGCCAGCAGCATATTGGCGTCGATCTCGAAGCCGCGGGTGCGGATCTTCGGAATCGAATTGAGCTGGGTGTAGATGGTCGGATCGTCCGGCAGCACGAAGGACGTGTTCTGCTGGTAGTGCCTGAAGTCGGTGTGGAATAGCGTGGCCGCGATCGACAGGCGGTTGTTGAGTAGATTGGCCTTGGCGCCCAGTTCATAGGTGCGGCTCTTCTCGGGGTCGACCGGGAAGGCGGCCGAGGCCTGCAGGCCGCTGGTCACGTCATAGGCCTTGCCCTTGTGGCCGGTGGCGGTCATGGCGTACACCATCCAGTCGCGATTGAGCTGCTTCTGGATACTCAGCTTGCCGGTGGTGGCCCAATCCTCGTTGCCGCTGCTCGAGAACACGTCCTTGCCCACCGGGCCCGGCACGAAGGTCGAGCGGTCCAGCTGGTCGGTGTAGAAGTTGCGTTCGTAGTTGAAGCCCGACTCTTCCAGGTTGCGGCGCAGGCCGGCCACCAGGGTCCAGGTCGGCGCGAAGTCCCAGGTCGCCTGGCCGAACACCGCCTTGTTCACGTTGTAGATGTCGGTGTAGTAGTTGGTTGGGCTCGATGGCGAGTTGGCGGCGCAGACCGCCGGCGCCACGCAGAAGCCGCGAATGAAATGACGCTCGATCTCGTTACGCGCCCACCACAGACCGGCCACGTAGCGGAAGTTGCCGGCGTCCGGCGAAACCAGGCGCAGCTCCTGGGTCTTTGAGGTGATGTCGTAGCTGCCGAACTGCAGGTTCCCGACCGAGAATCGCGTCTCGCCGGGACGGGCGATGGTCGGCACATCGGTGAAGTCCTGGTCGCGCGAGTCGTTGGCCTTGTAGCGCTGGTAGGACGAGATCGACATCAGGATCGCATCGTTGGGCAGCGTGTATGCCAGCTTCAGGCCGGCGCCGTGGGTGCGCGAAGAAATCCCGGTGGGGGAGTCGCGCCGCACATAGCGGTTGTTGGGGTTGGTCGGGTCGATGCCGGCCAGCACCAGCGATGCCGGCAGCTGCGGGTTGCCGTTCATGTAGGCGGTCGACAGGTCGACCGGGATCCGCTCCAGGTTGCCGGCGGCGGCCGATCCCGTGGTGCGATAGAAGCCGTTGATCGCCGTGACGCCGCGCGTGTTCTCCTGCTCGTTATACTGCGGCATGAAGTCGATGTCGAGGTTCTTGATCGGCGTCCAGGAGAACTTGGCCATCATCGTCTTGCCGGACGAACCGTTGACCTTCTCGCCGGTGGTCAGGTTGGTGAAGTTACCCGGCATATCGCTCTTGTTGACGGCGATGCGCATACCGAAAGTGTCGGTCAGGCGCCCGCCCATCGATGCGGCGAGACGCCATTCGTCGTCGTCGGTGTAATAGGCGCTGCCGCGGTAGACCACCGGGCCCGAGATCGGCTTGGTCACGATATTGATGGCGCCAGCCACCGCCGACTTGCCGAACAGGGTGCTCTGCGGTCCTTTCAGCACCTCGACCCGGGCAACGTCGGCCAGGTCGCGGAAGGCCTGGAACTGCACCGCGATCGGGATGTCGTCGATGATCACCGAGACGTCCGACTCGACGCCGATGCCCACCGAGACGGTGCCGATGCCGCGCATGAACAGCGCGTTGTTGGCGGCGGTGGTGCCCGAGGCCTGGGTCAGCGAGGGCGTCAGGGCGACGATGTCCTCGATCTCGCGCACGTTATTGCGCTGCAGTTCGGCCTCCGAGATGACGGAGATCGCCATCGGCACGCTCTCCAGTTTTTCGACGCGCTTGTTGGCGGTGACGACCACCGACTGCAGGCCGGTCGCATTCTCCCCTGCTCCGCCCTCCTGGGCGTGGACGGGCATGGCCCACTGCGCGACGGCCAGCGCCACCACGGCTGCCAGCGGCTTCACCGCGATGTCGAAGCTTTCGGTTTTTTTCTTGTCCAACGTTGTCTCCTCCGGTTTCCAGAAAATGGCGGCCAGGCCGGGTAGCGACGCGGGTCGATCCCATGCTCGGGCCGGATGCTTCAGCTTCCCGCGTGCGCGCCCTTCAGGCGCAGCAGCGCTTCGAGAAAGTAGTAGTCCGCATAGTTGAGCGGCACGTCGATCTCCTTCCCGGCCGGCTTGTGGCCGGTCGCATGCTTGAGCAGGAAGCCGCCGTTGTCGCTACCGCCTTCGCCGCCGCTGGCCAGGTAGGCCGGCGAGGCCAGGCTGCGCAGCTGCGCCTCGGCGAAGGCGCGGTAGGAGCCTGCCTGCTCCCCGCTCGAGAAAGTGGCCAGTTCCAGCAGGCTGGAAGCGACGATGGCGGCGGCCGAGCTGTCGCGCGGTGCATTGGGAATGGCGGGATCGTCGAAGTCCCAGTACGGTACCTTGTCCGCCGGCAGGCGCGGGTGCTGCATGAAGAAGGCGGCGATCTTGTGCGCCTGGCGCAGGTAATCCTCTTTTTTCGTTTCGCGGTACATCATGGTGTAGCCGTACAGCGCCCAGGCCTGGCCGCGCGCCCATGACGAACCATCGGCATGGCCCTGCACCGTCACCTTGCCGCGCACCTTGCCGGTGCCCGGGTCGTAGTCGACCAGGTGAAAGCTCGATCCGTCCGGACGGAAGTGGTTGCGCAGCGTGGTGTCGGCATGCGTCACCGCGACGTCGCGGTAGCGCGGCTCGACGGCGGTGCGCGCGGCCCAGGTGAGCAGCTCCAGGTTCATCAGGTTGTCGACGATGACGGGGTAGGCCCAGGTGCTGTTGGGCCACAGGTCCCAGGACTGGATGCTGCCGACTTTGGGATTGAAGCGGGTGACCAGGGTGGTGGCGCCGGCCAGCAGCGCGTCGCGGTAGGCCGGGTCGCCCGTCAGGCGGTAGCCGTTGCCGTAACCGGCGCCCAGCATGAAGCCGAGGTCGTGCTGGCTCTTGTCGAACTTGGCCGGCGCGGTGCGCGCCGTATAGTCGGCGGCCGCCAGGCGCCATTTGGCGTCGCCGGTCGCTTCGTATAGATACCACAGCGAGCCGGGGAAGAAACCGGCGGTCCAGTCGCCGACGCCGACCAGCACCACCTCGGCCTTGTCCACCGTGCGCGGGAAGCCCGGCTTGCGCTGGACCTTGGCCAGTAGTCCGCCGTACTGCGCGGCCGCAGTGTCGATGCTGCGCTGGACCAGTTGCGGAACGGTTTCCTGGCCGACGGCGCAGGTGGCGGCGCCGGCCAGCGACAGCGCGGCGATGAGGCGCACGGCAGCCGCCCCCAGGGATGGGTAGCGTGTCATTCTCTGTCTCCTGTTATTTTTTTGCTTGAGTAAATCCTAGACACAAGCAAAAACAAAGTCAACAGATTTAGGAAAACGATTAACTAGTGCGTTTTACGTGTGGCTTTTGCGTTGAAGCCTATGAAGATCGCATTTCACCCCTCTTCTGGGATAAGGATTTTGCGGGATGAGAGAAAACGTTTTTGCTGACTTTTGGGGGCGCGGCCGTCAGGCGTTCGAGGGTGCGGCCTCGCCCTCTTTGGGCGCCGGATCGGCCGGCGGCGTATCCGCCTGGGCCGGTTCGGGTTTCGGTTGCAACGCACCCAGTTGCTCCATCAGCTGGGCGAAGCGCTGCTGGCCCGGCTGCAGCCGGTCGACGTGCTCCAGCACCTCGCGCGCCTCCTCTTCCAGCTCGGGATCGTAGCCGCGCTGCTGCATGTGCGAGATCAGGATCTGCACCGCGTTGAACAGCACCCGGACGTTGTCCGGCAGCCGCTCGCGCGCCTTGCGCATCCATTTGACGGCGTCCGGCAGCTTGCCGGTCTTCCACAGCACCACGCCCTGGTTCATCAGGTCCACCGCCTCCTTGCGCGCGGTGCGGATGATGAGCGCGCCCTCGTCGGGCAGGCGCGCGCGGTCGAAGATCTTCTGCACCTCATCCTGCAGCAGCGTGTTGTCGTGGTTGTTGCGGATGACGTGGGCCAGCACCTCGTTGGGCGTGCCCTTGACGCCGACCGCGAACAGCAGGGTCGCCATCTCGATGCAGATCGCGGTGCCGGGCCGCTTGGGATCGGCCTGCAGCATCCCATCGAGCTCGTCGCCGGCGCGGCGCGCGTTGAGGTAGTCGCCGCTCTCGTGGTAGACGTGGCCTTCGGTGATCTTCGCGCGCAGCACGATGTGTTCGTGCTCGCTGCCGAATTCGCGCTGGGCCAGCAGCAGCAGCTGCAGCGCATCCTTGGTATTGCCCTTCAGCCCGCACACACGCGCCAGGCCGAGGTAGTCGTCGGGCGCCTTGCGGATCGAATACTCGCCGATCACCAGGCATTTGCGGAAGGCCTTTTCGGCCATCGGCACATTCCCCAGGCGCAGCGCGGCCTGGCCCAGGTGGCGCTGGCGCGGCACCGAATTGGGCGACAGCTTGGCCGCGCGCTCGAGCACCGCGGCCGCCTCTTCGTGCTGGCCCATGCCCTGGTAGGCGCGGGCCAGCTGGTCATAGGCGTCGATGAAGTGGCGGTTCTCGGCGATCACGGTCTGGAACATCTGGCGCGCCTGCTCGAAGTCGCCGTCGGCCATGCGGATCTTGCCCAGGCCCGCGCGCGCCCAGTGGTATTCGCGCTGGGCCAGCACTTGCTCGTACACTTCGCGCGCGCGCGCCGGCTGGCCGCTTCGCTCCAGCATGCGCGCCTTCATGCGCAGCAGCTCGATCACGTGCACCCGGTTAGCGGCGATCTGGTCGTCACACAGGCGCGCCGCGCGCAGGTAATCCTTTTCGATGAAGGCCTGGTCGATCAGGCGGAAGATCTGCTTGCGGCGCCACACGCGGTTCAGTCGCGTGAGCAGCACGCCCTCGGTGATCGGTTTCACCAGATAGGCGTCGGGCTGGTGCTCGGCCGCGCCCATTACCGACTCCACGCTCTTCTCGGCCGAGACCATCACGAACACCGAGGACGGCATCAAGAGATGGCGCATGCGCGCTTCTTCCAGCACCTGCTGGCCATTCTTGCCCTCGCCCAGGTTGTAATCGCACAGCACCACGTCGTAGCGCAGCTTGTTGAGCAGGGCCATGGCCTCGCCGCCGCTGGATGCCTGGTCGATATTCCTGGCCCCCAGGCTGCGCAGGCTCTCGCGCAGCAACTGGCGGATGCCGACGAAGTCGTCGACGATCAGGTAGTGCTTGCTGGCCCAGTCGATCTCTTCCAGCACCTTGGGCTTGGACACGGCCGGTGCGGCCGGCTTCGCATCCGGCTTGGCGTCCGGCTTTGCATCCGGTTTTGCAGGGGCGGCGGGCGTGTTCATGGCAGGGTCAGGATGAAGCAGCCACCGCCGAGCGAGCCGCCGTTTTCGAGCCGCACCGCGCCGGACCGCTCGCGGTGGCGGTGCATGCGCGCCACCTCGCCCGAGAAGTACAGGCCCAGGCCAGCGCTATTGGTGAGAAAGTTGACGCCGCTGTCGCCGCTGCCCGGCGTGCCGGCCGCCAGCAGCGCGGGCGGAAAGCCGGCGCCATTGTCTTCGACCCGGATCTCGAGGTCGCCGTCGACCTCGCGCGCCGACAGGCGGATGCGGTCGCGCGTGTAGTGCAGCGCGTTGTTGACGGCGTGCGAGACCACGCCCACGATCAGGTCTTCATCGACGTGGGCGATCAGTTCGGGATCGACGTCAAGTTCCAGGACCACGCCGCGCGACTCGAGCAGCACGCGTTCGAGCGCCACCACCTGCTCGACCAGCTGGCCCACTTCGATCGGCTGGACGTCGAACGGATAGCCGGGCTTGCCGACCTGCTTGTACAGCGCCAGCAGCTGCATCAGGTTGTCGTTCAGGCGGCGCGTCTGGTACAGCATCTGCGCCATCTGCGCGTATGCCTTCTCGGTCTCGGGCGAGGCGCCGTCGAGCAGGCGTTCGAGCGTGCCGGACAGGACGCTGATCGAGTTCTTCATGTCGTGCGCAGTGGACGCCAGGAACAGGAACAGCTCGGGCGAGTGGTGTGAATCTTCCATCCGGACAGGCCCTTTCGGCCAAAAAGTTGCTACCAGTAAATTATACCCGCAGGCATTCCAGAGTTTGGCCGCACATGCCGATTCCGCGCGCACGTTTGCGGCGGCGCAACGGTCAGGGGCCGATATCCGTGGCGTTTGGCGCAGTTTCAGGGCCATGGCGGCTGTTGCGCCGTGCCCGCAGCACGAAACGGGCCGGATCGAGCGCATCGACCAGGGCCATCTCGAGCGGCAGAGGCTCGCCTTCCAGCTGGGCGGCCAGCAGCTCGGCCGCCAGCGGCGCCCAGATCAGGCCGCGCGAGGCATAGCCCAGCAAGCCGTAAAGGCCCGGATGGCGCGGCACGTCGCGCAACCTTTCGGTGGCGCCAACGGCGGCGAAGTCCGGCAGGCGGCCGACCAGCGGCAGGCGGTCCGGCGCCACGCAGCGGAAACCCACCCTGCCCGCCAGCGGCGCGCCCTCGGCGGCCTGCGGATCGGACACCAGGCCGCGCAGCCGCGCCACGTTTTCTTCCTGGCTGGCGGCGCGCAATTGCGGATCGTCGTCGAGGTCATAGGTCGCGCCGGCGCAGGTGACGCCATGGGCGGACGGCGTCAGATAGGCTTCGCGGCACAGCACCAGCGGCAGTTGCGGGGCGTGCTCCGGCGCCAGGTGCGTTACCTGCCCGCGCAGCGCCTGCAGCGGCAGCTCACGGGTCTGCACCATCTTGCGCGCGCCGGCGCCGCTGGCCAGCACCACAGTCGGCGCCTGGCCGATGACACTGCCATCGGCGCCACGCGCCTGCCATTCGTCGCCCTTGCGCTCGAGGCTCACCTCGCCGGCGCCGAAACGCCGCGTCAAGAGGTCGCCGCAAGACGCCAGCAGCGCCTCGCACACGCTGCCCGGCCGCGCCCAGCCGCCTTGCGGGAAGAGCCAGCCGCCATCCGGTGCGGGAAGGCCGAGCAGCGCTTCGGCCTCCATGGGTTCGAGCCAGCGCGCGAAGTCGGGCGGCAGCTTGCCGTCGCCCGCGATCGCGCGCGACACGGCCGCATGGCCGGCATCGCGCGCCAGCTGCAGCACGCCGCACCCGTCGCCGTCGAAGGCGCGGCCGACGCCGCCCAGTTGCTCCCACAGGCGCAGCGCGTACAGGTAGGCGGCGCGCGTCAGGCGGGTCGGGATATTGTCGTCGCGCGAAAGCAGCGGCATGAAGATGCCGGCCAGGTTGCCCGAGGCTTCCATCGCGACCTGCGGATGACGTTCGATCAGCATGACCTGCCAGCCCCGCGCGCACAGGCGCGCGGCCGCAGCGCAACCGGCGACGCCGCCACCCAGCACCAGCGCGCGCCGGTCCGGCTCGGGCGTCGACGGCAGGCGCGGCTTGCGGGTCGAGAAGGTCGCATCGTCGCCATCGAAGGCGAATCCCTGGGCGCTCAAGGCCGCGCGCTGTTCGCTATCGACGCCATGCGACTCCAGCCGCGCGCCGAGCGCCGCCAGGCGCGCCAGCGGACGAACGAAGGCCGTGCCCTGCGCGCCGTGCAGGAGGATGAAATCGGGGTGGGCGTTCAGTTCGGCCAGCGCGGTCTCGAGCGACGCGGATACCAGGTCGAGCGTGACGTTATTGTCGTCTTGCGGGACGCGGTGAAAGCCCGGCTGCAAGGTATCGGTGAGCGCCACCACGTGCAGGTGCGCGGGCCGCTGCGGGTCGGCGCGCCAAGCCGCGATCAGGGTGGCGAAGCGGCTGCCGTCGCCATGCTCGCTGTCGAAGACGGTGTAGCGCGCGCGGCCGCGCCAGTGGTCCTGCACATGCATGTCAGCGGCGCCTGCTGCGGCAGTGGCACTCGCGGTCATGGTCGTCCACCAGGCCGATGCCCTGCATATAGGCATAGACGATGGTCGAGCCGACGAACTTGAAGCCGCGCTTGGCGAGATCCTTCGAGATGCGGTCGGACAGCTCGGTGCGCGCCGGGCGGGCGCGATCCGGCCAGCCGTTGACGATCGGCTTGCCGTCGACGAAGGCCCACAGGTAGTCGTCGAGCGTCAGGCCTTGCTCGCGCAGCGCAAGATAGGCTTTGGCGTTGGTGATCGCGGCGGCGACCTTCAGCCGGTTGCGCACGATGCCGGGATTGAGCAGCAGCTCGGCCTTCTTGTCCTCATCGTAGGCGGCGATCTTTTCCGCATCCCAGCCGTCGAAGGCGGCGCGGTAGGTGTCGCGCTTGTTCAGGATAGTTTCCCACGACAGGCCGGCCTGCGCACCTTCGAGGTTGAGCATCTCGAACAGCGTGTTCTCGTCGTGGCAGGGCACGCCCCACTCGTTGTCGTGGTAGGCGAGGTAGCGCGGATTGGCCATGTTCGCCCAGGAGCAGCGCTTGACCGTCATCGCGTCGCTCCCTGTTGTGCGCCGCGCAGGCTGGCCAGGACGTCGTCGGTGCGGCCGTCCGCCACCAGCTCGGCGGGCGTGCGGCCGTCCAATGCCTGCTGGGGCGCCTTCATCCAGGCATCGGCGGCATCGTCGTTCCCGAGCACCTTGCGCGCTTCGTGCATGACGGCGTAATAGGCCTGCGCCTTGCGCGAATGGCCGTCGAAGCGCGCCTGGAGCGCGGCGATGGAGTCGGGGGAGAGGCGTTCAGGGTCGGTCATGGCGTCGGCTTGCTGATGGAGACCTCATCATACCCCGCCTCGGCAGGACGATCGAGGAACACCGCGCCGGCGCTGTCCTCGCCAAGCTTGTCGGCTGGGTTGCGCAGCGGGCAATCGGCGAGGGAAAGGCAGCCGCAGCCGATACAGGTATCGAGTTCGTCGCGCAACCGCTGCAGGCGCGCGATGCGCTCGTCGAGTTCCGCGCGCCAGCCGGCGCCGAGCACCCGCCATTCCTTTGCGCTGATCGTGCGCCCTTCCGGCAGCCCGGCCAGGTTTTCCCGAATCGTCTCGAGAGGGATCCCGGTGCGCTGCGCCACCTTGATGATGGCGATATGGCGCAGCACCTCGCGCGCATACCGACGCTGGTTGCCGTCGGTGCGCCAGCCTTTAATCAGGCCTTTCGATTCATAGAAATGGATGGTGGAGACCGCCACGCCACTGCGGCGCGCCACTTCGCCCACCGTGAGGGCTTTCTTGTCGGGATCGATCGTCGTCATTGCGCTTGACCTCAAGTTAAGTTGAGATTCTATACTTTTTCTCGCTTCCATCACAACGGGCGAAAAAGTATGGGCGGTCAGATCGACGACGTAATCGCGAGCTGGAAGTCATCCACTCGCGATCGGAAGATGCCCCTATTGGGCGAGGCCGTTGGACAAACTCCGGCGGCGCGCTGCGCCAATGATTCCGAGGCCGGCAAGCAGCATTGCCCAGGACGCCGGTTCTGGAACCTCCGCTGGAGAGAGGATGACATTGTCGATTGCAAAGTCCGGGAATTCTTGCGCGCCCGTGATCGTTAATGACGAAATATTGACGAATTCTTGAAAGTTAAAATTCGAGAATGTTTCAGCCAGACTTTCTTCCAAAAAGATGGTGCTCGTTATGATGCCATTAACTCCCATCGCAGTCAGCGTCATGGACAAGGGACGACCGTTTCCAGTGAATGTTTTGGCAACATCCAGCGCTGTGAAAGAGAATAAACCTTTATTCTCGCGCTCGAACGTGACACTACTGTCATTGAAAGCATAAAATGCAGTTGTCCCATTGGAAGGGCATGCGGGACTGCACATACCTACTTGGTCATTAGGGTCATTGATAATATAAAATCCGAATACGCCCGGCGAATAACTCACCTTGAAACCGTCTTCGATAAAGCTGTAATCATAGTAATCGTGACCATTGTCTTGAGCCTCGAAGTCAATCGTCGCTGCCACCGCGGAATTTGTCAAAAAAGCTGCCATGAAGGCCATCATTAATTTTCGGATCATCGTTCTTTCCTTGTAAATGACAACGATTAACAAACCGCATGCGGACGAGTCTTGTCCATCATGCCTGGCGCCCGGGTTGGAATCAACGCATGCAAATCGTATACCGATAAGGATCCTGCAATTGTATTAATGTGTATTTGTAAAAAATATCGACAAACTGCGCTAATATATTGATTGTCGAAAACTTTTTTATTCACAGCGCAATATGAATTCCAAGAATGTCTCGACTTTATTAATTGGTCGAGGCGATTAAATAAAAGAAGTTTGGTGGTCCCTGTAGTGACCGGTTGGAAAGCTTGCTTGGGTCGACAGCGTACGTACACGACCACCGTTCTGAGACCAGGATGACAGCCATGCTTATAAACAGGTTAATACCTTGAGCCGACAGGATGTCATGCACGCGATTTACTTTAGATGGAAAGTGGCTTCTGGCCATGAGCGAGACTTCGAACACGCTTGGCTGGAACTCACCAAGCTTGTACGCGACGAGCGAGGTGGTCTGGGATCGCGTTTGCATAGGTGCGCGGACGGCCACTATTTTGCATATGCGCAGTGGCCGTCCGAACTCGTCTGGTCTGCACAAGCCGGGCCTACTGCACGCATGGTCGAGCTACGAGACCAGATGCTTGAATTCGCTGAGCTCGTAGATGGTCCACTTCGGGGGGACGTCGTTGCCGACCTTTTGATATCGGCAGCTCCCGACTAAGGGAGCAGGCCTGCGATTGCATTCACAGGCGCGAGTGACCAGTTCGGGCTGTGTATTCAATCGCACCAGGACCGCAGTCCTGGTGCCAGGATTGGTTCCCTTTTCAGGTTCAATGTCCGCGCAACTCCGCATCGATCTTCGAATGCGCCGCCGTATCGCGCATGAACCAGCACACGACCAGCGTGCAGGCGATGACGCCGGTGACATACCAGTAGAAGCCAGACTCCATGTCGACCGACTTGAACCACAACCCGACATATTCGGCCGTGCCACCAAAGATGGACACCGCGAACGCATACGGCACACCGACGCCGGTGGCGCGGATCGACGCCGGGAACATCTCCGCCTTCACCAGCGCATTGATCGAGGTATAGCCCGAAACGATGATCCACGCGCAGGCGATCAGGCCAAACGCTTCCCACGGCCCGCTGGCGTGGCGGATTGCCGTCAGCAGGGGCACGGTGAAGATCGTGCCGAGCAGCGCAAAACCCACCAGCAGCGGGCGGCGGCCGATGCGGTCCGACAGCGCGCCGTACAGCGGCTGCAGGCACATGGCGAACAGCAGCGAGGCGGCTGAGACTGCGGTCGTTTGCGAGTCGGTCAGGCCGACCGACAGGCGCAGGAACTTCTGCATGTAGACGGTGTAGACGTAGAACGCGAGGGTTCCGCCCATGGTCAGGCCGACCACCAGCAGCACTTCCCTCGGATGCTGGGCCAGCTGCTTCAGGCCGCCCATCGGCTTGGCCTTCTTGCGCGCCTTCTCGAACGAGTCGGTCTCTGGCATATCGTGACGCATCATCAGCGCGATCAGGGCCAGCAGCGCGCCACAGACGAAGGGAATGCGCCAGCCCCACTCACGCAGCTGGGCGTCGGTGAGCAGGAAATGCTGCAGCACCAGCAGCAGCACCAGGGCCAGCAGCTGGCCGCCGATCAGGGTCACGTACTGGAAGCTGGCGTAGAAGCCGCGCCGCTTCGAGTCCGCCATCTCCGACAGGTACGTCGCGCTCGCGCCGTATTCGCCGCCCAGGCTCAGGCCTTGCAGCAGGCGCGCCAGCAGCAGGATGCATGGCGACAGGATGCCGGCGGTGGCGTAGGTCGGCGCGCAGGCGATCAGCAGCGAGCCGGCGCACATCAGCAGCACCGACGCCATCAGGGCCACCTTGCGGCCGTGGCGGTCGCCCAGGTGGCCGAACAGGATGCCGCCGATCGGACGCACGAAGAAGCCCAGGGCGAAGATGCCGGCGGTCGACATCATCTGGGCCGTGGGATCCTGGGCCGGAAAGAAGGAATTGGCGAAGTACAGGGCGAAGGCCGCGTAGCAGTAGAAGTCGAACCACTCGACCAGGTTGCCGGCCGAGCCGACGAAGATGGCGCGCAGGCGCGCGCCGGAAATGGGTTCGGCGGCCTGCGGCTTCGTGCCGGCGACCGGATTGCTGATGGTTGTTGTCATGAAGGTGTCTCCTCTTCTGGAAACCCCATTGTCGGCACCGGTAGAGGCCGGCACATCCGCAATATTGGCGCGGCCTCCTCCGTAAAAATACGGAGGAGGCCGCGCGAAGCCTGTACAGCTGCTATTGTTGGCTATTTTGGCCAGGGACTATTCGATGTCATCCTTGTTCAAACGACATCTCTGGCGCAAGCTGCTCGCCGTGGCGGGCGCGCTGGCCCTGATCTTCGCCGCCGGCTGGTTCGCCGAGCAGCGCGAACTGCAGGCCAAGATGGAGGCGCTGCACCAGGCGACGGCGGCGCACGTACTCGGCCTGCGCGGCCTGGTGGAAAAGCACGACTTTCTGCCGCATGCGGCGGCGCGCCATCCCGACGTACATCACCTGCTGCAGGCGCCCCATGACGCCGCGCTGCAGTCGCGCGTAAATGCCTATTTCGCCGACCTGCAGACGACCACCGGCGCCACCGCGCTGTTCCTGATCGATCGCGCGGGCCTGACCATCGCCTCCAGCAACTGGAACCTGCCATCGAGCTTCGTCGGCGAATCCTACCGCCAGCGTCCCTATTTCGAGGACGCGGTGGAGGGCCGCCGCGGGCTGTTCTTCGGCCTGGGCCTGACCACCGGCCAGGCCGGCCTGTTCATCGCGGAGCCCGTGCGCGAGGGGAACGACGTGACCGGCGTCATGGTCGTCAAGATCAGCCTCGATCCGCTGGAACGGACCTGGCGCGATGGCGCCAACCCGGTGGTCCTGCGCGACAGCCGCGGCGTCGTGTTCCTGAGCGGCGTGCCCGAGTGGCTGTTCAAGAGCGTCGGGCCGGTGTCCGCGCTGGATGCGGCCTGGATCGCGGACCACGGCCAGTACGGCGCGCGGCGCCGCTTCGACGTCCTGCCGTGGACGATCCGGGTGCGCGACGACGTGCCGGGCTTCGTCCTCAGGACCAGCACCGGCGGGAAGGCGCGCGACTACCTTGCTCTGGATACCCCGCTGCCCGGCCTGGGCTGGACCCTAACGGTCCTCGAGGACATGCGAGAGGTGCGCGAGGCGCGGCGCCTGGCGCTCGCGCTGGGCACGCTGGCGATGGCCCTGCTGCTGCTGGGCGTGCTGTACTGGCGCCTGCGCGAGCGGCGCTATGCCGAGCAGCAGTCGGCCCGGCTCGAGCTCGAGCACCGGGTCGAAGAACGCACCCGCGACCTCCAGCAGGAATACGCCTTCCGCAAGGCGATGGAGGATTCCCTGCTGGTCGGCATGCGCGCGCGCGACCCGGAGGGCAAGATCATCTACGTCAACCCCGCCTTCTGCGCCATGGTCGGCTACAGCCCGGACGAATTGCTCGGCTGCCGGCCGCCCTACCCCTACTGGCATCCGGACGACCTGGAAAAACAGGCTCGGGATAGCGATGACGCCCTGCAGGGACGCGCCGCGCCGCACGGCTTTGAATCGCGCATCCGCCACAAGGACGGACACGACGTGCTCACCATGGTGTACACCGCGCCCCTGATCGACGCCGACGGCGTGCACCGCGGGTGGATGAGTTCGATCGTGGATATCACGGCGCAGAAGCAGGCCGAGGCGCGCCAGCGCGACCAGGAACTGCGCCTGCAGCGCAGCGCGCGCCTGGCCAGCGCCGGCGAGATGGCATCCACTTTGGCTCACGAACTGAATCAGCCGCTGATGGCGCTGTCCAACTTCGCGATCGCCTCGCGCGCCCTTGCCGCCAGGGGCGAAGCCGCCATGCTGACCGGCGCGCTCGACGACATCGTCGAGCAATCGCGGCGCGCCAGCGAGATCGTCAAGCGGGTGCGCGCCATGATCAACCCTCAGCGCGCCGACTACGCCACCCTCGTCATCGGCGCCGTGATCGACCACGTCGAAGCGCTGCTCAGGCCCGAGCTCAACGGCCAGGGAGTGCTGCTGCGTGTGATGCTGGAAGACCCCGCCGTGAAGGTGCGCGGCGACCAGGTCCTGCTGGAGCAGGTGCTGGTCAACCTGATCCACAACGCGGCGCAGGCCATGCACGACCAGCCGCGCCATCGGCGCCGCATCGTGCTGGCCACCTGCCGGGTCGCGCAAGGAGTCCGCATCGCCGTCAGCGACCAGGGGCCGGGCATCCCGCCCGAGCAGCTCGACCAGATCTTCGCCCCCTTCTTCACCACCAAGCGCGACGGCCTCGGCCTGGGCCTGAACATCTGCCGCACCATTGTCGAAGCCCATGGTGGGTCGATGACGGTGGTGAATGAAGCCGAGGGCGGCGCCACCTTCTCGTTCATCCTGCCTATCGTTCATTGAAAGCAGCACCATGAAAGATTCACCACTCACCCTCTACGTCGTTGACGACGACGAAGCCCTGCGCCGCTCGATGCTGCTCCTGCTGTTCTCGCAGGGGCTGGCGGTGCAGGCCTTCGACTCCGGCGAAGCCTTCCTCGAGGCGGTCGACCCAAGCCAGCCGGGCTGCGTGATCCTCGACCTGCGCATGGGCGGTATGAGCGGCCTGGCCGTGTTCGAGCGCCTACGCTGCGAACACAGTCCTCTCGTGACGGTGTTCCTGTCCGGGCACGGCGACATCCCGATGGCGCTTGAGGCGGTGCGCAGCGGCGCCTGGGACTGGGTGGCCAAGCCGGACACCCAGCAATTGCTGGACAAGCTGCCCGACGCCATCACGGAGGCCCGCGCGCGCGGCCACGCGGGCCGACTGTGGGAAGAATTGACGCCGCGCGAGCGCGAAGTCGCGCGCCTGGTCGGCCTGGGGCAGCCCAACAAGGAGATAGCGCGGGTGCTGGTGCCGCCCTGCGGCCCGCGCTCGGTCGAGACGCACCGCGCCAACATCTTTCATAAGCTGGGATGCGCCAACGACAACGAACTCGGAAGGTGGCTGGCGGCCTACCCCTGGCTTCGATAGCCTTTTATCTGCGCGGCCATTGGCCCTCGATCACCCGCGCCAGCGCCTCGACGCCCTGCCGGATCGCCTCCGGCTTCACCGCCGAAAAGCCGAGCAGCAGGCCGGGATCTACCGCGCAGGCAGGCGTGGCGGCGGCGTTCGCGTAATACCCGAGCGGGCGCAGCTCGATGCCGGCCTCCAGGGCCGCCTGCGCAACCCTCGCTTCATCCGGAATGCGCCCCTTGCGGTCTGGCCTGAAATGCGTGCAGAGGTCGAGCCCCACGTCGGCCGGCCCGCAGGCCAGACGCTCGCCGAGCCGGTGTTCCAGCGCCGCCATCAGCACCGCGCGCCGTTCGGCATAGGCGTCGCGCGTGCGCCGGATATGACGCATGAAGTGGCCTTCGGCGATGAAGTCCGCCAACACCGCCTGCGGCAGCATCGCGTGGTGCATGTCGACCACCGCCTTGGCGCGCGCCAGCGGCTCGGCCAGCGCCGGCGGCGCCACCACATAGCCCAGGCGCAGCGCTGGGAACAGCACCTTCGACAGGGTGCCAACATAGATCACGCAGCCCGCGCGGTCCAGGCTCTGCATCGAGGCCAGCGGCGGGCCGGTGTAGCGGTATTCGCTGTCGTAGTCGTCCTCGATCACCCAGGCGCGTTTGGCCGCGGCCCAGCGCAGCAGCTCCAGCCGGCGCGCCAGGCTCATAGTCGCGCCCAGCGGCAGCTGGTGCGACGGCGTCGCGAACACCAGGCGCGCATCGGGATAGTGGCGCGCGCCATAGGCCACGTCCATGCCCTCGCTCGTCACCGGCACGGTGCGGATGCGCGCACCGGCCACCAGCATCGGCGCACAGGCGCCCTGGTAGCCGGGCGACTCGACCCAGACTTCGTCGCCCGGCGCCAGCAGCAGCTGCGTCAGCAGATACAGCGCCTGCTGCGAGCCCGAGGTGATGACGATCTGCTCCGGCGTGCAGACCACGCCGCGCGAGGCGCGCAGGTAGGCGCACAGCAGCTCGCGCAGCGGGGCGTAGCCGTTGGCGGGACCGTAGCCGAGGTAGGGACCGCGCTGCGCATGGCGCAGGTGGCGCGCTTCGAGCTTGCGCCACAGGTCGAAGGGGAACAGGTCCAGGCCCGGCATGCTGGGGCGGAAGGCGCGCACCGCGCCCTCGTAGAGACGGCGCGTCCCCATGGCCTCCGCCAGCACCGCGCCGCGTTCCGGCAGCGCGCGCAGCAGCCCAGGCGCAGCCGGCGCCTGGCGCGCCAGCGGCAAGGCTTCGTCGACGAAGGTGCCCTGCCCCACGCCGCCGCGCAGATAGCCTTCGCTGGTGAGCTGGTCGTAGGCCGCCAGCACGGTCTGGCGCGACACGCCGAGCTGCCGGCACAAGTCGCGCGTGGCCGGCAGGCGCGCACCCGGCGCCAGCGCGCCATGCAGGATCGCCTCTTTCAGGCGGGCGTACAACTGGCGAAACAGCGGCACGTCGCTGCTGCGATCGAGCGAGGCGCCGGCGATCAGGTCATGGACGTGCATGGCGGATGGCGAAGAATTGGTACGCCCATCTTCCATGGAATTGGCTATTTCAGCAAGCCAAAGCAGGGCCTACGATATGGGCCTTGATCGTCGTCCTGGAGAACGTCTCGATGTACTGCCCTGCCCGTTTCACGCAATCCGAGTCCGCCCCGATGCATGCCCTGGTCGCCGACCATCCGCTGGGCATGCTGGTCACGCAGCGCGACGGCCTGCCGGATGCCGATCACCTGCCGTTCGAACTGCTGGTCCACGAAGGCGTGCTGCGCGGCCACGTGGCGCGCGGCAATCCAGTGTGGCGACGTGCCGGGCAGCGGGTGCTGGTGGTGTTTCGCGGACCGTCCGCCTATGCGACGCCGGACCGGATTGAAAAGGCAGAAAATGGCGGCCGGGTGGTGCCGACCTGGACCTATAACGTCGTGCACGTGCACGGCACGCTGCGTGCGATCGACGATCGGGACTGGCTGCGCGCGCTGGTCGAGCGCCAGACCGACCATCAGGAAGCGGCGCTGCCGGATCCGTGGTCGGTCGACGATGCGCCGCCGGATTACACGGCCAAGCTGCTGGCCGCCATCGTCGGCATCGAGATCACGATCGACCGCATCGAGGGGAAATGGAAAAGCGAGCCGCCGCCGCGGGTGGCAAAGGCCCAGCTCGCTTGAGAACCGCTTAGTGGCTGGAACCGGTATGGCCAGCAGCGCCGGTGCTGCCGGTGCTGCTTGACTTGCCTTGCGCCAGTTGCTCGGCATGCTTGAGATGCTCTTGGACGACCGGGATCGTCTTGTCGACCTGGCCCTTGACGTCAGCATCCTTGGCGCCCTTTGACGCCTTTTGCAGCTTGGCCAGGGTTTCCTTGTGCGCACCGACGCCGCCCTGCTTGACATAGGCCTTGTCGAAGGCGTCGCCCGACAGTTTCTCGAGCTTGGCCGACATGGCCTTGTGCTTGGCGTCGAGCTCGGTCGGCAGAGTCACGCTCTTGGACTGGGCCAGGGTCTGCACCTCGGTCAGCGCCTTACCGTGATCGTCGACCATTTTTTGTGCGAAGGCTTTCACTTCGGCGTTCTGGCTCTTGCTTTGCGCCAGCTTGCCCATTTCAACCTCAGCCATATTCGACATCGCCATGTCGGTGATCGCCTTGCGATCGGCGCTGGCCAGCTTGGCATTGCTGCTGGCGGTGGCCGACGTTGCGCTGCTGCCCGATTGCTGGCCGGCCTGGCTGGATTCGCCGGTCTGCGCTTGCGCGCCGACCGCACCGAACATGGCGGCGGCAACCGATACCGCCAGCAGGCGCTTGATCATGGGATTTTTAGACATTTCGCTCTCCGTTGAGATTTTGGATGAGCCGAGTGTAGTCCTGCCTGTTCAAGACTAGCGCTCGTTAGCCGAAAAGCAATTTCACAAGAAAAAAGCCAGCCCGAACAGGCTGGCTTTCGAGCGAAGCAGGTGCGATCAGCGGAAGCTGAGCGCCGCCGTCAGGTCGCCCGGCCCACGTGCGCCGCGCGCCTCGAAAGCGGCGTTGCGGATGGCCAGACCCTCGAGCAGCGGCAGGCCGTGCAGGCGCGTGATGAAGCGCAGGATCGAGGTCGTGTCGTAGAAATTGTGGTCGACCGCGCCGCGCTTGGCGTGCGGCGACACCACGATCGCCGGGATGCGCGAACCCGGGCCCCAGCGGTCGCCCTGCGGCGGCGCCACGTGATCCCACCAGCCGCCGTTTTCGTCGAAAGTGATCACCACCACCATGTCCTTCCATTGCGGTGATTTCTTCAGGTGCTCGATGATATTGGCGACGTGGGCGTCGCCCGACTCGATGTCCGAGTAGCCGGCGTGCAGGTTCAGGTTGCCCTGCGGCTTGTAGAAGGCCACCGCCGGCAGCTTGCCGGCGACGATGTCGGCGATGAACTTGTTGGAGATCGGGCTGTCGCCCAGGCCGCCGTCGCGCAGGTGTTCCGCGCGTTCTTTCGTGCCCGGTGCAAACTGCTTGAAGTAATTGAACGGTTGGTGGTGATACTGGAAGTTCGGCCGCTCGCCGGCGCCGCGGCCGTCGAGCGCCGCCTGCATGCCGCCGCCATACCAGGCCCAGCTCACGCCCTTCTTCGACAGCAGGTCGCCGATCGTGTCATAGGTCTGCGGCGGCAGGGTCGACCCATCCGCAGGATCGGCGTGCAGCGGGTCGCCGTCGAAGGCCGGACGCACCCAGCTCGGTTGATAGGGCGGCGCCATCGTGTTGACGGCATAGCCGTCGGGCGTCATCGCGCCGTTGCGCACGAACTTCGGCTTGCCTTCCAGCGCCGAGGCCGGCGAATCGGGGGCCAGCGTCAGGCGCACGCCCTGCGGGCCGTCGTCCAGCACCGCGATCTTGTTCTTCGCGGCGGTTTCGGACGCATTGAAGTATTCGGGCACGCGGCCGCTGATCAGGAACTGGTGGTTCAGGTAAGAGCCGCCGAAAGCCGCCATGAAGAAGTTGTCGCACAGGGTGAACTCGCGCGCGATCTGGTACAGGCCCAGGTTCTTCGCCGTCTCGCCGTAATAACCCATCACCATGCCGCCGGCATCGGACCAGGCGGCAAAGCCGTCGTTACGGCCGCCATTGATCTGCATCTGGTTGTGGTAGAACTGGTGCACCAGGTCGCGCGTGATGACGCCTTCCGGCAGTGGCTTGCCCTCCGCATCGGTCAGCTTGTACGGCGCGTTTGGCAGCTTGGCCGACTGGGCCTCGGTGGTGATGTAGTCCTTGCCGCCGATGTTCTGGCGGCCCGGCACCACGCCGCCCCAGGCCTTGGGCAAGGTTGGCAGGATCGAACCATCGCGGTCGCGCTGCTGGACGGCGGCTGCCGGCACGCTCGCCAGGGGCACGGCCAGGCCGGGGAAGTCGGCGAACAGGTTGTTGAAGCTGCGGTTTTCCAGGTAGATCACGACCACGTTCTTGACGCGGGCGCGCAGCTTGGCGTCGAGCGAGCCTTTGGCGGCTGGCTTGGCCGCGGCTGCCTGGCTCACACCGGGCAAGGTGGCGGCGGCGCCGACCGCAGCCGCAGCCTGGAAGATGCGCCTGCGCGCGGGATTGTCTGGCTGGATGGCCGCCTCGGGTCCGCAGTGTTGCTCTCGCTCTTGATCTTGCACGTATCACTCCTCTTGCTGTCGGCCCAGACGGCCGCAAAGGAAGTATTATCCGCGCAATTTACAATTGGAAACAATCACAAACAAATAAAGTGTGGTGCGTCAAAGAGGCGTCACATTTCTACGGCACAATGCAAGTGCTCCTAGGGAAGGGCACTCGGCGGTGCAAACCGCCCTACCGGCGCCGGCGGTCGGGAAACATACCGGCACCAATTCCTCTAATGCAGGCCCTTACGTGGGCCTGCATTTTTTCTTTCCGCTTCAGCCGTACAACGGAATCAGGATGTCGTAGGCATTGTCTGGCCGCGTGTCGTCATCGACCGTCGGCGTATAGCGGCGGTCGTAGCGCTGCAGGCGGATGCCGTCCTCGTCTTCTTCCATGCCCAGTTGCTCCATGGTCGCAATGCCGGTCACGGTGCTGGCCTGGGCGTGCACCATGGGGCCGCGATGGGTCATCAGGGCGTAGCGGCGTTCCGGGATCCGGATGGCGATCATGCCGGGTGGGAGGTTGTTGAGGTCCGAGACTTCGACAGCGATGCATTCGAGTTTCATGCCGCCGTATTGCGGCATGCGCACGCCATAGTGCAGGCCATCGGTCTCGCCCAGTTCGGCCTCGCGGGCAAGGAAGGATTTCCAGATCTCTGGCAACTCCGTTTCCAGCACCGAGGCGGGCCCTGCGACAGGCAGCCCGGCGAGCTTCATTTCAGGTAGTGTAACGGTTGAGATGTGCATGATAGTGGCTTGCTGATGGACGAAAAGATTATAGCCTTATCTCTTCGACAAGATTAGCATCGACGCAATCGTGCGGATCGATTTCTCGTGTCAAAAGGAGAACAATGTTGCCTACCTCACTCAAAGCCCTGCTGAAAGAGCTCGAAACCTTCGGCATCAACCATGACGCGGCGCCCGATAACCGCACGCGCCGCCTGCTCAACATCACCCACGACACCGGCGAATTCCTGGCAGTGCTGGTGCGCGCCATGGGCGCCCGCCGTGTCCTCGAAATCGGCACCTCGAACGGCTATTCCACCTTGTGGCTGGCCGAGGCCGCGCAAGGCATCAACGGCAGCGTCACCACGGTCGAGTTGTCGGCCGGGAAGGTCGCGCTGGCGCGCGAGAATTTTGCGCGCGCGTCTTTACAGGATCGCATCGTGCAGGTCGAAGGACAGGCGGCCGACTTCCTGGCCAACAGCGCCGACGAATCGTTCGACCTGATTTTCCTGGACGCCGAACGCAGCGCCTATCTCGGCTGGCTGCCGCAGATCGAACGCATCCTGCGTCCGGGCGGGCTGGTGGTGGTCGACAACGCCACTTCGCACGCCCAGGAACTGGCGCCCTTCATCCAGGCGCTGCGCTGCGCATCCGGCTGGAGCACCAGCCTGGTCCCGGTCGGCAAGGGCGAGTTCCTGGCGACCAAGCATTGATATCGCTTAGTTCCGGCCCCTGTGCAGCTCAGGCACGGTTTTGTGCAGTCCATCGCACGGGGCGCGCAAGGCAAGGACGCGCTCCCTAGAATGGGTTCATCAACTTACCGGAGACCACCATGAAACGCGCCGCCATCGCTGCCCTTCTCGCCCTTGCTTCCCTGTCGGCCCAGGCTGCCGACCAGGTGCGCAACGTCGCGCCGTTCAAGACCATCGATGCGCGCGGCCCGGTCAGCCTGGTGGTCGAGGTGGGCAAGGCCCATTCGGTGCGGGTCGAGGGCAACCAGAAATTCATCGACCGCGTCACGACCGAAGTCGTGAACGGCGAGCTGCGCCTGGGCTTCGAGGACAAGAACCGGAACAACGTCAATATCAAGGATGGCGAGCGGGTCGTCGTCACGATGCCGGAACTCGCCAGTTTCCGCGGCGAAGGCGCCGGCCTGATGATCCTGAATAACGTTCGCGGCGATAACTTCGATGTCAACTACCGCGGCGCCGGCAGCCTGCAGATGAACGGCCGCGTGGGCCACCTGCGCCTGAATGCCGAGGGCGTGGGCGAAGTCGTGGCCAAGGACCTGGTGGCGCAGGATGCCGACGTCACCTTCCGCGGCATCGGCGAAGTGTCGGTGCATGCCAAGAACCGGCTCAATGCCAGCGTGCAGGGCCTGGGCAACCTCACTTATTACGGCAAGCCACAGTCGGTCAGCCGCTCGGTGTCGGGCATCGGCAACGTCACCGCCGCCAAATAACGCCAACCCTACCGATTGACCAGGTCGAGCAAGACCTGCGCATGACAAGGCCCGTCGAGCCGGCACCAGCAAGCCAGATGATGCCCGCGCAGGATGCTCTGCGCCTCTTGCGCCAGCTGGCGGCCGTCGGGATCGTCGTGCAGCCAGCGGCGATAGGCGGCAACCGATTCTTCCACCGTCAGCATCGCCACGTAGCGCCCGACCGGCGTGCCCGGCGCCACGTCGGGCAGCACCGAGAATGGATTACCCCAGCGGCCCGGACGCGCCACCGAAATCGTGTTCGGCGGCATGCGCCAGCCCTTCTTGCGACTCAATTGCACGCGGTGTGGCGTCATCGGTTTTCCTCATGATTGGCGGTGCGCCGGCGCATCCGGCACGAAGCCATCATACCGGGGCCAGGCGCTCCTGCATCGACTGCGCGCCAGCGCTGCCGCAAGTGGACGCGAGGAACTCCATCAAGCGCTGCAGTGTCTCCAGGCGCGCCGCATAGATGATGTAGCGGCCTTGCTGGCGTGGCGACACCAGGCCGGCGTGGGTCAGCTCCTTGAGGTGGAACGACAGCGACGATGCCGGCATTTCAAGGGCGGCGGCGATATTGCTGGCGGACTGGCCCTGGGGACCGGCCTGCACCAGCAGGCGGAAGGCGGCGAAGCGCGATTCCTGGGCGAGCGCGGAAAGTGCCGCGATGGCGAGATTGGTTTGCATGCGAACAGTATTCTTTCGATTCAAGGGCCAGCGCATCGATGCTGGAGCCACGGTTCGAATACTGTCGAAAGACTTTGACAGGGTGATGACAAAACGCGCGCCGGAGCCAACGACCCGGCGCGCGCCAGCCGTCAGGCGCGTTTGCGCAGCGATTCCTGCGCCGGCTCAGGTACCAGCAACGCCGACAGTTCCTTCTGTTTCGCTGCATCGTCCATCAGCTCATACCACATCGCGTTCAACACGCCGAACGCCGCTGCCAGCGGCAGTCCCAACAACCAGGCGAAATACCACATGATGGTGTCCTTTCTTTCTTCGATTAGTAGGCGTGGCCCTTGCCATCGCGGATTTCCGTCGGATTCACCTTGCCCCACAAGACCTTGTAGACCCAGCTGGTGTACATGATGATCAGCGGCAGGAAGATGCAGGCGCAGACCAGCATGATGAACAGGGTCAGGTGGCTCGACGACGAATCCCACACCGTCAGGCTGGCCTGCGGCTGGATCGACGACGGCAGGATGAAGGGGAACATCGAGGCGCCCACGGAGAGCACGATGCCGGCGACCGACAGGCTCGAGGTCAGCATCGCCACGCCTTCCTTGCGCTTGACCAGCGCCATCCAGGTCAGCAGCGCGCCGACGATGCCGGCGGCCGGCGCCAACTGGGTCCAGGGATGGGCCGCATAGTTGGCGAACCAGGTGCCGGCGACGCCCGCCTGCACGGTCTTGAACAGCGGGTTGGATGGACCGGTCGTCACCAGCTCGCTCGTGATGCGGTAGCCATCGACCACATTCCACAGCAGCACGCCGGCCACGGCGTACAGCGCCACGGTGGCGAGCGCCGCGCGGATGCCCCAGGTACGGGCGCGGCTGGCCACCAGGCCGTCGGTCTTGAGCACCAGCCAGGCCGCGCCATGCATCACCAGCATCGCCACCGACACCAGGCCGCACAGCAGCGCGAACGGATTCAACAGCCCGAAGAAGCCGCCTTCATAAAAAATCTGCATGTCGGGCTCGATGCGGAACGGCACGCCCTGCAGCACATTGCCCATGGCGACGCCGAAGATCAGCGCCGGCACGAAGCCGCCCACGAACAGGGCCCAGTCCCAGGCCGCGCGCCATTGGGTGCTGTCACGCTTGCTGCGGTATTTGAAACCGACCGGGCGCAGGATCAGCGCCAGCAGCACGGCCGCCATGGCGAGATAAAAGCCCGAGAACGAGACCGCGTACAGCTGCGGCCAGGCGGCGAAGATGGCGCCGCCGCCCAGCACCAGCCAGACCTGGTTGCCTTCCCATACGGGGCCGACGGTGTTGATGACGACGCGCCGTTCGAGGTCGGTCTTGGCCACGAAAGGCAGCAGGGTGCCGGTGCCGAGGTCGAAGCCGTCGGTAACGGCAAAGGCGACCAGCAGGACGCCCAGCAGCGCCCACCAGATGACACGCAGGGTGTCGTAGTCGAGAAGCATATGAAGAATCATGTCGTTACTCCGCAGTGATCATTGGCGCAGTGCGCATTGCCGGCGTGGTGCCGATCAGGGGGCTGTGGGTGCCTGGCGAGTGCTCGACTTCCTCTTCGGGTCCCTTGCGGATCGCCTTGAGCATCAGCTTCATCTCGACCACGATCAGGATCGAGTACAGCACCACGAAGCCGATCAGGGTGGCGAGCACGGTCTGGATGCCGATGTTCGACACCGCGACCGCGGTCGGCAGCACGCCTTCGACGGCCCACGGCTGGCGACCCAGTTCGGCCACGATCCAGCCGGCTTCGGCGGCGACCCACGGCAGCGGGATCGACCACACGGCGACCTTCAGCAGCCATGGATGGGCGTCGAGGCGACGGCGTGCCGACAGCCAGAAGAACACCGCGGTGAGCACGATGAAATAGATGCCGAGGCCGACCATGATGCGGAACGACCAGAACAGCGGCGCCACCTGCGGCACGGTATCGTTGGCGGCCTGCTTGATCTGGGCCTCGGTGGCCTGGCGCGGATCGTCGACGTAGCGCTTGAGCAGCAGCGCATAGCCCAGCACCTTGCTGTTCTCTTCGAACCTGGCCTGCAGCTCGGCCGGCACCGGGCCCTTGCCGCCGAGGGCGCGGATCTGCTCCAGCGCGTCATAGGCCAGGATGCCCTGGCGCACGCGCACCTCGGCCAGCTTGACCAGGTCGTTGATGCCCGGGATCTCGCTGGAGATCGAACGGGTGCCGATCAGGCCCATCACCCAGGGGATGTGGATGGCGTAGTGGGTTTCGCGCGCCGCCTGGTCAGGAAAGCCCACCGCGGTGAAGGCAGCCGGCGCCGGCTGGGTGTCCCACATGGCTTCGACCGCGGCCAGCTTCATGTGCTGGTGCTCGGTGGCCAGGTAGCCGCTTTCGTCGCCCAGCACCACCACCGACAGCGAGGCGGCCAGGCCGAACGAGGCGGCCACCGTCATCGAGCGCTTTGCCAGCTCGATATGACGGCCTTTCAGCAAGTACCAGGCCGAGATGCCGAGCACGAACAGCGCCGCGATCACATAGCCGGCCGACACGGTGTGCACGAACTTGGCCTGCGCCACCGGATTGGCCAGCACCGCGCCGAAGTCCGACACCTCCATGCGCATGGTCTGCGGATTGAGCGACGCGCCGACCGGGTTCTGCATCCAGCCGTTGGCGATCAGGATCCACAGCGCCGAGAAGTTGGTGCCGATGGCGGTCAGCCAGGTCACCATCAGGTGCTGGCGCTTCGACAGCCTGTCCCAGCCGAAGAAGAACAGGCCGACAAACGTCGCTTCGAGGAAGAACGCCATCAGGCCTTCGATGGCCAGCGGCGCGCCGAACACATCGCCGACGTAGTGGCTGTAGTAGCTCCAGTTCATACCGAACTGGAACTCCATCACCAGGCCGGTCGAGACGCCGATGGCGAAGTTAATCCCGAACAGCACGCCCCAGAACTTGGTCATCTGGCGCCAGATCGGGCGGCCGGTCATCACGTACACGGTTTCCATGATGGCGATGACCATCGACAGCCCCAGTGTGAGGGGAACGAACAAAAAGTGGTACAGCGCCGTGAGGGCGAACTGTAGTCGGGAGAGCCCGACGACGTCGAGATCCATGGTGAATCCTTTCTTATTGGTGAATCGATGGTGGTGTTCTAGTCGTGACGCAGCGCCAGCAGCGCCGCATCGAATCCTCGTGTCCCGCGCCGGTGGTCGGCGACCAGGCGGCCCGCGCGCATCACCAGCAGGCGATCGGCCAGCCGGGCCTCGCGCGCCAGGTGCGTGGCCAGCAGCACGGTGCGGCCGTGGGCATGATGGGCCAGGCGCGCCAGCACGTCGGCGGCGGTGGCGCCATCGAGCGCCTCGGTCGGCTCATCCAGCAGCCAGAAGTCGGCCCGGCGCAGCAGCAGCCGCGCCAGCGCCAGGCGCCGCGACTGCCCGCCCGACAGGCCCAGTCCGCCCTCGCCCAGCGGTGTATCGAGGCCGCGCGCCAGTTGGCGCACGTCGACCTCGAGGCCGGCGGCGCGCAGCGCGTCCCACAGCGCTTCGTCGCCCGCCTGCGGATCGGCCAGGCGCAGGTTGTCGCGCAGGCTGTCCTGGAACAGTTCCGTGCGCTGGGTCAGCCAGGTGGCGGGCAGCGCCCTCACCTGGCCGGAATGCGACGCCAGTTCGCCGGCGACCAGGCCAAGCAAGGTCGACTTGCCGGCGCCGCTGCCGCCGACCACGGCGACCCGCTCGCCACGCGCGATGCGCAGGCTGACCTCGTGCAGCGCGGCGCCTTCGCGGCCCGGATGCACGACGCTGGCGTCGCACAGCAGCAGCGCCTCGTCCTCGCCAGGCGCGCCGACGGCGATGGCGTCATCCGCTTCCTGTTGCAAGCGGGGGCCGACGCGGCGCGCCGCCAGCCAGCTGCGGCCGGCCTCGATGGCGCCGCGGCGCATCGCGGCGAACGGCTCCAGCGCGGCCAGGGCGATCAGCAAGGCCAATGCCGCCGCCGGTGCGCTCACTCCCACCGCAGCCACTGCCAGCAAGGTCGCCGCCACGGTCAGGTGGCCGCCGGCCGCATAGGTCCAGCCGGCGCCGGTCTCCAGCCGGTGCAGCGCATCGTCGGCGTGCGCCAGCTTGTCGTCAGTCCGCGCCAGGCGCGCGCACTGGGCCGGCAGGCGGCCGGCCATGGCGAGGTCGGTCTGGCCGGCGACCAGGTCGATGGCTTGGGCCCGCAGCCGTTCCAGCGCGCGCGCCCGGCGCAGCGCCAGCGGACGGGCAAGGCGGGAGACGACGAGCGCCGCGCCCCAGCCGAAGGCCAGCAGCCAGGCGAACATCGCCAGCCCGAGGCGCCAGTCCAGGTTGGCCAGCACCACGCCGGCCAGCAGCGCCGCGCCGAGGGCGGCGATGGCCGGCACGATCAGGCGCAGGTAGATCGATTCGAGCGCGTCGATGTCGCCGGTCAGGCGGAACAGCAGGCGCGCGGGACGGCGCAACAAGGCGCGCGCCGCCTGCGGACCGGCCCAGCCGCGAAACAGCCGCTCGCGCAGCGCGGCCAGCACGCCGAGCGTCGCGTCGTGGGTCACCATGCGCTCGGCGTAGCGGCCGAAGGTGCGGCCCAGCGCCAGCAGGCGGATCGCCGCGCTCGGCACGAAGACGTTGAACATCACCATGCCGCCCGCCAGCCCAGCCAGCGCGGTGGCGGTGATGAACCAGCCCGAGGTGCCCAGCAGCGCCATCCCGGCCAGCACCACCAGGGTGGAGAGGAAGGCGCCCAGCGCCATGCGGCGCCCGCCCGTTTTCAGGAACAGGGCAAGCACCGGTTGCAGGTCGTGACGGGATTTCATGCCGCGCTCCGTTTGGTGAGAGGTTCGCCGATGCGCACCACGCGTTTCATGCGCGCGGCCAGGGTCAGGTCGTGGGTGGCGACGATCAGGGTGCGGCCCTGGGCCAGTTCAACCAGCGCATCGATAACGCCGGCGGCGGTGTCGCGGTCGAGGTGGGCGGTGGGCTCGTCGGCCAGCAGCAGGCCGGCATGCGGTGCGCACACCGCGCGCGCCAGCGCCAGGCGCACCAACTCGCCGCCCGACAGGCCGAGACCGCCCTCGCCCAGGCTGTCGCCCGGCGTCCCGTGGCCCACATGACCCAGTCCGGCGCGGCGCACGGCGGCGCCGGCCGCCGCGCTGTCGATTCCGTCGCGCTCGAGGGACACATTGCCGCGCACCGAGCCCGAAAACACGTGCGGCTTCTGGCCAATCCAGGCCATGCCTGCGCGCAGGTCTGCGGCCGACTGTGCATCGAGCGGCACGCCGCCGATGCGCACCGCGCCGCCGCTGGCCGGCGCCAGGCCCGCGATAACCGACAGCAGCGTGGTCTTGCCGCTGCCGCTGGGGCCGACCAGGGCCAGGTGCTCGCCGGCGCGGACATACAAATCCTCGCCATCGAACAGCGGCGCTTCGCCGGGGTGCTGGAGCACCAGGCCCTCGATATCGACCGAGGGGGCCACCGGCGCGCGTCCGGCAGGCAGGTTCTGCGAGGCCGGCATGGCCAACGCACCCGGCAGCGCCAGGCCGGCGTGCTGGAGCTGCTCGAGTTCCTTCAATGCCGCCTCGCCCGAGGCCTTGTCGTGCCACACGGCCGCCAGTTCGCGCAGCGGCTCGAAGAAGGCCGGCGCCAGCAGCAGGATGAACAGGCCTTCGGCCAGCGTCAGACGCGCGCCCCAGCTGCCAGGGCCGATCTCGCCCAGCAAGTGAAAGCCGACATAGACGGCGACCAGCGCCACGCCCAGCGCCGAGAACAGTTCCAGCGCGGTGGACGACAGGAAGGCGATGCGCAGCACGCGCATGGTGCTGGCGCGCACGCTCTCGGCGCTGGCGCGCACCCGCTGCGCGGTAGTGTCCACGGCGCCAAGGGCGCGCAGGGTCGACAGGCCGCGCAGGCGGTCGAGCAGGAAACCGCTCATGCCGCCGATGACCTGCAATTGCGCTTCGCTGGCCGCCTTGGCGCGCCAGCCGATGACGGCCATGAAGACCGGGATCAGGGGCGCGGCCACCACGAGGATCAGCGCCGCGGTCCATGAGTAATAAAAGACGGCCAGCGCGATCACGGGCGGCGCCAGCATCGTGCGCATGCGCGCCGGCTGGTAGCGCACCAGCCAGGGCAGCACGGCTTCGGCCTGCTCGGCCAGCGCGCTGGCGGCGCGGCCGCTGGCCAGGCGCTCGCGATCCAGCGGTGAGCGCGATGCCAGGGCCTGCGCCGCCCTGCTGCGCAGCGTGGCCAGGTGCAGGCGCGAAGCCGCGAACAGGCGGCGCGCACCCCAGGCTTCGCTGCTTGCCCGTAGCACGCCCAGCGCCAGGAAGGCGCAGGCCGGCGCCAGCATGTCCGCCAGGCCGGCGCCGTTGGCCAGTCGCTGCACGGCATGGGCCAGCAGGGCTGCCTGGGGAATCCACAGCAGCGCTGCCGCGCTCATCACGAAGGTGGCGTTGCGGGTGGATGGGACGTGCGTGGCCGGGCCACGGCCTTGACGGCGAAGCATGGTGGTTCTCCAGACGGTTTTTTTGGGGGGGGGCGGCGGCTGGCCGCGGGTTGACACCGGGTCAGGCGGCGGGTGGCGGCGCCCTGCTGCGGTGGTCGGTGCGGAAGGTCGAAGCGGGCCGCAGCGCCGGCCCGTGGGGGCGCTGGATAGCTTCGAGCGGGGTGTCCAGCAGCACCAGGCTGCCGGGAGGATGAGCGACGATGGCCAGGTCGTACTGCGACACACAGGCCGGGCAATGCATGCCAGGGTGGACGGCCTTGTCGCTGCCAGCACTGCCGGTATCGAGGTCGAGCGCCACCAGCCTGGTGCCGGCCGACATGCAGACTTCGATCCAGGTCTTGCCTGGGTTCGCCGGGTTCGACGCCAGTGAGGGAGCAAGCATGCCCCACAGGATCGCCAGTGCGGCGAGCCAGAGGATGATGGAGCGGTTGCGTTGCGCGTTCATGGTGTTCAGTCCAGCGGTGAAGCCGATGCCTTGATCTACGTTATCTTTAGATTACGCCAAACTTTCTAAAGATTTTGAATTTTCAGAAAACAGTGAAATTATGCACCGAAACTTCAGGTTTGTCTGAAAAGGAGAGTGACTTGGTCGGGAATTACTCATGTATTAACAGTCTGCCGCACCACGATGGTGAGCCAGTCCGTGTGCGTGTCTGAGGACCGTGGGATAATCCACCTTTCAAAAGCATCGAAAAGTTCTCAACATGACGCCACTCGTCCAAACCTTTGTCAGTCACTTCGGTGAAATGGGCAGCCGCTGGGGCATCAACCGCACGGTGGGGCAGATCTACGCCCTGCTCTTCGTCACCGAGGAACAGCTGCACGCCGACGACATCGGCGAAAAGCTCGGCATTTCACGCTCCAACGTCAGCATCGGCCTCAAGGAATTGCAGTCCTGGGGACTGGTGCGTCTGTCGCGTATTCCCGGCGACCGGCGCGAGTATTTCACCTCGCTCGGCGACGTTTGGGAAATCTTCCGCGTGGTCGCGGCCGAACGCCGTCGCCGCGAAGTGGCCCCGACCCTGTCGGTGCTGCGCGAGTCGCTGATGGCCACCGCCAAGAGTCCCGAAGACCAGTTCGCGCAAGAGCGCATGCGCGAGATGCACGAGCTGGTCGACCTTGCCAACAACTGGTTCGACGACCTGCAGCGCCTGTCGCCCGAATCGATGTCGCAGCTGATGAAGATGGGTTCCAAGGTGCAGAAGCTGCTGTCGGCCAAGGATCGCCTGTTCGGCGCCGCAGCCAGCAAGGACATCAGGGAAGACTGATGTCGTGACCGTGGCTTCATAGCCGTGCTCGCCGCTTTCGCATGACGGGCTAGACTGGGGTTTTGATTGCCAGGCTATCCCGTCATGAACATCGTCTGTATCGCCTGGGGCTCGCTGTTGTGGAAGCCCCAGGGTTTGAAGCTGGCTTCTGGCTGGCATCCCGGCGGTCCGCCGCTTCCCCTCGAATTCGCGCGCCAGAGCGACGACAGTCCCGAACTGGCGCTGGTGCTGTGCGAACGCGCGCGCCTGGCGCCTACCTACTGGGCCTATGTCGCTACCGGCGACCTCGATGAAGCGCGCGCGATGGTGCGCGAGCGCGAAAAGATCACCCCCGAGCGGCCCGAGTGGATCGGCAGTATTCCCTGCCCGCGACGGCGCGCGCGAAGATCCCCGCATTGCGGCCTGGCTGCGCGCCAGGCGCATCGACGCCGCGGTCTGGACCGCCGTGCCGCCCAAGTTCGACGGCGAGAACGGCCGCGTGCCGACGGCCGACGAAGTCGTTCAGTGGCTGGACAGCCGCAGCGGCGAACGGCGCGCGGCCGCCGAAGACTATATCCGCCGCACACCGGCCCATATCGACACCTGCAACCGGCGCGCCATCCAGGCGCGGCTGGGCTGGAGGCCGCTACGCGAGGCGCACGTCACGCAGGCGCGCTGACGTGGTTTTGGTGCGGGGCCGCGCAGCGCCGCCAGGCGCCAGGGCAGCGCCGATGCCAGCGCGATGAGCGCCACGCCCACCCCGGTTGGCAGCGACATCACGATGATCGAGCAGAGCAAGCCGCGCAGCACGGCGGGAGCGTTTTTCGTATCCATGGTTGCCTCCTTGACGATGAAGACATACTGATGCAAGCTGGATCAATTGAAAATTGCATGAAATGCGCTAGCGGCTATGCAGATTTGAATACCACGGGGGTGTCGGGTTGATCGAATGGGAACTGTATCGGAGTTTCTCCCACGTCCTGCGCGAAGGGTCGCTGTCAGGCGCTGCCCGCGTGCTGGGCATGGCCCAGCCGACGGTCGGGCGCCATATCGCGGCGCTCGAAGACGCCCTGGGACTGGTGCTGTTTACGCGGTCGCCGACCGGTTTCCTGCCGACCGAAGCCGCACTCGCACTGCAAGCGCACGCCTACGCAATGGAGAGCATGGCCGCCACGCTGGAGCGGACGGCCAGTGGTTTCGGTCACGGCGTGCGGGGCACCGTCAGGGTCAGCGTGAGCGAGGTGATCGGTGTCGAAGTGATGCCGGCCGCTATCGCGGCATTACGCGAACGTTATCCCGAATTAAAGATCGAACTCGTCGTGGTCAACCAGGTACAGAATCTGCTGCATCGCGAAGCCGATATCGCCGTGCGCGTCTCGCGCCCCACGCAAGAGCAGCTCATCGCGCGTCGTACCGGCATCATCGAGTGGGGTCTGCATGCAGGCCGTGGCTATCTGGCGCGCTGCGGTGAACCTGCCAGCCTCGCCGACCTGGCCAGCCATACGCTGATCGGCTACGACTGCGGCACGCCGTTCATCCGCGAAGCGCTGCGGCATTGGCCACAGTTCCAGCATGCCAATCTCGCGCTACGCACCGACAACGACCTGGCGCAACTGGCCCTGATCCGCGCCGATGCCGGCATCGGCATCTGCCAGGTCGCGCTGGCCCGAAGCGAGCCGCGCCTGGTGCGCATCCTGCCCGCCGAATTGTCGATATCGCTCGAGACCTGGGTGACGATGCACGAGGACCTGCGCCAGAATATCGGCTGCCGCGTGACGTTCGACGCGATCGCCAGCGCGATGTCGTCTTTCGCGTCCAGGGAGAGGAGGAGCAAACATGAGCCAGGCCGCCGCCACTACACGTTTTGACGCCGTGTTGTCTCGTCCCGCCGACCTGCATGGAGAGGAAGGCTGGGCGTTCGTCGTCTTGCCGAAATCGGTTAGTGACCTCTTTCCACGACGCGGAAGAACCAGCATGCATGGCAAGATCGGTGGCCACCCCTTCCATGCGACGCTCGAGCCTGACGGCCAATTGAGCCATTGGTTCAAGCTTCCGGAGACGCTGATGGAAAGCGCGGGCGTCGCTGCCGGAACCACGGTTGAATTCGAGATTGCACCAGCGCCAGAGGAGATGGAGCCGCCAGTGCCGCCCGAACTCGAAAAGGTGCTCGACGCGTCACCGCCAGCCAGGGCGACCTGGGACGCCACCACCACCATCGCCCGCATCGACTGGGTCCACTGGATCGAGTCGGCCAAACAGGCCAAGACCCGTGCCAGCCGGGTAGCCGATGCCGGCGACATGCTGGCGGCCGGCAAGAAGCGGGTCTGTTGCTTCGATCCGTCGGGTTTTTACAGCAAGAGCCTCAAGCCACCGCGCGAGGCCAAATAAATCTGCGAACCCGGCAGCGCGACGGACTGGCGAATCAATCCGCCGGGAAGCCGTCCTTCTGCCATTGATCGAAGCCTGCCTGCACCGCGGCCAGGGTTTTCTGGCTAATTTCGGGCAAGCTGCCCCCCAACATGTCCTGCGCTTGCTGGAAGCCTTTTTCGACTGCGGCGCGAATGGTGTCCATTTTGGATGGATCGGCGCCGATCATTGCCTTGGCGAAGCCCAGGATGCGTTCGGAAGTCTTTTCCACGCTGAATTCGCCGCCATCCGCGATGGCCGCCTTGGCCGCTTCGATGGTTTCGGGATCCGCCTGCAGTTGCTGCTCTCCGCTCACCACCTTGGCGAAGTTGAGACCCTGCTGCTCGACCAGTGGGCGGATCAGGTCCATGACTTGCTGGGCCTTGCGATCGGATTCCTCGATCATGCTCGCAAGCTCGGACTGGGTCACCTTGCCGCCGCCTTTGCCGCCATAGGTCAGTGGCTCGGCTGGTCGTCCGCCCAGGGTCACTTTGTCCTGGGCCGGGGTTTCCGCTTCTTGTCGTGCTTCGGCAACCGCAGGTTTTACCCTGGCGGCAGGGAGGGTCGCTCCCTGCGGGCCGACGTTGGAGATACTCAAGCTCATATCCGCCTCCCTATTCATTGTTCATATCGACAATATCGGAAGGCCTGGCCAAAACTTAAGCAGATACTGCTTGAGCCGGCGCACGCGGCGAAGTCTAGCCGATGACGGCAGACTGCTTTCGCCGTGAATTGTGGGCCATGACCATATGCGGACCCAGGCGCCGGTGGGTGAACCACTCCTCCAACTCCGGAAAGAGCGACAACAATTCATCCACGACAGCGGCGGCCGGACGAGGCGCCTGTCGAAGCACGACGCGATGAAAAAATGAGCGATCCTGGCAGAACCAGGATCTTGTCGATGAACTTTTCCCCGGTTGCAAGCGGCCGGACGATGACCCCATGTACGACAGTACCTTTTCGGGCGCTATCTGCTCGCCAAAATGAATCACACCACCTGATGGGCAATGCCCGAAATTTACGACGAAGCGTGGGCTACCGGACTTCTCCCACTGAATGTCAAATACATCGACACCTTCAGCAGTGATGCGACGGAAGTCGATGCTGAAAGGGCTGGAAGTCCTATCGATCTCAAAATTTTGATCGGCAACGAACGGATAGAAACGCTTCTTCAATTCCCTGCGCAGGGCTGTAGTGTTACCCATGGCTCATCTTTGCCTGTTTGAATCAAGCACCTGGCTCGAACACGTCGATGAAGCTTTCACCATCACGCAGTCGGACCCTCTTCAAGACAGATCAATCGAACTTGCTGAAATCCGGCTTGCGCTTCTCGAAGAATGCAGTGAATGCCTCCTTCGCCTCGGCGCCGGTCAGCATGGCGCTGAAACGCTCGTTCTCGGCCGCGATGGTCTCTTTCACCAGCGTGCCGCGCGCGCGCTTCATCAGTGCCTTGGTGGTGCGGATCGATGCGGGCGGAAGCTTGGCCAGCTTGGCGGCCTGGCCTTGCGCGAAGAACAGCAGCTCGGCATCCGGCAGCACGCGCGCCACGATGCCCATCTCCAGCGCTTCCTGGGCCACGAACGGCTCGCCCAGCAGCAGCTTCTCTGCCGCGCGCGTATAGCCCGCCGATTGCGCGACCAGCAGCGACGAGGCGAATTCCGGGCACAGGCCGAGCTGGGTGAACGGCATCGAGAACTTGGCGTTGTCGGCGGCGTAGACCAGGTCGCAGTGCATCAAGAGCGTGGTGCCGATGCCGACCGCCGCGCCGGCCACGGCCGCCACCACCGGCTTCGTCGCGCCTTCGAGCGCGGTCATGAACTGGAATACGGGACGCTCGGCCGTCATCGCGCCTTCGCCCACATTGTTCAGGAAGTCGTCGAGGTCGTTCCCGGCGGTGAAGATCTCGGGCTGGCCGGTGATCAGGATGACGCGCACCGCGGCGTCCTGTTCGGCTTCGCGCAGTGCGTCGGCCATGGCCTGGTACATCGCGCCGGTGATCGCGTTCTTGCGTTCGACGCGGTTGAATTCGATGGTGAGGATGCCGTCGGCTTTGGTGAGGCGGATGGTCATGGTGTTGTCTCCAGAATTGTTCGTGGGCCGATTGGACGCGTGGGCGGGAGACCCGCCCACCCCACATCACGCTCGCGGCATTGACGTACGGTGCTTGGATTTCCCGCCCACGCTTGAAATGCGGCGGCTGCGAGCAGCCGCCATGTCTTTTAGACGCGCTCGATGATGCCTGCGGCGCCCATGCCGGCGCCGACGCACATCGTCACCATGCCGTACTTCAGGTTGTTACGGCGCAGTGCATGCACGACGGTCGCGGCGCGGATCGCGCCGGTGGCGCCCAGCGGGTGGCCCAGGGCGATCGCGCCGCCCATCGGGTTGACCTTGCTGGTGTCCAGGCCCAGGTCGCGGATCACGGCCAGCGCCTGGGCGGCGAAGGCTTCGTTCAGCTCGATCCAGTCCAGCTGGTCCTGCGTGATGCCGGCGGCGGCCAGCGCGGCGGGGATCGCCACCTTCGGGCCGATGCCCATGATCTCCGGCGGCACGCCGCGCACGGCGAACGAGGAGAACTTGGCCAGCGGGGTCAGGTTGTGCTCCTTCAGGATCTTTTCGCTGACGACGATCAGCGCGCCTGCGCCGTCCGACATCTGCGACGAGGTCGCGGCGGTGACCGAACCCTTGGCCGCGAACACGGGCTTGAGCTTGGCCATGCCTTCAGGGCTGGCGTCGGCGCGCGGGCCTTCGTCGCTGTCCACGGTGCGTTTCTTGACGCTGATCTCGCCGGTGGCCAGGTTCGGCGTACGGGTGATGATCTCGACCGGGGTGATCTCGTCCTTGAAGTAGCCGGCCTGCTGGGCGGCGATGGCGCGGCGGTGCGATTCCAGGCCGAAGGCGTCCTGGTCTTCGCGCGAGATCTTCCACTGGTTGGCCACGTTCTCGGCGGTCAGGCCCATGCCGTAGGCCAGGCCCACGTTCTCGTCCCTGAACGTCTCCATGTTAATGGACGGATGGTGGCCCATCATCGGCACCATCGACATCGATTCGACGCCGCCGGCGATCATCACGTCGGCTTCGCCCACGCGGATGCGGTCGGCCGCCATTGCCAGGGCGGTGATGCCCGAGGCGCAGTAGCGGTTGACGGTGACGCCGCCCACGGTGTTCGGCAGGCCGGCCAGCACGACGGCGTTACGCGCCACGTTGAAGCCTTGCTCGGCTTCCGGGAACGAGCAGCCGATGATGGCGTCGACGATCAGCGCCGGGTCCAGGTTCGGCACGGCGGCCATGGCGCCGCGGATGGCGTGCACCAGCAGGTCGTCCGGGCGGGTCTTGTTGAACATGCCGCGCGGCGCCTTGCCGATCGGGGTGCGGGTCGCTGCGACGATGTATGCGTCTTGAAGTTGTTTGCTCATGTCAGTAGTCCTGTTCAGTCGTCAGCGTTAGTTACGCACGGGCTTACCGGTCTGCATCATGCCCATGATGCGTTCCTGGGTCTTCGGATTGTTCAGCAGGGCCACGAAGGCCTTGCGTTCCAGGTCGAGGATCCACTGTTCGCTCACCACGCTGCCCTGGTCGATGTCGCCACCGGTCACGATCTCGGCGATGGTGTCGCCCAGGTGGTAGTCATAGGCCGAGATGAAGCCGCCGTCGCGCATATTGACCATCTGGCCGCGGATGGTGCCCCAGCCGTAACGGCCGGTGACCGGGAAGGTACGGCGCGCAGGCGCACGATAACCGGCGTCGAACATGGCGCGCGCGGTGGTCTTTGCCACGTGCAGCAGTTCGTACGCGTTGAACACGATGACGTCGTCTTCCTTCAGGTAACCCATGGCCTTCGCTTCCAGCGCCGACTTCGACACTTGCGCGGTAGCCGCGTTCATGAAGCCGTTCTTCAGGAATTGCAAGATGTCGTTGCCCTTGGCTTCATTGGCTGCGCGCAGCGCCGCTTCCTTCAGGCCGCCGCCGGCCGGCACCAGGCCCACGCCCACTTCGACCAGGCCGATGTACGACTCGATCGAGGCCACGCGTTTCGAGGCATGCAGCGCCAGCTCGCAGCCGCCGCCCAGCGCCAGGCCGGCCACTGCGGCGACGACCGGGATATTCGAGTACTTCATCGCCATGAAGGTGTCCTGCAGCTCGCGCACGATCGGTTCCATCGCCTTCGCGCCGCCGGCCATGAAGGCTGGCAGTGCCGATTGCAGGTCGGCGCCGGCCGAGAACGCGCCGCCTTCGGCCGCGTCGGTATTCCAGATCACGATGCCCTTGAAGCCTGCTTCGGCTTCCTTCAGCGCGCGCTGGATGCCCTTGATGACGCCATCGCCGATGACGTGCATCTTGGTCTTGAGCGAGATGACCAGGATCTCGTCGTCCGAGTGCCACAGGCGCACGGAGTCGTCTTCGAACACGGTGGTGCCGGCCGTCTTGGCGTCCAGCGTGGTCGAACCAACCACCGGTGCGCGGAACTGCTGGCGCTTGTAGACCGGCAGGTCCGACACAGGAACATAGGCATTGCGGGTAGCCGAGTACGATCCTTCAGGGGTGTGCACGCCCTTCTCTGCCACGGTGCCTTCGAACACCCAGGCCGGTAGCGGTGCGGTCGACAGCGCCTTGCCGGCGTCGATGTCTTCCTTGACCCACTGGGCGATCTGAGTCCAGCCGGCGGCTTGCCAGGTTTCGAACGGACCGACGCTCCAGCCGAAGCCCCAGCGCATCGCGAAATCGATGTCTCGCGCATTGTCGGCAATCGTATCCAAGTGGAACGCGATGTAGTGGAAGGCGTCGCGGAAGATCGCCCACAGGAACTGCGCCTGCGGGTTGGTCGAATCGCGCATGGCCTTGAATTTCTTGACCGGGTCTTTTTCTTTCAGGATGCGGCCGACGATGTCGGCGGCCTTTGCGCCGCCGGCGACGTATTCACCAGTGGCGAAGTCCAGGCGCTGGATCTCCTTGCCGACCTTCTTGTAGAAGCCGGCGCCGGTCTTCTGGCCCAGCGCGCCCTTTTCGATCAGCTTGGCCAGGATGTCCGGCGTCTTGTAGACGCTGAAGAACGGATCGTCCTTCAGGTTGTCCTGCATGGTCTTGATCACATGGCCCATGGTGTCCAGGCCGACCACGTCCGCGGTGCGGAAGGTGCCCGACTTGGCGCGACCGAGCTTGGCGCCGGTCAGGTCGTCGACCACGTCCACCGACAGGCCGAACTTCTCGGCTTCGACGATGGTGGCCAGCATGCCGAAGATGCCGACGCGGTTGGCGATGAAGTTCGGCGTGTCCTTGGCGCGCACGACGCCCTTGCCCAGGGTCGAGGTCAGGAAGGTCTCGAGCTGGTCCAGGATTTCAGGACGGGTGCCTTCGGTCGGGATCAGTTCCACCAGGTGCATATAGCGCGGTGGGTTGAAGAAGTGCACGCCGCAGAAGCGCGCCTTCAGTTCGCTGTCGAAGCCTTCGGCCAGCTTGTTGATCGACAGGCCCGAGGTGTTCGAGGCGAAGATCGCATGCGGCGCGATGTGCGGCGCGACCTTGGCGTACAGGTCGTGTTTCCAGTCCATGCGCTCGGCGATGGCTTCGATGATCAGGTCGCAGCCGGCCAGCACGTCGAGGTTGTCCTCGTAGTTGGCCACTTCGATCAGGGCCGCGTCATCCTTGTTGCCCAGCGGGGCCGGCGACAGTTTCTTGAGGTTCTCGATGGCGCGCAGAACGATGCCGTTCTTTGGACCTTCCTTCGCAGGCAGGTCGAACAGCACGACCGGCACCTTGGCGTTCACGCAGTGCGCAGCGATCTGCGCACCCATCACGCCTGCGCCCAGCACGGCGACTTTCTTGACGATGAAATTGGACATGTGTATTCCTTATTCCTTAGTTGGCTCGTCGTCCCCGCGAAGGCGGGGACCCAAGTTTTTCAGCTCTGTGGCAGCGCTAGCAAACTTAGGTTCCCGCCAAGGCGCCCGGCGAGGGCGGGAACGACGGTGCGACGTGTAGTGGTTAGAACAGCTCAGCATCCAGCGCCGTCAGGTTCGCGGCGCCCGAACGTGCCTGGCGGATCAGCATCGCGGTTTCCGGATACAGGCGGGCGAAGTAGAAGCGGATGGTCGCCAGCTTGGCTTCGTAGAACTTGTCGCCCGAATCGAGCTTGGCCAGCGCGATCTTGGCCTGTTGCGCGAACAGGTAGCTGTACACCAGGTGGCCGGCCACGCGCAGGTAAGGCACGGCGGCGGCGCCCACTTCGTCCGGGTTCTGGAAGGCCTTCATGCCGATTTCCATGGTCAGCTTGGTGACCTTGTCACCCAGTTCGCCCAGCGGGGTCACGAACTCGGACAGCTGCTCGTCCAGGCCGTTATCTTCCACGAAAGTCTTGATCTTCTCGCCGAACTTGCGCAGTTTGGCACCGTTGTCCATCAGGATCTTGCGGCCCAACAGATCCAGCGACTGGATGGTGTTGGTGCCTTCGTAGATCATATTGATGCGGGCGTCGCGCACGTACTGCTCCATGCCCCATTCGGCGATGTAGCCGTGGCCGCCGTATACCTGCATCGCTTCCGAGGTCGCGATCCAGCCGTTGTCGGTGATGAAAGCCTTGATGATCGGGGTCAGCAGGGCCACTTCGTCGGCCGCTTCCTTGCGCACGTCTTCGTCGGTGTGGTTCAGTTCACGGTCGATCTGCAGCGCGACGTACGACGAGAAGGCGCGCGCGCCTTCGGCATAGGCTTTCGCGGTCAGCAACATGCGGCGCACGTCCGGGTGCACGATGATCGGGTCGGCTGGTTTATCCGGTGCTTTCGGGCCCGACAGGCTGCGCATCTGGATGCGGTCCTTGGCATAGGCCAGCGCGTTCTGGTAGGCGACTTCGGTCAGGCCCAGCGACTGCATGCCCACGCCCAGGCGGGCCGCGTTCATGAACACGAACATCGCCTGCAGGCCCTTGTGCGGCTGGCCGATCAGGGTGCCGCGCGCGCTGTCCAGGTTCATCTGGCAGGTCGAGTTGCCGTGGATGCCCATTTTTTCTTCGATGGCGCCGCAGGCGATGCCATTGCGCTCGCCCAGCGAGCCGTCTTCTTGTGGCAGGAACTTCGGCACCAGGAACAGCGAGATGCCCTTCGAGCCTTCCGGCGCGTCCGGCAGGCGCGCCAGCACCAGGTGGATGATGTTCTCGGAGATGTCATGCTCGCCGGCCGAGATGAAGATCTTGGAGCCAGTGATCAGGTAGGTGCCGTCGGCCTGCGGTTCGGCCTTCGAGCGCAACAGGCCCAGGTCGGTGCCGCAGTGGGCTTCGGTCAGGCACATGGTGCCGGTCCACTCGCCCGAGACCAGTTTTGGCAGGTACAGGCGTTTCTGGTCGTCGGTGCCGTGCTCCAGCAGGCACTCGTAGGCGCCGTGCGACAGGCCGGGATACATCGACCAGGCCTGGTTGGACGAGTTCAGCATCTCGTAGAACGAGTTGTTCAGGGTGATCGGCAGGCCCTGGCCGCCGTATTCAGGATCGCACGCCAGCGCCGCCCAGCCGCCTTCGACGTACTGTTTATACGCTTCCTTGAAGCCCTTCGGGGTCGTGACGGTCTTATCCGCGGCGTTGAAATGACAGCCTTCGCGGTCGCCCGAGTGGTTCAGCGGGAACAGCACCTCTTGCGTGAACTTCGCGCCTTCTTCGAGCACCTGGTTGATGATGTCGGCATCGATCTCCGAGTACTTCGGCAGACTCTTGAATTCTTCGGTGACGTTGAGGAATTCATGCAGAACGAACTGCATATCCCGGATTGGCGCGACGTACTGACCCATGGTTATCTCCTGAACAAGGGTAAAGATGTTGGACGTGGCAGGCGGCTCAAGCCGCCTGATGGTCTTGCGGTAGTTGGGGATTGCGGTAATTCTCGACCAGGCGCTCGAAGGCGGCCCGCGCGCGTTCGACCGCGCCCGGGTTGCGCAGGAAGCGCGCATCGTGGTGCAGGGCCAGGATCAGGCCGTGCATCTCGAACACCAGCTGGGCGGCATCCACATCGGAGCGCAGGTGCCTGGCTTCGACCGCCTGCTGCACGCTGCGCAGCAAGGCTTCCTGCCAGGCGCGCACCATCGACACCAGCTGCTCGCGGATCGGGCCCTCGCGGTCATCGTATTCGACCGCGCCGCTGATATAGATGCAGCCCGACGCGATCTCGACCGAGACGCGCTTGACCCAGCTCGTGTACATCGCCACCAGGCGCGGCAGGCCGCGCGCTTCCTTGATGCTCGGGAAAAAGACCTCTTGCTCGAAGCGGTGGTGATAGAGCTTGACCACCTCGAGCTGCAGGTCTTCGCGTGAGCCGAAGTGGGCGAACACGCCCGATTTGCTCATGCTCATCCGGTCGGCCAAGAGGCCGATGGTCAAGCCTTCGAGGCCGTTGCGGCTGGCGAGCTCGAGCGCGACGTCGAGGATTGCGGCTCGCGTCTGTTCGCCCTTGCGCATGAATTTTGCTGAAGTACTGATGGCTGCCCCTGAATCGAAAAAAATCCGAACGCTCGTACTATTATCTATCAGCCGAGGAATGTCAAACGGGAACTTAGAGGTGGCGTTCTATTGATGCAAGACAACGCAAGACAAGCACCGGCGCCGGGAGACGGCGCCGTGAGGCGCTTCCATCCGCCACCGCAGGCGACGAATGAAAGTTTGTTGTTTCAGCCATAAAGGTACAGCATTTTGACGGAACAGGATATCCCGTTGACGGGTGGCATTGCGCCGTCGTCATTCCTCGCCGACGCGCTCCATCGCACGGCGGTCGCGCTTGGTCGGCCGGCCCTTGATCTCCATGCTCGGCTCGGGGTACAGGCGGCGCGCCGTCTTGTCGTTCTCGCGCCGCGCGATGCTCTCGTCGGTCTCGAAATACAGGGTGCGCGCCACCGGCGCCGGGCCGCGCGAGCCCGAGATCGCGGCCACGATCACTTCCCAGCGATCGGAACCGTTGTCGATCAGGATCTTGTCATTCATCTTGACGGCGCGCGCCGGCTTGATTGGCTCGCCGCCGATGCGCACCCGGCCGCGTTCCACCGCGTCCTGGGCCAGCGAGCGGGTCTTGAAGAAGCGCGCCGCCCACAGCCATTTATCGATTCGTACGTTCTCTTTTTCCATGTTCTCTTTCTAATATCCCTAGGTGTAGCCGAAGGTGACCACCCGCATCACCAGCTTGTAGGCCATATACGCCATGCCATAGGTGGCGCGGCGCAGCCAGCCGGTGTGGGCGAATTCCTGTGGGCAGACCTCCTTGCCATCGGCAATGCCGCGCTCGATGTGCTCGCGCATGGTGGCAGCGAACACCGGATCGCTCACCACGACATTGGCCTCCTGGTTCAGGAACAGCGACAGGCCGTCGCAATTGCTGGAACCGACCGTGGCCCAGTCGTCGTCGACCACCGCCACCTTCGCATGCAGCTGGGTCTTGCGGTATTCGACCACCCGCACGCCGTCGGCCAGCAGCTTGGGATAGAAGGAATGCGCGACCGCATCCTGGATCTTGAACTCCCCCACCCCGATCAAGAGCGTCACCTGCACGCCGCGCCGCGCGGCATGCGCCAGCGCCTTGCGGAACTTGCGGCCCGGTGCGAAGTACGGCGTCGCCAGCAGCACGCTGTGGCGCGCATGTCCCAGCGCTTGCAGGTAGGCTTTCTGGATCGTGCTGCGGTTACGCAGGTTGTCACGCACCACAAATGCGGCCCGTGCCGGACTTTCGCAAGAGGGAATGGCTTGCTTGCGCATCTCGCGGAACAACTGGAAGCGCTTGCGCAGCCGCAGGCGGCCGCTGCGGGTCCACTGGACTTGCGCCTCGTGGTGGATCTGGGCCACCAGCGGCCCGCGCACGCGCACCGCGAAATCCCAGCGCGGCGCTGGCAGGCGATGGCCGTCGGCGTGGTCGCACAGCCAGTCGTCGTTGACGTTGATGCCGCCCACGAAGGCCACTTCGCGGTCGATCACGGCGATCTTGCGGTGCGAACGGGCGATGCCGCGCCGGCACCAGGGATTGAAGACGCGGTACTGGGCGCCGGCTTCCAGGAGCGTGGGGCCAAGCCGGCCGCAGCAGCGGTGGCCGGTGCCGAACCAGTCGACCAGCACCCTCACCTTCACGCCGCGCAGGGCGGCGCGCGCGAGGGCGTCGCGCACGGCGGCGCCGGTCTCGTCCTCGGCAAAGATATACGTCTCGAACAAGACCTCGTGCTGGGCGGCGTCGAGCGCTTCGATCAGCGCCGGGAAGAAAGCAATGCCGCTCTGCAGCAGCGCGATGTCATTGTTGTCGACAAAGGTCAGACTGCGCATGGCCCTTGTGTAAGTTCGAGCTCGGCCACGATCGGTGCGTGATCGGACAGCTTGGCCCACAAGGGACCGTGCATCACTTTGGCGTTGTTGACCTTGAAGCCGCGCACATAGATGCGATCGAGCCTGAACCACGGCAGCATGGCCGGGAAGGTGCGGGCCGGCGCCAGGCGCGGCTGGCGGCCGGCCCAGCTGCGCACCATATCGCCCATCGGCGAGCGCGGCCCCAGTTCGTCGAATACTTCCTTGACGCCCAGGGCGTTGCGCAGCTTGTCGCTGAGGGTGTTGCGCCAGTCGTTGAAGTCGCCCGCGATGATCACCGGCTCGTCAGGTTTCGCGGAAGCATTGACGGCCTCGATCAACGAGGCGGTCTGGCGGCCACGGCTGCCCTCGAACAGGCCCAGGTGGACCACATAGCAGTGCACCCGGCATTCGGGCGCGCCCAGGATGCAGTGCAGGATCCCGCGCTGCTCGTAGGCGTGGTCGGAGACGTCGTGGTTGTGCGAATTCTCGATCGGCCAGCAGCTCAGCAGCGCATTGCCGTGGTGGCCGTGGTCATAGACCGCGTTCATCCCGTAGGCAGTGTGGTGAGCGTCCGGCGCGAAATAATCGTACTGGGCAGTCTCTGGCCAGTGACGATGGCCGCGGTCTTCCTTGCCGAAGCGCGCCTGGAAGCGGTCGTGCCGCCCTTGCACCTCTTGCAGGAAGACGACGTTGGCGTCGAATTCGGCGATGGCTTTCTTGAGCGCGATCACGCGTGGCGTGCTGCGCAGGGACGAAACGCCCTTATGAATGTTGTAGGTGGCTACACGGATTTTCATGGGAACATTCTACCCGGATCGGACCGCCGTTCTCGTGAAACGGGCCCAATCGTGCGCTTCACAGCATGACGCTGGAGCGCGGAGCGCGGCGGTCAGTTTTGACGCCGTCGCGCCCTTACTGAAACTGAGCTGAATCTGACATTCAGGCAAGCGCCAGCGCCGTGTCGTAGACCGCTTCATGCCCCGACACGATCATGCGGCGCGGACGACGCTCTTGCGCGCCCTGCTTTTCCTCGCGCGGCGCCAGCGGCCCGCTCAGGCGCAGGCCGTCGAAGAGGTCAATATAGATGCAGTCGTCCCCTAGGGTGATTGCCTTAACTTTCTTGTCGCTATTCAGTTCGAGGTTATCCATTTTATCTCCCAGAATCATCCACTTAAAAGTTGCACATCAAAAATTCACCATGGGTGAGCCGTTGACCTTAATCCACACATTTACACCTGTCAAACGTGGAATATCTCGTGCACATGCAATTCGACAAAATTTCATCCTGTTATGAAAAAGACAGGTGAAGTGTATTCAAATGTATTTTCATAGGAGAGAATGGGTTTGAGCGAACTCATATGCGCGGCCACGCACAGACCATTTTTGAAAAAAGTACCTACGTACTTTTGTTAAAAAACGTCATTTTATTGCGCATAGATACCATATTTCAATGCTGATTTTCGGCAAATAACCTTCTTTGAGGAAATTTTATTTGCTGTTCGCAATTTTTAAGCGATTTTGCGGGGCAGTTGCAGGATGGCTTCGGCGTTGGATGCCGAGAAGCAGCGGTCCGCCGCCTCCAGATGCGGCAGCCAGGCATGGCGCAGGTGTTCGCGCGGGCTGAGGAGGATGGGGATGTCGCGCGGCACGCAGACCGAGAACACGTGCTCGGTATTGTGGGTCACGCCAGGGGCGTAGCGATGACGCCAGACGGGATAGATTTCGTAGACGTTCGAGAGCTGCCAGTCGCGCAGGCGGATGCGTTCGCCATCGGCCACGATGCCGGTCTCTTCGAACAATTCGCGCGCAGCAGTATGCAGCAAGGGCTCGTCCGGCGCGTCGAGCGAGCCGGTGACCGATTGCCAGAAGCCCGGGCGGTCGGCGCGTTCGAGCACCAGCACTTCCATGTCGGAAGTGTGGATCACGACCAGGACCGATTCCGGGATCTTGTAGGGCTTCATGGCTTGGGATGGCGCGGCGGCCATCCACGCGTCGCTTGGACGCGTGGACGGCGCAGCCGTCCACCCTACGCGCTCTTAGGCGACTTTGGGCTCGTTACGCAAACGAATATGCAGTTCCTTGAGCTGCTTCTCGTCGACTTCCGACGGGGCGTTGGTCAGCAGGCACTGCGCACGCTGGGTTTTCGGGAAGGCGATCACGTCGCGGATCGACTCGGAGCCGGTCATCAGCGTGATCAGGCGATCCAGGCCGAAGGCCAGGCCACCGTGCGGCGGCGCGCCGTACTGCAGCGCGTCGAGCAGGAAGCCGAACTTGAGCTGCGCTTCTTCGGCATCGATCTTCAGCGCGCGGAACACCTTGCTCTGGACTTCTTCGCGGTGGATACGGATCGAACCGCCGCCCAGCTCCCAGCCGTTCAGGACCATGTCGTAGGCCTTGGCGATGCAGGCGCCAGGGTTGGTCTCGAGCATGTCTTCGTGGCCGTCCTTCGGTGCGGTGAACGGGTGGTGGGTCGCGGTCCAGCGGTCGCCGTCTTCGTCGTATTCGAACATCGGGAAGTCGATCACCCACAGCGGCGCCCAGACGTCGTCGAACAGGCCGGCCTTCTTTCCGAATTCCGAGTGGCCGATCTTGACGCGCAGCGCGCCAATGGCGTCGTTGACGACCTTGGCCTTGTCGGCGCCGAAGAAGATCAGGTCGCCATCTTGCGCGCCCGTCAGTTCCAGGATCTGGGCCAGGACTTCGTCGGACAGGTTCTTGACGATCGGCGACTGCAGGCCGTCACGGCCTTTCGCCTTCTCGTTGACCTTGATGTAGGCCAGGCCCTTGGCGCCGTAGATCGCGACGAACTGGGTGTAGGCGTCGATCTCCGAACGCGGCATCGAACCGCCCTGCGGCACGCGCATGCCGACCACGCGGCCGTTTGGCATGTTTGCTGCGCTGTTGAACACCTTGAACTCGACCGACTTCATCAGCTCGGTCAGTTCGGTGAACTGCAGCTTGACGCGCATGTCCGGCTTGTCCGAACCGTAGGTGCCCATGGCGGTGGCGAAGTCCATCACCGGGAACGGGTTCGGCAGCTCGATGCCGGTGGTGTTGCGGAACACGACGCGCATCATTTCTTCGAACAGGTCGCGGATCTCCTGTTCGGTCAGGAACGAGGTCTCGCAGTCGATCTGGGTGAATTCAGGCTGGCGGTCGGCGCGCAGGTCTTCGTCGCGGAAGCACTTGGTGATCTGGTAGTAACGGTCGAAGTTGGCGACCATCAGCAGCTGCTTGAACAGCTGCGGCGACTGCGGCAGCGCGAAGAAGTTGCCGGCATTGACGCGCGACGGCACCAGGTAGTCGCGCGCGCCTTCCGGGGTCGACTTGGTCAGCATCGGGGTTTCGATGTCGATGAAGCCCAGGTTGTCCAGGTACTTGCGCACTTCCATCGAGACTTTATAACGCAGCTTCAGGTTGTGCTGCATCTGGCCGCGGCGCAGGTCGAGCACGCGGTGCGTCAGGCGGGTGGTTTCCGACAGGTTGTCGTCGTCCAGCTGGAACGGCACCGGCACCGAGGCGTTCAGCACTTCGACTTCGCTGGCGTTGATTTCGATCTTGCCCGACTTCAGGTTGTTGTTGACCGTGCCTTCGAGGCGATTGGTCACGGTGCCGACGATGCGCAGGCAATACTCGTTGCGCACGTGTTCGGCGGCCTTGAAGACGGCGGCGTTGTCCGGATGGCAGACCACCTGCACCAGGCCTTCGCGGTCGCGCAGGTCGATGAAGATCACACCGCCGTGGTCACGGCGGCGGTGCACCCAGCCGCACAGGCTGACGGTTTGGCCCAGCAGTTCCTCGGTCACGAGGCCGCAGTAGTTGGTACGCATGGTGGACATAGTTTTCGTTCCAGGTTGGTTGATTGCTCGCGCCGCCATCGAAGGCGGCCACTATTCGTTGATTCGGTATTACTTGATCGCCGTGGGCGATGCGCTGGACGGCACTTCTACCGGCGCGACCACGCCCATCGAGACGATGTACTTCAATGCCGCATCGACCGTCATGTCCAGCTCTTTCACGCGGCTGCGTTCCATCATCAGGAAGAAGCCCGAGGTCGGATTCGGGGTGGTCGGCACGTAGACGCTGACGTAGTCGCCGCCCAGGTGTCGCGCCACTTCGCCGCCCGGCGCGCCGGTGAGGAAGGCGATGGTGTACGAATCGGCATGCGGATACGGCACCAGCACCGCCTGGCGGAAGGCATTGCCCGACGGCGAGAACAGCGTGTCCGACACCTGCTTGACGCTGCCGTACAGCGAGCTGACCACCGGCACCCGCTTGAGCAGGCGTTCGCCCAGGCGCACGATGTACTTGCCGACCAGGTTGTTGGTCAAGAGGCCGGTCAGGAACACGATGGCCAGGGTCAGCACCGCGCCGAAGCCCGGCACGTCCATGCCGAACATGCTGCGTGGTTGCCAGGCGTCAGGCACGAACAGCAGCGACTGGTCCAGCGTGCTGATGATCAGGTTCAGCACCCAGGCAGTAATGACCAGGGGGACCAGGACCAGCAGGCCGGTGATGAAATATTTGCGCATCGGATTCCCGTTATTCTTGTTGGCGTGCGGCGTCAAAGCCGCGCCCGGATCAGGTGCCGCCCTTGTCGCCGCCGGACGTGCCCGGCGTGGCCGGGGCCGCTGGGGCCGCTGCCGGGGTACTGGCCTCGGTCGACGCGGCCGGCGTGGCTGGGGCCGCACCATTGCCATTATTGGCCGTGCCGGTAGCGGGCGGCGTGCCGCCGCGGAAATCGGTCACGTACCAGCCGCTACCCTTGAGCTGGAAGCCGGCAGCAGTCACCTGTTTCTTGAAGGACGGCTTGGCGCAGGACGGGCACACGGTCAGGACCGGATCCGAAATCTTTTGCAGTACATCTTTGGTAAAACCGCATTCTTCGCAGCGGTAGGCGTAAATCGGCATGCTGTGTGCTCCGCAAAAATCTTCAAAACCCTGAATTATAAAGCTTTTACAGGGGAATTAACCGTTTGCGGCCTGCCTCGGCTGGCACAGACACGGCGAATGGGCAAGCGCGCACGAAAGGATGTTGTTTTTCACCATCGTCAACAGGTGTTTCGTTTGCTCAAGGATGGCGCAGATGTTTTAATACGGCCTGCTTCACCGAATGTTGGTAGCAGGAAACTCCTGCCACCCGCCGTCCAGAAGAAACAGAAGACTGCGCGATGCCTGCATCAGCGCGGTCCGTACAAGAACACTAGCTTGCCAAGCCCGCGTCTGCGGGCTTTTTCTTTTTGGGCTGCGGTTCCGCGAACGTGGTGTGAACGCGTGGACGGCGGAGCCGTCCACGCTACCGCTCAGGCACGTAGGGTGGAAGGCTCTGCCTTCCACGCGTCCAATCACAGCAAATACAGCGCCACCAGCCCCAGCCCGAACCCCGCCGCCATGCAGGTCAAAAACGCCAGCATGCGATTGGTGCGGCGCTGTTCGAGCAGCACCATGGCCAGCATGTCGCTGCTGCCGCCATGCGGATGCGTCATCTGCCCTTTCGATTCGCGCTCCAGCACCTGGAATACCAGGCGCGGCAGCTGCGGGAAGATCTGGGCGTAGCGCGGCGCTTCGGCGCGCAGGCGGTCGGTCAGGCCTTTCCAGCCGACCTGTTCCGTCATCCAGCGCTCGAGGTGCGGCTTGGCGGTCTTCCACAGGTCCAGGTCGGGATCGAGCTGGCGTCCCAGCCCTTCGATATTGAGCAGGGTTTTTTGCAGCAGCACGAGCTGCGGCTGCACCTCGACATTGAAGCGGCGCGAGGTCTGGAACAGGCGCAGCAGCACCTGGCCGAACGAGATGTCTTTCAGCGGACGGTCGAAGATCGGTTCGCAGCAGGCGCGCACCGCGGCCTCCAGCTCGTCCACGCGCGTGGTCGAGGGCGCCCAGCCCGATTCGATGTGGGCCTCGGCCACGCGCTTGTAGTCGCGGCGGAAGAAGGCCAGGAAGTTTTGCGACAGGTAATCCTTGTCGAAATCGTTCAGCGTGCCGACGATGCCGAAGTCCAGCGCGATATAGCGGCCCAGCGTTTCCGGCGCGGTCGAGACCAGGATGTTCCCCGGGTGCATATCGGCGTGGAAGAAGCCGTCACGGAACACCTGGGTGAAGAAGATCTCCACGCCATCGCTCGACAGTTTCTTGAGGTCGACGCCGGCGGCGGCCAGGCGGTCGATCTGCGAGATCGGGATGCCGTACATGCGCTCCATCACGATCACGCTGCTCGAGCAATAGTCCCAATACATCTCGGGCACCATCAGCAAGTCGGAACCGGCGAAGTTGCGGCGCAGCTGGCTGGCATTGGCGGCCTCGCGCATCAGGTCCAGCTCGTCGTGCAGGTATTTGTCGAATTCGGCCACGACCTCGCGCGGCTTCAGGCGCCGCGCCTCTCCCCACACGCGCTCGATCAGGCTGGCCGCCAGGCGCATCAGGGCCATGTCTTCGTCGATCAGCTTCTTCATGCCGGGACGCAGCACCTTGACCGCGACTTCCTTGCCATCCTTCAGCTGGGCGAAGTGGACCTGGGCGATCGAGGCCGAGGCCACCGGCTCGCGGTCGAAGCGGGCAAACAGCTGGTCGGGATGGGCGCCCAGCGAGCGCGTGATCTGGGCCACCGCCAGGTCGGAACCGAAGGGCGGCACGCGGTCTTGCAGCAGCGCCAGCTCGTCGGCGATATCGGGCGGGACCAGGTCGCGCCGGGTCGACAGCACCTGGCCGAACTTCACGAAGATCGGGCCCAGCTCTTCCAGCGCCTGGCGCAGGCGGATCGCGCGCGGCGAGGTGATCGTGCGCCAGAAGAAGAAGGTGTTCATCAGGCGCGCGGTGCGCGGGGCATTGATGCTGGTGACGGCGATCTCGTCCAGGCCGTACCTGGTGAAGACGGTGAGGATGCGCAGCAGGCGCAGGAATTTCAATATCATCGACGATCCGGGTGGTGGTCTGCGCTGGTCAATATGATGGAGGGTGTGGCGGCGTCCAGCTGGGCCAGCTTTTGCTCGAGTCTTGCTATGCGCTTGGCGGTGCGCTCGACGTCGTCGCGCAGGCGCACCACGTCGGCGGCGAACGCTTCGCGCTGCACCGGCCGCACCAGCACCGGCCTTTCCTCGGCCAGGAACTCGGCCAGGTTCTCGGCCAGGCGCCGTCCCGCCTCGGTCGCGCCGCCGGCGGTGCGGCGCGCGGTCTTGACCAGGCGATGGGCGCCCAGCGGCCCCACTACCCGCTCGAGGTCGTGCTCGGCATCCCAGCGCAGGCCGTTGGCCAGCTGCGAGATCACGTTGGCGAACTCGGCGTCGCCCTCGATCTTGACGTACGACAGCGCGCGCGTGCGGTCCTGGGCGATCAGCGGCAGGTCGGCCGGTTTCACGCGGATCGTGACGCTGGCCGCGGCATCGCCCTGACTGGCTTCCAGCAGGCCATCGCGTCCGACCAGCATGCGCAGGCGGGCCAGGCCGGCGTCGATGCAGGCGTCCTTGCCGGCATGGCGCATGAGCAAGGCCCTGGCCCAGGCTTCCTGGGCCAGCAAGTGGTTGATCGCGGCGACCGCGGGCAGCGTGAGAGCGTGCTGAGGCGACAGTGAGGAAAGACTAGGAAACATGAAAGGACAACCCTCAAAAAACAAAACCGCCCGGGTTGATGCGGGCGGTTTTGATCTTACCAGTTTGCCGGGCGCAAACCCGGTGACACGGAATGTTTATCGAAAAATAATTCCGTCAAAACTAAAGGCTTAGTTCGTCTGCTGGATACCGGCCAGCACCCAGCCGCCCGAGCCCGACAGCGGCTTCGACATATTCCAGACTTCGACGAACGGTTCCGGCAGCGCGTCCTTGGCGCTGCGGATCATGGCGTTGAACTGCACGCTCGCCAGGTAGTCGGTCGCGGTCTTCTCGATGCCCAGCAGCTGGGCGTCGATGTTGACGACGTCGGTGTAGTCGGCTACGCCGCCGCGTTCCTGGATCTGCATCTTCAGCTCAGCGAACACTTCGGGCGCGGTGAATTCGCGCAGGTCGTCGGTGTCGCCGCGATCCCAGGCCGCCTGCATGCGGATGAACGACGATTTCGCATGGCGCAGGAAGCTTTCGCTGTCGAAGTCGCCCGGCACGCCCCATTGCTGGTAAGTGGTCGCGGCGGCAGCACCGCCGAAACCGGCTGCGGCGCCCTTATCCAGGCCTACATTGCCCTGGAAAGCGGCTGGCTGGTTGCGCAGGCCGGAACCGATCTCTGGCGTGGCGTTCGAACCGGCGGCGGGCGGCTGGAAGCCACCGAAACCGCCCGCGGTCGCCGCGGCCGGATTGGCCGGCGTGTCCTTGCGGCGCACCATGCGCACGATGAACATGATCACCAGGCCGATCAGGGCGACCATCAGGATGGTCGAGATGATGCTGGCCAGTGCGCCGCCGATGCCCAGGTGCGACAGCAGCGCGCCCAGGCCCAGGCCCAGCAGTGCGCCGCCGAGGATATTGCGCATCATGCTAGGTTTCTTGGCGGCGGCAGCCGCGCCCGCGGCGCCTGCGCCGGCGGCAGCCGGTGCCGCCGAGTTAGGCGTCTGGCGCTGCATGCTCTGGGCTGGCGCCGGGGCCGGGCCCTGCTGCTGCACGGACTGCGATTGCCGTCCGATCGAGCGCTTGCCGCCCATTGGTCGGGCGAAGGCGTCCGCCACCATCGCGAACGCGGTGACTGCCAACATCGTCGTGACCAGGAATTTTTTCATCGTCTCCGTCCTTAGAGTGAAACTACAGTTTGATACCGGTGTGCAATGCGGCCACACCCGCCGTCAGGTTGAAATACTGGACCCGCTCCAGTCCTGCGTCTTGCATCATCCCCTTCAGGGTGTCCTGGTCGGGATGCATGCGGATCGATTCGGCCAGGTAGCGATAGCTCTCGGCATCGCCGGCGATCTTCTGGCCCAGCCACGGCAGCACCGAGAACGAATACACATCGTACGGTTTCTGCAGCGGCGCGATCACTTTCGAGAATTCCAGCACCAGCAGCTTGCCGCCCGGCTTGAGCACCCGGCGCATTTCGGCCAGGGCCTGGTCTTTATGGGTCATATTGCGCAGCCCGAAGGCGACGCTGACCCGGTCAAAATAATTGTCCGGGAACGGCAATTTTTCGGCGTCACACAACATGGTTGGGGTGACAAGCCCTTTATTCAAGAGACGATCGCGCCCCACGCGCAGCATCGACTCGTTGATGTCGGTGAGCCAGACCTCGCCGGTCTTGCCCGCCTGCTTCGCAAACGCCTTGGCCAGGTCGCCGGTGCCGCCGGCGATGTCGAGCACCTTGAAGCCGGGACGCACGCCGGCCTGGGCGATCGTGAACATCTTCCAGGCGCGGTGCAGGCCGGCCGACATCAAGTCGTTCATGACGTCGTACTTCGAGGCGACCGAGTGGAAAACCTTGGCGACTTCCTGGACCTTCTGGTCCTCGGCGACAGTCTTGTAGCCGAAGTGAGTGGTATTGGTCATATGTGCGAAACGGTTGGGTGTTGCCGCATTATACAAGGAGGCCGACAGCGGGCCGCGTCATTGGCGGCCGGGCCGCCGCCGAAGCCTTTTTGCTGGGCGCTGTCATCGTTAAATATGGATGAGCATTGAACTGCTGAGCTGACCCGCGGTCCAATCCTGGTCGTCATCGATCGGGAGCGCACGATGAAAGCGCCGAAGTTTGAGAAATTGTTCGCCCAGCTGGAGCTGCTGAACCAGCCGCAGCGTCAGCAGGTACTCGCCGCCCTGCATCCGGCAGCCGGGCTCGACCGGGTGGTCGCCCTCATCGGCGAGATCCGGTCAAAGGGGCGTTGCTGCCCGGATTGCGCCTGCGAGCATTGCCAGCGGCATGGCCAGGCCAACGACCTGCAACGCTATCGCTGTTGCGCGTGCGGCCGTACCTTCAACGACCTGACCGGCACGCCACTGGCGCGGCTCAGGCACAAGGGCAAGTGGCTCGATTATCTGGACACGGTGCTCGATTCCCGCACAGTCCGCTCTGCGGCCAAGCGGCTCGGCGTGCACCCCAACACGACCTTTCGCTGGCGCCATCGCTTTCTCGACCGGGTCAAGGACGACCGGCCCGAGCGCCTGGTCGGCATCGTCGAGGCCGACGAAACGTTCTTGCTCGAATCGCAGAAGGGTTCACGCACGCTCGATCGCCGGCCGCGTAAGCGTGGCGGCAGGGCCGCCTTGCGTGGCATCTCGCATCATCTCGACTGCATTTTGGTGGCGCGCGACCGCAGCGGCCAGACCATCGACGCCGTGACTGGTCGCGGCGCCTTGAAGGTGACCCAGCTGGTCAAGCACTTGCTGCCGAAACTCGATCCCCAAGCGCTGTTGGTCACCGATGCCAACGCCGCCTATCCCGCCTTCGCCCGTGCCCATGGCGTCGCCCACCAGGCCGTCAATCTCAGTGCGGGCGAACGCGTCCGCAACGGCGCTGAGGGCGCCATCCACGTTCAAAATGTTAACGCCTATCACCGGCGCTTCAAGGAATGGCTGGCGCGCTTCCATGGCGTGGCGTCACGCTGGTTACCCAACTACCTGGGCTGGCATTGGGCGATCGATGGCGGCCGAGTCACTTCTGTCGAGCAATTGCTGCGTATTGCATTCGGGGTCATCAACAGGTAACGGTGACAGCGCCTTTTGCTGCGCCATGGCATCGTTCAGGCGCCCTTGTTGGACGGGCACAACGCCTGCAGCGCTAACAAGCCGCTCAGCAGCGAGAGATTGTCGGGAGATCCCTTCCCGGCCACAGATGGGGCCGGTAAGATCGATAGCACGCCACCAACAAAATTGGCGACCTTGCTATGAGGAAAAGCAAACATTACATTCACCATTGCACATGTCATTAAACTTCTATTAATGTTTGTGCGCCATGAAGATGGCATTTAAGGTTTAATGGAACAATACTTTTCGCGCCAGCAATCTGCAGCAAGGGATTAGTTGCCGCATGGATGCGTAAGGCGCGACGCGCCCACACTGATAACAACGAACTGGCAAAGCTCCAGTGATAACGAGGGCAACGGTGTCTGTAAAACGTCTCTTATGCATTTCGGGTGAAGGCAGCGCGCATGCACGCGCCTGCCACGGAGAACTACCCGGCTGGGATGTGTGCGTGGTCGAGAACATCGCCGCGGCACGCAAGGTCCTGTCGCAGCAGCACTACGGCGTCGGCCTCCTGCTCGACAGCAGCGACGGCGCGGGCGACGCCGAAATCGAACGCTTCCTGCGCCAGCACCACCACACGCGCTGGATCGGCGTATTCGATGCGCCGCGCCTCGACCATCCTGCGCTGCGCGAGCTGATCGCCGCCCATTTGGTCGATTTCCATACGCGCCCGGCCGACGCGCTGCGGCTGAAGCATTCGCTCGGCCACGCCCACGGCATGGCGACGCTGGCCAAGACCACGCCGCCGCACCGGCGCCAGGCGTCGGAGCGGGCCAGCCACATCGACGGCGCCTCGCGCGCCATCGTGCGCCTGCGCGCCCATATCGACAAGATCGCCGCGATCGACGCGCCGGTGCTGATCTCGGGCGAAAGCGGCAGCGGCAAGGAACTCGCGGCCCAGGAAGTCCACCTGCGCTCGCAGCGCGCGAGCGGTCCCTTCATCGCCATCAATTGCGCGGCGGTGTCGCCGGCCCTGATCCACTCCGAGCTGTTCGGCCACGAGCGCGGTTCCTTCACCGGCGCCACCCGCGACAAGCAGGGCCTGCTCGAGGCGGCGTCCGGCGGCAGTATCTTTTTGGACGAGATCGGCGACCTGCCGCTCGACCTGCAGGCCAGCCTGCTGCGCTTCCTGCAGGAGCGTGTGATCTATCGCGTTGGCGGCACCCGCACCATCGCGGTCGATGCGCGCGTGATCACCGCCACCCACGTCAACCTGCCGCAGGCCGTGGCCGAGGGGCGCTTCCGCGAAGACTTGTACTACCGCCTCAGCGTGTTCCCGATCCAGGTACCGCCGCTGCGCGAACGCAAGGAAGACTTGCCGCTGCTGACCGACCTCATCTTCAACAAGTATGCGGCCGAACGCAGCCCGCAACTGAAGGGCGTGAGCCGCGAAGCGCTGCTGGCGATGGCGCGCTACGAGTGGCCGGGCAATGTGCGCGAACTCATCAACCGGGTGCGGCGCGCCATGGTGCTCGCAGAACAACGGCTGATCATGCCGGAAGACCTCGACCTGCCCAGCGCCGGACCGATCTGCCCGGTCAAGGAAGGCCTCGGTAGTTCGCGCCTGTCGGCCGAGCGCACCGCCATCGGCGAGAGCCTGGCGCGCAGCGGCAACAACATCAGCCAGGCCGCGCGCGAGCTGGGTGTCTCGCGCATGACACTGTATCGCCTGATGGCCAAGCACGCGATTTCTCCGTAAGTCCCCGCCCTTCCCTGCCGTCGGCCTCTTCCTACGGCGACCTCCTTGATTTGACAGGCTTTTCTTACCAGCGTGCTTGCCATACGGCAGCGCGCTGCAGAATGCCGTTCACTCTGCACAACCCGCATAAAGTGACATTTCGATACAGTTTCATGGGCTTTTTGTTCAAATTGTCACGGGTCTGAGACACTTTGTTCTTTAGCTATTGTTCCGCTTCATTTCGCCCGTTAATCCCGCCAGAACTCATCAAAATAGTCCTACATAATCAAGGGCTTGCAAAAACGACATGCTGCTGGCATGGGAACTGCTAATAGGAGGTTGGACCGGGCGTCATGGGACCCCGGGAATTCAACTCAGTGACAATTAGGGGAGCAACAATGAAGCGCACTATCCTGGCAACCGCGATCGCCCTGGCATTCAGCATGGCTCACGCACAAGAAAATTCCGTCAACGACGTTCGCGGCGGCAATACCCAGTCTTCGTCGGTGACCACCAACACCGACAACAGCACCGTCACTGATACCCGCAACAGCGGCAACACCTCGACCAACTCGTCGACCAACACCGACAGCTCGAACAGCAACAACCAGGCGACGAACACCAACACGAACACCAACACGAACACGAATACTTCGACCAGCACCAACAACAGCCAGGCCAACAGCAACAACCAGGCTACCAACACGAACACGAATACGAACACCAGCACCAACACCGACAACAGCCAGGCCAACAACAGCAGCACCAACACCTCGGACAGCAACAACCAGTCGACCAGCACCAACACGACGACCAACACCAACAACAGCCAGGCCAACAACAACAGCCAGCAAAACAACAACAGCCAGCAGAACAACAACAGCACCAACACGACCAACAACAACAACCAGGTGGACAATTCGGACAACCGTACCGCGACCAACACCAACACGAACACCCAGTCGGACACCCGCACCAACACCACGACGATCGACAGCAACGACACGATCACCTCGAACACCACGACCACCAACGACAGTAGCCAGGACAGCTCGGGCCAGAACAACAGCTCGGGTGACTCGCGCGCGGCAGCCGCTGGCGCCGCAGCCGCCAACAACGGTGGCAGCGCCAACTCGTCGGTCGCCAACTCGTTCAACACCTCGTCGGCCAACGCAACCAGCTCGCTGACCGGCACCGTGTCGGGCAATAACATCAGCAACATCGGCAACACCGCCCAGAACACCGGCGGCGCCAACGGCGCAGCCGGCACCGGCTCGACCGGCGGCACGGGCTACGGCGGCTCGACCTCGGCCACCGGCGCAGCTGGCGGCTCGGCTTCGGGCGCAGCTGGCGCGGCTGGCGGCGCAGGCGGCTACGCTGCTGCCGGCACCGCATCGACCGGCGCATCGACCGTCGGCAACGCAGCCGGCGGCGCAGGCGGCGCGAGCGGCGCGGCCGACTCGGCCGGTGGCGCGGGCGCAGCGGGCGCAGCCGGCGGCTA